>NZ_JBVJPY010000005.1:0-557481 GCF_055609145.1 Streptomyces sp. NPDC036822
GCTCACATGCACAACCTCGCCATGGCCGCATGAACCGACCGGCCTCGAACCCGGCTCTGACCTGCCCGAATACGACCTTCTGCAACACGCTTTAGAGACGCGTCGAGACCAGGACGGTCGCGTACCGCTCCTCGCACGAGACCACCCGCGGCGTCAGGCCGTGCCCCGAGACCGCATCGACGGCCCGGGCGGCCTGGCGCTCGCTCGTCTCGACCAGCAGCGTCCCGCCCGGCGCCAGCCAGTCGGCGGCCTCCGCCGCCACCCGGCGCAGCACCTCCAGCCCGTCCGCGCCCCCGTCGAGCGCCACCAGCGGCTCGTGGTCACGCGCCTCGGGCGGCAGCAGGCCGACCTCCTCGGTCGGCACGTACGGCACGTTGGCGACCAGGACCTCGACCCGGCCCCGCAGCGCGCCCGGCAACGCGGCGAACAGATCGCCCTCGTGGACGCGGCCGCCGAGGTGTTCGAGATTGCGCCTCGCGCAGCGCACGGCCGCCGGATCGATGTCGGAGGCGTACACCTCCACGTCCTCCACGGCGGAGAGCAGCACCGCCCCCGCCGCGCCGGAACCGCAGCACAGATCGACGCACACGGAACCGGGCGCGGCCAAGCCCACGGCCTGCTCGACCAGGAACTCCGTACGCCGCCGGGGCACGAACACCCCCGGGTCGACGGCGATCCGGAGACCGGAGAACTCGGCCCAGCCCACGACGTGCTCCAAGGGCAGACCGGCGGCGCGCCGGCCGACCATCGCGTCGAGTTCGTCGGCGTCGCGGGCCGCGGAGAGGAGGAGTTCCGCCTCGTCCTCGGCGAACACGCAGCCCGCTGCGCGAAGACGGGAGACGGTGGTGGAACGAAGGGAGAAAGAGGGATCGAGCGACATGAAACCTTCCGGGAAGCCGTGGGGCGCTCCCGTGGTCACCCGTGTCGGGCCGACCGTCCGGTCATCGAGGGGGAGCACCCTGCCTGCGTGGCGTGAATGGGTCCCACCTCCTCGTTCGTCCGCTGCTGGGGCCGCTCACATTACATGATCGACGTCATCGGGACGGTCGGCCTTCTCCCTCCCCGGCTCAGACGGAGACGTGCGCCTCGATCGCCGCGAGGACCTCGGGCGCGTCCGGCTCGGTGCGCGGACGGAACCGGGTCACCTCGCCGTCGCGGCCGATCAGGAACTTCTCGAAGTTCCACTGGACGTCCCCGGCCTGGCCCTCGGCGTCCGCGACCCGCGTCAGCTCGGTGTAAAGGGGGTGGCGGCCCTCGCCGTTCACGTCCGTCTTCTCCAGCAGCGGGAACGTCACGCCGTACGTCGCCGAGCAGAAGGTCTGGATCTCGTCCGCGCTCCCCGGCTCCTGGCCCGCGAACTGGTTGCACGGCACGCCGAGCACCGTGAAGCCGCGCTCCCCGTACTCCTTCTGCAGGCGCTCCAGACCGGCGTACTGCGGCGTCAGACCGCACTTGGAGGCCACGTTCACCACGAGAACCGCCTGGTCGCGGTAGTCCGCCAGCGAGATCGGCTCGCCGGTCAGGGTGCGCAGCGGAATGTCGTACAGGCTCATCAAGGTCTCCTCATCGAAACGGCAAGGCTTCCACCGTACCCAGCCCCCCCCGACATGCCCCAGGGAGCGTCCCCTAGAGCTTCCGGAACAGGCCCTCCTGCACCACCGAGACGAGAAGCCGGCCCTCACGGTCGTAGATCCGGCCACGCGCCAGGCCGCGGCCGCCCGTGGCGATCGGGGACTCCTGGTCGTAGAGGAACCACTCGTCCGCCCGGAAGGGACGGTGGAACCACATCGCGTGGTCCAGCGACGCCATGTCGAAGCCGCGCGGACCCCACAACGGCTCCACCGGGATGCGCACCGCGTCCAGGAGCGTCATGTCCGAGGCGTAGGTCAGCGCGCACGTGTGGACCAGAGGGTCGTCGCCCAGCGGGCCCACCGCCCGCATCCACACCGCGCTGCGCGGGTCCGCGCCCTCGACCTCGTCCTTCGTCCAGCGCAACCGGTCCACGTAGCGGATGTCGAACGGCTGGCGCCGGGCCATCCGCTCGAGCGCCTCCGGCAGCGCGCCCAGGTGGTCGCGGATCTCGTCCGCCAGCTTCGGCAGGGTGTCCGGGTCCGTCATGTGCCGCGGCGGCAGCTGGTGCTCGAACCCGGCCTCCTCCGGCAGGTGGAAGGAGGCCGTCAGGTTGAAGATCGTGCGGCCCTGCTGGATCGCCGTCACCCGGCGGGTGGTGAACGACCGGCCGTCCCGCACCCGCTCCACCTGGTAGACGATCGGGACCCCGGGGCGCCCCGGGCGCAGGAAGTACGCGTGCAGCGAATGGACCGGACGGTCGCCCTCCGTGGTGCGGCCCGCCGCGACCAGGGCCTGACCGGCGACCTGGCCGCCGAAGACCCGCTGCAACGACTCCTGCGGGCTGCGGCCACGGAAGATGTCGACCTCGATCCGCTCCAGGTCGAGCAGATCGACGAGGCTCTCGGCGGGATTGGTCACGACTGCGCTCCTCTACAGCTGTCCGACGGACGTCACGCGGACGATCGCCCGGCCCTCCTCGTCGGAGGCCGCGAGATCCACCTCCGCGCTGATGCCCCAGTCATGGTCGCCGTTCGGGTCGGCGAAGGTCTGACGGACGCGCCACAGACCGTGCGCCGCGTCCTCCTCGATCGACAGCAGCTTCGGACCGCGGGCGTCCGGACCCGTGCCCAGATCGTCGTACTCGTCCCAGTACGCGTCCATGGCCTCGCCCCACGCGTCCGCGTCCCAGCCGGCGTCCCCGTCCATCTCACCCAGCGCGGAGACGTTGTCGAGCGCCGCGAGCTCCACCCGGCGGAACATCGCGTTGCGCACCAGGACCCGGAAGGCGCGGGCGTTCGCCGTGACCGGCTTGACCTGGTCGGCCTTCTCCTGGGCCTCCTCGGCGGTCTCCACCTCCGGATTGGCCAGCTGCTCCCACTCGTCCAGCAGCGAGGAGTCGACCTGGCGCACCATCTCGCCCAGCCACTCGATCAGATCGGTGAGGTCCTCGGTCTTCAGGTCGTCAGGGATGGTGTGGTCCAGCGCCTTGTACGCGCTCGCGAGATAGCGCAGCACGATGCCCTCGGTCCGCGCCAGCTCGTACCAGGAGGTGAACTCCGTGAACGTCAGCGCCCGCTCGTACATGTCCCGGATGACGGACTTCGGCGAGACCGGGTGGTCGCCGACCCACGGGTGGGACTTGCGGTAGACGTCGTACGCGTGCCAGAGCAGCTCGCCCAGCGGCTTCGGGTACGAGATGTCCTGGAGCCGCTCCATCCGCTCCTCGTACTCGACGCCGTCCGCCTTCATCTGCCCGACCGCCTCGCCGCGCGCCTTGTTCTGCATGGCGGCGAGGATCTGGCGCGGGTCGTCGAGCGTCGACTCGACCACCGAGACCATGTCCAGGGCGTAGGACGGCGACTCGCGGTCGAGCAGGTCGAACGCGGCGAGCGCGAACGTCGACAGCGGCTGGTTGAGCGCGAAGTCCTGCTGCAGGTCGACCGTGAGCCGGATCGTGCGTCCCTCGGCGTCCGGCGTGTCCAGCCGCTCCACCACGCCGCCGTCGAGCAGGGATCGGTAGATGGCGATGGCCCGGCGGATGTGCCGCAGCTGCGCCTTGCGCGGCTCGTGGTTGTCCTCCAGGAGCTTGCGCATCGCCTGGAAGGCGTCGCCCGGACGGGCGATCACCGAGAGCAGCATGATGTTGGTGACCTTGAAGCGGGAGGTCAGCGGCTCCGGCTCGGCGGCGATGAGCTTCTCGAAGGTGGTGTCGCTCCATGCGACGAAGCCCTCCGGGGCCTTCTTGCGGACCACCTTGCGGCGCTTCTTCGGGTCGTCGCCCGCCTTGGCGAGCGCCTTCTCGTTCTCGATCACGTGCTCGGGCGCCTGAGCCACCACGAAGCCGGCGGTGTCGAAGCCCGCGCGGCCGGCCCGCCCCGCGATCTGGTGGAACTCCCGGGCCCGCAGCGTCCGCACCCGGTTGCCGTCGTACTTCGTCAGCGCCGTGAACAGCACCGTGCGAATGGGCACGTTGACCCCGACCCCGAGCGTGTCCGTACCGCAGATGACCTTCAGCAGACCCGCCTGGGCCAGCTTCTCGACGAGGCGGCGGTACTTGGGCAGCATGCCCGCGTGGTGGACGCCGATGCCGTGGCGGACGTACCGCGAGAGGTTCTGGCCGAACTTGGTGGTGAAGCGGAAGTTGCCGATCAGCTCGGCGATCCTGTCCTTCTCCTCGCGCGTGCACATGTTGATGCTCATCAGCGACTGCGCCCGTTCCACGGCCTGCGCCTGGGTGAAGTGCACGATGTAGACCGGCGCCTGCTTCGTCTCGAGCAGCTCCGTCAGGGTGTCCGTGATGGGCGTGAGCCGGTACTCGTACGAGAGCGGCACCGGGCGGGTCGCCGAGCGGACCACGGAGGTCGGGCGGCCCGTGCGCCGGGTCAGGTCCTTCTCGAACATCGACATGTCACCGAGCGTGGCCGACATGAGGACGAACTGTGCCTGGGGGAGTTCCAGGAGCGGGATCTGCCAGGCCCATCCCCGGTCCGGCTCGGCGTAGAAGTGGAACTCGTCCATGACGACCTGGCCGATGTCGGCGTACTTGCCGTCCCTCAGCGCGATGGACGCCAGCACCTCGGCCGTACAGCAGATGACGGGCGCGTCGGCGTTCACCGACGCGTCGCCGGTCAGCATGCCCACGTTCTCGGTGCCGAAGAGCTTGCACAGGTCGAAGAACTTCTCCGACACCAGCGCCTTGATCGGCGCGGTGTAGAACGTCACCTGGTCATTGGCCAGCGCCGTGAAGTGCGCACCCGCCGCGACCAGCGACTTTCCGGAACCGGTGGGCGTGGACAGGATCACGTTGGCGCCGGAGACCACCTCGATCAGCGCCTCCTCCTGGGCCGGGTAGAGCGTGATGCCCCGGTCCTCCGCCCATGAGGAGAAAGCCTCGAAGAGGGCGTCGGGGTCGGCGTTCGGCGGCAGCTGATCGATAAGGGTCACGCCCCCATCTTGCCTGGGATCGGTCCGGATGAGGGAACCGGCCGCCGGGGACAAGATCACGGACGATACGCTGGCCCGTCGACCGGCCGTCAACTCGGCGCCGGCGCCGGAGGAACGGGGCGGGAACAAGCATGATGGGACCGGCGCACTCGCTGTCCGGAGCGGCGGCCTGGCTGGGCGTCGGAGCCGCGGCGGCCGCCGCGGACCACCCGATGCCGTGGCCCGTCCTCGTCGTCGGAGCGCTCATCTGCGCCGGCGCGGCCCTCGCGCCGGACCTCGACCACAAGTCCGCGACCATCTCGCGGGCCTTCGGGCCGATCTCCCGGGGCGTGTGCGAGATCGTCGACAAGCTCTCGTACGCCGTCTACAAGGCCACCCGCTCCTCCGCGGACCCTCGCAGGTCAGGCGGGCACCGCACCCTCACCCACACCTGGCTCTGGGCGGTCCTCATCGGCGTGGGCGCCTCGGCCCTGGCGATCACCGGCGGGCGCTGGGCCGTCCTCGCCCTCCTCTTCGTCCACCTCGTCCTCGCCGTCGAGGGACTGCTGTGGCGTGCCGCCCGCATGTCCAGCGACGTCCTGGTCTGGCTGCTGGGCGCCACCAGCGCCTGGATCCTGGCGGGCGTCCTGGACCAGCCGGGCAACGGCTCCCACTGGCTGTTCACCGGCCCCGGCCAGGAGTACATGTGGCTGGGCCTGCCGATCGTCCTCGGCGCCCTCGTCCACGACATCGGCGACGCGCTGACGGTCTCCGGCTGCCCGATCCTGTGGCCCGTCCCGGTCGGGCGCAAGCGGTGGTACCCGGTGGGCCCGCCGAAGTTCCTGCGCTTCCGCGCCGGCAGCTGGGTGGAGCTGAAGGTCCTCATGCCCGCGTTCATGCTCCTCGGCGGCGTCGGCGGGGCGGCGGCGCTCGGCTTCATCTGAGGACCGCTCGGCGCTCCCCTGGGTTTCGTGTGTCCCGGGGGTGCCGTGGGGGTCCGCGCCTCTCTCCGCCGTGCCGTGCGCCGTCTGGCGTACCGCGCCGGGGCCGTCCATGATGTGGTGCGCCGACGGGCCGTCAGGTGTTCGTCGGCACCGCGCTGTTGGACTGGGGGGTCCGCATGGAGAGACAGCACGTAGGACGCGTACGCGGGGCACGACGGGGGACGACGGCGGCGGTGACGGCCCTGGCCGGCCTCGCCCTGGCCCTCGCCGTACCGGGGCACCCATCCGCGCAGGCCGCCGGTCCCCGGCCCTGCGTACCGAAGATCACGGTGCTCACCACCGTGTCCCCCGGAGGCGGGGGAACGGTCACCGACCTCGGCAGGGGGAGGACGGCCGTCGGCAGGTCCGACGGCAAACCGGTGTACTGGCGCGGGACCGGCGTCCACGCCGTGCCGCTGCCGGCCGGCTACACCGGGGGCACCGCGGAGGCGGTCAACCGTCACGGCCTCATGGTCGGCACCCTGACGGGCCCCGGCCGCGGGCCCACCCCCTTCAGCTACCGCCTGGGGGCGCGCGCCGTCACCGTCCTGCCGGGCGGCGGATACGCCAAGGACGTCGACGACCGCGGCCGGATCGTCGGCTACCGTCACCGCGCCGACGGCTGGGCCACGGGCGTCGAGTGGTCCGGCCGTACCGTCCGCCGCGAGCTGGCCGTGCCCGCGCACGTCCGGGTCATGGAGGTCACCGGGATCAACAACGCGGGCCGGATCGTCGGCAGCGGTTACGGCGAGGGCGAGGAGTACGCCGGCTACCACGTCGCCCTGCTGTGGTCAGGCGCCGCCTCCGCGCCGGCGCGGGAACTGCCGCCGGTCCACCCCGGCGACACCTACTCCTCCTACGAGCCGCGTGACATCGACGACCGGGGCCGGATGGCGGGCACGTTCAGCTACAGCAGGGCCATGGAGTCGGCCGGCCTGCGCTGGTCGCCGCCCTACACCGAGGAGCCGGTGGGGATCGCCCCGGCCGGAGGCCGGACCTCCGCGACCCTGGAGGACATCAGCGCGACCAGCGGCGTCTCCGTCGGTGTCGTCGGCGACTCGCCGATCACCGGTCCCTGGCCGCCGGACACCGCCCCGCCGGAGCAGGCCCAGTACCACCCCGGTCACGGCCCCGCGCTCGTCCTGCCGCGCCTGGCCGCAGGCGGCGCCTCCGCCGCCTACGCGGTCACCGACGACGACCGCGTCGGAGGCCAGGCGGTGGACGCCTCCGGCCGCCTCCGACCGGTGATCTGGACCTGCGCCTCGAAGCAGGCGTACCTGCCGTAGCCGGCGACCGGCCGGGCACGGGCGACACGGCGGCCCGGATCGGACGACCCGGCCCGGCTCGGGCGACCGGGCACGCAGCGGTGCCGTGGCGGCCGAGGACGCCGCACCGGCCCCGTCGGGGAAGCGACGGGGCCGGTGTGGTGAGGCGGTTCGCCGGGGCTGGTGCGGCCTGCTCGGGCCGCCCGGGCCTGCTCGGGCTGGTGGGGCCGCCCGGGCCGGAGGGCTCACCCGGCCCGCCGGGCCGGTGGCGCCGGTGGCGCGACGGGGAGGAACGACCGGCCGCCTCCGCCCGCTCCGGGCGGCGGCGTCAGCCGTGCCAGGACCTCCACAGCGCCGCGTACGCCCCGTCCGCCGCCACCAGTTCCGCATGGCTGCCCAGTTCGCTGATGCGGCCCTCCTCGACCACCGCGATGACGTCCGCGTCGTGCGCGGTGTGCAGCCGGTGGGCGATCGCGACGACCGTGCGCCCCTCGAGGACCCGGGCCAGCGAGCGCTCCAGATGGCGGGCCGCCCGCGGGTCCAGGAGCGAGGTCGCCTCGTCAAGGACCAGCGTGTGCGGGTCCGCCAGCACCAGCCGGGCCAGGGCGATCTGCTGGGCCTGGGCCGGGGTGAGCGCGAGCCCACCCGAGCCGACCTCGGTATCCAGCCCCTCGTCGAGCCCCCGCGCCCAGCCGTCCGCGTCGACGGCCCCGAGCGCCGCCCACAGCTCGGCGTCCGCGGCGCCCGCCCTGGCCAGCCGCAGGTTGTCGCGCAACGAGCCCACGAAGACGTGGTGCTCCTGGTTGACCAGGGCCACGTGCCGGCGGACCCGCTCGGCGGGCATCCTCGCCAGCTCCGCCGAGCCGAGCGTGACCGTGCCGGAACGCGGGGCGTAGATGCCCGCGAGCAGCCGGCCGAGCGTCGACTTGCCAGCGCCGGACGGCCCGACGAGCGCCAGCCGCGTGCCCGGCGGGACGTCCATCGACACCTGGTGCAGGACGTCCACGCCCTCGCGGTAGCCGAAGCGCACCTCGTCCGCCCGGACCGTACGCCCCTCGGGCCGCACCGCGTCGTCCCCGGCGGCGGGCTCGATGTCGCGGACGCCGACGAGTCGCGCCAAGGACACCTGGGCCACCTGCAGTTCGTCGTACCAGCGCAGGATGATGCCGATGGGCTCCACCAGCATCTGGGCGAGCAGCGCGCCCGTCGTCAGCTGACCGACGTCGATCCAGCCCCGCAGCACGAACATCCCGCCGAGCAGCAGCACGGAGGCCAGCACGATCGTGTGCGTGAGGTTGATGACCGGGAACAGGACCGAGCGCAGGAAGAGGGTGTACCGCTCCCACGCCGTCCATTCGGCGATCCGCCGGTCGGAGAGGGCGATCCGGCGGGCGCCGAGACGGTGGGCCTCGACCGTGCGGCCGGCGTCGACGGTCTCGGCGAGCGCGCCCGCCACGGCGGCGTACCCCGCGGCCTCCGACCGGTAGGCCGACGGTGCCCGCCGGAAGTACCAGCGGCAGCCCACGATCAGCAGCGGCGCGGCGATCAGGACCGCGAGCGCCAGCGGCGGGGCGGTCACGGCGAGACCGCCGATCAGCAGCCCCGCCCAGACCACCCCGACGGCGAGCTGCGGCACGGCCTCGCGCATGGCGTTGGCCAGCCGGTCGATGTCGGTGGTGATACGGGAGAGCAGGTCGCCGGTCCCGGCCCGCTCCAGGACGCCCGGCGGCAGGCCCACGGACCGCACGAGGAAGTCCTCGCGCAGATCGGCGAGCATCTCCTCACCGAGCGTCGCCCCCCGCAGGCGCACCAGCCGTACGAAGAGGGTCTGGACGACCAGCGCGGCCGCGAACAGGGCGACCGTCGGCCCGAGACGCAGCTCGCGCGCGCCGTCGGCGAGCCGCTCGACCACCGAGCCGAGGAGGTAGGGGCCGACCATCGAGGCGATCACGGCGATCGCGTTCACGCCGATGAGCAGCGCGAACGCCCGGCGGTGGCGGCTCAGCAGCTCGCGGACGTAAGCGCGGACGGTCGCGGCGGTGCCCACGGGCAGCGTCGTGGCCGACTGCGGGGCGGCCGGGTCGTACTCCGGGGGCGCGAGGCCGATCATGCCGACTCTCCTTCCAGCTCGTCGAGCTGGTCCAGCTCGCGGAGTTCTTCCAGACCTCCGAGGGACCCGGTCTCCCGCTCGCCCCGGGGCCGGGGCCCGGCGGCGACCTCCTCGTCCGTCTCGCGTGTGACGACGGCCCGGTACAGCGGCTCGTCGCGCAGCAGAGCGCGGTGGCTTCCCACGGACACCACCTGGTCCTCGTGGAGGAGGACGACCCGGTCGGCCAGGTCGAGCAGCAGCGGCGACGAGGCCAGGACCACGGTCGTGGCGCCGTCCCGCAGGCGCTTGACGCCTGCCGCCACACGGGACTCGGTGTGCGAGTCGACCGCCGAGGTCGGCTCGTCGAGGACCAGCACCTCCGGGTCGGTGACCAGCGAGCGGGCCAGGGCCAGACGCTGGCGCTGGCCTCCGGAGAGCGACCGGCCGCGCTCGGTGATCCGGGTTCTCATCGGGTCGCCGTCGCTGTCCGCCGATGCCTGCGCGAGTGCGTCGAGGACGTCCCCGCACTGCGCCGCGGACAGGGCGTCGGCCGGCCGGACCGCGCCCGACGAGGGCACGTCGAGCAGCTCGTGCAGGGTGCCGGAGAGCAGGACCGGATCCTTGTCCTGGACGAGGACGGCGGACCGGGCGGCGTCGAGCGTCAGCTCGTCGAGCGGGACGCCGCCGAGGAGGACGGAGGTGTGGCCCTCGCCCGGGTCGGTGGGGTGCCCCCCGAGCCGGTCCGCGAGGCGTCCGGCCGCGTCCGGGTCGCCACAGACGACCGCGGTGAAGAGGCCGGCGGGCGCGAGCAGCCCCGTGACCGGGTCGTACAGCTCACCGGACGCCCCGGCCCCGTCGTGACCCGCCTTCCGGGCCCGGCCCTCGTCCGTCGTCGTGGACGTACGCGACAGCGACAGCACGCGCGCGGCCCGCTTGGCGGAAGGCCGGGAGAAGGAGAAGGCCATCGCGATCTCCTCGAAGTTGCGCAGCGGATGCTGCGTCAGCATCACGGCGCCGTAGACCGTGACCAGCTCGCCGACGGCGATCCGCCCGTCGAGCGCGAGCCGTGCCCCGTACACCACCACGGCGATGAGCAGGAGCCCCGGCAGCAGGACCTGGATCGCCGCGATGAGCGCCCACATGCGGGCGCTGCGCACGGCGGCCCGGCGCACCTCCTGGGAGGCCGCGCGATAGCGGCCGAGGAAAAGCTCCTCGCCGCCGATGCCGCGCAGCACGCGCAGGCCGGCCACGGTGTCGGAGGCGAGTTCGGTGGCCTTGCCGGCCTTCTCGCGCTGTTCGTCGGCCCGGCGGGTGGCGCGGGGCAGCAGTGGCAGGGCGGCCACGGCGAGGACCGGCACGCCGACCGCGACGAGGACGCCGAGGGCGGGCTGGTAGATGACCAGCCCCACGCAGACGGCCATCAGGGTGACGGCCGCCGCCGCGAAGCGCGAGAGCGCCTCGACGAACCAGCCGATCTTCTCGACGTCGCCGGTGGAGACGGCGACCACCTCGCCCGCGGCGACGCGGCGGGTCAGGATCGATCCCAGCTCGGCGGTCTTGCGGGAGAGGAGCTGCTGCACGCGCGCGGCAGCGGTGATCCAGTTGGTGACGGCGGTGCGGTGCAGCATCGTGTCGCCGACCGCGATCGCCGCGCCCAGCCCGGCGAGCACACCGCCGGCGAGCGCGAGCCGGCCGCCGTCGCGGTCCACGACCGCCTGGACGGCGAGTCCGACCGCGAGCGGCAGACCTGCGATGCCGAAGTGGAGCAGCATCCCCCACAGCAGGCATCTGACCTGTCCGCCGAGCTGGTTGCGGCCGAGCCAGAGGAGGAACCGGGTGCCCGAACGGACATCGGGGACTCCTGGATCGGCATAGGGTAGTTCGCGAATCTGCATGGCGTTCCAGGGTCTTCCGGTGGTTCCCGCAGGCTGGTGGGCCCGATGACTCGTTCTGCTCGTGAGCCGCTTCCGGGCGGCGCGTGAGCGGCTCGGCGGCTGGTGGCCGGTGTTTCGAGCCGTGCAAGGTTCGCGCCCGGGGCACCCGGGCGGCAATCGATTTTCTCGTGCACGCGCACGGAACCCGCCATGATCGGCCGAGGGCCCGCTGGACGCCCCGCCCTTCACTCGGGTGCCAGGAGAACGCGGCGGATCATGAGCATGATCGGCGGGCCTGGTGCCGGCGGCCGGGGACGCCCCCGTGCGGGACACCTCGGACGAGGCCCTCCGCGCGGCGGATCGGGCGCGTGACGGGCGCGGGCAGCGGGGCCCGGCCGCATCCGGCCGGGCCCCGCGCACCACCGGGTCCGCTACTCCGGCTTGGCCGAGTCCATGCCGGACCTCGCCTTGCGCCACTCGCCCCGGGTGAAGTCCGGGATCGCCTGGGGCGCGCCCTTCGCCCTGATGGACGCGTCACTGAGCGGCACCGGAGCCGTCCAGGTCGCCGCGTCGTACACGTCGAAGTCCGGCACGAGCCCCAGCCGCATGCACTGCATCAGCCGGAAGACCATGAGGTAGTCCATCCCGCCGTGACCCCCCGGCGGGTTGGCGTGCTCCTTCCACAGCCAGTGGTCGAACTCCGCCGCGTACGCCGCGAAGTCGCCCCACTGGTGGCCCTTGTGGTCCGGCTCCAGATAGATCCGCGCCGGATAGTCCTCGAAGACACCGCGCGTACCGCCGAGGCTGTTGATACGGCTGTACGGGTGCGGGGTAGACACGTCGTGCTCCAGCCGGATCACCCGGCCCTTCGCCGTCTGCACCACGCTGATCGTCCGGTCGCTCCCGACGTACGTCTCCTTCCAGCTCGGGTCGCCCGGCGGCATCTTCTCGGCCCGGTACTCGGCGAGACCGAGCGCGGGAGTGCCGAAGCTGCTGATGCTGACCACCCGGTCGCCCCGGTTGACGTCCAGGTAGCCGGCGACCGGGCCGAAGCCGTGGTTGGGATAGAGGTCGCCGCGCAGACGGGTGTGCCACAGCCGGCGCCACGGGCCCTCGTAGTACGTCGGCGAGAACATCAGCTCCCGCAGATCGTGGTTGTACGCGCCCGCCGCGTGCAGCAGGTCGCCGAACCTGCCGGCGTGCGCCATGCGGAGCACCCGCATCTCGTTGCGGCCGTAACAGCAGTTCTCCAGCTGCATGCAGTGGCGGCGGGTCCGCTCCGACAGGTCGACCAGCTGCCACAGCTCGTCGAGGCGCATCGCCACCGGACACTCGACTCCCACGTGCTTGCCGTGCAGCATCGCCGCCCGCGCCATGGGGAAGTGGAGGTCCCAGGGAGTGGCCACGTAGACGAAGTCGAGGTCGGAGCGGGCGCAGAGGTTCTCGTAGTCGTCCTCCCCGTGGGTGTACACGGCCGGGGAGGGCTGACCGGCGGCGACGACCTTGGCGGCGGCCTGCTCCGTCTTCGCCTTCACCGGGTCGCAGAGGGCGACCACGCGGACCCCGGGCAGGGCGAGGAACAGGTCGATCATGCTCCCGCCCCGGTTGCCGAGGCCGATGATGCCGACCCGGACGGTGGAGCGGCGCTCGAAGGGAACGCCGGCCATGGTGGCGCCCTTGCGGGGTGGCGTCACCGCCTCCCCCGGGAGGGGCGGGGCGGAGGCGTCGGCTGGGGTGGTGGCGTGGGCGGCCGGCCCGCCGAGGGCGCCCAGGCCGATTCCGGCTCCCGCCGCGCCGGCCGTGGTCCGGAGTACGGAACGGCGGCTCGGGGGCTGCGGTGCGTTGTCGTTCATCGAACCTCCGGGTGCTGTGTGCATGGCTGGTTCATGAATCCCGCACAGGACCCTGTCCGCTGAGGCCGAAGGTGCGCAAGGGCACGGTTTGGACTCTCGCGACGGGTGGTTGGACTCTTCGCTTCCGCTTGGCCGCGGGCGGGGACGGCGAAGGTCCCCCACCGCGTCGGTGGGGGACCTCGTCATGGCGCCCGTCGGCTTCCGGGCCGGTTCGTGGAGCGTTCAGGGGCGGGTGGCGTGTTCCAGGGCGAGCAACGCCGACCTGTAACTCCGTCCGGTCGCCCGCTCCATGCCGATCTCGCACATCCGGTTCGCCGACAGATGCGCGTCGAAGGGGCGGCTCGTCACCTCCGCCGCCTCGCGCGCGGTGGCGGCGGCCGTCAGCTCCGGGTGCAGCATGCCGCGATCACCCGCGAAGGCACAGCAGCCCGCGTCGTCCGGGACGACGACGTCGTCCGCGCAGGCCCTGGCGACGGCCGTCAGCCGGTCCTCGTGGCCCAGATGCCGCATGGAGCACGTCGGATGGACCACCGCCGAGCCGATGCGGCGCCGTACCTCCAGGCGGGGGAGCAGCTCGTCCGCCGCCCACTCCAGGGAGTCGAGCACGGTCAGCTCCGCGTGCAACTCCCGCTTCTCCGGCGTGAGGTGGGGTACCACGTCGTGGGCGAGCCCGAGCGTGCAGGAGGACGCGTCGACGATCAGCGGCAGCCGCCCGCCGGCCGTCCAGCCCCAGGCCGCCTCCACGATCCGGTCGGCCATGAGCGCGCTGCCCCGTGCGTACCCCTTGGAGTGCCAGATCGTGGCACAGCACGTACCGGCCACGTCGTCCGGGATCCACACCGGCATCCCGGCGCGGGCCGAGAGCGCCACCACCGCCTCGGGGAGCGACGGTCCGCCCCGGGTCCCGTCCTCGGGGCCGCCGAAGATCCGGTTCACACAGGCCGGGTAGTAGACGGCGACCGCCGTGAGCCGGTCCGTGCGGGGCAGACGCCGGGCCGCCGCTCCGGGGATCTCGGGCAGCCACTCCGGTACGAGCTCGGGCCGCACCGCCCTGCGCAGCAGACCGGTGAGCGAGCCCAGGAAGCGGTCGTCGATCCGCTCGGCCGCGCCGACCGCGAGACGTGCCGAGGCCTCCACGGCCGCGAAGCCCCGCGCGGCGAGCGCGGCGATCCGCTCCTCCCGGGGGGAGTGCCGGGCGTGCCGGAAGTCCCGCATCAGCGCCCCGGTGTCGATCCCCACCGGGCAGGCCAGCTTGCACGTCGAATCACCCGCGCACGTGTCCACGGCGTCGTAGCCGTACGTGTCGAGGAGCCCGGTCTCGACCGGGGAGCCGTCGCTCTGCCGCATCATCTCCCGGCGCAGCGCGATGCGTTGGCGGGGAGTGGTCGTCAGGTCGTTGCTGGGACACGTCGGTTCGCAGAAGCCGCACTCGATACAGGCGTCCACGATCGCCTCGACCCTCGGGAGGGTCTTCAGATTGCGCAGGTGGGCCTGGGGGTCGCGGTCGAGGACGACCCGGGGGGCGAGCAGTCCGTCCGGGTCGAGGAGCTCCTTGGTCCGCCACATCAGCTCGGTGGCCTTCGGCCCCCACTCCAGCTCCAGGAACGGGGCCAGGTTGCGCCCGGTGGCGTGCTCGGCCTTGAGGGATCCGTCGAACCGCTCCACGGTCAGCTTGCAGAACGCGTCCATGAACGCCGCGTACCGCTCGACGTCGGTGGGGTCGGCCGCGTCGAAGGCGAGCAGGAAGTGCAGGTTGCCGTGGAGGGCGTGCCCTGCCACGGCGGCGTCGAAGCCGTGCCGCGCCTGGAGGTCGAGCAGCTCGGCGCAGGCCTCCGCGAGCCGGTCCGGCGGCACCGCGAAGTCCTCGGTGACGAGCGTCGTACCGGAGGGGCGTGATCCGCCCACGGCGGTCACGAAGGCCTTCCGGGCCTTCCAGTACCCGGCGATCGTCTTCGGGTCGCGGGTGAAGGCGTCGCCGGCGACGGAGGCGACCGGAGCGATCAGCTCCAGCTCCCCCAGGAGCCGGGCCGCCGCTCTCTCGTACGCCTCCAGCGAGGCCGGGTCCGGTGCGCGGAACTCAACCAGCAGCGCCGCCGTCTCCCGGGGCAGCTCCGCCCAGTCGGCCGGGACCCCCGCGACGCTCACCGAGGCGCGCAGGGTGTTGCCGTCCATCAGCTCGACGGCGACGGCACCGGCGTCCCCGAAGCGGGGCGCGGCGGCGGCCGCCGCCGTCAGCGAGGGGAAGAAGAGCAGGGCGGTGGAGACCGCGCGGTCCAGCGGCAGGGTGTCGAAGACGACCTCGGCGATGAAGCCGAGCGTGCCCTGCGATCCGACCATCAGGCCGCGCAGGATCTCCACGGGGGTCGCGCCGTCGAGGAAGGCGTCCAGGCGGTAGCCGTGGGTGTTCTTCAGGGCGTGCTTGGCGCGGATGCGGGCGGTCAGTTCCAGGTCGGCCTCGATCTCGGCCTTGACGGCCAGGAGGCCTGCGCACAGGTGCGGTTCGGCGCGGGCGAGTTCCTCGTCGGCGGCCGGGTCGGCGGTGTCCACGACGGTGCCGCTCGGCAGGACGCAGGTGAGCGAGGAGACGGTCCGGTAGGAGTTGCGGGTCGTCCCGGCCGTCATGCCCGAGGCGTTGTTGGCGACGACCCCGCCGATGGTGCAGGCGACGGCGCTGGCCGGGTCGGGGCCGAGGACCCGGCCGTACCGCGCGAGGGCGGCGTTGGCCCGCACCACGGTGGTGCCGGGCCTGATCCGGGCGCGGGCGCCGTCGTCCAGGACCTCCACGCCCGCCCAGTGCCTGCGCACGTCGACCAGGATGTCCTCGCCCTGCGCCTGGCCGTTGAGGCTGGTCCCGGCCGCGCGGAAGACCACCTCACGGCCCCGGCCGTGGGCGTACGACAGGATCGCGGAGATGTCGTCGACGTCCTCGGCGACCAGCACCACCTGGGGCACGAAGCGGTAGGGGCTGGCGTCGGAGGCGTACCGCACCAGGTCGGCGACGGTCGAGAGCACCTTCTCGGGGCCGATGAGCGCGGCGAGCTCCTCCCGCAGCCGCCGAGGCGTGCCGCGGGCCTGGAGATCGGGCACCCGGTCGGGGGCCGGAGTGCGCTTCCGGCCGGGACGCAGGGCCTGCGGCTTCGGCTCCAGCAGTGGCATGGCGCGGCTCCCCTCGGCGGGACGCCCGGTGCTGCCCCCGCCCCGGGCCGCGGCCGGTCGCGGTCAGCAGCGGCGCTCCGGCACGTGGTCGACCAGGGCGGACAGCAGACCTCCGAGCACCTCGCGCTGATCGACGGTCAATGGGGCCAGGATGTCCTCTGCGGCGGCCCGACGCGCGCTGCGCAACGCCCGTAGCGTCGCGCGTCCCGCGTCCGTGAGTTCGATACGGACCACCCGGCGGTTGGTCGGATCGGCGACGCGGCGGACCCGGCCGTTCGCCTCCAGGCCGTCGACCAGACTGGTCACGGCGCGGGGCACGACCTCCAGGCGCTCGGCGAGATCGGCCATCCGCGGCGGGTGGTCGTCATGCGCGACGCTCCGCAGCAGGCGAGACTGCGCGGGAGTGATACCGACCGGCTCCAGGTGCAGCTTCTGGACGCGGTGCAGACGGCGGGTGAGGCGCAGCAGCTGCTCGGCGAGGAGCCCGTCGGCGTCCGGCGTGCGCACGCCCGGCGTGCTCGTGGCGTCGGGTGTGTTCATGGCGGGAACAATATCAGGACCTTGTTCATTGTGAGTATAGGTAACAATGAGCTACGCTCTGAAGGCCAGTGCCGTCACCCCCTCGTAGGAGCCCATGCACCCCGACGAACCGTCCTCCTGGACACCTCCCGCGCGCGATCCCGCGAAGCCGAAGGAGCCCGCTCAGGTGCGGCGCATCCTGCGGCTCTTCCGGCCCTACCGCGGCCGTCTGGCCGTCGTCGGCCTCCTCGTCTGCGCCTCTTCGCTGGTGTCGGTGGCCTCGCCGTTCATGCTCCGGGAGATCCTCGACACCGCCATCCCGCAGGGCCGCACGGGACTGCTCAGCCTGCTCGCCCTCGGCATGATCGTCACCGCCGTGATGAACAGCGTCTTCGGCGTGCTCCAGACCCTGATCTCCACCACCGTCGGCCAGCGCGTCATGCACGACCTGCGCACGGCTGTGTTCGGCCGGCTGCAGCGGATGCCGCTCGCCTTCTTCACGCGCACCCGCACCGGCGAGATCCAGTCCCGCATCGCCAACGACATCGGCGGCATGCAGGCGACGGTCACCTCGACCGCCACCTCCCTGGTCTCCAACCTCACCGCGGTCATCGCCACCATCGTCGCCATGCTCGCCCTCGACTGGCGGCTGACCGTCGTCTCGCTGCTCCTGCTGCCGGTCTTCGTCTGGATCAGCCGCCGCGTCGGGCGGGAGCGCAAGAAGATCACCACCCAGCGCCAGAAGCAGATGGCCTCCATGGCGGCGACCGTCACCGAGTCGCTCTCCGTCAGCGGGATCCTGCTCGGCCGGACCATGGGCCGCGCCGACTCGCTCACCGCGTCCTTCGCCCGGGAGTCCGAGCGCCTCGTCGGCCTCGAAGTGCGCTCCTCCATGGCCGGACGCTGGCGCATGTCCACCATCGGCATCGTGATGGCCGCCATGCCGGCGCTGATCTACTGGTCCGCCGGCCTGGCCCTCCAGTCGGGTGGCCCCGCCATCTCGCTGGGCACGCTGGTCGCCTTCGTCTCGCTCCAGCAGGGCCTCTTCCGGCCGACCGTGAGCCTGCTCTCCACCGGCGTGCAGATGCAGACCTCCCTCGCCCTCTTCCAGCGGATCTTCGAGTATCTCGACCTGCCCGTCGACATCACCGAGTCCCCGGACCCCGTCCGGCTGGAGAAGGTCGCCGGCGAGGTGACCTTCGAGAAGGTCGAGTTCCGGTACGAGCGTGACGCGCCGGGCCGCCCCACCCTCGCCGCCGTCGACGTGACCGTCCCGGCCGGCGGCAGCCTCGCTGTGGTCGGGCCCACCGGCTCCGGCAAGTCCACGCTCAGCTATCTCGTCCCCCGGCTGTACGACGTGACCGGCGGCCGGGTCCTGATCGACGGCGTCGACGTGCGCGACCTGTCCTTCGACACCCTCGCCCGGGCCGTCGGCGTCGTCTCCCAGGAGACCTACCTCTTCCACGCCTCCGTCGCCGACAACCTGCGCTTCGCCAAGCCGGACGCCACTGACGAGGAGATCGAGGCGGCCGCCCGGGCCGCGCAGATCCACGACCACATCGCCGCCCTGCCGGACGGCTACGACACCCTCGTCGGCGAGCGCGGATACCGCTTCTCCGGCGGTGAGAAGCAGCGCCTGGCGATCGCCCGCACCATCCTGCGCGACCCGCCCGTGCTCATCCTCGACGAGGCGACGAGCGCGCTGGACACCCGGACCGAACACGCCGTCCAGCAGGCCATCGACGCGCTCTCCGCCGGACGCACCACCCTCACCATCGCCCACCGGCTCTCCACCGTCCGCGACGCGGACCAGATCGTCGTCCTCGACGACGGCCGGATCGCCGAGCGCGGCACCCACGACGAACTGGTGGCGATGGACGGCCGGTACGCCGCCCTGGTGCGCAGGGACGCCGACGCGAAACCCGCCGTCTCCGCCCCGGACTCCGCCGCCCCGGGGCCGGACGGCGAACACGCGAACGCGGGATCGGGTGTTCCCCAGAACGTGTGATCGTCCCGGCTTTCGTTGCCGCGTACCCCTGTGACGCGTGAGGATGACGGTGCGCGGTCAACGGGCTGCAGACCGTGACCGCGCAGTCCCACACCTGTACACGCACGAGGAGAAGCACCCCGATGAACGTGATCACCAACCTGCTCGCCGGTGTCGTCCACTTCCTGGGCTGGCTCGTCTGACGATCGCAGTGACACGGCGCCGCCGGTACCCCGTCCCAGGGACCGGCGGCGCCGCCGCGTGTACGCTCCCCGGTTTCGCGGGGGAGCCGGGTTAGCGTGCGGCCATGACGCACCGGCACTGGCAGCCCGACCGCCGCCGCCGCGCCCGGCTGACCCGGCGCGGCCGCATCGTCCTGCTCCTCGGCGCCGCCCTCGTCGTCGCCACGGCGGTCACCGTCCCCCTGCTCCTCTCGCGGGACGAGCTGCCCCCGGCTCCGGTCGAGAAGGAGCGGACCCTGCTGATCCCCGAGGGCTGGCGGGCGACGCAGGTCTACCGCGCCGTCGACACCTCCCTCGGCCTCGCCGCGGGCACCACCGGCCGGATCGCCGACGCCCCCGCCACCGGCCTGAGACTGCCCGCCGCCGCCGGGGGCAACCCGGAGGGCTATCTGTTCCCCGCGACGTACCCCGTGACGTCCTCGACGACCCCGCAGGGACTGCTGCGCTACATGGTCGCCACGGCGGGCACGAGGTTCGGCACCGAGGACATCACCGCCGGGGCGCAGCGCAACGGCGTCAGCGTGCACCAGACCGTGATCATCGCGAGCATCGTGCAGGCGGAGGCCGACACCCCTGATGACATGGGGAAGGTCGCCCGCGTCGTCTACAACCGCCTCGCGCGCGGCATGTCGCTCCAGATGGACTCGACCCTCAACTACGCCCTCGGACGCTCCACCGTGGACACCACACACGCCGACACCAAGATCGACAGCCCGTACAACACCTACGAGCGCCAGGGCCTGCCGCCCACACCTATCGGCAACCCGGGCGAGCAGGCGATGAGCGCGGCGATCGCGCCGGCCGAGGGGGAGTGGCTCTACTTCGTGACGGTGAGGCCCGGGGACACGCGGTTCACGAGCGACTACGCCGCACACGAGGCGAACGTGGCGGAGTTCAACGCGAACCGGCGGACGGCAACGACGGGCTGAGACGACGCGTTGGGGGCTGCGCGCGGCGACGGCGGGCTGTCGGTCGAGGCGACGTGGTGCTTCGGCGGGCGGCGGCAGCGGGTTCAGGCGCCGGATGCGGCGCCGGGCGCACGCCCCGGGGCGGGACGGCGGATCAGGGCCCGGCCAGGGCCACCCGCTCCCGGTCCAGCAGCCGGCGGATCTCCGCCACGGCGGCGCGGCCGGCCCGGTTGGCACCGATGGTCGAGGCCGAGGGCCCGTACCCCACCAGATGCACGCGCTCGTCCCGCACCGCACGCGTCCCCTCCACCTGGATGCCGCCACCCGGCTCGCGCAGCCGCAGGGGCGCGAGGTGGTCGATCGCGGCGCGGAACCCGGTCGCCCAGAGGATGACGTCCGCGTCGACGGTCCGGCCGTCGTCCCAGGCCACCCCGGTCGGCGTGACGCGGTCGAACATGGGCACGCGGTCCAGGACGCCCCGCTCCCGCGCGCTCCTGATCGCGTCGTTCAACGGGAGCCCGGTGACCGAGACGACGCTCTGCGGCGGAAGGCCCCCGCGGACCCGCTCCTCCACCAGCGCCACGGCCGCGCGCCCCTCCATCTCGCCGAAGGGGCCCTCGCGGAAGACCGGCTCGCGCCGGGTCACCCAGGTGGTCTCCGCCGCGACCTCGGCGATCTCCATCAGATGCTGCGTCCCCGAGGCGCCGCCCCCGACCACGACGACCCGTTGTCCCGCGAACGCCTCGGGGCCCGGGTAGCCGGCGGTGTGCAGCTGACGGCCGCGGAAGGTCTCCTGGCCCGGATAGCGGGGCCAGAAGGGCCGGTCCCAGGTGCCGGTGGCGTTGATCAGGGCGCGGGCGGCGTACGCCCCCTCCGAGGTCTCGACGAGCAGGCGGCCCCCTTCACCGTCCCGGACGGCGTGGACCTCGACGGGCCGGTGGACCCGCAGGGCGAAGCGCTCCTCGTACGAGGCGAAGTACGCGCCGATCACCTCGGAGGACGGCCGCCGGCCGTCGGCGCCGGTCAGCTCCATCCCGGGAAGCGCGTGCATGCCGTGGACCTTGCCGTAGGTGAGCGAGGGCCAGCGGAACTGCCAGGCGCCGCCGGGCTTCGGAGCGTGGTCGAGCACGACGAAGTCCCGGTCCGGCTCCATGCCGGCCCGCCGCAGGTGGTACGCGGCCGAAAGCCCGGCCTGCCCGGCGCCGACGACCACCACGTCCATGTCTCGCACACCGAAGTCGTTCACGATTCCACCAACCACGGGGCGCCCCGGGATCTTCCCTCCGGACGAAGCGGAGCCTCCGGACCACCGGACCACCGAACCACCGGACCTCCGGACCTCCGGAGCCTCCGCGCCGGCGTGCCGAGCGGGACGTCGGGCCCGGTCGGCCGGGGTGCCCGTCGCGTGGGCGGGGAGTGGTCGCCCTGGGGCCGTGCGCGTGGGGAGTTTGAGAGGACTGCTCCGTCCGCCACCATGGAGTCATGAGTCACGGATTCGAGACCCGCACCCTGGACGTCACCACCGGGGCGTCAGAGACCGTCTACGACCTGACCCGGGACTGCGCCTCCTTCCTGGCAGAGGTCGCGCAGGGCCGGGACGGACTGCTGAACGTCTTCACGCCCCACGCGACCACGGGCGTGGCACTGATCGAGACCGGAGCGGGCAGTGACGACGACCTGCTGACGGCCCTGCACCACCTGCTCCCGGCCGATGAGCGGTGGCAGCACCGCCACGGGAGCCGGGGGCACGGCCGCGACCACGTGATGCCGGCCATCGTCCCCCCGCATGCGACGCTTCCCGTGATCGGCGGCGAACTGGCGCTCGGCACCTGGCAGTCGGTCTGTCTGGTGGACACGAACAAGGACAATCCGGAACGGCAGGTGCGGCTGAGTTTCCTGGGCTGACCGGGCCGGTCAGGGTCGCCCGGACGTAAGGTGGCCGTGGAAAAGTGCCTGCTCGGAGTCTGCCGACCGCATCGCCGAGGCACCGCTCCGAAGGTCCGTGCAGGACGTCCAGGATCGGCCGGCGCAGGCCCAAGGCCCGCGCCGGTTCCGAGTGGGAACGGTCTGCGCGGGCGTCAGACGGGCAGCGCGTGCAGTTTCTTGCCGTGCAGGGCGAACACGCGCTTCCCGTCCGTGGCCACCAGCCACGCGTGATAGTCACCGGTCTTGTCGTTGAACGTCCATCGCACGGCACCGGTCTTCGCGTCGATGGCTATCACGCCACCCCGCTCGTCCAGGTCCGTGGCCGCGTACAGGACATCGCCCGCCTTCACGTATTGCCGCGGCACCGTGAGATTCGCGTCGGCGAGCGCCGTCGACTGCCAGATCTCCCTGCCCGTACGGGGGTCGAGGGCACGCATCGTGCGGTCGCTGTCGGCGATGTAGAGCACGTCGTCCAGGACGGCCGGCTCCTTGAAGGCGACGTAGCTCTCGGCGGTCTCCATCGACCACTTCGCCGAGCCGTCGGCCAGGCCGAATGCCAGAAGCTTCGGACCCTGCGGAACGATCACCAGATCCTTGTACACGGCGAAGAAGCCGTAGTTGGTCTTGGCGGTCTTCTGCGTCCACACCTGCTTGCCGGTGGCGGTGTCGCGCACCGTCAGGTTCTTCTTGAAGTCCGTGTACACGAGGTGGCGACCCTCGGCATGGGCGTGGATACCGTTCTGCTCGGTGCCGAAGTCGCGTTGTTCCTTCCACGCCACTCTGCCCGTACTGCTGTTCAGCGCTGCGATCACGTTGGTCTTGGACGAGCCGTCGGCCTCCTGGATCTCGGCGATGACGTACACCTGGTCGTCGTCCACCGCGATCGGTCTCGGCTGCCGGTACTCCTTGCCCAGGTGGCTGCGCCAGGTCTGCTTGCCCGAGGCCGGGTCGTAGCCGGCGACGGTGCCGTCGTATCCAGCGCTGGCCAGGTACAGCGTGCCGCTGCCGAGCAGCATCGGTGCCCCGGGGGTCGCGCCGTCCTCCAGCGACCACTGCTCCTTGCCCGACGCCGCGTCCAGTGCGAGCAGGGGAGCGCCGCTGGCGATCACCACACCGCCCGCGGCCACGAGCTCGTCGTTGTCGCCGTAGGTCTGGGCCGATGTCGTCTTCGTCCACAGCGGCTCAGGAGCCTGGCCGTCCTTACCGGCGCCACCCCCGGCCGGCTTGTCTCCGCCGACCGGCTCGGACCCCCCGGATCCGCCGGCATCGGAGCCGTCCTCGCGACAACCGGCCACACCCGCGGTCAGCACGGCCAGTGTGAGACCACCGCCGGCCAGCCGTAGAGCACGCCGCCGGGAGAACCTGTCACCCGGCATGCCGTCTCGTCGCATGGTCATGTCGCCGTACCCCCGTGGAGTCGTCAGAGCGGAAAGGTGCATGGTCGCGCCACACGGACGTGCGACCTCGACGTCAGGAACGCTATCCGTCACTGCACGACACAGGGGACGGCCAAGTCCCCACCGCGACAGCTTCGTGAACCAATCGGGACACCACACGGGAACTGCGGCCTCAGTCGTCGTCAGCGGGATCGGCCCGCGCATGGCAGAGGTCGAAGTACGGTGGGGGTTGTCCTTGCGGAGGTCGGCGGACACCAACGTCGACAAGGGGGGAGCGGCGCGTGCGGTTGAGTTTCCCTGGATAGACCGCCGACATGTCTGACAGAGACGGGCGGCAGACAACGTGCGCAGCCGTGGCTGCCGTCCGTCACCGGATGCTTTGCAGGAGCGCCCCCGTGGCCGTGACGGTCCAGAACGACCACCCGTTGCGGTTCGGGTTGACGTGCGGGTTGAGAGACCGCACCACGGCTACCGCCGCCCCGCTGGGGGACTCGTACACGCCGCGTCCGGGGCCGGAGGGGATCGTCACGGTGCGGGACGGCGGATCGTAGTAGGCGGTGGTGCGCCGACCTTCGTAGACGGCGTGCAACTCGACGCCCTGCTCCGTGCGCAACGCCTGCACGTCTGCCGTGACCAGTGCGGGGGCGGAGGGATCTTCCGCGATCACGGTCTCATCGGCGGGCATCTCGTCGGAGTCCTGACGGATGGTCCCCCCGGCGTAGGCGGGCAGACCCAAGAGTTCGTTGAGGACGTTGGCCAGCAGGCTCCTGCGCGCAGCCAGGAAGTCGGGAAACCGGTCCAGGGACCGCAGCTCCGGGGCGCTGGGAATCCACTGTTCGGCCAGGCGCTCCGGCGCGACGCCCGCCATGTAGTCGGCGGGCAGCCTGGAGGAGATCATCTTGTTGGTCTGACCGGTGACGAAGGCCAGGTTGGCAAGGCTGTTCCACTCCTCTTTCGCGTAGATCCCCTGGACCCGGGCGCGAGGGAATACGTGGTGGAACTCGATCCTGGAACCGCTGTTCATCGGCTGATCGTTGATGGCGATGTTGGTCGCCCAGTCACGCGCCCTGTCCCGCAGCGCCGCAATGTAGAGCAGTTTGAAGAAGGCGTGCGTGGAGTACTTCTGCTCCAGGTCCCTCGGGTGAAGGGCGCTGTCCAGGGAGCGAGGGCCGGAGGCCCGACGGATGAGCTCGGCGAACAGGTCCTCCCCGGCCCGGGACCTGATCAGCCGGGCTTCCGCGTCGAGCTTGCCCTCGACCTGGAGTGAGTAATGGCTGAAGGCCATAGCCGTGTAAACCCAGCGACGCAGCAGCTGCGCCTCACCCGGACGCAGCTTGCCGCTCCGATGGTGGAGTAGCAGCGCAGGCACGATCGCGACATTCGGCGAGGAGAGGATCTCGGACCGGGGGATCGAGCACTCGCCTTTCAGGAAGTCGATGGCGAAGCGAAGGGCCCTCTCGGTGGCGTGCCACGCCTCCTTCAGCGCAGTCTCGTCCACCTCCGCTCCGATGAGCTTGATGTGATGGGCGCCGGTGCCCGCGAGGAGGCTCATGAGGCGCAGGACGGCTTCCCTGTTCAGGTCGAAGTCGCTGTCCCGCAGTTCCTGGTGAAAGGCATCCATGGTGTCCAGGCCGGCGGACCAGCGGGCCGCGATGGCGCTGTACACGAGATCACCTTTGGACAGCCGTCGGCCGCCCTTGTTCAGCCGGGCGAAGAGCTCGGCGACCTCCTCGTAGTCGTCGGACTCATAGGTGATGACGGCGATCTGGTGATACCGGATGTTGTTCACCTTCTGCAGCCGCTGCATCCAGCTGCCGAAGTCGGGGTCGTCGGCTGACACCCCGGCCTTGGTGAGGACCGGATAGAACTGCACGTTCTCCTGCAGGAGCGTCGACACCGGGATCAGGAGCGGATCCTTGCGTTGCACGGCGCTCGGGGTCACGAATTCCTCGGTACGCACGTCGAAGCGCAGGTCTATGTGCCGACCGTCGGCCTTCGACTGCGGGCGGTAGACCCAGGCGAGGGAGGTCAGCCGCTGCTGTCCGTCCAGCAGATAGAGGGGATGGGCCGCCGTTTTGTCGGTCTGGACGACAGCGGCCGTTTTAAACGGGACGTTCAGGCTGGTCTTCCACAACAGCAGGGCACCCACCGGATAGCCACGGTAGAGGGAATCGAAGAGATCACGTACGTCAGGCCGCATCCAGACGAAGTCGCGCTGGATGGAGGGAATGACGACCGTGCCCCGCAGCAGGTTCTCGACCTGGGAAATGATCTTTTCGTTCGCCAGTCCCATGCCGCCCCCAGCACTCAGGTGATCCGTCACACCCACGGTAGCCGCCATCCGGGTATGTCCGGCCGGTTTCGGATCTTTGCGCCACTCCAAGCAACGCATGGCCGACCGGTCTCGATGTCCCGCAGGCGCTGGGGGAAGGCCGTTCTGTCATGTCGTCGTTGGATGGCAGCAAGTCGAACCCCTACGACGTGCCTGTCCGGTCTGAAGCGGGGCTGCGCGGCGGGCGTGGCCGTCCTCGTCCCGCTGCCGCACAGCACCCTCCCGGTCACTGCTCCTCGGACGAGGTGGACCGCTGTGGGGAGCGGAGCACGAGCAGGGTGATCTCGCTGGGGGCGAAGACGCGGAAGGGCGGGCCCCAGAAGCCGGTGCCGCGACTGGTGTAGAGGAGGGTGCGGGTGCCGTGGCGGCTGAGGCCGGCGAGGGCCGGCTGGTCGAGGCGGACCAAGTAGTGGAAGGGCCAGATCTGGCCGCCGTGGGTGTGGCCCGACAGCTGGAGATCGATGCCGTGGGCGGCCGCACGGTCGACGAACGTGGGCTGGTGGGCGAGGAGGAGGACGGGGAGGTCGGGGTCGGCGCCGTTCAGGGCTCCGGCGAGGTGGGCGCGGTGGCCCGCCAGCCCGGAGGACTCGGCGGTGACGTCGTCGACACCGGCGACCACGAGGGTGTCACCGCCGCGTTCGAGCAGGAGGTGGCGGTTGCGCAGCGGTTCCCAGCCCAGCTCGTCCATCAGGTCGACCCAGCCCTGGGCCTCGCTGTAGTACTCGTGGTTGCCGGTGACGTAGACGCGGGCCCGGGTCGCCCGCACGGTGCCCAGGGGGGCCGCCTGGGCGCGACGGCGTTCGGCCGTGCCGTCCGCGATGTCGCCGGTGTGGCAGACCAGGTCCGCCTCCAGGGTGTTCACCTTCTCGCAGACCCGGGACGACCAGCGGGCGCGGTCGAGCGGGCCGTAGTGGGTGTCGGTGATCAGGACGACGCGGGTGCCGTCGAGGCCGGCTCCCAGACGCGGGAGTTCCACGTCGAGCCGGCGCACGCGTGGCACGCGTCGGGCCTCGGCGTACCCCCAGGCGAGCAGCGCGGCGGCCACGCCGAGGGCGGCCCAGGTGACGAGGCGCGCCCGGTCCTGTCCATCACTGACGCCGGCGGCGACCAGGGCGAGCCGCAGCAGGACGCCGAGCAGCACGGACCAGGTGAACACGACCCAGATGCCGCCCAGCAGTGCGTCACCGATGATCGCCGCCCGGTCCTGCTGACGCCGGCCGTGCCCGCGCGCCATCGCGAGCGGCATAGCGATCAGGCCGACGGCGAACAGCGTGGTGCCGGCCAGGGTGACGGGGAGCGGCCAGTGCTGGCCGGTGTGCAGGAGCACCCAGCACGGCACGGCCCACAGCAGGACGGGGGCGATCAGGGGGAGGTAGCGCATCACGCGCCGCAGTCGGCTCCGTGGCGCCTCTTGTGCCCCTTGCGTTTCGTCGGCGGCGGATCGGGTGCTGCTGGTCTCTGTCACGCTTGCCCTCCTGTGGCTCTGTCCGGCGGATCGTGCGCGGAGCGCGGAGCCGGCGGGTGGCGAAGCCGGAGCGTCGTCGTAGCAGCCATCCGTCGGCGGCCCCGACATGATCCGCCGCCATGCCGTGGTTCCGCTCCGGCCACGACGCCCGGAGCTCGCCTGCGGAGCCCATTGTCCGCCGTCGCGGAAGGGATCGTCCTCCGGGCTCCGGCGAGCGTTCCGGGAGGACCACCGGATCGCCCCGGAGCGGACAACCGGAGATGGGCACCCGTACCGACCGGATCCGCCGCACCCGCCGGGCGACCCGTGTGGCGGTACCGCTCCGCCGCCCTGGTTGATCGTTCCGGCGCGGGGTAGCGACAGGGCATGGCCTCCGACAACGCATCCCCTGCCACCAGCGGCTACGTCCGGCCCGAGATCGACGTCCGCGCGCTGACCGCGCTGCTCGACGGCGAGTACGCCGAGGTCCGCGACCTTGTCCGCGCCAACCTGACGGCGCACGCCTCCGTGCTCGAGGATGCCGACGAGCTCGGTGTCGACGCGTTCCGGGAGCGGGTGCGCGAGATCGTGGTCGAGATGGCCGCGACGGGACAGACCGGCATGGGGTTCCCGCGCGCGTACGGCGGGGGCGGTGACATCGGAGCCTCGATCGCCGCGTTCGAGACGCTGGCCTTCGGCGACCTGTCGGTGCTGGTGAAGGTCGGCGTCCAGTTCGGACTCTTCGGCGGCGCGATCCTGCACCTGGGCACCGAGCGCCACCACGACGCCTATCTGCCGGACCTGGTCACCGGGCGGCTGATGGGATGCTTCGCGATGACCGAGACCGGCCACGGCTCGAACGTGCAGGCGCTCGGCACCGTCGCGAGGTACGACGCCGCGAGCCAGGAGTTCGTCATCACCACCCAGGGCGACCAGGCGCGCAAGGACTACATCGGAAACGCGGCCCGCCACGCCGAACTGGCCGTCGTCTTCGCCCAGCTCGACGTGGGCGGCACCTCCGAGGGGGTGCACGCCTTCGTCGTGCCCATCCGGGCCGGAGGCGAGCCGGCGCCCGGCGTCCGGATCGAGGACGACGGCCGCAAGATGGGCCTCAACGGCGTCGACAACGGCCGTCTGTGGTTCGACGGAGTGCGCGTGCCGCGCGAGGCGCTGCTCAACCGGTTCGCCGACGTCACTCCCGAAGGCGTCTACACGAGCCCGATCGAGAACCCCAACCGGCGCTTCTTCACCATGCTCGGCACGCTGGTGCAGGGCCGGGTCAGCGTCGGAGGCGCCGGGGTCAACGTCGCCAAGGTCGCCCTGACGATCGCCACCAAGTACGCCGTACGGCGCCGCCAGTTCGAAGCGACCGCCGACGGGGAGGAGCAACTGCTCCTCGACTACGGCCTGCACCAGCGCCGGCTGCTGCCGCTCATCGCGCGCACCTACGCCCTGCACTTCGCGCAGGACGTCGTGCGCACACAGCTGCACGACGTCTTCTCCGGCGCCGAGGACGATCCGCACGCGCGGCGCCGGCTGGAGTCACGGGCCGCCGGCACGAAGGCGCTCGGTACCTGGCACGCCACCCGCGTCGTCCAGGAGTGCCGCGAGGCGTGCGGCGGCGCCGGCTATCTCGCCGTCAACCGGTTCGCCGCCCTCAAGAGCGACAGCGACGTCTTCACCACGTTCGAGGGTGACAACCACGTCCTCCTGCAGCTCGTGGCCAAGGGCCTGCTCACCGACCACGCCAGCGAGTTCGAGGACCTGGACCAGCTCGGCATGGTCCGCTACGTCACCGGCCTCGCCCTCGAGACGATCATCGAGAAGACCTCCGCCCACAAGCTGCTGGAGCGGGTACGCGACCTGCTGCCCGGCGGCGACGCGTGGGACCGCGAAGCCGGCCTGCTCGACTCGGAGTACCAGCTCGCCATGGTCCGCTACCGCGAGGAGCACATGCTCGCCGGCGTGGCCCGACGCCTCAAGCGCGGCATCGACCAGAAGCGCGACCCGGGAGCCGTCTTCTCCCAGGTGCAGGACCACGTCATCGCGCTCGCCCACGCGCACGTCGAGCGGCTGGTGCTGGAGGCGTTCGTCGACAAGGTGCGCGCGCAGCCCGAGGGGGACGACAAGGTCGCGCTGGGGCTGCTGTGCGACCTGTTCGCCCTCTCGACGATCGAGGCGGACCGGGCCTGGTTCATGGAGCACGGCCGGCTGACCGTCCAGCGTTCCAAGGCGATCAGCCGCGAGGTGAACGACCTCTGCCGCAAGATCCGGCCTCTCGCGGTCGACCTCGTCGACGCGTGGGGCATCCCGCCCGAGATGCTGCGTGCCCCGGATCTGGTGGGCTGATCCGGGGCACGGCAGGGCGGGAGCGGCGGGCGGCCTGACTACAGGCTGAGCGCGTCCTCCACGTTGTCCACCCAAGGCGTCACGGAGCTCTTGTCGGATACGTACAGGCCGGGGGTCGAGGCCGTGAGCGGCGTCTGCTCCAGGTCGGACTCGGTGTTCATCGTCATCCCGATCGTGTGGACGGTCTTGCCCGTCCCGTCCTTGGCGCCGCCCATCAGCCCGGCGTACGCCGACGCGCCCGGCTCAAGCCTCAGGGCCTCCTCGATCCCGGGGGCCTCGCCCCGTGCCGTGGCCTGCCCGTCCAGGTCGCCGAAGGTGATGACCGGATGCCCCAGGGCCCGGCACGCCTTGGTCCCCTTGTTGGTGATCTTCAGCAGGTAGCTGCCGGTCGTGGGCTCCGCCAGGGTGGCGGTGAACGTCACGTCGTGTGTGCTGCACGGGAAGACGTCGTAGTCGGCCGAGGAGCCGCCACCGCCTCCGGACGCGCCACCACCCGGGGTCGCCGACGGCTTGGACGGCTTCGGCGGCGTCGACGGTGTCCCCGGCTTCGACGGGACGGCGGACGTCGACGGGCTCGCGGCCGGCCCCCCGGCCCCGCCCGACGCGCCGTCCTCGGTGGGCCCGCAGGCGGCCAGGGCCAGGGCGGTTCCGGCGGCGGCGAGGACGACGGCGACTCTGCGTACGGTGCTCATGGTGTGGTCCCCCCGAATGAGAAGCGCGAAGTGCGCTGTGTTGAGCACCAGCGTCCCGCCGAAGGTTCACGAATTCGTGACGGTGTCTCGCCGAAACCACCACGGTCTTCGGCCGGAGCCGCGCCCCGCGGTCGGCGCGCCCGGCTCCGGTGGGACGGTCGGGGCGCGCCCCGCTCGGGTGGAACCGTCGGGGCGCGCCCGGCCTCGGCGGGCGAGGCCTCGGCTCAGTGGCCCGCGCTCGGCTCCGGCGGGTGAGGCCCCGGGTCAGTGTCCCGCGCCGCTCCGGCGGGCGAGGCCCCGGTCAGTGGCCGCCCCGGCTCCGGCGGCTGAGGCCCCGGGTCAGAGGCCGGAGACCTTGGAGCTCGCCGACAGTTCGTAGACCAGGGTCACCGTGCGGCGGCCGCCCGGCGGGAGGGCGACGTCCCAGCGGACGATGCCCTCGGCGTCGACCGCGTCGGGCGCGGGGGAGCAGGCCTCCTTGCGCAGCCGTACCTCGACCGTGGCGACCTCGGAGACCGGGATCCGCTCGCGGAGGGCGACCACCCGCTCGCCGCGCTCGCCGGGGGCGGAGAAGCGGGACAGATGCAGCCGGACCGTGCGCGTGACCACGGTCCGCTGGGTGAGACCGGTCGTGTCACGGGTCTCTTCGGCCCGCCGGACGACGCTGTGGTCGTCACGGCTGCCGAAGGCGAGCTCGACGGGTGCGCCGGGGGCGGTGAAGTCCAGCGTGCCGCGGCCGCCGAACCCGCTGTCGCGGATCAGGTCCACGGGGCCGGCGAGCAGCGCGTGACCGGACCGGTTGTCGAACCGCACCACTTCGGTGACCAGGGCGGAAAGCTCCGGTGAGCAGGCGTACTCGCTGGTCACGGCCGTCTCGAACGAGGAGAGCGGCACGCGGTGGGCGCGGCCGTCGCAGGGTACGGAGACGCGCGCGGGGGCGTGCAGCACCCGCGCCTCGCCGCCGTCGTCGACCCCGGGCAGGCCGAGTACGGGAGCCGGACCGAGGGTCCCGATCTCCTCCTCGCGCAGTTCGACGTCGACCGTGCGGCGCTCCGCGGCGGTGCGGTCCGTGAGCGTCAGCCGGTCCTCGCCGAGCCGTGGCGGATCGGTGGCCAGCGCCGACCGGGCCGTCGACAGCGTCAGCCGTACGTCCGACCAGTCCTCGCCCGTGCGCTGCCAGACCATCGCGTCGGTCTCCAGCGTCAGCGAGCCGCCGTTCAGCACGGCCCGATAGGCGGGCCGCCACAACGCACACGGCGTGAGGTGGCTCAGGCGCAGTTCGGCGGGCCCCGCGGCCTCGGCCTCCACGGTCAGCTCGATGTGGCCGACCAGCTCGGCGGGCTCGTCCTCGAAGAGTGCCATGGCCCGTTCGGCTTCACCGAGTTCGGCGACGACGGCGGCCAGCTCGGCCTCCACCGTACGCAGTCGCTCGGCGTACGTGTCGCGCTCGCCGTCCACCCGGTCCAGCTCGCGGCCCCACCGGTCCCGTTCGGTCTCGCCGTGGCCGGCTCCCTCGCCGATCTCCCGCAGCACGTCGGCCGCGAGGCGGCCGAGCAGATCCAGGCGGCCGCGCATCCGGTCGCGTCGCTGCTCCAGGGTCAGCCGCTCCTCTTCGAGGGCGTGGACGCGCAGGCGCAGGGCGGAGTCGTCGTCGGGGGAGGGCCGCTGTCCGCGCGGGGTCCAGCTGCGGACGATCCGTACGTGGTGCACCGTCGCGGGACGGTCGGCGGTCAGCTCGGCGTGAAGGGTCCGGTCGACGGTCAGCGCGCTGACCGGGCCGAGACGCAGCCGCTGGGTCCCGGCCTTCAGGTCGAGCACGACGGTACGTTCGACGTGGGCGCGGTCCTCGAGGCACGTGACGGCGGTGACGGGGAGGGCGATCGGCTGCGGGTGCGCGGTCATGGCGGGTCAGCTCCTGCGGTTGCCGCCGACCAGGGCCTTGCCGGTCGGGATGCGGATCTCGTAGCCGCCGTCGAGGGCGGTCGTGGCGCCCGCGGGCAGCTCGAGCCGCCAGACGCGGGTACCGGGGGAGTGGTGATCGGGTCCGGTGCCGTCCTCCGGCGTGGTCCAGTCGGCCCGTTCCTCGATCCGTACGTCCGGTTCGGAGGTCACGGGCACCCGTTCGCGGACCTCGACGGTGACAGGCCGGGCGAGCCGGTTCGCCAGCTCCACGTGGACGCGGTGGTCGAGCACGGTGGTGTTGTTGCGCAGGCCCGAGGTCGACTCGTTCAGGTGGGTGCGGCGGGTGACCTTGACGGCCTCGGCGGGCCCGAGGCCGACCCGGCGGACGCCGCCGGGCGAGAGGGTGGGCAGGGCGGCGGTCAGCAGGAACTCGTCGTCGACGGTGACCTCCACCGGGCCGGCCAGCAGGGCCTGGTCGGTGGCGTTGGAGAGGACGAGCGTCGCGTACACGGTCTGCTCCACGGACGGCACGCACAGGTACTCGGTGCGCAGGCCGACCGGGATCTCGCCGACGGTGACGGTGTGCCAGGTGCCGTCCGACGGGACGTCGGCGCGTGCGGCGGCGTCGAAGCGGTGGTCGAAGGAGCCCGCCGACGCGCGGGGCCGCACGGCGTGCCCGGGCAGCGGCAGCCCGGCCACGGCCTCGGCGCGGCGGCGGTACTCGGTCGCCACCGGGTCGAAGGGAGAGCCGGGGAACAGGCGGCCGCGCCGGTCGCCCGGCTCGTCGGGGCCGCTCAGGACCATGGCGGCGTAGTCGAGTTCGGCGCCGTTCGGCCGCGGCGGACCGGCGACCGGCGGCGGCACGGGCGCCGGCGGGGGCGGGGCGAAGGCCCGGCCCGGGGCCGCGGGCGCCATGGCGGGCGGCGCGGCGAAGGGACCACCGCCCCCGGCCGGCCTGCCGACGGGGAGCCCCGTGGCGGGTGGCGCGAGGTCGGGCATCGCGGTGAAGACCCCCGTGGAGGCGCTGTCCGCGCCACCGGGCGCCGGGGGCATCGCGCCGTAGCCCTGAGGCGCCGGCGGCGGGGGAGGCGGCGGCGCGGCACCGAACGCGGCGCCGCCCGCGGCGACCGGGAGCGCGACAGACGCGGCCGGGCGGGGGCGGGGGCCGGCCGCTTCGTAGCCCGAGAACAGGTCGGTGAGGCCCGCCGGGGGCTCGCGCCAGCCGGACGGGGCGGGGGCGGGCTGACGGCGTCCGATCCTGGTCGAGCGGAGTTTCGGCAGGTCGGTGCGGCGCCGGAGGTCGGCGGTGGCCAGGCCGACGCGGACGCCGGTCCAGTCCTCGCCGGTCCGCTGGGCGACCGAGGCGCGGAGCACCAGCCGGCCGCCGCCGTCGCCCTGACGGTGGGTGAGACGGTACGTCGGCACCCAGACGGCGCCCGGCACCCCGTACTCCAGCTCCACTTCCACCTCCGCCGCCGAAACGTCGGAGGAGCCGGAGGAGCCGGAGGCGTCGAGGGTGAGAACCGCGCAGACCGTGGTCTCCACGCGCGCGGAGGGGGCGTCGGTGGAGGCGCGGGCGAGCCGGTCGGAGGCGACGGTGAACTCCCGCTCGGCCTCGCGCAGTGCCTCCTCCAGCTCGACGAGCCGGGCGTGCATGACCGTCAGCCGCTCGTCGACGAAGTCGGTGAGCTCCAGCCAGGCGTCGACCGGCGTGCGGCGGTGCGGATCGTCCCGCTTGCGGGCGGGCGGGACCGGGTGCAGCGCCCGGACCTCCTCGATCCGGCTCCGCTGCCGGTCCCTGCGGGCCCGAGCCTCCGCGTGCGCGTCGCTCAGCCGCTCGACCTCGCGCCGCGAGACGGCGGGCGTGGCCGTGGCCGCCGGGGCGAGCGGTGCGGCCTCGACCTCCACGCGGGCCTCGATGACGCGTACCCCGGCGGCGTCGATGACACGGGCCCGCAGGGAGTCGGGGTCCAGCGAGCGGGGCAGACCGGTGACCCGCACCCGGCCGTCCGGCGGCACGCTGCCCCGGGCCAGGCGACGGCAGACCGCGCCCTGTGCGTACACCACGACCGAATCGAGGCTCGATGCCCACCTGTGTGCCGATGCCGCCGTCATGCGCTCCCCCCGCTGTTCCGTGCTGAGCGAAGACTACGCCCGGGCGGCCCCTCGTCCAGGGGGAAGAGGTCTCCTTCTGCTGCGCCCGGGCGGTCGGCCTTCCCGCCGTGGTCCGCCTCGGGGCGCATGGAGGAGCCGGGGTGACCCCCGAACTCGCCCTCCCCGGACCGGCCGTGTCGGGTCCCGCAGGCCGGAGCAGGTCCGTGCCGCAGTCCGGATCGGGTCCGTCCCGCAGTTCGGAACGGGTTCGTCCCGTAGTCCGGATCGGGTCCGTGCCGCAGTCCGGATCAGAGGCGGAAGTGACGGCTGACGAAGTCGTTGCGGAACACGCCCGCGGGGTCTTTCGCCCTCATCAGCTCGGCGAAACGGCCGTAGTGGGGGTAGAGGCCGCGCAGGGTGTCCGGCTCCGTGAGGAAGAGCTTGCCCCAGTGCGGGCGGGCGGCGAAGGGTGCCATTGCCTCTTCGATCGCCCGGAGGCTCCGGGTGACCGCCGCGGGGTCGGGCAGCCAGGTGAAGTGAAAGGCCACCGTGTCGCGCCGGTGGGCAGGGCTGAGCCAGAGGTCGTCCGCGGCCAGGCTCCGGATCTCCCCGATCCGCAGGTGGGGCGCGAAGACGTCGCGTACGGCGTGCAGGGCATCGAACGCCTGGACGGCGTCCCGGCGGGCGACGAAGTACTCCGACTGCAGTTCGTCGCCGCTGCTGGGAGTGTGCTCAAGCCGGAAGTGCGGCAGCCTGAGATGAGAGGGGCCCGGCAGACCCGCCTGCGGGGTGCAGGAGTCGGCCGTCATGCCGGGAACCGGGTGCCTCGGCCCGTCGGCCGGCACCGCACCGAGCCATCGCCGCCCTGCGGGCACCGGCCCCTGCTCGTCCACGCGCCGCTTGAGCCAGACCTGGTCGATCGAGTCGCCTTGCCAGCGGGTGAACAGGCTGACGCTGTAGGCAGCGGACATCACCTCGTCGAAGTGGTCCCTGAGGGTGTCGAGGTGAAGCCCTTCGTAGACCCACTGCCGGACGTCGAAGGCGGGTACCACATCCAGGGTCAGGGCGGTGACGACGCCGAGCGCACCGAGGGCGACGACGGACCCCGCGAAGTGCTCGTCGCCTCGTTCGGTCCTCACCAGTTCGCCGTTGGCGGCCACGTACTCGACGGCCCGCACGGCCGAGGCGATGGTGGCGTTGCCGTCCCCTGATCCGTGCGTGCCGGTGGCGCAGGCGCCGGCGATCGATATGTGGGGCAGGGAACCCAGGTTGTGCAGTGCGTACCCGGCTTCGTGGAGGGTGCCGGTGATCTCGCCGAAGCGGGTTCCGCCGCTCACCGTCAGGGTGTGGGTCCGCCGGTCGATGTCGAGAACGCGCGGGAGGCGTGCCGTGGACACCAGGTCCCCGGCTGTGTCGGCTATCGCGTTGAACGAGTGACCGGTGCCCAAGGCGCGTACGGCCTGGGACCCGGCTACCAGTTCCTGAAGTTCCGCGATCGAGGCGGGAGTCCGGAGGTCCTGCGTGCCGAAGGTGATGTTTCCGGCCCAGTTGGTGAGGGGAAGGCGCATCTCTGTCCTGTCGTCGGGAAGGTGTGAGCAGCTGCGTGAGCGCTCACACCCTAGGTGGCCGAGCGAGCCGCTGCGGGTGGGACCGATGCTCCCGTGAACTGCGAGCAGCCATGCCGTTGTACGCACATCAAGAATGTGTCACGGGAGCGCCACCTCTTGAAGAGTCGCCAAGTGAGCGTTCACAATCGATCGCGTGTACCGGCCTGAAGGAACGTCCCTGCCCCCCTCCCCGCCCCTCTTCGCCGGAGGTCCGCCCGTCTGCCGCTCCGACCCGGATTCCGGGCAACGATGGACCTTCGGCTTTCCCGGCGTGCTCGTGGCGGAGGTGCACACCCGGGGTGCCCGCCTGCACGGCCTGTGGGTGCCCGACCGGCACGGCGCCCTGGCCGATGTCGTCCTCGCTCCTCGCGACCCGGCCCGGACGGCCGACGCCGCCCGGTACTTCGGTGCCACGGTCGGGCGCTACGCCAACCGCATCGCACGCGGTCGGTTCACGCTCGACGGCAGGCCGCACCGGCTCACCACCCAGGACGACGGCCACTGCCTGCACGGCGGGGCCGACGGGTTCGACAACCGGATCTGGGAAGCCGAGAGCGTGCACACCCCCGAGCGCACGGGTGTGCTCCTCCACCTGCACAGTCCCGACGGCGACCAGGGGTTCCCGGGAAACCTGAGCGTGACCGTCAGCTGCCTGGTCGGCGCGAACGGCGAGCTGGCGCTGTCCTACGCGGCGGTCACCGACGCCGCCACCCCGGTCAACCTGACCAACCACGCCTACTTCAACCTGGCGGGCGAGGGGAGCGGTGACGTCCTCGGCCACGAGCTGACCGTCGACGCCACCCACTACACGCCGGTCGACGAGGACCTCATTCCCCGCGGAGACCACCGGCCCGTCTCCGGCACGGCATTCGACCTCCGCCGACCGCGCACGATCGCCGAGGCGCTGACCGGCCCCGATCGCCGGCTCCTCGCGGCGGGCGGTGGATACGACCACAACTTCGTACTCGGCCCCCACCCGAGCGACACGCCGAGGCGCGCCGCCGTCCTGCACGCGCCTGCCACGGGCCGGTGCATGGAGGTGCTGACCACGGAGCCGGGTCTCCAGGTCTACACCGCCGGACAGTTCGACGGCACCGTCGTCGGCAAGAGCGGCACGCCCTACGGGGCGGGCGCCGGCATCGCGCTGGAGACCCAGCACTTCCCCGACTCCCCGAACCGTCCCGGCTACCCGTCCACCGTGCTGCGGCCCGGAGACGAGTACCGGTCGACGACGGTCCTGCGGTTCGGCACCCGCGACTGACCCGTGTCGGCGTACGCCGACACGGCCCGTGCCCGCCGGCAGGGAACAGGTCACCTCGCGGAGGATCGAGGGCAGGGCGCCGACGTGCGGTCGATCGTGTCCTCGTGCGGTCGGTCTTGTCCTCCGGCTCCCGATTCTCCCACCGTCCCTCGAGCACGCTGCTTGTTAGCGCTCGCATCCTCCGGACGTACTCCGCGGCAGATCGCTCCCTCCGTGACGGCCGACGCGCCCGGAAGGCAGCAGCCTGCTGGCGGTGGCGCCGCATGCCGCGTGCGTGGGGCGCACGTCGTGCGGGAGCGCCGGATGCCGGTGTCCGTGGGGCCGTTCCCTCGCGTTGCGTCACAGTGGCCCGGCTGGGAGCCCCGACCGGGATCCCACCGCCGGAGTCCGTTGCCGTCCTATGGCCACGCGGAGGTCCTCGTGCTGAGTGCCGCCCCTGCCACGTGAACGGCCGCTCGCCTCCCCGCGTGAGCGGCGAAAGTGCACGCAGGCCTTGCCGAATCCGATTGTGAGCGTTAACAATCAGCGGGGGGTGGGCCGCCACCCTCTCCACCATGACGAGAGAGACCGCATCGTGACCCCACACGCCTCTTCCGACCCCGCCGACCGTCACCATCCCGATGCCTGCACGGTCGGGGTGGACTTCGGCACCCTCTCCGGGCGTGCCGTCGTGGTCAGGGTCCGGGACGGCGCCGAACTCGGTTCGGCGGTCCACGAGTACAGCCATGCCGTCATCGAGGACCGCCTCCCCTCGACCGGGGCCCGGCTGCGCCCCGACTGGGCCCTGCAGCACCCCGAGGACTGGCGCGACGTCCTGCGCACCGCCGTCCCGGCGGCGCTCGCCGCCGCCGGGGTCCACCCCTCCCGCGTCATCGGTGTCGCCACCGACTTCACCGCCTGCACCGTCCTGCCCACCACGCCCGACGGCACCCCCCTCGCCCTGACGCCCGAGTGGGCCGACCACCCCCACGCCTGGCCCAAGTTGTGGAAGCACCACGCGGCCCAGGACCAGGCCGACCGCATCAACGCCCTCGCGCACGCCCGGGGCGAGAAGTGGATCGCACGGTACGGCGGCAAGATCTCCTCCGAGTGGCAGTACGCCAAGGCCCTGCAGGTCCTGGAGGAGGATCCCGGCGTCTACGCCGCCTGCGCGCGCTGGATCGAGGCGGCCGACTGGATCGTCTGGCAGCTGACCGGCACCGAGTCACGCAACACCTGCACTGCCGGTTACAAGGGCATTCACCAGGACGGCGCCTACCCCTCGCCCGACTTCCTCGCCCGGCTCCACCCGGACTTCGCCGACTTCCCCGCCACGCGCCTGGAACACCCGCTCTCGCCCCTGGGCTCCCCGGTCGGCACCCTGAGCGGCCGGGCCGCACACTGGACCGGCCTGCCGGAAGGCATCGTCGTCGCCGCGGGCAACGTCGACGCCCACGTGGCCGCGCCCGCGGCGGGGGCCGTGGAGAACGGCCGCATGCTCGCCATCATGGGGACCTCCACGTGCCACGTCCTCAACGGCGCCGTCCTCGCCGACGTCCCCGGCATCTGCGGAGTCGTCGACGGCGGAGTCGTCGAGGGCGCCTACGGCTACGAGGCCGGACAGAGCGCGGTCGGCGACATCTTCGCCTGGTGGCTCCGTCAGGGCGTCCCGGAGCACTACCGCGCCGAGGCCGCCGCAGCCGGTGAGGACCTGCATCAGTTGCTGTCCCGCAAGGCCGCCGACCAGCCGGTCGGCGCACACGGCCTGGTCGCCCTGGACTGGATGAACGGCAACCGTTCCACCCTCGTGGACCACCACCTCTCCGGAGTCGTCGCGGGACTCACCCTCGACACCCGGCCCGAAGACGTCTACCTGGCCCTGCTCGAGTCCACGGCCTACGGCACCCGGATGATCGTCGAGGCCTTCGAAGGCAGTGGGGTCCCCGTCGAGGAGTTCATCGTGACCGGGGGCCTGAAGAAGAACGCGCTGCTCATGCGGATCTACGCCGATGTCCTCCGCCGCCCCGTCTCCCTGGGCACCTCCGAACAAGGGCCGGCGCTCGGCTCGGCCATCCATGCCGCCGTCGCCGCGGGCGCCTACCCCGATGTCCGCTCCGCGGCCTCCGCCATGGGAAGCGTCCAGCGGCACGCCTACGTGCCCGATCCCGCGCGGGCGGACGCCTACGACGCGCTGTTCGAGGAGTACCGCGCCCTGCACGACCACTTCGGCACCGGCGCGGACCTCCTCCTGCACCGCCTGCGGCGGATCCGCAACGCCGCCCGCACCGCCGCCACCGACTGACCGGCCGCCTCACCACCCGGACCCGCACTCCCACCCGGATCCGCAGTCCCACCCGGATCCGCAGTCCCACGGGCCCGTCCGGCCCGACCTTTTCGTTCCGGCATCTCCGAGGAGCACACCCGACATGACTCCCGTCCCCGACCGCGAAATCTGGTTCCTCACCGGCAGCCAGGGCCTCTACGGCGAAGAGACCCTGGCCCAGGTCGCCGACCAGTCACGGGCCATCTTCCAGACCCTCGCCGACCAGCCGCAGATGACCGTCCGCCTCGTCTGGAAGCCGGTGCTCACCGACGCGGCCGCCATCCGCAGGGTGTGCCTGGAGGCCAACGCCGACGACCGCTGCATCGGCCTGATCGCGTGGATGCACACCTTCTCCCCGGCCAAGATGTGGATCGCCGGCCTCGACGCGCTGAGCAAGCCGCTGCTGCATCTGCACACCCAGGCCAACCGCCGGCTTCCCTGGTCCACCATCGACATGGACTTCATGAACCTGAACCAGGCCGCCCACGGCGACCGCGAGTTCGGCTTCATCCAGACCCGCATCGGCGTCCCCCGCAAGACCGTGGCCGGCCACGTCTCCACCCCCGAGGTCGTCGACCGCATCGCCGGATGGGCCCGCGCCGCCGTCGGCCGGTCGGAGCTGACCACCCTCAAGCTCGCCCGCTTCGGCGACAACATGCGCGACGTCGCCGTCACCGAAGGCGACAAGGTCGAGGCCCAGCTGCGGTTCGGGGTGTCGGTCAACACCTACGGCGTCAACGACCTCGTCGCCGCGGTCGACGCCGCCGCCGACGACGCCGTCACCGAGCTCGTCAAGGAGTACCAGGACCTCTACACCCTCGCCCCCGAGCTGCGGCCCGGCGGGGAACGGCACGACTCCCTGCGCTACGCCGCCCGCATCGAGGCGGGCCTGCGCACCTTCCTCACCGAAGGCGGCTTCCACGCCTTCACCACCAACTTCGAGGACCTCGGCGGTCTGCGCCAGCTGCCCGGTCTCGCCGTGCAGCGCCTGATGGCGGACGGGTACGGCTTCGGCGGCGAGGGGGACTGGAAGACCTCCGTCCTGCTGCGCGCGCTGAAGGCGATGGCCCACGGCCTGCCCGGCGGCACCTCCTTCATGGAGGACTACACCTACGACCTCACGCCGGGCCGGGAACTCATCCTCGGCGCCCACATGCTGGAGGTCTGTCCCTCTCTCACGACGGCGGCCCCCAGCTGCGAGATCCACCCGCTCGGCATCGGCGGCCGCGAGGACCCGGTCCGCCTCGTCTTCGACGCGGACCCCGGCCCGGCCGTCGTCGTCGGCCTCGCCGACATGGGCGACCGGTTCCGCCTCGTCGCCAACCACATCGACGTCGTCACCCCGCCCGAGCCGCTGCCCCGGCTCCCCGTCGCCCGGGCCGTCTGGCGCCCCAGCCCCGACCTGCGTACCTCCACCGAGGCGTGGCTCACGGCCGGGGCGCCGCACCACACCGTCCTGACCACCGCCCTCGGCGGCGAGGAGCTCGAAGACCTCGCCGAGATGCTGCGGATCGAACTCGCCCTGATCGACCAGGACACCACCATCCGGCGCTTCACGCGGGAACTGCGCTGGAACCAGGCCTACCACCGCCTCGCCCAGACGCTGTGACCGTGCCCACCCCCACCAGGACGGAGCCTTCCGTGAGCACGACCGTTTCCAAGGAGCTGCGCCGAGAGGTACTGGAGGCCAACCTCCGCATTCCTCGAGCCGGGCTCGCCACGCTCACCTGGGGGAACGTGAGCGGCGTGGACCGGCGGGCCGGCGTGTTCGTCATCAAGCCCTCGGGGGTCTCCTACGACGCGCTGCGCGAGGAGGACCTCGTCGTCGTCTCCCTGTCCGACGGCGAGGTCGTCGCGGGGCGCCTGCGCCCGTCCACCGACACGGAGACGCACCGCAGCCTCTACCTCGCCTTCCCCTCCATCGGCGGGGTGACCCACACGCACTCCACCCACGCCGTCGCCTTCGCGCAGGCCCGACGCCCCGTACCGGTACTCGGCACCACCCACGCCGACACCTTCAACGGGCCCATCCCCGTCACCGAGGCCCTCACCCCCCAGCAGTGCGCCACGGACTACGAATACAACACCGGCCAGGTCATCGTGGACCTCCTGGGCCGCGACGACGCCCGGGCGAGCGAGGTCCCCGGCGCCCTGGTCGCCCACCACGGCCCCTTCACCTGGGGCCCTGACGCCACCACGTCCCTGGAGAACGCCATCATCTGCGAGGCGGTGGCGGAGATGGCCCTCCAGACCATCGCCCTGGGTGCGGTCGAACCGCCGCAACACCTGCTGGACCGCCACTTCACACGCAAGCACGGCCCGGACGCGTACTACGGCAATCCCGGCGCCGCCTGATCACACCGGGCGCGTCGTACCGCGTACCCCCGAACCGGGGCTCACCCGCGCACAGCGCAGAGGCGGAAGCCCGAGCCCCATGCCCGAGCCCCGTCGGGCTCGGGCTCACGCCTCTCCGGGAGCCGCCGGTCAACTCGTGGTGCGGAAGGGTGCGTCGCTGCTCGCCGTGGCGGTCGGGACGGCGTCCCCGTCAGCCGCGCCGGGGCGCCTGAACGCTCTCCCGGCGCACGAGTTCGGGCGCGATGACCATCTGGGAACCGCTGGTCAGGCCCTCGTTCATCAGGCGGAGCAAGAGGTGGAGCGTCGTGCTGGCCACCGCGCCGAAGTCCTGGCGCACCGTCGTCAGCGGAGGGGAGTAGAAGGGGGCCTCGGGCACGTCGTCGAACCCGACGATGCTGACCTCCTCCGGAACGGAACGGCCCCGCTCGCTCATGGCCCGGAGAGCGCCGAGGGCCTGGTGGTCGTTGGCCGCGAACACCGCGGTGACCTCGGGCATGCGTGCCAGCATCTGGCCGGCGCGGTATCCGGAAGCCGCGGTCCAGTCGCCCGTACTGATCGGAGGGACTTCCGCACCGGCCTCCCGCAGCGCCCTGCGCCACCCACGGATACGGCCCGCGGCGTCGAACCAGTCCGGCGGTCCTGAGATGTGCCACACCGTCTCATGGCCGGCCTCCAGCAGATGCCGGGTCGCCTGGTACGCGCCCTCCTCCTGGTCGACGGACACCATCGGTGCGCTCCGCTCGGGATCACCGTCGATGGTCACCAGAGGAACCTCGGCGGGAACCTCGGCCAGTGCCTCGTTCGCCGAGGCCGTGGGGGCGATGGCCACGATCCCGGCGACGCGCTCGTCGCGGTGCCGCTCGACGGCGGCGGTGATCGAGGACTGTCCCAACTCGTGCACCCGGTGCACGCTGACCGCGAATCCCTGCACGGCGGCGGCGATCTCGAAGGCGGCCAGGAGCGAGGACGGGCCGTACAAGGTGGAGTTCTGGGCGATCACACCGATCAGCTGCGACCGTCCGGTCACCAGCGCGCGAGCCGCGCGGTTGGGCCGGTAGCCCAGTTCCTTCACCGCCGCCAGCACCCGCAACCGGGTCTGCTCCCGTACGTTGGGATGGCTGTTGAGCACGCGGGACACCGTCTGATGGGACACGCCGGCAAGCCGGGCGACGTCGGTCATCGCCGGCTCTCGCACCACTGCGTTCGAAACGGTGGTGTCCTCCACGCCATCTCCTCCTGACCGTGACCGCCCCGCCCCGACCGTCCGCCGGGGCCGCGGGAGATACGCATGCACCTTCAACCTACGCCCTTGCCAAGGTAAGACCTCAGGCCGAAGGAGCCGTGGCCGGGTGCCCGCCGTCGCCGCGCGGTGTCGCGCCTCGTGACGCGTCGGTCCGCCCCGGCGCGGCCCTCCCCAGCGTAGGGATACTAACCCGGCCCGCCTTCGAAGTGAGCGCTAACAAGCGCGATGTTCCTCGGTAGGCGCCGATGCCGAATTGTGGTTTCCCGAGGGGTTGACGGCGTAAATGTTAGCGCTCACTCTTGTCGCTCATGACCCCGCTCACGTCAGGTCGGCTGGGCATCACCGCACGGTTCGCACTGGAGGACGCTGTGTTCAAGAAGATCGCCACGACGGGTTGTGCCCTTGCGCTGGCCACGCTGACGGCCTGCGGGGCTGGTGACGGCGGCTCCAAGGCGTCGGCGGACGGCAAGCTCGTCATGGGGTTCGCCCAGGTGGGCGCCGAGAGCGGATGGCGCACCGCCAACACCAAGTCGGTGGTCGAGGCCGCCAAGACCGCCGACGTCGAGCTGAAGTTCTCCGACGCACAGCAGAAGCAGGAGAACCAGATCAAGGCCATCCGCTCCTACATCCAGCAGAAGGTCGACGTGATCGCCTTCAGCCCGGTCGTGGAGACGGGCTGGGACGCGGTGCTGCTGGAGGCCAAGCGCGCCAAGATCCCGGTGATCCTCACGGACCGTGCCATCGACTCCACGGACACCTCCCTGTACAAGACCTTCCTCGGATCCGACTTCACCGAAGAGGGGCGCAAGGCGGGCAAGTGGCTGGCCGAGACGGCGAACGGCCCGGTCAACGTGGCGGAGATCCAGGGCACCACCGGGGCCGCGCCGGCCATCGACCGGCAGAAGGGCTTCAAGGAGGCCGTCGCCCAGAAGCCCGACATCAAGATCGTGGCCACGCAGAGCGGCGACTTCACGCGAGCGGGCGGCAAGCAGGTCATGGAAGCCCTCCTGCGGTCCCACCCCGACATCGACGTGGTGTACGCCCACAACGACGACATGGGCCTGGGCGCCATCGAGGCGATCAAGGCGGCCGGCAAGAAGCCCGGCACCGACATCAAGATCATCACGGTGGACGCCGTCAAGGCCGGCATGGTGGCGCTCGCGAACGGCGAGATCAACTACATCGTGGAGTGCAACCCCCTGCTCGGCGACCAGCTGATGGATCTCGCGAAGAAGGTCGTGAAGGGCGAGAGCGTCCCCGAGCGCGTGGTGACGGAGGAGACCACCTTCACCACGGAGCAGGCGAAGACGGTTCTCAAGGACCGGAAGTACTGACACGAACCCGCAGTCCGGCCACCGCGGGCCGATCACGCCGCGGTGGCGGGCCGCTCTTCTCCTGACGAAAGCACTGGTCATGACCGATTCCTCAGCGACCGGCGACAGCCCGGTCGTCGACATGCGCGGTATCACCGTGGAGTTCTCCGGCATCAAGGCGCTCGCGGACGTCGACTTCCGCCTGTTTCCCGGCGAAGTGCACGCGCTCATGGGCGAGAACGGCGCCGGCAAGTCCACCCTGATCAAGGCCCTCACAGGGGTTCACCGGCCGACGGCCGGGACCATCGTCCTGATGGACGAGCCGGTCGAGTTCACCACCCCCGGCCAGGCACAGGACGCGGGGATCAGCACCGTCTACCAGGAGGTCAACCTCTGCCCCAACCTGTCGGTGGCCGAGAACATCCTGCTCGGGCGCGAGCCGCGCAGACTGGGCGCCATCGACGGAAGGGCCATGCGGGCCCGCGCCAGGGAGCTCATGGCGCGCATCGGGCTGTCCATCGATCCTGCCTCCGTGCTGAGCAGCCACTCCATCGCCGTGCAGCAGCTGGTGGCGATCACCCGGGCACTGGTCGTGGACGCCCGCGTGCTGGTGCTGGACGAACCGACCTCCAGCCTCGACAGCGACGAGGTCGAGGAACTGTTCCGCATCGTACGAGTACTGCGAGACGACGGCGTGGCGATCCTCTTCGTCTCCCACTTCCTCGACCAGGTCTACGCGATAGCCGACCGGATGACGGTGCTGCGCAACGGCACCCTCGTGGGGGAGCACCTTCCCGCGGATCTCGACCGCATGGCTCTCGTGTCCGCCATGCTGGGCCGCGAGGTCGGCGTCCTCGACGAGGTCGAGCGCCGCTCGGAGGAACGCGCCCCGGGAAGCGCACCCGTCCTGGTCGCCCGGGGACTCGGACGGGCCGGAGCGATCGAGCCTTTCGACCTGGAGATACACGAGGGAGAGGTCGTCGGCCTCGCCGGTCTGCTGGGCTCCGGACGGACGGAACTCGCCAGGCTGCTGTCCGGCGCCGACCGCGCGGACACGGGCACCCTCGTCGTCGACGGCGAAACGATCCGCTCCCGCGGGCCGCGTTCCCTCATCGCCAAGGGCGTCGCCTTCTGCTCGGAGGACCGCAAGGCCGAAGGCGTCGTGGAGGAGCTGAGCGTCCGCGACAACCTGATCCTCGCCACCCAGGCGGCACGGGGCTGGGCGCGACCGGTGGCCCGCCGCACGGCCGAGGCGATGGTGGCCGAGTACATCGAGAGGCTGGACATTCGTCCGGCCGACCCGGACGCCGTGATGGGCAACCTGTCGGGCGGCAACCAGCAGAAGGTCCTGCTGGCCCGGTGGCTCGTGACACGGCCCAGGCTCCTCATCCTCGACGAGCCCACCCGCGGCATCGACGTCGGCGCCAAGGCGCAGATCCAGAAGGTGGTCGCCGAACTGGCGGCCGAGGGCATGGCGGTGCTGTTCATCTCCGCCGAACTGGAGGAGGTGGTACGCGTGTCCGACCGGGTCGTCGTTCTGCGTGACCGGCACAAGGTGGCCGAACTGTCCGGCGCGGACATCTCGGTGGACTCCGTGATGTCGGCCATCGCCGCGGACGCCCACAGCGGCATGGCGGTGGCCTCGTGATACGCGGACGCCTGCTCTGGCCCTTGATCGCGCTGGCCGGGCTCATCGTGCTCAACGTCGTCTTCACCCCGTCGTTCCTGGAACTGCGCATACAGGACGGCCACCTGTACGGCAGCCTCGTCGACATCCTCCGCAACGGCGCACCGACGCTGCTCATCGCGGTGGGCATGACCCTGGTCATCGCCACCCGGGGCATCGACCTGTCCGTCGGCGCGGTCGCCGCCATCGCCGGCGCGATCGGCTGTACCTGGATCGCCGGCGGCGGGGACGCCCCGACAGCAGTCCTGGTGGCCCTCGGCGTCTGCATCCTGCTCGGACTGTGGAACGGCTTCCTGGTCTCCGTGCTCGGCATCCAGCCGATCATCGCGACGCTGGTCCTGATGACGGCCGGACGCGGAGGCGCGATGCTGCTCACCGAAGGGCAGATCGTCACCATCAGCAATCCGACGTACCGGCAGATCGGCGCCGGGTTCCTCGTCCTGCCCATCGCGATCCTCATCAGCCTCGCGGTCCTCCTCGCGGTCGCCCTGCTGACCCGCCGTACCGCCCTCGGCATGCTGATCGAGGCCGTGGGTGTCAACCCCGAGGCCAGCAAACTCGCCGGGGTCCGCTCACGCACGATCACCTGGACCGTCTACGTTTTCGCCGCGCTGTGCGCGGGCGTGGCCGGACTGATGATCAGCTCCAACGTCAGCGCCGCCGACGCGAACAACGCGGGTCTGTGGATCGAGATGGACGCCATCCTGGCGGTGGTGATCGGCGGCACCTCCCTCGCCGGCGGCCGCTACTCCCTCACCGGCACGCTCGTCGGCGCGCTCGTGATCCAGACCCTGACCACCACCGTCTACACCATCGGTGTGCCGACCAACATCACCCTGCTGTTCAAGGCGGTCGTGGTGATCACCGTATGCCTGCTCCAGTCGCCGCGCGTGGCGCGGGCCGTCAGCGCTCGGCGCACGCCCCCCGCCCCCGCCCCTCGATCCCAGAAGGTGGCCGCCGGATGAGTACGTCGACCCTGGCCTCCCCACGCCTCCGTCTTCCCCAGCGCTTCCTGCCCGTCGTGGCGACCCTCGTGGTGTTCGTGGCGACCTTCACCATCGGATCGGTCCGCTACCAGGACTTCGCCTCCGGTCAGGTGGTGGCCAACCTCTTCATCGACAACGCCTTCCTCATCGTGCTCGCCGTGGGGATGACCTTCGTCATCCTCACCGGAGGCATCGACCTGTCCGTGGGCGCCGTCGCGGCCCTGTCGACCATGATCGCCGCGGCCACGCTCAAAGCGGGCTGGCCGCCGCTGCTCTCCATCCTCGCCGTCCTCGTCGTCGGCACCGGCCTCGGCCTGCTCATGGGCCTGGTCATCCACTACTTCGACGTGCAGCCGTTCATCGTCACCCTGGCGGGGATGTTCCTCGCCCGGGGCCTGTGCTTCCTCATCAGCGTGGAGTCGGTGTCCATCTCCGACCCGTCGTTCCGCAGCTTCGCCACGGGCACCCTCGAGCTGCCCGGCGGCGTCACCCTGACCTACAGCGTGCTCGTCGCCCTGGCCGTCGTCGCTGCCGCCCTGTACGTACTTCACCTCACCCGCTTCGGCCGCACCGTCTACGCGGTGGGCGGCAGCGAGTCCTCGGCGCGCCTGATGGGACTGGCCACCGCGAGGGCGAAGGTGGGTGTCTACGCGGTGAGCGGATTCTGCTCGGCCCTGGGCGGCCTGCTGTTCGCCCTGTACATGCTCTCCGGATACGGACTGCACGCCGTCGGCATGGAGTTGGACGTCATCGCCGCGGTCGTGATCGGCGGCACCCTGCTCGCCGGCGGCGTCGGCTACGTCACGGGCTCGATGGCCGGCGTCCTGGTCCTCGGCACCGTTCAGGCCCTCATCTCCTTCGAGGGCACCCTCAGCTCCTGGTGGACCAAGATCGTCATCGGCGTTCTTCTGCTGGCCTTCATCGTCCTGCAGCGCCTCATCGTGCGGCAGCGGCAGTGAGGGACGCGGGGCCGTGCCCGAGTCCGGTGTTCGCCCACCGGACCGCCCGCGCCGCGGGCGCACTGCGGGTACGCCCACACCAGGGGTGAGGAGACGGCGCTGTCCACGGAGCCGACCCGCTCCGTGACGCCGCGGACCGACGGCTCCCGCGCATCGCGGAGCCGTCGGGTCCGCGTTCTCACCGTGCGGCGACGGCCGGTGTGTTCACCACCGGTGGTGGACCCGGGCCCGGATCCTGCGGTCGTACAGCTCCCGGACGCCGGCCGACGTCGTCTCCGGCAGGGGGGCGAGGCCGGCCGCCCTCGCGTTGGCACGGGCCTGCTCGGGGCTGCGTGCTCCGGGAATGACCGTGGAGACCCCGGGCTGCTGAATGATCCAGCGCAGCGCGGTCTGCGCCGCGGTCGCTCCTTCCGGCGCCAGGGCCGCGAACTCCGCGGCCGCCTCGACGCCCGTCGCGTAGTCGACCCCGGAGAAGGTCTCACCCTGGTCGAAGGCCTCACCGTGCCGGTTGTACGCGCGGTGGTCGTCCTCCGGGAACTCCGTCTTCTCGGTGTACTTGCCGGACAGCAGGCCACTCGCCAGCGGGACGCGGGCGATGATGCCCACCCCCGCTTCGACGGCGGCGGGCAGCACCTCCTCCAGCGGCTTGAGCCGGAACGGGTTGAGGATGATCTGCACGCTCGCCGTGCCCGGCCGGGCGATGGCGGTCAGCGCCTCCGCGCAGGTTTCGACGCTCACACCGTAGGCCGCGATCCGGTCCTCTTCGACGAGCGTGCCGAGGGCGTCGAAGACGGCGGGGGAGGAGTACACGGGCGTGGGAGGGCAGTGCAGCTGGACCAGGTCCAGCCGGTCCACCCCGAGGTTGCGGCGCGAACGGTCCACCCAGGCGCGGAAGTTGTCCAGCGTGTAGAGAGCCGGTTCCAACGGCGCCCGGCGGCCCATCTTCGTCGCCACCAGTACTCCGGCGTCCGGACGCTCGCGCAGGAACCGGCCGATCAGCCGCTCGCTGCGCCCGTCCCCGTACACGTCCGCGGTGTCGAAGAACGACACCCCGGACTCCACGGCGGCTTCCAGTACGGAGAGGGCCTCTTCCTCCTTCACCTCACCCCAGTCGGCTCCGAGCTGCCAGGTGCCGGTTCCGATCACGGAGACCCTCTGGCCGCTCCTGCCGAAAGTGCGTTGCTCCATGCGTGGTGCCTCTTCCGTTCATCGGTCAATTGGTGGTGTGAGCGATCACATCCAGGAGGAATGTACCGGTGGCTGGAATCCAGAGGTGTGGGTTCTCCCTCGTGCGGTGCAGAAGGCGCGCAGGGGGACGGCGGTCGCCCCGATGTCATCGGGGCCGCTGTGCCCTCCCTCAGGCTCGAAGCTTGCCGGCATGAAGGGGTGCGCGCTCGCTTCGAGAGGTCGTTGGCCCTGCGCCGTGCCCCCCCCCCCCCCGCGCGGAGGCGATTTTTGACAGGATCCTTGACCGGCACAGTGTGAGCGCTAACAATCTCGGGCGTGTGCCAAACCCGGCGGCTCACCCGTCCCGCCCGCCGCCGCACGAGAGCGAGCCTCTCCGTCCCTGACAGGGCCCGCCCGAAGGACCGTCGGTCGCCCGGCCCACCCACGGCGGTCGCGCGAACCGCAACGCCCGTCAGCGGACGGTGCCCCGGGCTCCGGCCGACGTCACCACCATACGAGGAGAACCTAGTGAGACTGCGAAGGATCTGCGGTGCTCTCATGGCCGGGGCGGCCTTGGTGGCAGCGCTGCTGCTGCCCTCTCCCGCCCATGCCGCCGCACCCGACTCACCGGCCCTGTCGTTCTCCAACCCTCTCGTGAACCAGAGAGCCGATCCGCACATCTTCAAGCACACGGACGGCTTCTACTACTACACGGCGACCGTCCCCGAGTACGACCGCATCATCCTGCGCAGGGCCACCACCATCCAAGGTCTCTCCAGCGCCCCGGAGGCGGTGATCTGGACGAAGCACGCCACCGGGGACATGGGAGCCCACATCTGGGCGCCTGAGATCCACTTCATCGACGGGAAGTGGTACGTCTACTTCGCCGCCGGACGCGCCGACGACGTGTGGAAGATCCGGATGTACGTCCTGGAGAGCTCCGCCGCGAACCCGCTGACCGGTGGCTGGACCGAGAAGGGCCGCATCGCCACACCGATGGACAGCTTCGCGCTGGACGCGACCACGTTCGTCGTGAACGGCGCCCGCTACCTCGCCTGGGCGCAGCAGGACCCGAACATCGGCACCAACTCCAACCTCTACATCGCCAGGCTGGCCAACCCGTGGACCATCAGCGGCGCGCCCGCGCGGCTCAGCATGCCCACGTACGGCTGGGAGACCGTCGGCTACAAGGTGAACGAGGGGCCGGCCGTGATCCAGCGCGGCGGCAAGGTCTTCATGACGTACTCCGCGTCCGCGACGGACAGCAACTACTGCCTCGGCATGCTCACCGCCTCGGCCACCGGGAACCTGCTCGACCCCGCGGCCTGGTCGAAGAGCCCCACGCCCGTCTTCGCCAGTAACGCGGCGACCGGGCAGTACGGTCCGGGGCACAACTCCTTCACCACCTCGGAGGACAACAGGAGCGACGTCCTCGTCTACCACGACCGCAACTACAAGGACATCACCGGCGACCCGCTCAACGACCCCAACCGCAGGACACGCGTCCAGAAGATCTACTGGAACGCCGACGGCACACCCAATTTCGGGATTCCGGTCGCGGACGGCGTCGCTCCGCACCGTCTGTCGTCCTTCAACTACCCGGACCACTACATCCGGCACTGGGACTACAGGGCGAAACTGGAGCCGAACGTCGGCAATCTCGCCGACTCGCAGTTCCGCACGGTGAGCGGTCTCGCAGGCAACGGCACGGTCTCCCTGGAATCCGCCAACTTCCCCGGCCATTACCTGCATGCCAGGAACGGGGAGGTGTGGGTGGACAGGAACGACGGCAGCGCGGCCTTCGCCGACACCGCGAGCTTCTTCCGGCGCCCCGGTCTTGCCGATGCGGCAGGCGTCTCGTACGAGGCCTACCGCTTCCCGGGACAGTACCTCCGGCACTACGGCTTCCTGCTCCACGTGCAGCCCGTCGGCGGCGCGCTCGCCCGCCAGGACGCCACCTTCCACCAGCAGTGACTTCCCTCCCTCTCCGCCCGGCCCGCAGCAGCCCACGTCCCCCCAAGGAGCAGACGTGCACGTCATCCACGGCAGAGGCACGGTGAGGCGAGGCATTCTCCTCGTCCTCGCGTTCATCACCGCTGTCGGCATGAGCCTGACCGGCGCGGACAGCGCCGAGGCCGCGCCCGGCCCCAGCTTCACCAATCCCGTCGTCGACGTGCCCAACAGCGCCGACCCGACGCTGGTCCACCACGGCGGCTTCTACTACTACGTCGCGACGACGTGGTCGTCCGACATCGTCATGCGCCGGTCACCCACGATCGCCGGTCTGCGCAACGCACCGGAGCGACTGGTCTTCCGTACGGCCGGGACGGGAATGTGGGCGCCGCATCTGGAGAGGGTCGGCGACCGCTGGTACCTCTACTACTCGGTCGAGCAGTCCGGCGGGCCTCGTCGAACGCACGCCCTGGAGAGCTCCGGTACCGATCCGCTCGGGCCGTACACCTATCGCGGCGTCGTCGACCTCATGCCGAACAACGGCTGGGCGATCGATGCGAGCCTGCTGAGGCTCAACGGCTCCCTCTACATGACGTTCTCCGCCGTCTCCCCGGTGGACAACCTCCAGTCGCTGTACATCGCCCCCCTGGCGAACCCCTGGACCGCCCGCGCCCACGGGACGCGGATCTCGGCCCCGACCCTTGCCTGGGAGCGGCAGGGCGGAGCGGTCAACGAAGGATCCTTCGCGCTGCAGCGCAACGGCCGTACCTTCCTCACGTACTCGGCCAGCCACTGCAACGGACCCGACTACAAGCTGGGGATGCTGGAGTACACGGGGGGCGATCCCCTCGCCGCCGCGTCGTGGGCCAAGGCCGCCCGGCCGATCTTCCAGCGCAACGACGCCGCCGGGGTGTTCGGGCCCGGACACCACTCCTTCTTCACCTCGCCCGACGGAACCGAGACCTGGATCGCGTACCACGCGAACTCCTCGGCGTCCCAGGGGTGCGGGACCACACGCACGACGCGGGTGCAGAAGATCTCCTGGAACCCCGACGGCACGCCGAACCTGGGGACCCCGGTCTCGACCTCGACCGTGCTCCAGGGGCCGTCGGGGGAGTCCTCCGTGCCGGCGGCGCCGGTCGCCCTCCGCAACCGGCACAGCGGTCTGTGCCTGGACGACTACAACTGGGCGACCGCGCCGGGAGCGGAGGTACGACAGTGGACGTGCAGCGGCGCCGCGGTCCAGAACTGGACCCTGACTCCCGTGGCGGACGGGTACTACCAGATCCGCAACGGCCACAGCGGCCTGTGCCTGGACGACAAGGACTTCGCCACCGCGGCCGGATCGCCCGTCCAGCAGTGGACGTGCAACGGCGCGACCGTGCAGCAGTGGCGACCGGTGCCGACCGAGGGCGGTTACTCCACACTCGTCAACCGGCACAGCGGCCTGTGCCTCGACAACTACAACTGGGGTACGGCGCCGGGCTCCGAGGTCCGTCAGTGGACGTGTCACGGCAACAACGCCCAGCAGTGGAACCTCGTCTGATCCTCGAGCGTGCCCCAAGGAGAGTCGTGCCATGTTCCTTCGACGCTTGGTCAGCCTTGTGGCCGGTGCCGTCATCGCGCTGACCGCCGTGATCACCGTCACCGCGCCGGCCCATTCCGCGCCGGCCGATGCCGCGTACGTCATGGCGTACTTCAAGGAGTCCCTGAACGGCGATGACTCCGTCAACGCCGTTCACCTCGCGGTGAGCACCGACGCCCGCGAGTGGACGCCCCTGAACGACAATCAGGCCGTCCTCACCGCCACAGCCGGAGCGAAGGGCATCCGCGACCCCTTCATCTTCCGCCGGAACGACGGCACCTGGGTCGTCGCCGCCACCGACATCCCGAAAGGAGGAGACTTCTGGGCCCCGAACCCGAACATCCACATCTGGACCTCGCCCGACCTCGTGAACTGGTCCGCCGACCGCCTGCTCAACGTCAACCGGCCGAACACGGGCTCGTTCACGTGGGCGCCGTCCGTCTACTGGGACGGGGGGCGCCAAAAGTACGGCGTCACCTTCTCGACCACACCGACCGGGTACGACCACTCCGTCATCATGGTGTCCTACACCTCGGACTTCGTCACCGCCACCGCACCGGTCGTCCTCCACGACACCGGAGGAAACGCCATCGACTCTCATCTGGTCACCGGTGTCAACGGCGTCAACTACCTCTACTACGCCGACTACGTCACCGGCCGCCTGGCCGGCGCCCGCTCGAACTCGCTGGCACCCGGCAGCTTCGTCACGTACACCGACGGCGTGGGGAACGGCTCCATCGAGGCGCCGACGCTGGTCAAATCCCTCACGTCGAACACCTGGTGGCTGTGGGGCGATCACTTCAACCCCAACAACGTGTTCTACGCCTGGCAGGGCGACATCGCGACAGGCGTCTGGCAGCCGGTCCCCCAGCAGACCTACACGGCCCCGCTCAACTCCAAGCACAACGCCATCCACCCGATCACCGCAGACGATCGGACCAGGCTCCTGGGCCGATACGGCGGCACCCGGTGGAACCGGCTGAAGTCGTACAACCACCCCGACTCGTTCGTCCGGCACGCGAACCTCGGCGGACGCATCGACGCGATGCCGTTCGCGTCGTACCAGGACGCACAGTGGCGGGTCGTGTCCGGTCTCGCGGATCCGAGCGGGGTCTCCCTGGAGTCCGTCAACTACCCCGGGCACTACCTGCGCCACCAGAACTTCGAGATCCGCCTCGGCCGCGACGACGGATCCGCCGGCTTCCGCGCCGACGCCACCTTCCACCGTGTGCCCGGCCTCGCCCACAGCGGCTGGTCTTCCTTCCGGTCCTTCAACTACCCCACTCGATATATCCGGCACAGCAACCGGCAGCTCCTCCTCCAGGAGGTTCAGGACGCCCTCGGGCGTGACGACGCGACCTTCCGTATCGGGTACTGACGCTCCCGGCCCGGCGCCGACGAGGCTTCCCGGCAGTGCCCTCACGACACTGCCGGGAAGGGCCTCGCGACCGCCTTCCACGGCCGCGTCATGACGGCCGTCATCGGCCCTCCGGGAGGCGCCTTCTCCGGGGGGCGCCTTCTCCGGGCCTGAGCCGTGCGGACACCACCGCCACGGCCCCGGCCGCGCCGGTCACCGGCGGCGGCCGGAAGGCGTACGGCACCATGATCACGCCGGATCGGTTCGCCCGTCCTCACCCCGCCGGCGCCGGCCGTCGCACCCGCCCTGCCCCCACCTCGGAGCGGGGCCACCCGCGGCGGGACACCGGCCGGACGGCGGGCGGCGGGGTGCCGGGGACCGGCGGTTGCCCGATCCTGGTGGCATGGAGGCCAACGGTGCCGGCGGCCGTGTGGGCGCCCAGGGCGTCGGACGGTGGAGGGGTCTCTTCCGGCTGCCCCCCGCCTACCGGGCCCCGGCCCGGCGCTCGCTGCGCGTCACCCTGGCCGCGGGCACCTGCTTCTATCTGTTCCTGTACGGCTTCGGGGTGCCCGTCGCGGCCACGTACGCGCTGTTCGCCGCGGTCGCCCTGGCCGGCCTCTCGCGCATCCCGGGAACCGGGCGGCAACGAGCCTCCGTGCTCATCCGACTGCTCCCGGCCGCCTGGCTCCTGATCGCCGCGGGCTCCTTCCTGGCCGTACGGACCTGGAGCGCGGTGGCCGGGATGCTGGTCATCGGCTTCGCGCTGGCGTTCGTCGCCGTCGGCGGGCCACGCCCGGCGGGCGCCGCGCCGGGCCTCCAGCTGCTGTACATCCTGCCGTCGTTCCCGCCCTACGCGCCGGACACCGTGGGCGAGCGCCTGCTCGGGATCACCGCCGGGATCCTCGTGCTCGCCCTCGCCGAGGCGTTCCTCCTGCCCGAACCTCCGCCCGTCCCGTACCGCGAACTCGCCGCCCGCGCCGCCGCCACAGCCGAGCGCTGCGCCGCGGAGCTGGCCCGCCCGCCGTTCACGCTCTCACCCGCGACCGCGGAGGCCGCCAGGGCGGCGGCCGAGGCGTTGCGACCCTCGCGGGTGCCCGAGGCGGACCGCCCGGCCGGGCCGGGGGTCCGCTCCCGCGGCCTCGCCCATACCGGCCTCGCGGCGCGCACGCTGATCAACCGGTTGACCCGGCTGCCCGGGGTACCGCCCGGCCAGGACCCGCCGGACCGGGGCCTCGACCTGCTGCGCGCGCTCGCGCGGTCGGCTGAGGACACCGCCGGGCTGCTGCGCGGGGCCGAGGGAGGAGAGACGACGCACGCCCTGGCCGGTGAGCGCGCGCGGCTGGCCGCGGCGCCGCCCCGGCGGGCCGTCCCGACGTCCGCGCGCCGCCGGGCGGACCTGCTGGAGCTCGCCGACGCCACGCTCGCCCTGGCGGCGGCCGCGGGCCTGGCGGTCCGGGGACGGCGCGCCGGGGCCGCCCTGCCCCTCGGCCGGTTCTGGTACGCGCGGATGCGGGCGCCGAGGCTGTGGTGGCGGCGTCTGGTGGGAAACGCGGGGAGCAGGTCCGTCTTCTTCCAGAACGCGGTGCGGATCAGCCTGGCGCTGGCGGCCGCCCGCGCCGTCGCCGGCCTGGCCACGCTGCCGCACGGCTTCTGGGCGCTGCTCGCGACGCTGACCCTGACCCGGACGACCCTGGACGCCACCCGGACCGGCATCCGCCAGGCGCTCGCCGGGACGCTGATCGGGGCGCTGTGCACGGCGGGCGTGCTGGCGCTGGTCGGAACCGACACGCCCGTGTACGCGGCCGTGATGCTGCCGGTGCTGCTGATCACCTTCACGGTGGGCCCGGTGAAGGGCGTCGGCTGGGCGCAGGCGATGTTCGCGCTCGTGGTCTCCCTGGTGTTCGCCCAGCTCGCCCCGGCCACCTGGCGGCTGGCCGAGGTCCGGCTTCTGGACGTCGTCGTCGGCAGCGCGATCGGCGTCGTCTTCGGACTCCTCGCCTGGCCGCGCGGCGCGCACGCCGAGGTGCGTCGCTCGTGTGCCGCGCTCATGCGGGCGGCCGCCGAGGCCGTGGTCGCCACGGCCGCGACGGTGGCGGCCGGTGGGCTGCGCGACCCCGGAGCGCCACCGGGGAACGGCTCCCTGCGCCACTCGCTCGTGCTGGCCGAGTCCGCCTTCGCGCAGTACCTGAGCGAGCCGCGGGGCCCGGTCGTGGGGACGTCCGGATCCGGTCCGGCGCCCGGGGACGAGCCGGGGGCGGTCGACTGGCAGGCGGTGCTGCTGGCCGGGCACCACACCTTGTGGGGCGCGGAGCGCGTGCTGGTGCCGCCCGTGCCGGCGACGGGGCCGCCGGTACCCGTCGTCGCACCGCCGCTGGGGCCCGCGGAGTCGGCCGCGGTGATGCGGCTCGCGGACCATGTGGCGGGTCGGATGCTGCTGCTCTCGGCCGTCCTGGCCCCCGACGGCGCCTCTTCGCGGGTGCGCGTGCCCGGGCCGGTCCCGGACGCGTGGCCCGAGGGCCCCGGCGCGACCGGGGCCGTATCCGCCGCGACACCGAACAGCTACTATGCGGCGGACGCCTGGCTGGACGCGCTGCTGCCGGACCTGGACCGGATCACCGACGGCGCTTCCGGGCGGCCGTCGGGGCGGTGAGCCCGCTCCTCGCAGCGTGCTCCGCGCGAGCGACGAGCTTCCGGGCGAAGCGCGACAGAGTGCCTTCGGACACGGCCGAGTGCCTTCCGGCCGGGCCGAGTGCCGGCTCGACTCAGGACCGGTCCGAAAATATCTTCGGTGTTTTCTGTTATCGGAGAGACGCCCTGCGGTCTCCCGAGTGTTGGGCATCGACAACAGGCAGGACAGGCAGCGTGAAACAGGACATGGGCGTACAGAGCGGTACGGATCTGGTCAGGGCGGCCCAGAGCGGGGACCTGTGGGCGCAGGACCAGCTCGTCGCCGCCTACCTCCCCCTGGTCTACAACATCGTGGGCCGGGCGATGAACGGCCACCACGACGTCGACGACGTCGTGCAGGAGACGATGCTGCGCGCGCTCGACGGGCTCGCCGGCCTGCGCTCCCCGGACGGCTTCCGCTCCTGGCTGGTGGCCATCGCCGTGAACCGCGTCCGCAGCCACTGGCACGCACAGCAGACCGGCCTGCGTCCCGGCGTCCTGGACGAGGCCCGCGAGGTCGCCCACCCGGGCGCCGACTTCGTGGACCTGACACTGGTCCGCCTGAACCTGTCCGGTCAGCGGCGCGAGACCGCCGAGGCGACCCGCTGGCTGGAGCCGGACGACAGGGCCCTGCTCTCCCTCTGGTGGCTGGAGTGCGCGGGAGAGCTGACCCGGCACGAGGTGGCGGACGCTCTCGAACTGTCCACCCAGCACACCGCGGTCCGGGTCCAGCGCATGAAGACGCAGCTGGACGCGGCCCGAGTCGTGGTCAGGGCCCTGTCGGCGCGTCCGCTGTGCCCCACCCTGGGGTACGAGATCGGCGGCTGGGACGGCCACCCCTCCGCCCTGTGGCGCAAGCGAATAGCCCGCCATGCCCGCGGCTGCGCCCACTGCGCGGGCCTGTGGAGCGGTCTCGTCCCCGCCGAGGGGCTGCTCGCCGGACTCCTGCTCGTCCCCCCGGCGGCGCTGCTGCTCGCGCGGGTCCGCGAGAGCGCCGGCTTCGGCCTCGCCGGCGAGTCCGCGCAGATCCTCCCGGCCGCCGCGTCCGGTCCGTCCCGGGCGGCACGCCACCGAGCCGGGCGGGACGGCGGCGCCGCCGGGCAGGGCTCCCGCGGAGCCCGCCGCAGGCAGCAGCGGCGCGCCCGCCGCCGCGCCGTCGTCGCCGCGGGCCTCGCGGTGGTGGCCGTCACCGGCGGGTCCTTCTACCTCGGCACCGGCCCCGACGGGGACGGGAAGGCCGTCGACGCGACACGCGCGGCCGCCCCCGGGGCCGCCCTGCCGACCCCTCTCGACCCGGCCACCGCCTCGCCCTCCGCCACCCTCTCGCCGTCGGCGCCCCCCACCCCGAGCAAGAGCCCGTCGGCGAAGGCCGCCACGCCGACGAAGCCGGCGCCGAGCAAGGCGCCGGCCACCCGCACCGCCTCGCCCGAGGCCACGCCCGAGCCCACCCGCACACGGTCGCGCACCTCGGCCGCCGCCCGCCCCGACTCCACCGCCCAGCAGGTGGTCGACATCGTCAACTCCGAGCGCTCGAAGGCGGGGTGTGGCCCGCTGACGGGGAACGACCTCCTGGACCAGGCCGCTCAGGGGCACTCCGACGACATGGCGGCGCGCGACTACTTCGACCACACCAACCCCGACGGCGACGGCCCGGGCGAGCGCGTCACGGCCACCGGCTACCGGTGGACGACCTACGGCGAGAACATCGCCATGGGGCAGAGCAGCGCGGCGCAGGTCATGGAGTCCTGGATGAACAGCCCCGGGCACCGGGCGAACATCCTCAACTGCTCCTTCAAGGAGATCGGAATCGGGATCCACACGGCCGGAGGGCCCTACTGGACCCAGGTCTTCGGCGCCCGCTGACCGGGCCGGTCGCCCCCACCCGGACCGGTCCGCCGCTCCTTCGACCGGACCGGTCGCCTCCGCCCGGACCGGTTCGCCGCTCCTTGCCCGGCCCTGGCCGCCGCTCCTCGGCCCGTGCGAGCCCGCCGCTCCTCGGACCGAGCCGGGGTGCCGGCTCGGTCCGAGCCGGGGTGTCAGCCCGTCGCCGAGGACGGCGGCCGGTACTGCTCCGCCAGTCCGAGGCCGCTCACGATGTCGCGCATGAGCAGCTCGAGCGGAGCGTACCGGCGGCGCGGACCTCCGGACGGCGACCCCGGGCGTCGCACATCCGTCCCCCCCGCCGCCAGGCGACGGGCGGCGGTGTCAGGACACGACGCGCAGGTGCGTGGGCCAGCCGATCCGCCGGAGGCGGTCGAACAGGTCCTTGACGTCGGCCGGCTTGAGCTTCACACAGCCGTTGGACCGGTAGTCGCCCGGTCCGTCCCATCGGCGCCGCTCGGTGCGGCCCTGAGTGCCGTCGCTGTTCATCTCCGAGTGGACGAACATCTCGGTGCGCGTCGTGGTCCCCCGGGAACACCGCATGTCCTGGAGGTAGACGGCGTACCCCTTCACCAGATCGCCGTGGTACGTACGGGTCTTCTGCCTGATCCGCCACGTGCCGTTCGGCATCCAGCCCTCGTTGCGCACGCAGTCGTCCTTGACCCCGGTGCCCGACCCCGCGCGGTAGCTGCTCTGGAGCCTTCCGTTCCGGTAGAGCCGCAGCTGGGAACGGGTCGGGTCCGAGGGGTTCTTGTCGAAGACGAGGGTCGCACCGCGCTCGGCGGCCGCGCTCACGCCTCCGGCGGCCGGCCGGGCCGTCTTCTCCTGCCGCGCGTCGGCGGCCGGGGCCGTCATCGCCAGCGATGCGACGACGGCGGCCAGGGCCAAGGCCGTACGGGTCCCACGGTTGATCGGCTTCACGGGTCGGCGCCCTTCATTTGCTCGTACGGGGAGAAGTGAAGGGTCCTGAGAAACCGATGCCACTTCACAGTTCCGCGTCCGCTCGTCACCCGAGCGGCCGGAGCGCGCCCGACCGCGCTTCCGCCCGCACCACCCTCGTGCGCCGTCGGGCGCCCCGCGGGTCACGAGGCACCCGAGCGCCGGGGCGGCCGGTCGGCCCGTCGGGGGAAGGGGGAAGTCCGACGGGCCGACCGGAGTCGCTACGGCGTGACCGACGCGCCGCCGAAGGTCACGGCGAGGCGGCCGTCCGTGGCGAACGACCAGCCCAGACCGCCCGCGTAGGACGAGCACCGGGATCCGTTGGAGCCGGACCAGAACTGGTTCGTGCCGTCGGCGTTACCCACGATCTTGTCGCTGGTGCCGCTGCCGGCGCGGCACGAGACGTTGTCGCGGAACACCGAGGTGCCGGCCTCGAAGGTGTAGTTGCGCTGGGCGTTGTCGATGCTGATGTTGCCCGACACGGTCATCGTCCCGGGGTTCCTGTTGTACGTGAACCCGTGCTTGCCGTTGCGGTACGCGATGCTGCGCCGGACGACGTGGTCGACCGCGATGTCCTCGCCGCCGAGCTTGTAGCCGTTGCGGTCGCCGTTGGAGTTCACGGTGCCGTCGCTGAGCGTGCCGTTGGCGTACGCGAGGGAGTCCTCGATCGTCACGGCGCCGATGGGCCCGGTGTCCGTCTTGGTGTAGAGGTCCCAGCCGTCGTCGATGTTGTTGTGGGCCACGGCGTAACGGAACACGTTCCCCGGGCCGACCGTCAGTTTCGCGGCGAAGCCGTCGGCGTCCTCGCCGTCGGAGTCCGCGTTGTCGTGCGACTCCGCACTGAGGATCAGGTTGTCGGACGGCCACTGGTCGCGCGGGGTGGTCGAGGCCGCGCGCGACAGCTGGAGCCCGGTGTCCCGGTTGTAACGCGTCACCGTACGCTCGAAGATGTTGCCGCTGCCGCCGACGAAGATCCCGTTGTCGCCGGCCCGTTCGACCACGATGCCGTGGACGTGCCAGTACGACCCGTTCACCGCGAGCCCGCGGTTCGCCGGGTCCTCGGCCATCGCCGAGAAGTTCAGCACGGGGGTCTCGCCGGGATAGGCGGCCAGCTTCTTGCGGGCACCGGCGGTGCCGTTGTTGCCGGTCGCGATCGTGACCGTCTGCGCGTAACGGTAGGTGCCGCCGCGCACGTAGATCGTGCCGCCGGGGGCGACGCGGCCGATCGCGGAGGTGAGCGTGGTCGGGGCCGTCTCGGTGCCGGCGGCTCCGTCCGTGCCGTTCGGCGCCACGTACAGCGCGGAGCTCGTGGGCGGCGGGGCGTCACCCGTCTCCACGTCGAGGGAGTCGATGTTGGGCAGGCCCACGGCGGCGGTGGGGCTCAGGCGGATGGTGTTGGCACCCGCCTTCAGCGACACCGTCAGGGTCCTCGTCGTCCACGCGTCCCAGGTGCCGGTGCCCTCGAAGGACGACGTCGTGACCGCCGCGCCGTTCACCGTGACGCTCGCGGGCCGCGCGGTCGTGGTTCCGTTGGCGAAGCGGAGCTTCAGCGTGGCGGTGCCGGCCTGCGCCGCGTCCGCCGTGAACTGGACCGCCGCGCCCACGGCGTTGCGACCGTTGCAGAAACCGCTTCCTGAGAAACCGGACCAATCGGAGTCGATGGTTCCGTCACAGGTGGCGGGTGCGCGCTCGGCTTCGAGACGCACCGACGCGGCCGACGCCGATGAGGCGGGAAGGGCCACGACGGCGCCGACGGCCAGCGCCGAACAGGCGAGTAAAGCCAGGGGGGATCGGGGGTTCATGGGGGCCTCGTTCTTCTCCGTGGTCGCCTGCGCGCGGCAGGGCGACGGGTGGGACAAAGCGGCTCTCGACACGAGAGAGATAGAAAGCGCTTGCTACGCTAGGAGTGCGCCATGGGCACGTCAATAGTTCGGACGAAGCGCGATGGGGCGCGGAGCGCGCCGGGGGCGGGGCCCCGGGTGGGCGGGCGCAGCCGGCCCGGGGCCGGCTGCTTCCGGCCGGCTGAGGCGCGGCCGGAAGCGCCGGGCTTCCGTCAGCGCGTGGGCTTCGGCGACGCCGGGTTCGGCGTGACGGAGGCGCGCGAGAGAGGAGCTGAGGCAAGGGGGCCGCTTGTGGACCGTGGCGGGCGCGGCGACCCGGCGGGGGCGCGGTGGTGCCGGGTGCGGCGTGACGGGGCGCCGGAGAGTGGCTCAGTGGCCGGTGGCCGTGGGCCCTGTAGGCCGGGTGAAGAGCCGAGGCCGAGCGCTACGGGCGCTGGGGATGCTGCGGCGGGACGGTATCCCGTACGTGTGGGTGGACCTTTGCGCCGGGTGTGGCGTGACGGAGCTTCGAGACGACGGCTGGAGGCGGGTGGCCTGGGGTCTTGTGGGCCGGGGGAGAGCCGAGGTCGAGCGGCGCGGGCGCTGGGTCGTGTCCGTCACGTCTCGCCTGGGTCGCGGCGTCCTGCACGTGCTCCCCCGTAGCCCTTCGGGTACGGGGGTGCCCCGGCCGCGTTGTCGTCGGTCGTCATGGCTCCGCCATGTCTCCCTCCTCCGCCTTGCGATCGCACGCACCGGACGCCGCAGCCCCGCACTCCGGGCGGACGCCGACCTTTCCCGGACACTCCCTAGGGGGCTGCTGCGGGGCGGTGACCCGTACGCGCGTGTGGCCCCCCTTGGCGGCGCCGCGTGGGGCGTACCGGCGGCCGGTGGCCCGGGCCCCTGGCCGGTGAGTCGAGAGGGCCCCGGGCCCTGGGGCTGGGCCGGGGTCCCGCGACTCAGAGCCCCAACGCTCGGGTTGCGCAACCGTTCCGGGCCAGACCGCAGTTCGAGTGCCGGCCCGCCCAAGCCGCCGGTCCTCCCCGGGCGCCGGCCTCCGACCCTCCCCGCATCCTGGCCACCCGCTTTCCCCCAGGGGACCCCACGTCCTCTGGGAGGCTCAGGTGCGGAAGGTCACGACCCGTCGTTCAGGCCGCCGAGGCGCGTGCGGGTGAGGGTGATGGTGTCGAACGTGACGCGGCAGCCGTCGCCCACCGGGGACTGGACCTCGATGCCGACCCGCGGTGCCGACGGGGCGTTCAGGGTGAACTGCCGTACCAGGTGCCAGGTCGCACCGTCGGCCGAGGTGTGGAAGGCGAACCCGTCGTCGACCCGGCTGATCCGCAGCCACAGGGCGGGGGAGGTGACGGGACCGGCGACCGCGTCGTCCGAGCGGCCGCGCGTGACGACGGAGAAGACGCTCGGTGTGCCGTCCGGGGCCTGTTCGAAGTTCAGCTTGGCCCAGTGCTCGTCGTCGGACCAGACAATCAGCGCGCCGGCGTCCCAGTTCGCCCGGAAGTCCACCTGGACGCGGGCCGAGAACTGCCAGTCGCCGTCCGGGGGAGTGGCCAGGGCCAGGGCCGCGTCGTGCTTCGCCGCCCCGTTCAGCGGGTCCGTGAAGATGTCGGTACCGGACGCGGCCGTGACGGTCACCACGCCGTCGCTCGCCGACCAGGAAGCGGGCGCAACGGCCCAGGCGGCACCGGGAAAGGGTGCGGAGGAATCGATCATGTGGCCACCCTCGCAAGCGGGCGCCCCCAGGGCCAGGGAAAGTCCCCGAGAGTCCAAGGAGTCGTCCGAGAATCCAAACGTCCCGGTGGTGGGCGGTCCCTGTCTCGCCCGCGCCGCGCGCCCTCGTCCCGGCCGCCCGGCCCTCTCGCCCGCGCCGCGCGCCCTCGTCCCGGCCGCCCGCCCCCCTCACCCGCGCCGCGCGCCCCGCCACCGTCACCCGCGCCCCTCGCTACCCCCGCGTCCTCGCGGCCGCTTCGAGCCGCAGGCGGCGGAACTCGATCGACTCGTACGGGTCGGCGGTCCCCGTCTCGTAGAGGATCCCGACCGTCCGCGCGTCGAGTTGCACCAGGTCCGAGTAGGCGGCGGCCCGCGCGGACAAGGTCAGCGTTCTCGTGAACGAGCGGCCGTCGTCCGTGCTGCTCCACAGCGCCATCCCCGCGCGCTCGGTCGGCGTCGAGGGAGCCGAGAACAGCAAGGGCCCGCCCCGCCCCGCCACCTGGAGCACGCTCCCCTGGACGACCGGGGCGTCGTCGAGCGACGGCTGGGGCGCGTAGGGGCGTTTCGAGAGTGGCGCCGCCGTCGGTGGAGAAGGCGTCGGCCCGATGGCCCCGACGCGTCCCGAGTTGGTCGCGGGCGTTGAAGTACAGCGAGCCGTCCGGAAGTTCCGCGGCTGTGGACTCGTTGGCGTTGGTTCCGCCGTCACGCGTGTCGTCCGTGAAGCCGAGGCGCCACGTCCGGCCCCCGTCATCGCTGAGCAGCGCGTGCGCCCCGTAGTACCGCGGCTCCCGACCGGTGTCCGGGGAGCCGGGCGGCGGGGCCGCGGAATGGTTGGCCGGCACCACGAGGCGTCCCGCGTGGGCGCCGCGCGTCAAGGCGATGGCGTGGCCCGGGCCGGTGGCGTACCAGCGCCAGCCGGGTCTCGTCACCGCCGAGGTGATCTCCCGGGGAGCGGAGAACGACCGACCGTCGTCCCGGCTCCGCTGGACGAACACCCGCCGGACCTGATCCGCCGTGACCTCTCCGCGCAGGATCCGCCCCTCCGTCACCCCGCCCGCGTTGTACGACGTGACGAGGACGACGTCGCCCGTCCGTGGATCGACGACGGGCGACGGATTGCCCCGCGTGTCCCCTCGCCCCGCCGCCACGACCCGCGTGGGCTCCCACCCGCACCCGCCGTCACGCGAGCGCCTGACCACGACGTCGATGGCGCCGCTGTCACCGGTCCCGCCGACCCGCGCCTCGGCGAAGGCGAGCAGAGTTCCGTCGTGGGTCCGTACGACGGCCGGAATGCGGTAGGCCGCGTAGCCGCCGGTACCGGAGACGTACGGAACGGACGAGGTGCAGCGCGGCTCCGCCCCCGCTCCGGTGCCGCCCTGCGAACCCGGGGTGTCGCCGTGCAGCCCCACGGCCACGCCGAGGACCCCCACCGCGAGGGCCGGCCCGAGAACGAGCGCGCCCGCCCCGGGCCGGCGCCTCGCGGGGAACGCCCGCCTCATGGTGCTCTCCTCCCGGACCCGGAAACCCGCCGGGCACCAGAAGTGCCGCGCCGACATGGCCGGGGCCTGAAGGAACGGGCGACCCCCAGGGCCCGCGGGACGAAGAGCCGATGAACCGCCGGCCGTACCCGGCGCATCACACGCCGTACCGCCCCCGGCGCGCCGCTGCCGCTTCCCGCGGGCGCGGAGAGCGACGGGCTCGTACGCTGGCTGTGACCGACCATCACCGGCTCGGCCCGGAGGGCAGCGTGGACTTACTCCCCGTGGCGGACGTCGACCGGCTGCTCGCCGTCGTCGCCGACTGCCACTCCGCCCGTACGCTGCCGGAACTGGGCGCCCTGCTCGCCGAATCGCTCGCCGGACGGCTGGAGTTCCGCAATGCCGCCGTGCTCAGCGGGGACACGCGCCCCAGGCTCTTCCGGGACGCGACGGCGCAGGCGTCCGGGCTCGCGGTGCCGACGATGGATCCGTACCGGGAACGCTTCCACCGGCTCGACCCGATCGCCCTGGCCGCCACGCGCCGGCCCGGCGGGGCGTCCGGCCGGCCGCTGAGGCTGCTCGACGTGGAGCACCTGGTCGAGGGGGAACGGCGCGCCTACGTCGACGACTTCCTGCGGCCGGCCGGTATCGGCGCGGTGATGGCCAAGTCGTGGTCGTGCCCCGACGCGGGGCTGCTCTTCGGCGTCGCCCTGTTCGACGAGGAGGAACGGGCCTTCGGAGCACGGGAGGTCACCCTCCTCGGCTCGCTCGGGCCGGCGGTCCTCCGTATCGCGGCGGGACTGCTCGACGCCAGGCCGCCGTGGGCGCGGCTGCTCACACCGCGTGAGACGGAGGCCGTGGCCCTCCTGAGCGAGGGGCTGCGGGACGAGGAGATCGCCCGGCGCATGGTCGTGGACGTGGGGACGGCGAAGAAGCACCTGGCCGCTGCGCGGCGCAAGTCGGGCGCTCCCAACCGCGTCGCCCTGGCGCGAGCCTGGGCGGGCTGACGAGGGCGGGCTGACGAAGGCCGGCTGATGAAGGCCGGATCTTGGCGGTCGGCTCACGAAGGCCGGCTCACGATGGCCGATTGACGAAGGGCGGCTGACGAGGCCCGTGCGGCCGGGGCCGCTGACCGAAGCGCCGCGTCCCACCTGTCGTGCCGGTCCGGCCCCCCGTGCCGGACCGGCACAAGAGGAAGGTGGCGTTCCTCTCGTGCGGCCCCCAGGATCGCCGATCACGCGCGAGCGGGACCATGGGCCGAAAGGCGAAGATCGCGGCGCGGGGGAGGGGCGTCGTGGCCCGATGGTCAGGAGAGCGTGCCGATCACCTGCCGTACCTGGGTCGCGACCGAGTCGGGCAGCGGTGCGTAGTGGATCGCGGGCAGTTGACGCTGCCCCTCCTCCCCGGCGGTGTAGGCGAGGAAGGACTTCAGCGCCGGGAGCGTCTCCGGCCGGTTTCCGGTGTCGCAGACGATCTCGTACGTCACCAGGACGATCGGGTACGCGCCCTCCGCCGAGGTCGTGTACTCCAGGGAGAGCGCCAGGTCCTTGCCGTCGTCGGCGATCCTCGCCTCGGCGATGCCCAGCGAGGCGCTCTCGGTGCTCGGCGCGACGGGCCGGGAGGCGCCGGTGGCGATCCGCACCGTGGTGATCTTCCGTTTGGCCGCGAAGGACAGCTCGAAGTAGCCGATGGCGCCCTCGGTCTGGCTCACGGCGGCGGAGACGCCGTCCGAGCCGGTGCCCGACTGGCCGCCCTCGGCCTGCCACTGCTTGCCCGCCGGGTACGGCCAGGACGACCGTGCCGCGCTCCTGAGATAGGCGGTGAGATTCTGGGTGGTGCCGGAGTCGTCGGCGCGGTGGACCGGGATCACCGGGAGGTCCGGCAGGGTCGCTCCCGGGTTGAGCCGCTGGATCGACGGATCGTTCCAGCGGGTGATCCGGGCGTCGAAGAGGCGGGCGAGGGTCGGCGCGTCGAGCACCAGGTCCGTCACCCCCGGCAGGTGGTATCCGATCGCGATCGGACCGCCCGCCATGGGCAGGTCGATGGCACGCCCGCCTCGGCACACCTGCTCGCTGTCCTTCACGTCCCGCGCGCTCAGGGCCTGGTCCGTGCCGCCGAACGCGGTGGCCCCGCGCTGGAACTGGGCGACCCCCGCTCCCGATCCGAGCGGGTTGTAGGCGACCTCCACGCCCGGGCACGCCAGGCGGTACTGCTGGATCCAGCGCTTCATCGCGTTCTGCTGGGCCGAGGAGCCGGAGCCGCGCACCTTGCCCGCGTCGGCGCACGCGATGTCCGGTACGGGCTCGGCGGCGGACACCCCTTGTGCTTCGGCGCCGCCGTCCGCACCGCAGGCCGTGAGAAGCAGCGTCGCCGCCATGGCGGTGGCGGCTCCCACCCGGCGGTTCGCCCGTCCCGTTCCTCGGAGCTGCACCGTGATCCTCCCTGGACCTGCGCGGATGAACGGCCGCGGTGCGTCCCGCGGGCCCGGTGCGAACGATGATCACCGACATCGCGGAGCGTGAGGTGGAGTGAAGGTGAACGGGAGGGGGCATCCGGGCGTCCGTCGGGGAGCGTTCGAGGCGACCCTTCACACCGGACGAGCGTTCGAGACTGTTCCTCAGTGTGCCGGGCGGCGCATACTGGGTACACGATGACGAACCGATCCGCGCCCCGGCGCCACCTGCCCACCAGCCCCTTTGCGGCCCCTTCCGACCCTGTGATCAAGGATTTCTCCGTCGGCGACCGCGTTTCCCATGACCGCCACGGTCTCGGGACGGTTATCGGCCAGGAAGCGACGGGCGCTCTTCTCGTCGACTTCGGGGCCAGCCGGCTCCGCATCCTGAGCCCCTACAAGGGCATGCACAAACTCTGATGCCCTGAGAAGCCCCGCCCCCGATGCCGTGCGCCGGGGGCGGGGCTTCTGTGTGCGGGCGGGAGGGCCGACGGCCGCGCCTACGATGGGCGCATGCCAGAACGCGAGACACCCCCGGCGGCGCACGGGGTGGCCGGGGCGGCCGGTGTGGCCGGGGCGCCGGGTGCGCACCAGCGCACTCCCGGCGCCCCCGAGCTGGCCGCCGCCGCCGGGGTGTTCGCACTGCTCGCTGATCCGACCCGGCTGCACCTGATGTGGCTGCTGACGCGCGGAGAGGCCGATGTGACGGCTCTCGCCCAGGCGTGCGGTGCCGCGCGGCCGGCCGTGAGTCAGCATCTCGCCAAGCTGCGGCTCGGCGGCCTGGTCCGGCACCGCAAGGCCGGTCGGCGCGTGGTCTACACGCTGCCGGACGGGCACATGCGGCGGCTGGTGGTCGAGGCGATCAGCCACGCCGACCACCAGGTGACCGGCGAACCCTGGCACGACTGACGCCCGCCACCCGGACGTCTTGCCGGTGTCGGGCCCACCACGCCGACCACCAGGTGACCGGCGAACCCTGGCACGACTGACGCCCGTCGCCCCGGGCGACCTACCGGCGTCGCGCCCGCAGCGATGCCGCGTCGTGAGCTTCCGTCGCACGGGAGGGAGGCCGTCCAGGAATCAACATGTGCGCACGCGTGCACATGTCGGCTACGGTGGTGTCCTCTCGTGTCCTGCCGTTGTCCGAGTGGGGGGCGGCCCATGCTCTCGATCCTTCGCCACCGCACCTACCGGCATCTCCTCATCGCCCAGCTCGTCGCGCTGGCCGGCACCGGCCTCGCGACCGTCGCGCTCAGCCTGCTCGCCTACGACCTGGCGGGCTCCGACGCCTCCGCCGTCCTCGGCACCGCGCTGGCCCTCAAGATGACCGCGTACATCGGCATCGCCCCCGTGGTCGGCGCCCTCGCCGACCGCATACCCCGGCGGGCGCTGCTCGTCTCCGCGGACCTGATACGCGCGACGGCCGCCCTCGCCCTGCCGTTCGTGACCCAGGTGTGGCAGGTCTACGCACTGATCCTGCTGCTCCAGGCCGCGTCCGCCGCCTTCACCCCCACCTTCCAGGCGACGATCCCGGACGTCCTGCCCGACGAGCGCGACTACACCCGCGCCCTCTCGCTCTCGCGCCTCGCCTATGACCTGGAGAACCTTTTCAGTCCGCTCCTCGCCGCGGCGCTGCTGACCCTCGTCTCCCACAGCTGGCTCTTCGTCGGTACGGCCCTCGGCTTCCTCGCCTCGGGCGCGCTGGTCCTCTCCGTCCTGCTCCCGCGCCCCGCACCCGTCGAGCGCGTCGGCGGCATGTACGCGAAAGCCTCCTTCGGTACCCGCCTCGTCCTCGCCACTCCCCGCCTGCGCGCGCTCGTCGCGCTCGACCTGGCCGTCGCCGCGGGCGGCGCGATGGTCCTCGTCAACACCGTGGTCCTGGTCCGGGACACCCTCGGCCGTAGCGCCGGCGACGTCTCCCTCGCCCTCGGCGCGTACGGAGCCGGCTCCATGGTGGTGGCCCTGGCGCTGCCCCGGGCGCTGGACCGGCTCCGTGAGCGGACCCTGATGCTGCCCGCCGCCTTCGCCCTGACCGCCGTCCTGGCGCTCCTGGCCCTCGTGCCGGCCCTGGCGCGGCTGACACCTGCCTCGCCCGAGCCGCTCTCCGGCGCGGGACCGGACCCGAGCGCGCCTGCCTGGTCCTGGCCCGCCCTGCTGGCCGCCTGGCTGATCCTCGGGGCCGCCGGCTCCGCCGTCTCGACACCCGGCGGACGGCTCCTGCGCCGCTCGGCGCGCGCCGCCGACCTGCCCGCCGTGTTCGCCGCCCGGTTCTCCCTCACCCACGGCTGCTGGCTGCTCACCTACCCCCTCGCCGGCTGGACGGCCGCCCGGGCGGGCCTGACCGCGTCGGCGGCCGTCCTTGCCGTGGTCGCCCTCGTCGCGGCCGTCACCGCCGTGCGCCTGTGGCCCCGGACGGATCCGGACGCCCTGGAACACGTCCATCCGGAACTGGCGCCGGACCACCCGCACCTGGCCGGCGCGGACCGGTGCCACGCCCACGACTTCCGGATCGACTCCCTGCACCCGCGGGGCGTCACCGTGCGGTCCCGGAGCGGACGAAGCGCGGCGTGAGGCGCGAGGAGCCCGGCGGGATGCCGGGGAACCGGTGGAGCGTCGCCGTCCTCCGGATCCGGTGCAACTCCTCGTACGGACAGGGCAATCCCGCCCGTACGGCGGCGGTGGCGGCGAACCGCCGTCCCGCGAATCGTCGAGACGGGGTCCGGTTCGTCCTCCAGCAGGGCGGTCACGCTCGCCGCCTTCCGCACCCCTCTCGCGTCCCGCACGCGAGCGCTTCCTCTCAGCCCTTGACGTCTGCCGAAAAGGGAGGAAAATCACCAATACACCAGAAAACCAGAGCGAGCCGCACTCGACGGCGAAGACGTTCACCGTCCCGCGTGACCCACTCGCTGGCTCTGGCCAGGCCCCCGGCAGCTCCTCCCGCGCTCCCGGCCCTCGGCGACGGTCGAGGACCCGCGACGCGGTGACGGACCGCCGGGGACTGCATGTCCGGACCGCGATCCCCCTGCGTGCACCGCGCCCCGCGCCCGCACATCCGGACCCCGCCTTCGCGTCAATGTGCCGTGCCAGGCGGTGCTACCGCCTCCGCCTCGCCCCGAAGAGGTCGCGGAGCAGCGCGATCTCCGCGCCGTGGTGCAGGATCTCCTGGTTGACCCACCAGACGACGTCCAGGAACACGTCCTCCGCGTCGCTGCCGTGCGGATACGTGCTGTGTCCCACCCTGTCGAGCGCCGCGTCGTCCGCCGCGAGCAGCGCCTCACGCCAGGCGCCCGCGGCGGACGTGAAGGCGGCGATCGCCGTGGCCGCGTCGCCGCTGATCTCGTAGTCGTCGCGGGTCAGCCGGTGGCTGCCGTGGGTGTGGTCGGCGCGCAGCGTCAGCATCTCGGAGAGATGGCTCAGCCGCCAGGCGAGGGTGGTGAAAGGCGGGGGAGCGGGGTGCGGGTGGGGCGCCGAGTCGCGCCCCCACTCCCCGGCGCCGCTCAGGACCGTCGCGCGTTCCCCCGGCCCCTGGGAACGGCGCCGTACGGACCAGCACCCCTCCACCGGCTCCCAGAGGTACTCCTCGTCGCTCAGCGGCACCACCCCGACCTCCGTGCCGTTGCCACTATCCACGAACGGCCCCGCCAGGCGACCCGTCAGCCGCTCCCGCGCGAAGTCGAACTGCTCGAGCAAGGGGATCAAGCGGGGAGGGGGTGTCATGGAACGCTCCAGGTCGCGGTGGGCGGGACGGTCCGTACCCTGACACACGCGCCGTCCTCGCCGCGGCCGGTTTTCCGGCCCGGCCCCCAGCCCGGGACACTCTTCCCTTCGGCCCTCACACCCCACCGCCCCACCCTGTGTGACGCGCGTTACGGATCATGATCCGCCCGGTTGACACGGATGTAACGGCCCTTCCGTACCGTCGGGATCCGAACGGTTGAACAGAGAGGCGCCCCGGTGACGACGCAGGACAGGCGGGCCCCGCGGCAAGGCGCCGAGCAGGTACGGACCGTCTGCTCCTACTGCGGTGTCGGCTGCGGCATGCTCCTCGACATCGGCCGGGGCCCGGACGGCCGTCGTACGGTCCTCAAGGCGACGGGCGACAAGGACCACCCCGCCAACGCCGGACGACTCTGCACCAAGGGCGCCACCACCGCCGACATGCTGGCCGCCCCCGGACGGCTGACCACCGCACTCGTCCGGGAGGACCGCGAGAGCCCGCCCGTCCCCGTCGGCACCGACGAAGCCCTGGCCGACGCCGCCCGCCGGCTGCGGGAGATCGTCGAGGAACACGGCCCCGACGCCGTCGCGCTCTACGTCTCCGGCCAGATGAGCCTGGAGGCCCAGTACCTCGCCAACAAGCTCGCCAAGGGCTTCCTCGGCACCCCCCACATCGAGTCCAACTCGCGGCTCTGCATGGCGAGCGCCGGCACCGGCTACAAGCTGTCCCTCGGCGCCGACGGGCCGCCCGGCTCCTACGACGACTTCGAGAGAGCCGACGTCTTCCTCGTCATCGGCTCCAACATGGCCGACTGCCACCCCATCCTCTTCCTGCGCATGATGGAACGCGTCAAGGCAGGCGCCAGGCTGATCGTCGTCGACCCCCGGCGCACGGCCACCGCCGACAAGGCGGACCTCTTCCTGCGCATCCGGCCCGGCACGGACCTCGCCCTGCTCAACGGACTGCTCCACCTGCTGCACGAGAACGGGCACACCGACCCCGGCTTCATCGCCGCCCACACCGAAGGCTGGGACGCGATGCCCGCCTTCCTCGCCGACTACCCGCCCGCCGTCGTCGCCGGGATCACCGGCATACCCGAGGAGGACATCCGTACCGCCGCCGCGTGGATCGGCGCGGCCGCCGAGTGGACCAGCTGCTGGACCATGGGCCTCAACCAGTCCACCCACGGCACCTGGAACACCAACGCCCTCGTCAACCTCCACCTCGCCACCGGCGCGATCTGCCGCCCCGGCTCGGGCCCCTTCTCGCTGACCGGCCAGCCCAACGCCATGGGAGGGCGCGAGATGGGCTACATGGGCCCCGGCCTGCCCGGCCAGCGATCGGCCCTGGTGGCCGAGGACCGGGCCTTCACCGAGGAGCTGTGGGACCTCGCTCCGGGAACGCTGCGCGAGGACGGCTTCGGCCGCGGCACGGTCGACCTGTTCCGGCGGATGGCCGACGGCGAGATCAAGGCGTGCTGGATCATCTGCACCAACCCCGTCGCCTCCGTCGCCAACCGCCGCACCGTCGTCGAGGGGCTGCGCGCCGCCGAACTGGTCATCACCCAGGACGCGTTCGCCGACACCGAGACCAACGCGTACGCCGACGTCGTCCTGCCCGCCGCCCTGTGGACCGAGACCGAGGGCGTACTGATCAACAGCGAACGCAACCTCACCCTCGCCCAGGCGGCCGCCGACCCGCCCGGCGAGGCCCTGGCCGACTGGCGGATCATCGCCCGCGTCGCCCAGGCCATGGGACACGAGAAGGCGTTCGCCTACGACAGCGCCGAGGAGGTCTTCGAGGAGATCAAGCGCGCCGGGAACCCGCAGACCGGTTACGACCTCGGCGGGGTGACCTACGAACGCCTGCGCGCCGGTTCCGTCCAGTGGCCCGCCGCGGCGGACGGCCCCGCGCGCAACCCCATCCGGTACGTCGACGCCTCCGGCTCCGGTCCGGTCTTCCCCACGGCGAGCGGCCGGGCCGTCTTCCACCCGCGTCCGCACATCGACGCGGCCGAGATGCCCGACGACGACCATCCCTTCGTGCTCAACACCGGTCGTCTCCAGCACCAGTGGCACACTCTGACGAAGACCGGCCGGGTCGCCAAGCTCAACAAGCTCAACCCCTCGCCCTTCGTCGAAATACACCCCGACGACGCCGAACGGCTCGGCATCGCGGAAGGCGACCGGGTCGGGATCACCTCCCGCCGTGGCAGGGCCGTCCTGCCCGCGGTCGTCACGGACCGGGTGGCGCCGGGCTGTTGCTTCGCCCCGTTCCACTGGAACGACCTGTTCGGCCCCGACCTGAGCGTCAACGCCGTCACCAACGACGCGGTCGATCCGCTGTCCTTCCAGCCCGAACTGAAGGTCTGCGCCGTGGCCCTCGCCAAGGTCGCCGCGTCCGAGACGGACCGGCCGCTCACGGCGACCGCGACGGACCGGCCGCTCACGGCCACCGGGAGCCTCACGGGTACCCCCGGCGAAGGCCGTGCGGAGAGCCGCCCCGGGACGGACGGCGGCGCCCCCGACGGACCGCGGACCGTGATCCCGAGCGCCGCCCCCACCGCTCCCGCCCCCCTGCTCCCCAGCGCCGTCCTTCCGGCCGGCCCCGCCGCCGCCTTCGGCCTCGATCCCACCCCGCCGCCCGTCCTGTCCGAACGGGAACGGCAGTACCTCGTCGGCTTCCTCGCCGGCCTGGAATCGGGCGCGCCGGGCGTCCCCGTCCTTCCCCCCGGGGCGCCGTTCGGCGAGGAGCACGCCCGCTGGGTGAACGGCGTCCTCGCCGGCCTGTACTCCCGGACCCCGGCAGGGGAGGCGAGCGGCGCGGACGCGGCGCCGCGGGCGGCGGTCCGCGAGGTCGTCGTGCTGTGGGCCTCGCAGACGGGCAACGCCGAGGAGTTCGCCGCGGCCACCGCCGAGCGCCTCACGGCGGCCGGACACCGGGCGGCTCTCGCCGGCATGGACGAGACCGACCCCCGGACCCTGCCGCCCGCTGCCGACCTCCTGCTGATCACCAGCACCTTCGGGGACGGGGACGCGCCTGACAACGGCTCGGGGTTCTGGGACGCGCTCACCGCTCCCGATGTCCCGCGCCTCGACGGCCGGCGGTACGCGGTCCTCGCCTTCGGGGACTCCTCCTACGCCGACTTCTGCGGGCACGGGCGACGCCTGGACCGGCGCCTGGACGAGCTGGGGGCCGTGCGCCTGGCCCCCCGTACCGACTGCGAACCGGATTTCGAGCCCTCCGCCCACGCCTGGCTGGACCAGGTCCTCACCGGCCTGACCGGTCCCACCGGCGGGCCACAGGCGCCCGCCGGGACCGGAGCCGCGCCCGCCGGGACCGGAGCCGCGCCCGCCGGGACCGGAGCGGCGCCCGACGCCGCCCCCGCCCCGCCACGGGCGACGCGCCCCAAGCCCGCCCCCGTCCCGGCCCGGCTCCGGGGCAACCGGCTGCTGAGCCTGCCGGGAGCGGGCAAGGAGGTCCGGCGGTTCACCTTCGACACGAGTCTGAGCGAGACCCCGCTCCTCTACGAGACCGGCGACGCCCTCGGCGTACAGCCCGTGAACTGTCCCGAGCTCGTGGCCGAATGGTTGGCCGTCACCGGCCTGGACGCCGGCGCGCCCGTCGAACTGCCCGGCCTGGACGCCGTCCCCCTCGGGGAGGCCCTGCACCGCCACCTCGACATCACCCGGCTCACCCCCGCGCTCCTCGGGTTCGTCACCGAACGGAGCGGGGACCGGGACCTGAAGCGCCTGCTCCGCCCCGACAACAAGGACGGACTCGCCCAGTGGTCCTGGGGCCGCCAGGCCGTCGACGTGATCGCCGAGCACCCCGTCCGGGCCGGCGGGCAGGAGTGGGCCGGGGTGCTGGGGCGCCTCCAGCCCCGCCTGTACTCGATCTCCTCCAGCCCGCTGACCGACCCGCACCGCGTCTCGCTCACCGTCTCCGTCGTCCGCTACGACAACCGCCGCGGCCACCCCCGCAAGGGCGTCTGCTCGCCGTTCCTCGCCGACGCGGAACCCGACGCCACGGTCCCGGTCTTCGTCCGTGCCGCCCCGCACTTCCGGCCCCCGGCGGACCCCGCGACCCCGATGGTGATGGTCGGCCCCGGCACGGGCGTGGCCCCCTTCATCGGCTTCCTCGAAGAGCGCCGGGCCCTCGGCCACCGGGCACCGAACTGGCTGTTCTTCGGCGAACAGCACCGCGCCACCGACTTCTACTACGAGGAGGAGCTCACCGCCCTGCTCGCCGACGGCACCCTGGACCGCCTGGACACCGCCTTCTCGCGCGACCAGCGCGCCAAGGTCTACGTCCAGGACCGGATGCGGGAGCACGGCCCGCAGCTCTGGTCGTGGCTGCGCTCCGGGGCCCACTTCTACGTCTGCGGTGACGCCGACCGGATGGCCAAGGACGTCGACCGGGCACTGCGCGACATCGCCGTCGCGCACGGCGGCCTCGACGAGGAGGGCGCGGCCGTGTACGTCAAGCAGCTCGCCGCCGAGAAGCGGTACGTCCGCGACGTCTACTGAGCCCCGCTCATCCTCCGCTGACCCCTCGGCTCCTCGGTCCCTTTCGTCGGGGCGGGCTCAGGCGGTGCCGGCGTCCGCCGCGCCCCGGTCGCCGCGGGCCGTCGCCCGGCCCACCGACTCCACCAGGGGCAGCAGCCGGTACGGGACGCGCTCGCGCAGCGCCATCTCCGTACGGGTGCGGACCACTCCCGGCAGCCGGATCAGCCGCTGGATGACGTCCTCCAGGTGACCGTTGTCCCGGGCCACCACCCGCGTCAGCAGATCCCCGCCACCGGTGATCGAGAACGCCTCCACGATCTCCGGAACGGCCGCGAGCGCGTCGCCCACCTCGTCGAGATGCCCCTGGGTCACCTCGATGTGGACGAAGGCCAGGACGGGATGGCCGAGCGCCGCGGGGGAGAGGAACGGGCCGGTCGCCATGATCACGCCGTCCCGCTCCAGCCGGTCGATCCGCGCCTGTACGGTGCCCCGCGCCACCCCGAGGATCCGCGCGTACTCGCGCACACTCGTGCGCGGCCTCTCCATCAGCAGACACAGGATGCGTGTGTCGAGCTCGTCCACCGCCATGGTCCGTTGGCCCCCTTATGGCCTCGATCTACCCGCGAGGACTGTACCAATGGCCCAGGACTCCGGCGCCGAGTTGAGCCAGTGGGTGATCAGGTGTTTTCCTCGGGTGAGAACGTAGAGACGGCGCCGCGCACGCGCCGGTCCGGCGACGCGGCCGGTACCGGACCCGCGGCGCCTTTCCCATGTCCGGCGGCCGCCACGAGCAGGCCGGGGCACGAGATCACGCGAAGAGGGTGTGTTGGACCACAGCGGGGGCGGAATCACCGTCGTGAAGAAGGGCCGGGCGGTCGTCCGCCGGCTCGCCCGGCAGATGTTCGTGGCCCCGGACCCGGGCCGCGTGCGGCTGCGCGTCTCCACGCGCGCCGTGCTCGGCGTCGCGCTCTCCGTCGCCGCGGCCGAGCTGGCCGGCCTCTCCCTCACGGCCTCCCTCACCGGCGGCCTCGCCGCGCTGCTCGCGCTCTTCACCGTCGGCGATCCCACCGTCCGGCGCCAGGCCGTCACCACCGCCCTGCTGCCCGCCGTCGGCTTCCCCGTCCTCGCGCTGGCCACCGCCCTGCACGGGACGCCGCTCCTGCGCGACACCGCCTGGCTCCTGGTCGTCTTCGCCGGGGTGTACGCGCGCCGCTGGGGCCCGCGCGGCCACGCGCTCGGGATCTTCGCGTTCATGATGTTCTTCGTCACCCAGTTCCTGCACGCGCTGCCCGCGCAGCTGCCGGAGCTGTACGCGGCCGTCGGCCTCGCCCTCGTGGTCTGCGGCGCGCTCCGTCACGGGGCCTGGTGCATCGAGCGGCGCGTCCCGCCGCCCGCCGCCCCCGCCCCGCTCCCGGGCACCGGACTGGCCCGGCCCACCACGCGACAGGCCTTCCAGGCCACCGTCGCCTGCGCCGTCGCGCTGGCCGCCGGGCAGTTCATCTCGCACGAACGGTGGTACTGGGCCGTCGGCACCGCCTGGTGGATCTTCGTCAACACCGCCTCGCGCGGCGAGACCCTGGTCCGAGGCTTCCGCCGGGTCGTCGGCACGGTCACCGGCATCGCCGCCGGACTCCTCGTCGCGATCCCGCTGGCCGGCGCGCCCGCCCCGACCGCCGCCCTCGTCGCCGTCTGCGTCTTCGGCATCTTCTACACCGCCCCGCTCTCGTACAGCTGGATGATGTTCTTCGTCACCGTCATGGCGGGCCTGCTGTACGGCCTGCTCGGCGTGCTGCACCCCGGCCTCCTGCTGCTCCGCTTCGAGGAGACCGCCGTGGGGGCGCTCGGCGCGGCCGTCGGCGTCGCCCTGCTGCCCGTCACCACCCACGCGGCCACCAACGCGTGGATCGAGCGGGCCGTCACCTGCGTGCACGCCTGCACGACCGCCGCCGCGCGGCGCCTCGCGGGCGACCCGGACGCCGACCCGGCGCCCCACGCCGCCGAACTGGAACTGCTGCTCGGCCGGGTACGCCTCTCGCTCGCCCCGCTGGTCCATCCGCTCAGCCCGCTGCGCGCCCGCAAGGCCCGGGCCCGCCGGGTGCTCGCCCTGCTGGACGTCTGCGCCCGCGAGATCAAGGGGCTCGCGGCGGTCGCCGCCGACCCCGACGCCTCGCACGACGCCCGTCTGGCCGCCGCCTCCTGGCGAGTCGAGGCGGCCGTCCACGCCCTCGTCCCACCGGCCCGTCCGACGGACCGGGACAGCACCGCCGCCACCGCCGCACTGCCGCCCCACCACCCCGGCGCCGAGGCCGCCCTCGGCCACCTCCACAGCCTGGAACGCGCCCTCGTCGACCTCGCGACCCCCCTCCGCACCGCCCCGGGCGCACCGCTGATTCCGGCGGCCTGACCGAGAGGGGCCGGCCCGGCCTGCCGTCCCCCCGTACGGTCCGGCAGGCCCCCGCACGGCACGACCGCCGGCCCCGCGCGGCCTGAAGCCTTCGCCCGGTGATCCGCTTGGTCTAGACCGCTGCTACCGTCGGCCGGGACTACGGTCGGCCAACCGTGACCGGCCGGCGGACAGGGGAGGCGCCGTGCGCGACGTGGACGCGGGACAGGGCAGCACCGAGGCGGGTCAGGACGGTGACGGGACACCGGAGCGGGCGTACGGGCGCGTGCGGGCCTTCGTCGGGTCGTTCACCTCGGCGGGGGGCCGCGGTGTCCTCGCGGCCGACGTGGACGCCGGGACGGGGGCCCTGAGCATCACCGGCGCGAGTGACGCGGTCATCGATCCGTCGTACCTCACCCTCGCCGGAGGCATCCTCTACGCCGTCTCGGAGACCGACGAGGGCGCCGCGGCCGCCTTCGACGTCACCGGAGCCGCGCCCCGCCCCCTCGGCGCCCCCGTGCCCGTCGGCGGCGCGGGGCCGACGCACCTCTGTGTCGCCTCCGGGCACCTTCTCACGGCCAACTACTCCTCCGGCAGCGTCAGCGTCCTGGCCCTGTCCGAGGACGGGCCGCCCCACGCCGCCGTCGGCCTCGCCCGCCATGAGGGCCTCGGTCCCGTCACCGACCGCCAGAGCGCCCCGCACGCCCACCAAGTGCTGCCGGACCCCAGCGGTCGGTGGGTGACCGCCGTGGACCTCGGCACCGACTCCGTCCGCGTCTACGCCGTCGACGCCACGACGGGCGCCCTGCGGCTGCACGGTGAGACCGCCCTGCGCCCCGGCACCGGCCCCCGCCACCTGGCGTTCCACCCGGCCGGCACGCACGCGTACGTCCTGAACGAACTCGAACCGACCCTCACCGTGTGCCGCTGGGACGCCGCGGCCGGAGTGCTCCTGCCGCTCGGCGAGACGCCCGTCCTGCCCGAGGACGCCACCGGGCCGAGCCACCCCTCCGCGGTCGTCGTGGCACCCGACGGCCGCTTCGTCTGGGCCGCCGTGCGCGGCGACGACTCCCTCGCCGTCCTCGCGCTCGACGAGAGCGGCGAGAAGGCCGCCCTCGTCACCACCGTCCCCTGCGGGGGCCACTGGCCCCGCGACCTCGCCCTCGACCCCGCGGGCCGGCGTCTGTACGCGGCCAACGAGCGCTCCGGCGACGTCACCTGGTTCGACATCGACCAGGAGACCGGCGTACCCCACCGGGCCGGCTCCGTCGAAGCCCCCGCGGCCACCTGCGTGACCTTCGGCTGAACCGCGCCGCCCGGCGGACGAGCGGGGCCTGTCCGCCTGTCGCGCCGGGCCGTCGTACGACGCACGGGAGGGCCCGCACCGGCACACAGGTACCGGTGCGGGCCCTCCCGTACGCTTCTGGGCCCGTGCCCGCGTCGCCGCGCGGGGTCAGAGGGCAGGGGCGCCCTGCGGCTGCTGCGGGGCGATGCCCAGCACGGCGGTGTACTGCGAGAGCACCAGCTTGCCGATGGCCGGGTACGCGCCGAGCGGCTCGGCGGCGGCGCAGCCCGCCTCCTTCGCGGCGGCGTCGAGCAGGCCGTCGGCCAGCTCCGGGCCGATCAGGTACGGCGCCAGGGCCAGCTGCTCGGAGCCGGAGCCGCGGAGCTGCTCGGCGACCGCGGTGATCGAGCCCTCCTGGTCCAGCGCGGCGGCGATGACGGGGACGGCCAGGCGGGCCGCGAGCAGCATGCCCGTGATGCCGGCGGCCTGGACCGCCTCCTCGCCGCCGACCGTGGCGAGGACGATGCCGTCGGCGGCCGTGGCGACCGTGAACAGGCGGGCGCGGTCGGCGCGGGCCAGACCGGCCTCCGACAGGCGCACGTGCAGGGCCTCGGCGAGCAGCGGGTGCGGGCCGAGGACGTCCGTCAGCTCGGCCAGGTTGCCGCTGTCCATGACGGCCTGGCGGATCTGGCGCATCAGGGCGCTGTCGGGGCCGGCGAGGAGCGGGACCACGATGGCGGCCGGGCCCTCCGGGGCGCTGGCCTCGCGGCCGGCGGCCAGGGCCAGCTGGTACCGCTCCGTGCGCAGCGTGGCGGCGCGGGACAGGACGGTGGCCAGGGTGGGGTACTCGTCGTCGTCACCGTCCAGGTAGCCGATCGCGGCCTCCAGGCCGGGCAGCTCGGAACGGGCGATGCTCACGACCTCGTCGGCCAGCGAGCGTATGGCGGCCGACGGGGTGCCGGGGACGGCGAGGACGAGTGCGGGAGCGCCCTCGGGCGCCGCCGCGGGTTCGGGGCGACGGTGCCGTCCGGTCTGGCGGGGTCGCGGCATTCGTACAGGCAGGCCGGAAGCAGGCCCAGTGGGGGAGCTCATGCGCCCGCATGCTACTGGTTTTGCCCGCCGCGCAGTTCGGTGAGGTGCGGTCGAGCGTCATCTGCCCCTGTATGTCCGAACCGCTCCTTACGTCGTGTCCGGCCGCAATCCGCCGGACGCCCCGGAAGGCCGAACCCCCAGCAACCGGGGGTCGTGCGGCAGCCGCAGCGAACCGGAGGCGAGGGCCGAGGCGATCGTGACGGCGCCGGTGAGCGGATCGCCGGCGGCGGACACGGCACGCGCGTGCGGCAGTTGGTCCGCGAGCGCCCTGGCCAGTGGTCCGAGCAGGGGGTCGCCCAGCCTGAACAGCCCGCCCGTCAGCGCGACATCACACCCCTCGCCGTCGGGGCAGACGGCGGCCGCCGCCTCGGCGATGTGCGCGGCGGCGCGGGCGAGGACGTCCGCCGCCACCGGGTCGCCCTCGGCGGCGCACCGCGCCACGGCGGGCGCGAAGGAGGCCAGCACGGCGGGCCGGTCGGTCCGCGGATAGAGCGCGCCGGGAAGCCCGTCGGCCGGACCGAACCGCTCCTCCGCGCCGGCCAGCAGCGCGCCGGAGCCCCCGCGCCGGCCGTCGTGGGCGCGCATCGCCGCTTCCAGACCGGCCCGGCCGATCCACGCGCCGCTGCCGCAGTCGCCCAGCAGGTGGCCCCAGCCGTCGGCCCTGCGCCACGTGGTCAGGTCGGTGCCGAGCGCGATCAATCCCGTGCCGCCCGCGACGACAGCCCCGGGCCGCTGCCCGAGCGCGCCCGCGTAGGCGGTGACGGCGTCGGCCGCCAGCGCCAGCCGCCGCACCCCGAGTGCCTGCTCCAGGGCGCCGGGCAGCACCGCGCGCACGTCGTCCCCGAGCGTCGCCATCCCGGCAGCCCCGATCGCCACGGCGGCCGGGGATCCGTCGGCTCCGGCCCGCCGACGCATCGCCTCGGCGGCGGGCAGCAGCTGCCGGAGGAAGGCGGCGGCCTCGATCCCGCCCGGTCCGGTCGGCACCGGCTCGCGTGAGGAGACCGTCTCCACCACGCGGCCGTCCCCGGCGCGGGCCAGGGCGATCCTCAGCCCCGAGCCTCCCGAGTCGACCCCCAGGACCCAGTCCTCGGACGTCACCCGGGCCGCCGGACGGTCACGGGAGCCGCCAGTCGACCTCCTGCGCCCCTTGGCGCAGGAGCAGTTCGTTGGTGCGGCTGAACGGCCGGGAGCCGAAGAAGCCGCGGTCCGCCGACATCGGGGAAGGGTGCGAGGACTCGATGGCCGGAAGATCGCCGAGGAGTGGACGCAGATTGCGCGCGTCACGTCCCCACAGCACGGACACCAGCGGCTTGCCCCGGGCGGCCAGCGCCCTGATGGCCTGCTCGGTCACCGCCTCCCAGCCCTTGTCCCGGTGCGCGCCCGGCTTGCGCGGAGCCGTGGTGAGCGCGCGGTTGAGCAGCAGCACCCCCTGCCGGGTCCAGGGCGTCAGATCGCCGTTCGACGGGCGGTCGATCCCCAGGTCGGTGTTCAGCTCGCGGAAGATGTTCTCCAGGCTGGGCGGCAGCGGCCGCACGTCCGGGGCCACCGAGAAGCTCAGCCCCACGGCGTGCCCCGGGGTGGGATAGGGGTCCTGACCGACGATGAGGACCCTCACCTCGTCGAACGGCTGCTGGAACGCCCGGAGGACGTTGGCCCCGGAGGGGAGGTAGGTGCGCCCGGCGGCGATCTCCTGTCGCAGGAAGTCGCCCATAGCGGCGACGCGTTCGGCCACGGGCGCGAGCGCGTGCGCCCACCCCGGTTCGACGATCTCATTCAACGGTCGTGCTGCCACGGCCGTCACTCTACTGGCGCAGCGCCCCGGGCCTGTACGGGATCGTCCCGCCCCCCCCGGGTCAGGTCCCGGTAGGTCACCGCCCCGTCGGTCACCTCCATGCCGGTCACGTCCGAGGGCTCGGTGGCTCGGTGCCTGGGCCGCCGTCCGTCGTCTCCGGCGGTCCGCCGCTCTCAGTCGATCACCGCCGCCCGTACGCACAGCACGTCCGGCAGGTGCTCCGCCAGCAGCTCCCAGCTGTCCCCGTCGTCCGCGCTGCCGTACACCTCGCCGTTGCGGTTCCCGAAGTAGACGCCCGTGGGGTCGCCGCCGTCCGTGCACATCGCGTCCCGCAGCACGGTGCCGTAATGGTCGCCCTGCGGAAGTCCGTTCGTCAGGGGTTCCCAGCTGTCCCCGGCGTCGCTGGTGCGGTAGACCCGGCAGCGGCGCTCCGCGGGCACGCGGTCGCTGTCGGCGTTGATGGGGAACACATAGGCCACATCGGGCCGATGGGGGTGGGCGGCGACGGTGAAGCCGAAGTCGGACGGGAGTCCGCCTCCGATGTCCGTCCACTTCCCGCCCGCGTCGTCGCTGCGGTAGACGCCCCAGTGGTTCTGCAGGTACAGCCGGTCCAGGTCGCCGGCGTCCTGCGCGATCTTGTGCACGCACTGACCGAACTCCGGATTCGGATCGGGCAGGAAGACCGCCGAGACGCCGTGGTTGGAGGGTGCCCAGCTCGCGCCGCCGTCCCGGGTGCGGAAGACTCCGGCGGCCGACACCGCGACCGTCACGGAGTCGGGGTCCCGCCGGTCGGTGACGATGGTGTGCACGGCCTCGCCGCCGCCGCCCGGCTCCCAGCGGGAGCGCGTCGGGTGCTCCCACAAGGGGCGCACCAGCTCGAAGGACGCACCGCCGTCGACGGACTTGAACAGCGCGGCGGGCTCCGTCCCGGCGTAGACCACGTCCGGCGAGTGGGCCGGGGCGGGGTGCAACTGCCAGACCCGCTCCAGCGAAGCGCCCGTGTCCTGGGGAAACTTCACCGCCGGCTCGGGCGGTTCGGTCCAGGACGCCCCGAAGTCGTCGGAGTGGAACACCGACGGGCCCCAGTGCTCGCTGACACCGCCCACGAGCAGCCGCGGCGCGCCACGGCGGGTGTCGATGCCGATCGAATAGACCGCCTGCGCGTTGAAGTGGGGGTCGTCGAACTCCCACCGGCCCGCGCGCCTGCGGCCGATGAACAGGCCCTTGCGGGTGCCTACGGTGAGTACTGCCTCGGGCATGGCCGATACCTCCAGGACGCCGTTGTCGCGGATACGGGCCAGTCTGCACCCGACCACTGACAGTGGCCCTTCGGAGCGGCGTCCTCCCAGGTCGGAGGCGTGTTCCGCGTTCCGCCCGCAGGGACGGGTCGGCGGCAGCGCGGGGCATGCCCACCGCGGCCGCCGACCTCAGATCGCCCAGGCGTACGGGCTCGGCGCGTGCGTCTCGGCGCCCAGCTCGCGTGCCGCCCGGCGGGCCCAGGACGCGTCCCGCAGCAGCTCGCGGCCGAGCAGCACGGCGTCCGCCTCCCCGTTGGCGACGATCTTCTCGGCCTGCTCGCTGTCCGTGATCAGGCCCACGGCGGCGACCGGAAGCCCGGTCTCGGCCTTCACGCGGGCGGCGAAGGGCACCTGGTAGCCGGGGCCGACCGGGATGTCGGCGGGGCCGCCGTTGCCGCCGCTGGACACGTCGAGGAGGTCGACGCCGTGCTCGCGCAGCAGGGCGGCGAAGCGGACGGTCTCGTCCACCGTCCAGCCCTGGTCCCCGAGCCAGTCCGTGGCCGAGATCCGGAAGAAGACCGGCAGCTCCTCGGGCCACACGGCCCGTACGGCGTCGACCACTTCCAGGGCCAGGCGGGTGCGGTTCTCGAAGGAGCCGCCGTAGGCGTCCGTGCGGTGGTTGCTGTGCGGGGAGAGGAACTCGCCGATGAGGTAGCCGTGGGCGCCGTGCACCTCGATGACCTCGAACCCGGCGGCGAGGGCGCGGCGGGCCGCGTCGGCGAACTGCCCGACGATCTCCTCGATCCTCTCGGTGGTGAGCTCGGTCGGCACGGGGTGACCGTCGGCGAAGGCGACGGGGCTCGGCCCTTCCGGCTGCCAGCCGTGGCCGTCCTCGCCGACCGGGCCGCGGCCCACCCAGGGCGGGTTGGTGGAGGCCTTCCGCCCGGCGTGACCGATCTGGATGCCGGGGACGGTGCCGTGCTCCTTGAGGAAGCGGGCGATCCTGCCCAGGGCCGCGGCCTGGGTGTCGTTCCAGATGCCGAGGTCGGCCGGGCTGATCCGGCCCTCGGGGGTGACGGCGGTCGCCTCCACCAGGATGAGACCGGTGCCGCCGGTGGCGCGGGAGGCGTAGTGCGCGAAGTGCCAGTCGTTCGCGACGCCCGCGTTCGGGCCGAACACGTCCGCCGAGTACTGGCACATCGGCGCCATCCACACACGGTTGGGGACGGTCAGCGACCGGAGGGTGTAGGGCTCGAACAGGGCGGCGCTCATGGCGACTCCGTTTCAGGGGGCCTGACGGTACGCTCGTACGATACTCATCGTAGTACGGCATCTGTCAAACTACGAGGCCCCTCGTACAATGAGCGCGTACCCCGACGAAGAGGAGCCGCCGTGACGACCGCGACCAACCCCCGGGTCCTCGACCACCCCGCGCGGGACGAGATCCGCCTGGAGGGTGTGCTGCACGCGCTGTCGGACGCGGTCAGGCTGCGGATCGTGCGCGACATGGCACGTGAGGGGGTGGAGCTGAGCTGTTCCCGCTTCGACCTTCCGGTGACCAAGTCCACGACGACGCACCACTTCCGGGTGCTGCGCGAGAGCGGCGTCATCCAGCAGATCTACCGCGGCACCGCCAAGCTCAACGCCCTGCGCAAGGACGACCTGGACGCGCTCTTCCCCGGGCTCCTCGACAGCGTCCTGACGGCGGCGGAGGGCGAGGAACTCCGCCTGAGCGGCTCGCCCACGGCGTAGGACGCGCCGGGCTCGCGGCGTGCTCGGCACGGCGCCCGCCGGGCCGTTCACCCCTGGACGGGAGTCTTCCGCCGCGGCTCAGGCTGCGTCCGGCCGGGCCGCCGCGCGCAGGCCCGCCCAGTCCGCGATCTTCACCCGCCCGCGCCCCAGCGAGCGGCCCAGGGCAGCCTCGGCGCTCTCGATGGCGAGCCAGCCCGGCCAGGCGACCGGGTCGTGGCCGAGCTCGCGCAGCGCCGACAGAGGGTCGGGCGCCACCGTCCGCCCGGCGAGCGCGTCCGCGTCGGCCAGCAGCGACGTCACCGTCTCCTTCGCGCAGGGACGGTTGGTTCCGATGACCCCCGAGGGGCCGCGCTTGATCCAGCCCGCCACGTACTCGCCCGGGGACGGCACGCCGTCCCGCAGCACCCGGCCCGCGGCGTGCGGGACCGTCCCCCTGGCCTCGTCGAACGGAAGCCCGGACAGCGGCACTCCCTGGTAGCCGACCGCCCGCAGCACCAGCTGGGCGTCGATCTCCTCGAACCGTCCCGTGCCCCGCACGCCTCCCGTGCCGTCCGGCTCGGTGCGCTCGAAGCGGACCGCGACCACCCGGCCGTCCTCGCCGAGCAGCTCGACCGGGCGCAGGAAGAACCGCAGCGTCACGGTGCGCACCGCCGTCGGCACGGCCGGCGCAGCCGCCCAGCCGCGGACGACCTCCAGGTTCCGCCGGTTCGCGGGGGGCAGACCGGCCGGATCGGCGAACGAGGGATCGAGCGCCAGGTCCGCCGGATCCACCCGCACCCGGGCTCCCGGGAGCGTGCCCAGTTCCCGCAGCTCCTTCGTCGTGAACTTGGCCTGCCCAGGGCCTCGCCGGCCGACCACGTGCACCTCGCGCACCCGACTGGCCTCCAGCGCCGCGAGGGCGTCCCGCGGCACGTCCGTCGCCCGGAGCTCCTCCGGGCCGCGCGCCAGGATCCGGGCGACGTCCACCGCCACGTTCCCGACCCCGATCACGACCGCCGAGCGCCCGCCGAGCCCGAAGCCGTTGCCGGCGGCGTCGGGGTGTGCGCTGTACCAGGAGACGAAGTCCGTCGCCGAGAAGCTGCCGGCCAGGTCCTCGCCGGGCACCCCGAGCCTCCGGTCCCGCGCCGCGCCGACGCAGTACACGACAGCGTGGTACAGCTCCAGCAGCCGGGCCGGGGACAAGCCGCGCGCGCCGACCTCGATGTTGCCGAGGAAGCCGATCCGCTCGTCCTCCAGCACGGTCCGCAGGTTCTGCTGGAGCGATTTGATCTTCTCGTGGTCCGGCGCGACGCCGTAGCGCACCAGCCCGTACGGACAGGGCAGCCGGTCCAGGACGTCCACCCGGACATCGGGTACCGCCGACTGCTGGACCAGCGCCTGGGCGGTGTAGACCCCGCTGGGCCCGGAACCGACGACAGCGACTCGAAGCACGGCCGTACTCCTTCCCGCCGCGGGGATTCCCGCCGAGAGGCTTCCAGCATCGCACCGCGGGCCCGCGCGTGGGAGGCCCGTGCGGCAGCCGGGCGCACGCCCGGTCCGCCCTCGACCGCGTCGGGCCCGCCCTCGACCGGCCCGGCCCCCCTGGCCCGTGCCCGCCCTGGCCCGTGCCCGCCCTGGCCCGTGCCCGGCCTGCCCCGGGCCGTGCCCGCCCCGCCCTGGACCGCGTCCGGCCCTACATCGACCGCATCCGGTTGATCTCCGCCGTCTGCTGGGCGATCACGTCACTCGCCATCTCCTCCACCAGGACGTTGTTCCCCTCGCCCAGCACCTCGGCCGCCATCGCCACCGCCCCGTCGTGGTGGGTGATCATCAGCCTGAGGAACAGCTCGTCGAACGCCTTGCCCCGGGCCTTCCTCAGCTCGGCGAGCTGGGCCTCGGTCGCCATCCCCGGCATCGTGTGGTGGTCGTGCCCCTTCTGCGGACGCGGCCCACCGTTGTTTTTCAGCCAACCTTCCATCGCGCCGATCTCCGGCTGCTGCGCAGCCGCGATCCGTTCCGCCAGCTTCTTCACCTGAGCCGACTCCGCCTGCCGCGGCGCGAGCGCGGTCATCGTCAGCGCCTGCCGGTGGTGCACGATCATCATCTGCGCGTAGGTGAAGTCCGCGGCGTTGGGCTTGTCGTCGGGCAGCAGCCGGGCCGCCTCCTCCGGGGATATGCGCCGCGCCTCCTCGCCCGGCTTGCCCGGAGCCACCACCGCCGGACCGGTGGAGCCCTGAGCGCCGGCAGCGTCCCGGTCCGACCCCGCATCGCAGCCGGCCAGTGCCCAGACGGTCACGGCGCTCAACGCGACGGCGACGGCTCCGCGGATGCGGTGGTTCGACAAGGCGACCTCCAGGGGGACTTCACGGGGTTTCCGGAAAGAGGGCGGACGAAGGAGCGAGGTGACCGTTCCCCGTGCCCGTTCCCAGCACGCCTGTTCCGGTCGCCGAGCGAAATCCTTCATGACGTCTGTGTTGCCATCTGTTGAGATGTGCACGGCAAGGACGATACTGCCGACGTCCAATGACCGTTCAACCGTGAACGGACACAAGGGAGGACGGAGTGACTTCGTTGCGTACCACGCGAACTCCGCGCGCACGGACCAGAGGTCTGGGTGTGGCCACCGCCGCCGCCGGACTGCTGGTCAGCCTGCTCGCAGCCGGCCCCGCGGCCGCCACACCCGATCCGGGTGACGCCACCGTGCGGGGCACCGTCTCCGCGGAGCAGGCCGCCGAGGCCCGGTCCGCCATCCAGAACGGCGAGATACCCGGAGTGGACGAGATCGTCCACACGGACAACATCACGCACCTCGCCAACATCCCCAAGGACGCGCTCAAGGGCACCAACTCCGACCTGGCCTTCCAGGGCAGGTACGCCTTCGCCGGCAACTACGACGGCTTCCGGATCTTCGACATCAGCAAGCCGTCCGATCCGAAGACCGTCGCCCAGGTGCTGTGCCCCGGATCGCAGAACGACGTCTCCGTCTCCGGCGACCTCCTCTTCCTCTCCACCGACTCCTCCCGCAGCGACAACTCCTGTGCCAGCACCAGCCAGCCGGCCACGGAGAAGTCCTCCTGGGAGGGCATGAAGATCTTCGACATCAGCGACATCCGCAACCCGAAGTACGTCGCCGCCGTCGAGACCGCCTGCGGCTCGCACACCCACACGCTGGTGCCCGAGCGCAAGAACGTCTACGTCTACGTCTCCTCGTACTCGCCCAACGCCGCGTTCCCGGACTGCCAGCCCCCGCACGACGGCATCACGGTCATCAAGGTGCCCCGCAAGTCGCCGGAGAAGGCGGCCATCGTCGGCTTCCCCGTCCTCTTCCCGGGCGAGGGCCCGGACGGCGGCGGCAACCCCGGCGGCCCGACCAACCCGGGCGTCTCCAAGACCACCGGTTGCCACGACATCACGGTGCTGCCCTCCAAGGACCTCGCGGCCGGCGCCTGCATGGGTGACGGCATCCTCTTCGACATCAAGGACCCCGAGCGCCCGAGGGTCATCGACCAGGTCCAGGACAACGTCAACTTCGCGTTCTGGCACTCGGCGACCTTCAACCTGAAGGCGAACAAGGTCGTCTTCACCGACGAACTGGGCGGCGGCGGCGCGGCCACCTGCAACGCGGCCGTGGGTCCGAACCGCGGCGCCGACGGCATCTACGACATCGTCGGCAAGGGGGACCGGCGCGAGCTCGTCTTCCGCAGCTACTACAAGATCCCGCGCCATCAGGCCGACACCGAGAACTGCGTCGCGCACAACGGCTCGCTGATCCCGGTCAAGGGCAAGGACCTGATGGTCCAGTCCTGGTACCAGGGCGGCGTCTCCGTCTGGGACTTCACCGACTCCCGCAAGCCGAAGGAGATCGCGTACTTCGAGCGCGGCCCCCTCTCGGCCACCTCGCTGGTCGGCGGCGGTACCTGGTCGGCGTACTACTACAACGGCCACATCTACTCGAACGACATGGCCAAGGGCTTCGACGTCCTGCGGCTCGACGACCGGCGCACCGACGCCGCCAAGCGGGTCCGCATGCACGAGCTCAACGTCCAGACCCAGCCGGACTACTTCGACGACTTCGACGACTGACGGGGCACCCGGTCCGGTGAACCGGACCGGTCGTGCGGCATGCCGTCGGGCGGACCTCCGTCCGGCGGCATCCCCATGTCCCAGTCGAGCCCGTACCGCTGGAACAGCTCGGCCCTCAGCCGCGTCGCCGGCATCGGCGCGCCGGGCAGCAGCACCGCCACCACCGCGCCCATCAGCAGGGCCCGCAGCAGCGGATACTCCGTGTCCACGTCCGGGGCGCCGTACCGCGTGACCGTGTCCCGCAGCAGGAAGGCGAGCCGCTGCTGCTCGTCGCACTGCACGAACCCCTGGGCCTGCAGGATGCCCGCCATGTGCGTCCGCATCAGCACCGGCCGGCTCACGGCCAGCCCCAGGATCGCGTCGATCGCGCGGGCCATCCGCTCCCGGCCGTCCTCGGTGCGCGGCTCGCGCTCCAGGGCCTCCTCCAGCGTCAGATGCATCAGCCGGTGCACCGCCGACTGCAGCAGGTGCCGCTTGCCGGGGAAGTAGTACGAGATCAGCCCACGCGCCGAACCGGCCCGCTCGGCGATGTCGCCGAGGGTCGTGGCCTCGAAGCCGCGCTCGGAGACCAGCTCGACGGTGGCTTGCAGAAGCCGTTCGCGAGAACGCCTCCGAAGCTCTTCATTGACCGATGCGCTACGCGGGGACATGCTGGACTCCTGCGTTGACTGGCTCGCAGCCAATATACTCAGCGCATCCTGCTGTCGCGCCTTCGTGCCTGGTCAGCGGGTTTGCCGTCTGTTCTGGGCGACGCGGGGGATCGTCCAGGACAGACGGCTTCAGTGCGTTTCCCCCATTCTCCTCCCCTTGCTCACGGGAACGCCCCGTGCGTCCCGTTCCGCCCCGTTCCGGCGGTACGTGATGATCGCCACAGCCGTACAGCTCCAGCCCAGCAGCCACCCGGCCACCACGTCCGTAGGCCAGTGCACCCCGAGGTAGACCCGGGTCCACCCCACGCCCAGCACGGACACCACGGCGGCGACGGTGAGGACGCTCCAGCCCCGCCAGGTCTCGCGCCAGTGGAGCGCGAGAACCCACAGCAGCAGGCCGCAGCTCACCATCGCGGTCATCGCGTGGCCCGAGGGAAGGGCCGCGAAGTGGGCCGTGTCGACCGGATCGGGCCAGCTCGGCCGCTCCCGGCCGATCGCCGCCTTCACCCCCTGCTGCACCCCCGCCGCCACCAGGCTCGTCCCCACGAGCCAGAGGGCCAGCCACCGTTCGCGCCGCCGCCACAGCAGCACCACGGCGGCGGCGATCAGCGCCCGCATCGTCCACGGGTCCCACACCCAATCGCTCAGAATCCGGTGGAGACGGGCGAGGCCGGGCTCCGCGACGGCGCTGTCGTGGAGCGACTCCGTCACCGATCGGTCCAGGGAGAGCAGCGGAGGCCAGCCGGCCGCCACCAGGGCGAGCAGCAACACGGCCAGGGCACCGGAAACAACGGCGGAGGAGCGCATGCCACGATCTTCCCCGAGCCGCGCGAAGTACTCCGGCGGGCGCGACCGTGCCCCGCCCTCCGACTCGCGCAGGACCCGCCCGATGCAAAAGCCCTAACCCAGTGCCTTCAACGCCGGGACGAACGCGACCAGGACCGGCACCACCGGGACGAAGGCCGCGGCGGCGGTCAGGCGCAGGCGGCGTCCGGCCGTGAAGCGCGGCGCGGCCGCCAGGAGCCGGTTCACCCGGTGCGGAAGGTCGGCGTCCGGCGCCTGGCCGGGCCCGAACACCCCCCGGTCCTCGTTCAGTTCGACCAGGGCGAGCGCGATCGTCAGCCGCCCGAAGCGGCGCGAGGCCACGTCGTCGGCGGCCAGCTCCACCAGCCGGTGCATCTGGTCCCGGAAGGCCGCGAAGACCGGGATTCCGGGAAAGCCGCCCGCCAGCGCCGCCGAGCAGTGCAGCAGCCAGTCGTGCCGCGCCCGGGCGTGGCCCTGTTCGTGCGCGAGCACGGCGTCCAGCTGGCGGCCCTTCAGCCTCCGCAGGGCGGCCGTCGTGATGACCAGCTGGGGCGCGGCGCCCGGCAGCCACCAGGCGTCCGCGCGCTCGCCCTCCAGCACCACCAGCCGCTCGCCCTCGGGCTCCTCGCCGGGCAGCAGGGGCGAGCGGACGAGGAGTTCGCGACGGCGCTGCCGGCGGCGGGCCCGCGCCCGGCTGATCTCCCGGCCGAGCATCGCGCCGGTCCACAGACCGCCGCAGGCCAGCACGACGGCGAGCACCGCCGACCACGGCTGGTGCGTGCCCAGTTCGTACGCTTCGAGCACTCCGCGCGGCGCGGGCGCGAAGACATGTCCCCGCACCACCTGCCAGGCGGCCGCCGCGCTGAACGTCATGGAGAGCCCGAAGCTCAGCAGGACCGCCGCGACCACACACTGCCAGACCCAGAGCGCCACGACGGGCTCGCGCTCCGCCCAGTCGGACCGCGACAGCAGTCGCGGGGCCACGACAGCGGTCAGGACGCCGAGCCCGAGCAGCGCGAGGGAGACCAACATGCCGTCAGCCTATGAGGGTGGTGCTACCCGGGGGTATGACCTCGCACGGCAAGTGACGTACGCCACGGTTTCACAGCGTCAGGAGCATCGCCAGCATCGCCAGTGCCATCGAGAGGCGGCACACCCGGGTGAACTCCGGTGCGGAGTCCGCGGCCGGCGGCGGGAACTCCGCCGGGCCTCCCGTCGGCAGGGGCACCGGCGCCAGCCGGGCCCCGGACCGCAGGACGTACACCGTGTAGTACCCGAGGAGCAGACCCGTCAGGAGCGGTATGCCCCCCGTGCCGTGCCCCCCGTGCCCCCCGTGTGCTCCGGAGGCGGGGAAGGCCATCGCCACCGCCATGTAGACCATGGCGGAGGAGCCCACCAGATGGTGTCCGTGATGTCCGCCGCGGCGGATCGCGAACAGCGCGCGCAGCGCCGCCGTGCCGAAGACCCCCGCGTACAGCGCCCAGCTCCACGTCGGTGGCGTGAGCACCGCCGCGGGGAGCGCCATCGCCGCCATTCCGAAGCCCATCACGGCCTCGCTCCCGGCCGTCCTGCGCTCCTCACCGGCGCGGCCGCGCGTCCGCAGCAGGCAGTACACGCCGCTCGCCCCGCACAACACCACCGACAACCACGCCGGCCAGGCCGACAACGCCGGTCCGTGCACGGCACACCTCCCCCTTCGACGGCGCCGTTCGGTCCCAGGCTGCATGCCCGGCCTCACGGGGTCGCACGCGAGCGCAGGGGTGCGCGGGGGTGTACGAGGGGGAGCGCGTCGGCTCGCGTTAGGCTCGGGGCCCGATCGCCTCCACCGATCGATCAGCGCGCCGAGGGGAGACCGAACACCATGGACACCGCCGTGCCCCAGGAGACCGGACGGATCAGCTACCGCGACGCGGTCGAGGACGACGTCCCGGTGCTCGTGCCGCTGGTCGAGTCGGCCTACCGGGGCGACTCCAGCCGGGGCGGCTGGACCACGGAGGCGGACATCCTGCAGGGTCAGCGCACCGACGAGGAGGGCGTGCGCGCGGTCATCACCACCCCGGGCAGCCGGCTGATGGTCGTCGAGCAGGACGGCGGGATCGTCGCCTGCTGCCAGCTCGAACACCGCGGCGATGCCGCCTACTTCGGCATGTTCGCCGTCCGCCCCGAGCTCCAGGGCGCCGGTCTCGGCCGTCTGATCATCGCCGAGGCGGAGCGCCGGGTCCGCGAGATCTGGGGCGTGCGGGAGATGCACATGACGGTGATCTCCGTCCGCGAGGAGCTCATCGCCTGGTACGAGCGGCGCGGCTACCGCCGTACGGGACGGATGACCCCGTTTCCGTACGGCGACGAGCGCTTCGGCGTGCCGCAGCGCGACGACCTCGAGTTCGAGCTCCTGGTCAAGCCGCTGGTCTGAATCCGGCCCCCGGTCCGAGCCCGCCCCGGTCGGAGCCTTTCTCCAGGCCGAGCCGGCCGACGGAGGCGTCCCGGGTCAAACCCTAGGCGGTGAACCGGCCGGTGCGGCGGATCTCCGGATAGTCGGTCGTCGCCCCGTCGAGCTCCAGCGCCCGGACCAGGCGCAGGTGCTCCTGGGTGTTCACCACCCAGCCGATGACCCGCAGCCCCTCCTCGTGGGCCCGTTCCACGGTCTCCAGGGTGAGGTGCCGGATGTTGAGCACGAGGGCGGCGGCTCCGACCGTCTTCGCGCGGTCCACTACGTCCGCCTCCCAGCGGTCCGCCACGAGAGCCGTACGCACGCCGGGGACCAGCCGGGAGATCGCGGCGAGGGCCTCGTCGTGGAAGGAGAGGACCTCCACCCGGTCCGCGAGTCCGCGGCGCAGCATCACCTCGGCGAGCGCCCTGGCCGCCGCCGTGTCCTTGATCTCGGCCTGGATCGGGGCGCTCACCGCGTCCAGGACCTCTTCGAAGACGGGGACGCGCTCCCCCTCGCCGGCGTCCAGCTCGCGCAGCTCCGCCAGCGTCAGTTCGGCGATCGGGCCGCTGCCGTCGGTGGTCCGTCCGACGTCCGCGTCGTGCATGACGACGAGGGCACCGTCCTTGCTCAGGTGCAGGTCCAGTTCGATGGCGTCCATCCCGGCCCGCTCGGCGCGGACGAAGGAACGCAGGGTGTTCTCGGGGGCGACGCCCATGACTCCGCGATGACCGATGGTGAGGAAACTCAAGATCTTCTCGCTTCCGCCGATGTCCGGGACCGGGTCCCTCCGGTCTCCCGGTGGGGGCGCAGCCTAATGGCTGGAGCCCAAGAGGGAAGCGCACGCGCGCCGGGCATCGGGGCGAGCCGTCCCGGGACTCGCGGCGCCTCTGCCCCGGCGCCCCGTATGGCCACCGATGCGCTCGCTCAAACCCCGTACGGCAGGAAAATTCACGGTGACCATGGGGGGCGCGCAGGATAATCTCTCTTGCTCCTCTTGTAAGGAGAAGCCACTCATGGATACGGTGTCCTGACGCGAGGTTCTCCTGTGGAGGAAGAGGAATGACGGAAATTCTTGTGCAGGACGTGACCGCTGGGGGGATATCCATCTCCGCCCCGGTGATCGACCACCCTGCCTGGCCCGAGCTCAAGAAGGCCGTGGAGGAGATCCGTCCCTGGCAGCGCAAGGACGGCTCCATCGACTTCGACGCCGACGACGCGCCGTCCCGCGCCCTTGTGGAACTCACCGTCGACCGGATCGTCGCCGCCGTCGAGCAGCTCTCCCCGCTGCTCCCGCACGACGCCGCGTACCACCACGCGCTCGTCGCCGACCTGCGCAAGTGGGCCGAGGGCGGCTTCGAGGTCCCCGACTTCCTCGACTCCCTGCTGGCCTTCCAGCCGGCCGCCGACCGCGTGGACGGGCTCCAGCACCTGGCGCTCTTCCCGATGTACACGCAGAACGGCAACCCGGACCGCAACCTCGAAGCGGTCGTGCTGCGCATGGTCTGGCCGGAGTGGCTCTCCGAGCTGGAGCGCACCCGCTACGACAACCCGCTCTTCTGCGGCATCACCTTCGAGGACTTCACCGCCGGGTACGACACCAACTCGGCCGTGCTCTTCCCGGAGACCATCGCCGTGCGCGAGGCCCCCGAGCGCTTCAGCTGGGGCGGCATCTTCTGCGACCGCGAGGCTGCCCGCTTCCGCAAGGTCACCCAGGCCTCCGTCGACATCCTGGGCATCGAGCTGCCCGAGGACATCGCCGCCATGGTCGAGGACCAGAAGCGCTGCGAGGCCGCCTTCGTGCTGTGGGACATGGTCCACGACCGCACCCACAGCCACGGTGACCTGCCCTTCGACCCCTTCATGATCAAGCAGCGCCAGCCGTTCTGGATGTACGGCCTGGAGGAGCTGCGCTGCGACCTCACCGCCTTCAAGGAGGCCGTGAAGCTGGAGGCCGAGGGCAACGCGCACGGCCGTGACGTGCAGTACGCCGTGCTCTTCGACCGGATGTTCCGCTTCCCGGTCACCGGCGACCGCAACCGCAACTACGACGGCCTCGGCGGTCAGCTGCTCTTCGCGTACCTCCACAAGCACGACGTGGTGCGCTGGACGGACAACACGCTCAAGATCGACTGGCAGCGGGCCCCCGAGGTCACCAACCAGCTCTGCGCGGAGATCGAGAAGCTGTACCGCGACGGCATCGACCGCCCCAAGCTGGTCCACTGGTTCAAGGCGTACGAGCTCGTCTCCACCTACCTCGCCCCGCACCCCGGCTCGCGCTGGGCCAAGGGTCCCGACGCCCTGGATCTGACGCAGCCGCCGCGCAAGCTCGTCGACGACGTGCTTCCGGACGAGTTTCCGCTCAGCATGTTCTATGAGGCCCTGGCCAAGAAGCTCAAGGGTGTGATCGCCTCCACCAAGGGCATCACCGCCGTGAACGCTTCGCGGGCCGAGCAGGCTGCCGCGTGAACCCTGTCACGGAGGAGGCGACGACCATGAACGGCAACGGGAACGGCGGACCGCTGGAAGGTGCCGTCATCGCGGTCGCGGGAGCGGCCGGCCCCGCCGGCCGGGCCGCGCTGATGCGGCTCGCGGAAGCCGGTGCGATCGTCGTCGCCTCGGACGCGGATCCGGCCCGGCTGGCCGAGGCGGTCGACGCCGCCCGGTACGCCCACGGCGGCGCCACGGTCGTCGGGGACACGGTCGACCTCACGGACCTCGGCGCGGCACGCGACTGGGCCGACAAGACCGAGAAGGAGTTCGGCCGGATCGACGGCCTGGTCCACCTTGTCGGCGGCTGGCGCGGCAGTTCCACCTTCGCCGAGACCGAGCTCGCCGACTGGAGCTTCCTGGAGCGGCTGCTGATCAAGACCGTCCAGTCCACCTCGCTCGCCTTCCACGAGCCGCTGACGCGCAGCGACCGTGGGCGGTACGTCCTCGTCAGCGCCGCGGGCGCCTCCAAGCCCACCGCGGGGAATGCGGCCTACGCCGCCGCCAAGGCCGCGGCCGAGGCCTGGACCCTCGCCATGGGCGACGACTTCCGCAAGCTGGGGGGCGACGCCGGGCCAAAGGCCGCGGCTGCCATCCTGGTGATCAAGGCACTGGTGCACGACGCCATGCGCGCCGAGCGACCGAACGCGAAGTTCGCGGGCTTCACGGACGTCAAGGATCTGGCCGACGAGATCGCCGGAGTCTGGGACCGGCCCGCCCAGGAAGTGAATGGACAGCGTCTGTGGCTGACCCCCAAGCCGTGACCCCGGCAACGCCCTCCAGGACCGACGCGCGTCGTCACCACGACCCGTCGGTCCGGGGCTTCGCCAGCGACAACTACGCCGGCGCCCACCCTGAGGTGCTCGCGGCGATCGCCCTCGCCAACGGCGGTCATCAGATCGCCTACGGCGAGGACGACTACACCGATCACCTCCAGCGGATCATGCACAGCCACTTCGGGCCGACCGCCGAGGCGTTCCCGGTCTTCAACGGCACCGGTGCGAACGTCACCGCCCTCCAGGCGCTGACCGACCGCTGGGGTGCCGTGATCTGCGCCGAGTCCGCGCACATCAACGTGGACGAGGGCGGCGCTCCCGAGCGGATGGGCGGCCTGAAGCTGCTCACCGTGCCGACGCCGGACGGCAAGCTCACTCCCGAGCTCATCGACCGGCAGGCCTGGGGCTGGGAGGACGAGCACCGGGCCATGCCGCAGGTCGTCTCGATCACCCAGAACACCGAGCTGGGCACGGTCTACACCGTGGACGAGATCCGGGCCGTCGTGGAGCACGCCCACTCCAAGGGCATGAAGGTCCACCTCGACGGCGCCCGGATAGCCAACGCCGCCGCCTCCCTGGACGTCCCCATGCGGGCGTTCACCAACGCGGTCGGCGTGGACGTCATCTCGTACGGCGGCACCAAGAACGGCATGCTGTTCGGTGAGGCCGTCGTCGTCCTGAACCCGGACGCGGTCAGCCACATGAAGCACCTGCGCAAGCTGTCCATGCAGCTCGCGTCCAAGATGCGGTTCGTGTCCGTCCAGCTGGAGGCGCTGCTCGCCAAGGACCTGTGGCTGCGCAACGCCCGGCACTCCAACGCGATGGCCCAGCGCCTCGCGGCCGGGGTGCGGGAGGTCGACGGTGTGGAGATCCTCCACCCCGTCCAGGCCAACGCCGTCTTCGCCCGGCTCCCGCACGAGGTCAGCGTCCGGCTGCAGAAGCGCTTCCGCTTCTACTTCTGGGACGAGGCCGCCGGCGACGTGCGGTGGATGTGCTCCTTCGACACCACGGAGGACGACGTCGACGCCTTCCTCCAGGCGCTCAAGGAGGAGATGGCGGCCGGCTAGACCCCCGGATCGCTATGCATAGGCATGCGGCTGACTGGAAACTCATTGATTCCGGTCGGTCGCTTTCCTATGCTCCTGACGCATGGAACTGATCCAGAAAGAGCCGGAACTCTCCGCCTACCTTGCGGCGGACGACGTCATCGACCACGAGCACCCCGTCGTCCGGGAAGCCGCCTCCCGGCTCCGCGTGGGGCGCCCAGGTGCATACGCATACGCCGAAGCAGCCTTCGCGTTCGTCCGCGACACCATTCCGCACTCGTTCGACACGGGGGACATGCGCGTCACCTGGCGGGCCTCCGACGTCCTCGCCCTGCGTACCGGCATCTGCTACGCCAAGGCGCACGCCCTGGCCGCGCTGCTCAGGGCCGAGGGCATCCCGACGGCCCTCTGCTACCAGAAGTTCGAGGCCCTTCACGGTCTCGTCGCCGTCCGGCTGCCCGGCACGTCCACCTGGCACCGGCAGGACCCCCGCGGCGGCGAGTCGGGGCGCTTCGCCGTGTTCTCCGTGCGGGAGGAGCGGTTGCCGTTCCATCCGGACCCAAAGTCCAATGAACTGGACTCGCCGGTGCTGTACGCTGAACCGCATCCGGCCGTCCTGAGCGCGCTGACCTCCGCTCCCGACCGGCCGTACCTCTCGCGGACCCTTCCGACGGAACTCTGACGCAAGGACGACGATGCCCCTCACCCTCACCGTGTCCGACGAGGTGCGTGCCCTCGTGCCCGGCTTCACCCACCTCGCCGTCGAGGCCCACGGTCTCGTCAACGGGCCGAGCGACGAGGCCAGTTCGGCGCTGCTCGACGACGCCGCGCGGCGCCTCGCGGAACGCCTCGACGGCGCCGCACCGGACAAGGACCCGCACATCGCGGCCTGGCGCGCGGCCTACACGGCGTTCGGCGCCAAGCCGTCGCGTACCCGCAACTCCGCCGAGGCGCTCGCCAAGCGGGCGCTCGCGGACGGCGGCCTGCCCAGGATCAGCCGTCTCGTCGACGCCTACAACGCGATCAGCGTCGCCCACCTCATCCCGGTCGGCGGCGAGGACCTGGACCGCATCCAGGGCGAGATGAGGCTCGTGCGGGCCGTGGGCGACGAGCCGTTCGTGACCACGGCCGGCGGGGAGGAGACCGTGGAGCACCCCGAGCCGGGCGAGATCGTCTGGCGCGACGACGCCGGCGTCACCTGCCGCCGCTGGAACTGGCGCCAGGGGCCGCGCACCCGCATCGAGGACACCACGGTCAACGCGATCTTCCTGCTGGAGTCGCTGGTCCCCATGACGCACGCCGAGCTCGTCGCGGCCGGCGCGGAGCTGGCCGAATCGCTGGAGAAGCTGAGCCCCGGGGCGCGTGTCACGGTCGGCACCCCGGAGTGACGCTCCCAATCCGGGAGGGTCCGGTCAGCCGGCTTCCTTGACCTGGGCCGGGGTCGGAGCCGTGCCCCCGAGGTGCGCCGGCACCCACCAGGTGTCGCTCGCGTCCTTGGGGCGCACGGGATAGGCGCGCTGCGCGGCCTCCAGAAGCTCCTGGACCCGGTCGCGCAGCCGCCGCGTGATGGCGCCCGCGTACTGGTCCGTGGGCGCCTCCATCGGCTCGCCCACCCGGATCGTCACCGGGATGTGGCTGCGCCTGAAGTTCCGCGGACGGCCCTTGGTCCAGACGCGCTGCGTCCCCCAGAGCGCCATCGGGATCAGCGGGACCCCGGCCTCCTGGGCGAGCCGCGCCGCACCCGACTTGAAGCTCTTGAGCGTGAACGACTGCGAGATGGTCGCCTCGGGGAAGACACCGATGATCTCGCCGGCCTTCAGCGACTCCAGCGCGTGCTGGTAGGCGTGCTCGCCCTGCGCGCGGTCCACCGGGATGTGCTTCATGCCGCGCATCAGCGGGCCCGAGACCTTGTGCCGGAAGACCGACTCCTTGGCCATGAAGCGCACCAGGCGCTTCTGCGGAAGCGCGGCCAGGCCCGTGAAGATGAAGTCCAGATAGCTGATGTGGTTGCTGACCAGCACCGCGCCGCCGGTGCGCGGGATGTGCTCCGAACCCTGCGTGTCGATCTTGAGGTCGAGCGCCTTGAACATCGTGAGTGCGGCGCCGATGACCGGCCGATAGACGAGTTCTGCCATCTGAGAGGAACCCCTTCTTCTCTGCCTGGGGAGGGTTCTCCCGGCGGAAGTTACGCGGCCGTAGGTTTTCGGCTTTGGGCAGATCGTGCCCCATGTGGGCGTCGGGTACCAGTCCTGACGGCTTCGCACAGGGAGATTCTCGTCACGCCCGGTGGCCGTGGCGGGAATCGAACGGTGCCGTGGGACGCTGCACGGAGCGACGGGAGAGCGGACGGCACGAGGGGAGCAGGGGTATGGACGGGCGGCCGGAGGAGCCGGATGTCCGGGTGCGGGATGTCGAGGCGTCGGGCGCCCGGGCGCCGGGCGTCCCCGCGCTGGACGGCGAGGCCCTGGGCGCGCCGCTCGGCGAGCGGGCCACGCTCGTGCAGTTCTCCACGGCGTTCTGCCAGCCCTGCCGCGCCACCCGGCGGACCCTCGCCGAGGTCGCGGAGATGGTCCACGGGGTGGGTCACGTGGAGATCGACGCCGAGGAACGGCTCGACCTCGTGCGCGCGCTGGGGATCGTCCGCACCCCCACGGTGCTGGTCCTCGACCGCGCCGGACGGGTCGTCGTCAGGGCCGCCGGACAGCCCCGCCGGGCGGACGTCATCGCGGCTCTCGGGCGGGCGGTCTGACGCGGTGACACATCTCCCACATGCCGGTACGCACTTGACTGCGCCCGCGGACGATCGTCAGGCTGACACGGTGCTGCCACCGGAAATCCTTCTCCACGGGCGGGTCCACGTGGACCTCGTCCGCCACGCGAGCGCGCGCTGTCCGGGTGTCTGAGAACCCCCGGACCCCTCGCACCACGCCCTCGCCGAAGGACAGTTCCATGACGGTTTCGCCCGAGCTCCGCCCCGTGCCCGCCCCGCGCCCGGCCTCACCCGATCTCCTCCGCTCCGTCTTCCGGCGGCACGCCGCGGGTGTCGCGGTCATCACCGCCCGGGGGGACCGCCCCGTCGGCTTCACCGCCACCTCGCTGAACTCCGTCGCCGCCGAACCTCCCCTGATCTCCTTCGGCGTGGGCACCACGTCGTCGAGCTGGCCCGTGGTGGCCGAGGCCGAGCACATCGGCGTGCACATACTCGGCGAGCACCAGCGGGAGCTCGCCGAGACGTTCGCGCGCAGCGGGGCCGACCGGTTCGGCGGGGGCACGCGGTGGAGCCCGGGCCCCGAGGGGGTTCCCGTCCTCGAGGGCGTCCTCGCCTGGCTGGTGTGCCGGGTGGTGGCGAAGGTCCCCGCCGGGGACCACCGGATCGTGATCGCCGAGGCGGTCGCCGGCGACCCCGCCGGAGCGGGCCGGCCGCTGCTGTACCACCAGGGCCGTTTCCACGCCCTGCGCGACTGAGGCGGGCCGTCGGCGGCCTCGCCCGCTTGCGCACCGCCGCCGGGCGTTGCGAAACTCACATGCCTGAGCGCTTGCTTACTGGTAACGAACTGGCTGTACTGGCGAGTAATATTTTGGCCGGGGCGCAAGCCGCCCCGACCGGAAACCCGCCCTTCAGGCGCCTATGCTGCGAGCAACAAGGCAGCCCAGTTATGACGATGCAGTAGGAGAGCCGGCGTGAGCTTGAGGATCGTTGTCTGTGTGAAGTACGTGCCCGACGCCACCGGCGACCGGCACTTCGCCGATGACCTGACCGTCGACCGCGACGACGTCGACGGCCTGCTGTCGGAGCTCGACGAGTACGCGGTCGAGCAGGCGCTGCAGATCGCCGAAGAGGCGGACGACGCCGAGGTCACCGTCCTCACGGTCGGCCCCGAGGACGCCAAGGACGCCCTGCGCAAGGCGCTGTCCATGGGCGCCGACAAGGCCGTCCACGTCGAGGACGACGACCTGCACGGCACCGACGTCATGGGCACCTCGCTGGTGCTCGCCAAGGCGATCGAGAAGACCGGCTACGACGTCGTCATCGCCGGTATGGCCTCCACCGACGGCACCATGGGTGTCCTCCCGGCGATCCTCGCCGAGCGTCTGGGCGTCCCGCAGGTCACGCTGCTCTCCGAGGTCACGATCGAGGACGGCGTCGTGAAGGGCCGCCGCGACGGCGACACCGCCTCCGAGCAGCTGGAGGCCACGCTTCCGGCCGTCGTGTCCGTGACCGACCAGTCGGGCGAGGCGCGCTACCCGTCCTTCAAGGGCATCATGGCCGCCAAGAAGAAGCCGGTGGAGTCCCTGGACCTCTCGGACCTCGAGATCGAGGCCGACGAGGTGGGCCTCGAAGGTGCATGGACCGCGGTCGACTCCGCCGCCGAGCGCCCCGCGCGCACCGCGGGCACGATCGTCAAGGACGAGGGCGAGGGCGGCAAGCAGCTGGCCGAGTTCCTCGCGAGCCAGAAGTTCATCTAAGGGCTCGCGCGAGCCGTTGAAGTCCGCCCCTCTTTCGTTCGCAGGAGACTGAAGTCCCATGGCTGAGATTCTCGTCTACGTCGACCACGTCGACGGAGCCGTCCGCAAGCCCACCCTGGAGCTGCTGACGCTGGCCCGCCGCATCGGCGAGCCCGTCGCCGTCGCGCTGGGCAACGGCGCCGAGGCCACCGCCCCGGCCCTCGCCGAGCACGGTGCGGTGAAGGTCCTCACCGCCGACGCCCCCGAGTTCGCCGACTACCTCGTCGTGCCGAAGGTCGACGCGCTGCAGGCCGCGTACGAGGCGGTCTCCCCGGCCGCCGTGCTCGTCCCGTCCTCCGCCGAGGGCAAGGAGATCGCGGCCCGCCTCGCGGTCCGCATCGGCTCCGGCATCATCACCGACGCCGTCGACCTCGAGGCCGGCGACGAAGGCCCGGTCGCGACGCAGTCCGCGTTCGCCGCCTCCTTCACCACCAAGTCCCGTGTCTCCAAGGGCACCCCGGTCATCACGGTCAAGCCGAACTCGGCCGCCGTCGAGGCCGCGCCGGCCGCCGGCACCGTCGAGGCCCTCTCGGTCTCCTTCGGCGCCCTGGCCACCGGCACCAAGGTGACCGCGCGCACCCCGCGCGAGTCGACCGGCCGCCCGGAGCTGACCGAGGCCGCGATCGTGGTCTCCGGCGGCCGTGGCGTCAACGGTGCCGAGAACTTCCACATCATCGAGGACCTCGCGGACTCCCTCGGTGCCGCCGTCGGCGCCTCGCGTGCCGCGGTCGACGCCGGCTGGTACCCGCACTCGAACCAGGTCGGCCAGACCGGCAAGTCGGTCTCGCCGCAGCTGTACATCGCCTCCGGCATCTCCGGTGCGATCCAGCACCGCGCGGGTATGCAGACCTCGAAGACCATCGTGGCCGTCAACAAGGACGCCGAGGCCCCGATCTTCGACCTGGTCGACTACGGCGTGGTCGGCGACCTCTTCGAGGTCGTCCCGCAGCTGACCGCGGAGGTCAAGTCCCGCAAGGGCTGACCTGACGCGCGTGACCTGCGCTTCTTCGGGCCCGGGGGCCGCACGGTGATCTCTCACCGTGCGGCCCCCGGCCGTTTCGGACACCCATTGACGCAGGTCCCGAGGGGCTACTAACTTCGCTATACGGATTGTTGATTCCGTGAAGCGGAAAAGAGAAGGGTGTGGGAATGGGTCAGCAGGAGAAGGTGGCAACGAGCCTCGCGGGCGCGGTCAGCGAGGGCATCAGCGCCTCCCTCGCAGCCGTGGACGCCGAGCTGGACCGCCGCTACCCGGGAGACCCCGGCACCCGCCAGCCCGTCCACACCGTCTACGTCCCCGGCAACCTCTTCGACGCCGGAACCATCCGCTCCTGGGGCGACCAGGCCCTCGCGGCCCTCGACGAGCACGCCCTCGACGCGGAGTCCTTCGCCGCCGTCCTCGGCCTGCCCGACGCCCTCGCCGCCGACGTCTACGGACGCGTACGGGCCAAGCTGGAGCGCGAGCCCGTCGAGGACCTCCGCGTCGACTTCGAGGACGGCTACGCGGGCACCGACGAGGACCACGACGCCGCCCGCGCCGCCCGGCTGATCGCGGAGGCCTACCGCGACGGCACCGCCGCCCCGTACATGGGCATCCGCATGAAGTGCATGGAGGCCGCCGTACGCGACCGCGGCATCCGCACCACCGACATCTTCCTCACCGGCCTCATGGAGAACGGCGGCCTCCCTGACGGCCTGGTCCTCACCCTCCCCAAGGTGACCTACCCCGAGCAGGTCTCCGCCTTCGTGCGCCTCCTGGAGGCCTTCGAGAAGGCCCACGGCCTCGACGCCGGCCGCCTCGGCTTCGAGATCCAGATCGAGACCAGCCAGTCGATCCTCGCCTCCGACGGCACCGCCGCCGTCGCCCGCATGATCGACGCCGCCGAGGGCCGCGCCACCGGACTGCACTACGGCACCTTCGACTACAGCGCCTGCCTCGGCGTGTCCGCCGCCTACCAGGCGAGCGACCACCCGGCCGCCGACCACGCCAAGGCGATCATGCAGGTCGCCGCCGCCGGCACCGGCGTACGGGTCTCCGACGGCTCCACCAACGTCCTCCCGGTCGGCTCCACCGAGCACGTCCACGAGGCCTGGCGCCTGCACTACGGCCTCACCCGCCGGGCCCTCGCCCGCGCCTACTACCAGGGCTGGGACATGCACCCGGGCCACATCCCCACCCGCTACGCCGCCGTCTTCGCCTTCTACCGCGAGGGCTTCGAGGCCGCCGCCCGGCGCATCTCCGCCTACGCCAACCACGCGGGCGGCGACGTGATGGACGAGCCCGCCACCGCCAAGGCCCTCAGCTCCTACCTCCTTCGCGGCATCGACTGCGGTGCCCTCGACACCACCGAGGTCGAGGCCCTCACCGGCCTGACCCGGGCCGACCTGGACCGCTTCGCCGCCCCGCGACGAGGCGATCTGACCACCACCGCCCCCTGACCTGGCGGAGCCACCCCCCCCCGAGGCCACCACCGGGCCCCGTACCCTGTACGCGTTCCACGCAGCCGACAGAGAACGGGGCATCGGTGTCTTCGGGGGAGAACGAGCGGCTGGCCGGCCGCTATCGCGTCGTGCGCCGACTGGGCCGAGGCGGCATGGGAGTCGTCTGGCGGGCCGTCGACGAGGTCCTCGGCCGCGAGGTGGCCGTCAAGGAGCTGCGGACGTACAACGACTCGTCAGGACCGGAACTGGCCGATCTGCGCCTGCGGATGCGGCGCGAGGCACGGGCGGCGGCCCGCGTACGGCACCCGGGAGTCATCGCCGTCCACGACGTGACCGACCACGAGGGCCGCCCCGTCATCGTCATGGAGCTCGTCGACGGGCCCTCGCTCGACGACGTGCTGAACGAGCGCGGGGTCGTGGAACCGGCCGAGGCCGCCCGGATCGGCGCCGCCGTCCTGGAGGCGCTGGCCGCCGCGCACGAGGCCGGTGTGCTCCACCGGGACGTGAAGCCCGGCAACGTCCTCCTCGACAGGAGCGGGCGGGTCGTCCTCACCGACTTCGGCATCGCCGCCATGGACGACCCGGGCGACGGCTCGGCGACCCGCCTCACCCGCAGCGGCGAGATCGTCGGCTCACTGGACTACCTGGCGCCCGAGCGCGCCCAGGGGCAGCAGCCCGGGCCCGCCTCCGACGTCTGGGCGCTGGGCGCCACGCTCTACGCGGCCGTGGAGGGGGCCTCGCCCTTCCGCCGCACGTCGACCTGGTCGACGCTCAACGCCATCGTCGTGGAGCCCCTGCCGGAGCCACCCCGGGCGGGTCCCCTCGAACCCGTACTCCGGCAGTTGCTGGACAAGGACCCGGCGCGGCGCCCCGACGCCCGATCGGCGGCCCGGCTCCTCGACGCCCTGGCCCGAGCCCAGGGCGGGGGCCCCACCCCGGCCGGCCCCGTCGCCTCTCCGGCCCCGCTCGCCGCACCCGTACCGACCGAACCGAACGCCGTCCCGCACCCCTCTCCGGGCTTCGGCCCGCCGGCGGCGCAGCCCGGGAGCTCCGGGACGGCGCTGCCCCCGACAGCGGGCGTGCCCGCGGCGGAGGCGGGACGCGCGGAGGGTTTCGGCCCGCCGGGGGCGCAGGGGGGCGGGTTCGCCACGGAGGCGGGGCGTGCGGCCGGGTTCGCCACCGTGCCGGGACGCGCGGGCGGGTTCGGTGAGGAGGAGAGGAACCCGGAGGGGTTCGCCACCGTGCCGGGGCGCCCCGACGGGTTCGGTCCCGTCGCGCCGCCGGCCGCTGCTCCCGCCGCCGGGCAGGGCGGCGCGTTCCCGTCCGCCGGACACGCCCCGGCCGGTCGGCCGACCGCCCCCGCGGCGGTCCCACGCGAGCGCGGCCGCAACCGCTCCGCCGCGCTGATCGCCGCCGCGGCCGCCGCCGTGCTCCTGGCGGGCGGCGGGGTGACCTACGCCCTGGTCGGCCAGGGCGCGGGCACGAAGCAGGAGCGATCGGCCGGAGAGCAGCCGTCGCCCCGCAGCCCCGGGGCGAGCCCCGGCCGTGTCCTCGACCTGGGCGGCGCGCCGTCGGCGAACCCCTCCGCGAACCCCTCTCCGGCGGGCGCCACGAAGTCGGCCCCGCCCGCCACGCCCGGGGCGTCCAAGGCCCCCTTGCCGGGCTCCGGCGGGACGGACGGCGGCACCAGCGCCGGCGGCACCACCACCGGCGGTGCGTCAGGCGGGGGCGGTACGAGCGGGGGCGCGGCCACGACGGGCGGCGGTGGGCAGGCCACCCAGCCCGCGCCGGCATGCCACTCCCGTGGCGGCGGGACCTACGACTGCCAGGTGTGGCGCACCTCGACGTCCTACAGCCGCGAGGGCGCGGAGACGGGCGTCCTGAACGCGGGTACCAACTACTTCTACTGCCAGGCCGACCTGGGACGGCGGGAGACGCACGGTCAGTGGACGAACGTCTGGTGGGCCCGGACGGACGACGACAGCGGCAACACAGGCGTGTACGTCAACGTCGTGAACATCAAGGGCGGCGACAACGACGGGCCGGTGCCCGGCCTCCCGGTCTGCTGACCCGAACGGCAGGCCGCGCGGGCACTCCGGAGACTCCCTAGGTGTATTGGTCACGAGCGTTGTTGACACCGGTCTGGTCTAGGCCGGCGGCGCGAGCTCGCCCGAACCCCGGGGGATCAGCGTCGTCCCCAGGACCACCCGCGCCGGGGCTTCGTCGACGCCCTCCAGGCGGCGGAAGAGGCGCTCCGCCGCCGTGCGGCCCAGCGCCGCCGCGTCCTGGGCGATGACGGTGATGCCGAGCAGGTCGGCCAGTTCGATGTCGTCGAAGCCCACTAGGGCCACCGGGTGCTCGCGCCCGGCCAGCGCGCGGACGGCCGTGACCGTGACCCGGTTGTTGCCCGCGAAGAGCGCCGTGACCGGCTCCGGCCCCGACACCATCGCCGTGACCGCCTCCTGTACCCGCTCCGGGTCCGTGGGCCCCAGCGCGACCCAGGACGCGTCGATCTCCAGGCCCGCCTCCTCCATCGCCGCGCGGTAGCCGCGCAGCCGCTCGGTCGCGGTGTGGATGCGCGGCCGGTCACCGATGAAACCGATCCGGCGGTGGCCGTGGGCGATCAGATGCGCCACCCCGGCCCGCGACCCGCCGAAGCTGTCGGAGAGCACCGCGTCGGCGTCGATCCCTCCCGCCGGGCGGTCGACGAAGACGGTGGCGACACCGGCCTTCATCTCCGGCTCCAGATAGCGGTGGTCCGAGCCGGCCGGGATGATGATCAGCCCGTCGACCCGGCGGGCGCACAGCGCGAGGGCCAACTCCTGCTCGCGGTCCGGGTCCTCCGCGCTGGAACCGTTGATGAGCAGCGCCCCGTGGGCACGGGCGACCTCCTCCACCGCGCGGCTGAGCGGACCGTAGAAGGGGTCGGCCAGATCCTCCAGGACCAGACCGACGGAGGCGGTGCGCCCTTTGCGCAGCACGCGCGCGCTGTCGTTGCGGCGGAAGCCGAGGGAGTCGATGGCCTCCTGGACCCGCCGCTCGGTGTCCGGCGTCACCCCCGGTTCGCCGTTGACCACCCGGGAGACCGTCTTGAGCCCCACACCGGCTCGGGCCGCGACGTCCTTCATCGTGGGCCGGTTGCCGTAACGGTGCTCGGGATGGCGGGCGTTGTCGGCCACGGTGCGCAGATCCTCTGTCTCGTCGGACGGCTCGGCGGATGCCGTCGTGATGTTGTCGAGCATAGGCCCTGGACAACGTTGTCATAGGGAGGGAGACTGGAGGTCACACCGATCATCGTCCCGGCTGCCCTCCTGGAGACATCGCGCCATGTACACCGACCTCGTCGCCGGCCTCGTCGTCGCGCTGGACATCGGCGGCACCAAGATCGCCGGTGCGCTGGTGGACGGCGACGGCAGGATCCTCGTCCGCGCGCAGCGGCCCACGCCCGCACGGGAGGACGGTGAGACGGTGATGCGCGCGGTCGAGGAGGTGCTGGAGGAGCTGGCCGGTTCCCCTCTGTGGGCCTCGGCGCACGCGGTGGGCATCGGCAGCGCGGGCCCGGTGGACGCCTCCACCGGCACGGTCAGCCCCGTCAACGTCCCCGGCTGGCGTGGTTTCCCACTGGTCGAGCGGGTGGGGCGGGCGGCAGGAGGCCGGCCGGTCACGCTGGTGGGCGACGGCGTCGCCATGACGGCGGCCGAGCACTGGCGCGGCGCGGCTCGCGGCCACGACAATGCTCTGTGCCTGGTCGTCTCCACGGGCGTGGGCGGCGGCCTGGTGCTCGGCGGCCGGGTGCACCCGGGGCCCACCGGAAACGCCGGCCACATCGGTCACATCAGCGTCGATCTGGACGGCGACCCGTGCGCCTGTGGCGGGCGCGGCTGCGTCGAGCGGATCGCAAGCGGCCCGCACATCGCGCGCCGCGCGCTGCGGAACGGCTGGCGCCCGGGGCCCGACGGTGACACATCGGCCGCGGCGGTGGCCGCCGCGGCGAGGGCCGGGGAGCCGGTCGCCGTGGCCTCCTTCGAGCGTGCGGCGCAGGCGCTCGCCGCCGGAATCGCCGCCACCGCCACTCTCGTCGAGATCGACATCGCCGTCATCGGCGGGGGAGTGGCGGGTGCGGGCGAGGTCCTCTTCGCCCCGCTGCGCCGCAGCCTGCGGTCGTACGCCACCCTGTCGTTCGTACGCGACCTGGAGGTCGCCCCGGCGCTCACGGGCACGGACGCGGGCCTCCTCGGCGCGGCGGCGGCGGCCTCCCCGCACACCCGGAACGGCGCCCCGGCGGCGGGCTGACGGGGCAGCCCCGAGGGGCTGTCGGGAACGTCAGCGGCCCGCCGTGCGCGCCGCCGGCGGACGGGCGGCGCCCGAACGTGCCGTCCGCTGCTCGACGATGACCAAGAAGGCGTCCGACTCCAGGTCCATGATCACTTCGGCGGGGAGGCCCTCGTCCCGCCGCGCGCTGGCGAACTCCTCGGCCGGCCAGCTGCCCCGCGGACCTCCCGCGGGAAACTTCTCCAACACCGTACGGTTCATCTCCGCACCCCCTTGCCTTACCGGTCCAACGACGGCCTGCCCCGAAGTGTTACGCGCCGGCCCGCACGCGCGTTCGTTCTCCCGCGCGTCTCCTCTCCGCCTACCCCCGTCCGGCCCGTCCAGGCCCGCGCCGCGGCCGAATCCCCCGGTTGCCCGACGGGGTTTCCGTGGCAGGGTGTTGCGGGCAAGCCACTGGGGGCTACCGAAGAGGGGGAATCGTGATCGTCTGGATCAACGGTGCGTTCGGCGCGGGGAAGTCGAGTACCGCGCGCGAGCTGGTCGATCTGATCCCGAACAGCACGCTGTACGACCCCGAGCTCATCGGCGGCGCGATGAGCTGGCTGCTTCCGCAGAAACGACTCGCCGAGGTCAACGACTTCCAGGACCTGCCCATCTGGCGCCGGATGGTCGTGGACACCGCCGCCGCTCTGCTCGCCGAGGTCGGCGGTGTGCTCGTCGTCCCGATGACCCTGCTGCGGCAGGAGTACCGCGACGAGATATTCGGCGGCCTCGCCGCTCGCCGCATCGAGGTGAGGCATGTGCTGCTCGCTCCCGATGAAACGATCCTGCGGGAGCGCATCATCGCCCGGACGCCCGACGGATCCGACCCCGAGGCGCTCGAACGCGTCCGGCGGTGGTCCCTGGACCACATCGAGCCCTTCCGGGCCGCCCGGGCCGACTGGCTCGACGCCGACGCCCACACCGTCGACACCTCGGCGCTCTCCGCCGCCGAGGCGGCCGCCACCGTCGCCGAGGCCCTCGGCAGCGGCGCCGCCCTCTCGTGCGGCATCGTCCAGACGCCCGAGCCGACCGGCGAGACCCTGGCCGCCGGCGTGCTGCTCTTCGACGAGCAGGATCGTTTCCTGCTGGTCGACCCGACCTACAAGCCCGGCTGGGAGTTCCCCGGCGGCGTCGTCGAACAGGGAGAGCCGCCCGCCCGCGCCGGCATGCGGGAGGTGGCCGAGGAGATCGGCCTCGAACTGGAAGCGGTCCCCCGGCTGTTGCTCGTCGACTGGGAACGTCCCCAGCCTCCCGGCTACGGCGGCCTGCGGCTCCTCTTCGACGGCGGCCGGCTCCCCGCCGCCCGGGCCGACCGCCTCCTGCTGCCCGGGGCCGAACTGCGCGGCTGGCGCTTCGTCACCGAGGAGGAGGCGGCCGAGATGCTCCCGCCCGTCCGCTACCAGCGCCTGCGCTGGGCCCTGCGCGCCCGTGAACGGGGGACGGTTCTGAACCTCGAAGCAGGCGTGCCGGTCGGCTGAACGGCGGCCTGCGGGTCCCAGCCACCGCGGGGCGCCGCCCCTGGGGGATGTCCGTCGGTACCGGCGTCCGCCCGCAGACGCAAGCGGGCGTCGTCCGCAGGCCCCCGGGCCTCGGGAGTTCGTACGGCCCAGCGGGATGTCGCCCCACCGCCCGGCCGGGTCGTCGTCCGAGGGCTCGCCGCAGGGCAGCGGGACGTCGCCCCACCGCCCGGACAGGTCGTCGTCCGTCGGCCCCGGGCCGCCTGGGCGTCCCGGACACGACCCGCAACAGGCGGCGGTCTCCTCCCTCTACATCGTCCGGCCGAGGGCCGCCGACAGCCGTTCCGCCGCGTCCTCGGTCACCGGGTCGCCGTGGCCGCAGCAGATGACGGTGGGCTCGAGCTCCGCGAGGCGGCGCATCGACGCCATCGCCCGCTCGCGGTCCACATGGAAGACGCCGAAGGTCACGCCCTGGACGGAGGCCACCGTGTCCCCGGTGAACAGCACGCCGTGGCACGGCAGATGGACGGCGAGCGAGCCGTCGGTATGGCCCGGCGTGTGCACCACCACGGCCCCGTCCCCGAAGTCGAGCACGTCCCCGTCCTCCAGCTCCCGGTCCACCCGGGTGGGCGGCGCCTCGGGGACGGTGAGGCCGTGCTCGTACAGCGGGACCTCCCAGTCGAGCAGGTCGGGCTCGGGGACCGGGGCCTCGCCCCGGATCACGGGGGCGTCCAGCCGGTGCGCACAGATCTCCGCCCCGTACCGCTCCGCCAGTTCGCCGGCCGAGCCCACGTGGTCCCGGTGGCAGTGGGTGAGCACGATCCGGCGCAGCCGCGCGGGGTCGGAGCCCGCGTCCCGCAGCGCCGCCTCCATCTCGTCGGCCGACCCCACCCACCCGGCGTCGATCAGAGTCGACTCCTCGCCGTCCCGCCACAGATACGCCTGGCCGATGGAGAAACGCAGCATGTGCAGCCGCGGAGTGATCTCGATGAGGTCCATACGGCGAACGTACGCGTCCGCGCCCGTCCGCCGTACGCCTCTACGCTCTCGGCGAGCTTCGCCGAACGCGCAACCCCCTACCGCCACGCCGGCCGGGGGCCCGTACCTGTCAAACCTGCTTCGAGCGCGCGTAGTTGACGAGGAAGTGCGCCTCCGCCACCGAGAGCCGCTCCAGCTCCTGCGGGGACACCGACTCGTTCACGGCGTGGATCTGCGCCTCCGGCTCGCTCAGACCGATCAGCAGGATCTCCGCCTTCGGGTAGAGCGCGGCGAGGGTGCTGCACAGCGGGATCGAGCCGCCCATGCCCGAGGACTGCATCTCCTCGCCGGGGTAGGCGATCCGCATCGCCTCGGCCATCGAGGTGTACGCCGGGCTGGTCACGTCCGCGCTGAACGGCTGGCCCTGGCCGATCTGCTCGAAGCTCACCCGGGCGTTCCACGGCACCCGCTTCTTGATGTGCGCGAAGAGCAGCTGGGTCGCCTCCGCGGCGTCCTGCCCCGGCGGCACCCGCAGGCTGATCTGCGCGCGCGCGGTCGACGGGATCGACGGCGTCGCGCCCGCCACCGGGTGGCAGTCGATGCCGATGACGGTGACGGCCGGACGCGCCCAGATCCGGTCGGCGACCGTGCCGTGGCCCGGCAGGCCCACACCGTCCAGGACCCTGGCGTCCTTGCGGAAGTCCTCCTCCGGGTACTGCAGGCCCTCCCACTCCGCGTCGGCCGGCAGACCGTCGATGACGGTGGAGCCGTCCTCCGCGCGCAGGGTGTCCAGGACGCGGATCAGCGCGGCCAGCGCGTCGGGCGCCGCCCCGCCGAACTGACCGGAGTGCAGGTTCCCTTCGAGGGTGTCGATCCGGACCCGGATCATCGTCATACCGCGCAGGGTCGCGGTCACCGTCGGCAGTCCGACCCGGAAGTTGCCGGTGTCGCCGATCACGATCGCGTCGGCGGACAGCAGGTCGGGGTGCGCCTCGGCGTAACGCTCCAGACCGCCCGTGCCCTGCTCCTCCGACCCCTCCACGATCATCTTGACGGTGACGGGGACCCCGCCGTTCGCCTTCAGCGCGCGCAGCGCCAGCAGATGCATGATGAAGCCGCCCTTGCAGTCGGCCGCGCCACGCCCGTACCAGCGGCCGTTCCGCTCCGTCAGCTCGAACGGCGGGGTCAGCCACGCCGACTCGTCCAGCTTCGGCTGCACGTCGTAGTGCGCGTAGAGGAGGACGGTCGGGGCGCCGGCCGGGCCGGGCAGCACGCCGTACACCGACTGCGAACCGTCGGGCGTGTCGAGCAGCGCCACCTCGCGGAAGTCCTCGGCGCGCAGCGCGTCGGCCACCCATGCGGCGGCGGCCTCGCACTCGCTGCGGGGCGCCACGGCCTCGTCCGCCACCGACTCGAAGGCCACCAGCTCCGCGAGCTCCGTCTTGGCACGGGGCATGAGGCCGGCGACGGTCTCGGCGATCGGATTCGCGGTCATGGGCACGCTCCTGGTGGGTGCGACGTTATGAGTGGCGTTGCCGTATGTCGGTGGTACGGCGAACGTACGGTCGATCCTACGGCGCGGGCCGTCGAGGACCGCGCCGTAGGATGCCGTACAGGGCAGGGACCACCGGTCGGATCAGGAGCAGAAGCACATCGTGAGCAGCGAGAACGCAGACGCCGAAGCGGCGGAGTCGGAAGCGGCCTTCGCCGCCCGGGAGACGGGGACCGGGTCCGAGGCCCCCGAGGCGTCGGCCGGGTCCGAGACCCCGGGGACGCCGGCCGGGTCCGACGTGCCGGAGACGCGGGCCGGGGCCCGTCCCGAGGCTCGATCCCAGGACCGTCCCCACGCTGACGGGGCGACCGAGGCGACCGGCCCGGAGGCCGCGGACGGTGGTGAGTCCGTACCCGGGACCGGTGGTGAGTCGGTACGTGCGAGCGGTGGTGCGTCCGTGCCCGAGACCGGCCTTGAGTCCGAGGCCGGGGACGGCGTGGAGTCCGCGGCCGGGGCGGAGACGGTGTTCCCCGAGGGCGCGCCGAGGGTCTGGGACGTGGTCGTCGTCGGGGCGGGTCCCGCCGGCGCTTCCGCCGCCTACGCCGCGGCGGTCGCCGGACGCCGGGTGCTGCTCCTGGAGAAGGCGGAACTGCCCCGCTACAAGACCTGTGGCGGCGGGATCATCGGCCCGTCGCGCGACGCGCTCCCGCCGGGCTTCGAACTGCCGCTCCAGGACCGGGTGCACGCCGTCACCTTCTCCCACAACGGCCGCTTCGCCCGCACCCGGCGCTCACGTCGGATGCTCTTCGGGCTCATCAACCGCCCCGAGTTCGACGCCGGTCTCGTCGAGCAGGCGCAGAAGGCGGGCGCCGAGCTGCGGACCGGGGTCACCGTCTCGCGCGTCGAGCAGCACGGGCCCGCCGTCCCGGACCGGCGGACCGTCGCCGTGGTCCTCGCCGACGGGGAGACGGTCCTCGCGCGGGCGGTCGTCGGCGCGGACGGCAGCGCCGGCCGGATAGGAGCCCACGTCGGGGTCAAGCTGGACCAGGTGGACCTCGGCCTGGAGGCGGAGATCCCCGTGCCGCCGCCGGTGGCCGAGGACTGGAAGGGGCGGGTCCTCATCGACTGGGGGCCGATGCCCGGCAGTTACGGCTGGGTGTTCCCCAAGGGCGACACGCTCACCGTCGGCGTCATCTCGGCCCGCGGCGAGGGCGCCGCGACCAAGCGGTATCTGGAGGATTTCGTCGCCCGCCTCGGACTCGCGGGCTTCGAGCCGGCGATCTCGTCCGGTCATCTCACGCGCTGCCGCAGCGACGACTCGCCGCTCTCGCGCGGCCGCGTCCTGGTGTGCGGTGACGCGGCGGGCCTGTTGGAGCCCTGGACCCGCGAGGGCATCTCGTTCGCGTTGCGCTCGGGCCGGCTCGCGGGGGAGTGGGCGGTCCGGATCGCGGAGGCGCACGACGCCGTCGACGCGCGCCGCCAGGCCCTGAACTACGCCTTCGCCATCAAGGCCGGTCTCGGGGTGGAGATGGCGGTCGGGCGGCGGATGCTCGCGCTGTTCGAGCGCAGGCCCGGTCTGCTGCACGCGGCGATCACCGGCCTGCGGCCGGCCTGGAACGCCTTCACGGACATCACGCGCGGCTCGACCACGCTCGCCGGGCTCGTCCGCTCGAACGGGCTGGCCCGCCGGGGGCTGGACCTCCTGGACCGCCGGATGGCGGCGACGGGTGGTACGGCCGCGAGCCGGGGCGCCGCACCGCGCTCCGCCGACGGCCCGGACACGGAGTCCGTCGACGACCCGGTACGCGAGGAGGGCGCGGCAGCTCCGGCCGCCCCCGAGACGCCCTGAGCGAACGATTCGGCAGAGGCAGAGGCAGAGGCAGAGGCAGAGGCAGGAGCGCAGGCAGGGGAGGGCAGCGGTAGGGAGGGTGGCGGGAACGGCGGGGACGGATACCGCTGCCGCCGTCCGGCCCCCCTCCGTACGTTCCGCTGCTCCCGTACGTCCCCTTCGACGTGTCGACCTCGTCCGTCGTACGCCCCCCAGCCCCGACGCGCCCCTGCCGGCGGTCGGGGCTGTCGGGTCTCCGGGCCGTCGGCTCACTCGGCCGTCGTGACGCGGAAGACGGGGTGGTCGGGGGCGGCCGCGAGGATCTCCGCGTCGGAGGACGCGGCCGTCACCCCCTGGAAGTACTGGTTGACCTCCCAGCCCCAGCGCTCCAGGTAGGTGCGCAGGATCGGCAGCTTCTCGTGGTCGGCGATCTCGGTCGCCGTGAAGGCGCGGATCCTGCGCCCGACGCGCAACTCCCCGCCGCCCGCCGCGCGCATGTTGCGGACCCACTGGGAGTGGCCGCGCGCCGAGACCAGGTACCGCTCACCCTCGAAGGTGTGCGGGTTGACGGGAATGCGCTGCATGCGGCCGCTCTTGCGGCCCCGCACGGAGAGTTCGGCGGAGCCGAGGAGGCTGATGCCGTGGCGGGCCAGCCAGCCGACGATGCCGTTGAAACGGATGGCGAGCGGGCTGCCCTGGCGGTAGTACGGCGTCGACGGCATCGTGAGGCTCCTTCGGCACGGCGGGGACCTTCGGGGAAGCGGTGCTCCATTTCGTGAGCACTGCTCTCGATCTGAGGACAGTGTGCACGGAGCGGTGCACCAAAGCAAGAGCATCGCTCTCTTTTCAGTGCGTCGCTCTCGGGAAAGTGGCAGACTGCTGCCATGACCAGTGTTCAGGGGGCCCGTGCCCGCGCCCGCATCGAGATCACCGCCGCCATCAAGGACGAGGCGCGCACCCAGCTCGCCGCCGAAGGGGCCGCCAAACTCTCCCTCCGTGCCGTGGCCCGCGAGCTCGGCATGGTCTCCTCGGCGCTCTACCGCTACTTCCCCAGTCGAGACGACCTCCTCACGGCGCTGATCGTCGACGCGTACGACGCGGTCGGCGCCGCGGCCGAGCGCGCCCACGGGGCCGCGGACCCGGACGACCCGCTCGGCCGCTGGACCGCCGTCTGCCGGGCCGTCCGCGACTGGGCCGTCGCCCACCCGCACGAGTACGCCCTCATCTACGGCTCCCCGGTCCCGGGCTACACCGCCCCCCAGGACACGGTCGGCCCCGCCTCCCGGGTCGGGCTCGTCCTGATCGCCATCGCCCGCGACGCCCTCGCCAAGGACGGCATCGCCCTCCCGCCGCTCACTCCCGAGCTGCGCCCCGAGGCCGAACGCCTCGCCGCCGACGTCGCCCCGGACCTGCCGCCCGCGCTCGCCGTCACCCTGGTCGCGGCATGGTCCCAGCTGTTCGGTCTGGTGTCCTTCGAGGTGTTCGGCCAGTTCCACAGGATCGTCGAGGACCGCGACACCTTCTTCACGTCGGCCGCGACCCGCCTCGGCCATGAGGTCGGCCTGCTGCCCCGGACGAAGCGCCCGACCCGGACCTAGCCCCGGACCCGGACCTAGCCCCGGACGCGGACCTAGCCCCGGGCTTGGACCCCGACCGGACGTGCCAGACGACCCCGCCCCCCTCGCCGCAGCCGCCCGGCAGCGCACACGGCAACCGCGCACGCCGGGTGCGAACGGCGTACTCCCGCGGGAGTACGCGTGATCACCACGCCCGGCGGACGCCCGGGCGGCCCGGGCGCGTCTAGCGTGGCGCCATGGACGCACACGGGACACCCGGTCACGGCGATTCGCCCCGGGGACGAGACGCCCGGGGCGTTCCGGCCAGGGCGCGCGAGGCGTGGGGTGGTCCGGCCGCCCCGCGCCGGGCGGGCGGCGAGCCCGGGAGCGGATTGCCCTGGCGGTCCACGCTGCTCCTCGCCGTCTTCGTGACGGTGGGTTCCGGTTTCGCGTCGCGAGGCCAGCCGGACCGGGAGTCGCTGGACGTCCTCGGGCGCGCGCTGCTGCTGGCGGGATCCGCCCTGCTCCTGCTGCGCCACCGCCACCCCGCCCCGGTCGTCTTCGGCGTGGCGGCGGCCACCCTCGCCTACTTCGCCGCCGGCTACGCCTACGGCCCCGTCTTCCTCACCGTCGCCGTCGGCTGCTACGCCGCCATCGTGCACGGGCACCGGTACGCGGCCTGGGGTGCGCTGGCGGCGCTGTGGCTCGGGAACCTGCTGATCGGCCACTGGCTGTACCCCTACCTTCCGCCGGACGGCGACACGGCGGCTGCCTGGGGGCGGGAGATCCCCGTCGCCGCCTTCGTCGTCGCGATCCTCGCCGCCTCGGAACTGGTCAGGGTCCGGCGCGAGCAGTGGGCACAGCAGCGCGCCGAGCGCGCCGCGGCCGAGAAGCGCCGGGCCGACGAGGAACGCCTGCGGATCGCCCGTGAACTGCACGACGTCCTCGCCCACTCGATCTCCGTGATCAACGTGCAGGCGGGGGTCGGCCTCGCCCTCCTCGACAGCGATCCCGAGCAGGCCCGCACGGCGCTCACCACCATCAAGGCGGCGAGCAAGGAGGCGCTGGGTGAGGTACGCCAGGTGCTCGCCACCCTGAGAGCGCCGGGGGAGGCGCCGCGCGCTCCGGCGCCGGGGCTCGACCGCCTTCCGGAGCTCGTCGAGCAAGCCCGGTCCGCCGGTCTCACGGTGGAGACCCGGTCCGAGGGAGAGCCCGTGCCGCTCCCGCCGGGCACCGACCTCGCGGCCTTCCGGATCGTGCAGGAGGCGTTGACCAACGTGGTCAGGCACTCCGGTTCGCGTACCGCCCGCGTCGTGCTCGCCTACTCCCCCGGCCGCCTGGAGCTCCGGATCGACGACGAGGGGCCCGCCACCGGCGCCACCGCCGGCGCAGGCGGCAGCGGCCACGGACTCGCCGGCATGCGGGAGCGGGCCGCGGCGCTCGGTGGGACCATCGAGGCGGGTGCCCGGCCGGACGGCGGCTTCCGGGTGCGCGCGGTCCTTCCGTTCCGTCCGAAGGAGACCCCGTGATCCGCGTCCTGCTCGCCGACGACCAGTCCCTGGTACGGGCCGGCTTCCGTGCGCTCCTGGACGCCCAGCCGGACATCGAGGTCGTCGGCGAGGCGGCGGACGGCGAGGAGGCCGTGGCGCGGGTCGGCGAACTGCGCCCGGACGTCGTCCTCATGGACATCCGGATGCCGCGCAGGGACGGCCTGGCCGCCACCCGCGCGATCACCGAGGACCCGGTGCTCGACGCCGTCCGGGTGGTCATGCTGACCACGTTCGAGCTGGACGAGTACGTGTTCGAGGCCATCCGCTCCGGCGCCTCGGGCTTCCTCGTCAAGGACACCGAACCGGAGGAGCTGCTGCGGGCCGTGCGCGCGGTCGTGGACGGGGACGCGCTGCTCTCCCCGGGCGTGACGCGCCGCCTGATCGAGGAGTTCGCCGCTCGCTCCAAGGCCCCGGCGGACGCGCGCGGGCTGGGTGAACTCACCGAACGCGAACGGGAGGTGATGGCCCTGGTCGGCATCGGCCTCTCGAACGACGAGATCGCCGCCCGGCTGGTCGTCAGCCCGCTGACCGCCAAGACCCATGTGAGCCGGGCGATGGTGAAGCTGGGGGCGCGGGACCGGGCCCAACTCGTCGTGCTCGCCTACGAGTCGGGCCTGGTGCGCCCGGGCTGGCTGGGCTGACCTCGTACGAGTACGAGTACGAGCACTCGCACGGCTACGAGCACGGGCCGAGGTCCGGGCGCCAGGCCGCGCCGGTCGGGGCCGGTTCGTCTCCAGGCCCGTACCCGTGGCCGTACCCCACTCGTGCTCGTGTCCGCACCCGTACGCGTGTCCCGCCGGTCAGTCCCGGGTCGCGACCGGCTCCGCGAGCGGCTCCTCGACCGGCTCGTCGACCGGCTTTCCGGTCGGGGCGGACTTCTCCGTGGCGGACGTCGCCACCACGAGGGTCGCCCGCTCCCGACGGGTCCGCAGGCCCGGCAGGGTGATCAGCAGACCCGCCAGGGCTATCACGGTGACCACGGCCAGGCCCGGGCGGAAGCCGTCCAGGACGGCCTGGGGGGACGCGCCCTCCCCGTCCGCGCCGCCGTTCGCCGTGATGACAGCGGTGACGACCGCCAGGAAGAGGGCGCCTCCGACCTGGATCGAGGTGTTGAGGAGTCCGGAGACCATCCCCTGCTCGCGGTCGTCCACGCCGTTGGTCGCCTGGATGTTGAGCGAGGGGAAGACCAGGGCGCAGGCCGCGCCGAGCAGCAGCATCGACGGGAGGATCACAGCCGCGTACTGCGGAGTGAGCGAGATCCGCAGGAAGAGGGCGTAGGCGACCACGAGGAGCGTGAAACCGGTCGCGATGACCCGTGGGGTGCCGAACCGGTCCACGACCGCGCCGATCTTCGTGGACGACAGGGCCACCAGCACACCGGCCGGCAGGAAGGCCAGCGCCGTCTGGAGCGCCGACCAGCCGAGGAGCGACTGCATGTACTGGGTGACGATGAACTGGAAGGCCACGTACGAACCGAAGAACGCGGCCGCGCCGAGCTGGGCCCGGACCTGCGATCCCGAGCGCAGCACCCCGAGCCGTACGAGAGGGGCGGCGCTGCGCTTCTCGATGGCGACGAAGGCGGCCAGGAGGGCGGCGGCGACGAGGAACGACAGCAGCGTGCGGGCGGAGGTCCAGCCGGATTCCGGCGCCTGGACGACGGTGAAGACGAGGAGCAGCATCGCGGCCGTGCCGGTGACGGCGCCCGGCAGGTCGTAGCCGCCCCGGTCGGTGTCGCGGGGGCTGTGCGGGATCAGGCGGAGCGCGAAGACGAGCGCGATCAGGGCGACCGGAGCGGGCAGCAGCATGGTCCAGCGCCAGCTCAGCTCGGTGAGCAGACCCGAGAGGACCAGGCCCATGGAGAAGCCCGTCGCGGCGCAGGTGGTGTAGATGGACAGGGCCCGGTTGCGCTGCGGGCCCTCCTTGAACGTCGTGGTGATGATCGAGAGCCCGGCGGGTGCGGTGAACGCGGCGCTGAGGCCCTTGATGAAGCGGCTGGCGATCAGCAGCGGGCCGGAGTCGACGAGCCCGCCGAGCAGGGAGGCGAGCGCGAAGACGGCGAGGGCGATCAGGAAGACGCGGCGGCGGCCGAGGAGATCGGCCGCGCGGCCGCCGAGGAGCAGCAGGCCGCCGTAGCCGAGGATGTAGCCGCTCACGATCCACTGGAGCGTGGCGGTGGAGAGACCGAGGTCGGTGGCGATCGAGGGCAGGGCGACGCCGACCATGGAGACGTCGAGCGCGTCGAGGAACATGGCGGCGCAGAGCACGAGGAGGGTTCCCCAGAGCCGGGGGCTCCAGCGTTCCTGCGAGCGGGGAGCGGAGGCGAGCGGAGTGGTCATGCGCAGCACGGTACATGCACATGCATTGAGTGCAAGCGCATTTAATTCATGTGCAACAAAGGGAGGTCCCTCTGGTAGCGTGCGGTCATGGCAGCGTCTGCGAAGAACTCCGAACGCGCGCTCGTACAGGAGTGGCGGGACGTCCTCGCGCTGCACGCCCGTACGACGTGCGAGCTCGACCGGGCCCTGCATCCGCACGGGCTCGGCGCGAGCGACTTCGAGGTCCTCGACGTCCTGGCCGAGGGGACTCCCGCCGACGGCGGCAAGGCCTACCGCGTCCAGGAACTGGCCGGCCGGGTCCATCTCAGCCAGAGCGCGCTGTCCCGGCTGATCGCCCGCCTGGAGCGGGACGGCCTGGTCGCCCGGGGGATGTGCGCGGAGGACCGGCGGGGCGTACGGGTGGAGCTGACCCCGGCGGGCCGTGCGCGGCACGCGGAGGTCCTGCCGCTCCAGCGCGCGGTGCTGACGCGGATGCTGACCGAGGCGGACCCGGGCGCGCCTACGACCAGGTGATGGCGGAGTTCTCCCGCCATAGCCGGGCGAGCGACGCGTCGCCGGTCACGGACACGGCCGTGTGCGGGAGCCGGTTCCAGAGCGTCAGATAGAGCCGGTCGGCGGGCCCGCTCAGCTCGCAGTCCGCCGTCCCTCCCACTTCTTCCCCGGCGCCCGCCGTGGACGCGCCGGCGTGCTCGGTCCGCGGGGGTTCCGGCGACAGGTGCACCGTCCATGCGTCTCCGGTGTCCGTCGCCCGTACGCGGAGGGTGCGCGGCTCCTCGGTACGGACCCGGCTGCGGTCACGCGCGTGGAAGCCGCGCAGCAGCTCGTCGATCCCGTCCAGGGCGACCGCCGTCTCCACCGGTCCCGGCCGACCGCCGGGCAGGGCGGACTCCGCGTCCGCGCGGTGGACCGTCGTCTCGTGTGTCTGCCGCCGGGCCCAGAAGGCGCGAGGCGAGGGGGCGGGCAGGAAGCTCCAGCACTCCAGGGAGTCCGGGGCCTCGTGCAGGGCGGCGACGAGCCGGGCGTGCCCCTGGCGGTAGTGGGCGAGCAGCGCGTCGCCGTCGAGATCGGGCTCGCCGCCGTCGGGGTGGTAGGAGGTGTGTCCCTCCATCAGGAAGGCGGTCGCCCAGCGGTGCACCATCGTCGTGTGCCGCAGGAGGTCGCGCACCCGCCAGCCCGGACAGGTCGCGACCTCGGCGTCCATGCCCGCGGCGGAGGCGGTCTCGGCCAGGGAGCGGCCGGCCGCGTCCAGGGCGTCGATGTGCTCGGCGGCCTTCATGCTCTCCATGTGTCGGAATACTGCCAGCCGCCGTGCCGGGCGGGCGAGTTGTTTCCCGCCCTTGATCGAGGTCTCTGATCGGGGCGCCTGATCAGGGCGCCCCATCGAGGTACCTGATCGGTGGCCCGGGTCGATGCCCGGCCGGACGCCGAGGCCGCTCGTCGTGCGTCCGGCGAGGGCCTCAACCCGTCTCGGGCCCGCGTGCGTTGCGTGCCAGGTAACCGATCAGCGCGGCGCCGGCCGCGAGGGCGGCGACGGTGGTCAGGGCGACCGGGAGCGAGAACCAGTCGGCGAGGAAGCCGATGGACGGCGGGCCGAGGAGCATGCCGCCGTAGCCGAGGGTGGAGGCGGTGGCCACACCGCTCGCTCCGGCCAGCGCTCCCGCGCGGGCCACGGCGACCGGGAAGATGTTGGCCAGGCCGAGACCGGTCACCGCGAAGCCCAGCAGGGCGGCCCAGGCGGTGGGTGCCAGGGCGCCCAGCAGCATGCCGGCGGCGGCCGTCGTGCCGCCCGCGACGAGGGTCCGGGTCTGCCCGAGGCGTTCGAGGAGCGCGGTGCCCGAGAGCCGGCCGACCGTCATGGTGAGGGCGAAGAGGGAGTAGCCGGCGGCGGCGACGCCGGGGTGGGCGTGCAGGTCCTGCTCCAGGTGCAGCGCGCCCCAGTCGGCCAGGGCGCCCTCGCCGTAAGCGGTGCAGAGGGCGATCACGCCGAAGACGATGACCATTCCGCGCGAACCGGCCTTGCCGCGCCCGTCGGCCCCGGCGCCCCCGCGCTCCGCGGCGGACGTCGCTTCCGGCAGCGCCGGGGAGGGCAGGCGGAGCAGGACGGGACCGGCGAGGGCCGTCAGGCACAGACCGACGACCGTCAGGCCGAACAGGTGCGTCGCGGGGGAGAGGCTGCCGGTGACGAGTCCGCCGAGACCCGCGCCGAGCATGCCACCGAGGCTGAACGTGGCGTGGAAGCTGGGCATCACGGGACGGCGCAGTGCGGCGACGAGATCGACGGCCGCGCTGTTCATCGCGACGTTGATCCCGCCGTACGCCGCACCGAAGAGCAGCAGGACGAGCCCCAGGGCGAGCGGCGAGCCGGTCAGCGCGGGCAGCGCGATGGAGAGGGAGAGCAGCACGGCCGTCACGACCGTGACGGCGTGGCTGCCGTAGCGGCGGCACAGCCGTCCCGTCAGCGTCATGGTCACCACGGCGCCGGCGGAGACGCCGAGCAGCGCGAGTCCGAGGTCGCTGGCGGTGGAGCCGGTCTGCTGCTTGATGGCCGGGATCCGGACCACCCAGCCGGCGAAGAGGAATCCGTCGAGGGCGAAGAAGAGGGTCAGGGCGGAGCGGAGGCGGGACAGGGAGTGCGTGGCGGTGTCTCCGCCGAGGCCCCCTGGAACGGCCGTCCGTACTTTGTTTAGTAGCGGCACAAACTCAGGATAGGGGTCCGGCCGGGTACTTTTCAACCGAGCGGGAGGGCGGAATCGGAAGGACGTTTCCAATGCTTCTCGGCCTGCCGCACACCCGGTTGCCCCCGGGTGTCCTGGGAGGCCGCAGGGGCATCACGGGCCTCGGACGCGTCACGGGCCTGAAGGGCTTCACGGGCCTCACGAGCTTGAGGGGCCTGGGGGGCTTCACCCGTCTCCGGGGCCGCTTGCGCCTCAGGGTGCCCTCAGGCCTCCCGCCCGGTGCCCGGAGCCGCGTTCTCCGCATGCTGGGCGGGGCGGTCCAGGGAGGCACGGACCAGAGCCGCCGCCAGGGCCGGGAGGTCCTTGCGCGGGACCAGCTCCGCCAGTGCGGCGCGATCGGCGGGAAGGCCCGCGCGCCGCGCGCCCTCGAGCGCGCGGTCGTCGAGGTAAGGGCTCACCTCCGGCCAGACCGCCTGCGCCTCGCGCAGGAAGATGTCCGCGCCGGCCGGGCCGATCCCCGGCATCTCGCACAGCGCCGCGCGCAGCGCGTCCACGTCCCCGTCGGCCTCGGCCCGCATGCGGCGCAGATCACCGCCGTACTTCTCGAGGAGCAGCTCGGCCTCTTCGCCCAGCTGTGTCGCGGTCCGCTCGTCGTACCGCCGGTAGCCGCCCTCGCCGAGCGCGTCCACCCGCTCCTGCCAGGTCGCGTCCCGCATGGTGCGGGGGCTGCGCATGCCCGCCGAGAACAAGGCTCTCGCCGCGGCCACCGCCGTCGCCGCCCGGATGCGGGCGCTCAGCAGATGGGCCAGCACGAGCAGTTGGTACATCGGCTGAGGCGTGTCCTTCACCCGGATCCCGGCCTCTTCGGCGTACGTCCTGCCGGTCTCGTCCTCCAGCAGGGCCCTCGCCCGCTTCGCCGCTTCGGAGCGTGTCATGACACCTCCCGCACCGCATGATGTCGCCGCGCCGCTACCCCCTCAGCCCTCGCCGAAACCGGACCCCTGCCCGATCATGGGAGACTCGCCCCCATGAACGGCAAGGCGACGACGACCAAGACACGTCTGGACAGGGGGCGCGGCGCGCTCGGACCCGCGCTGGAACTGGTGCACACCGGCCGCGCGCCCACGCGCGCCGTCCTCACCGCCGAGCTGGGGGTCACCCGCGCCACCGCCGGAGCCGTCGCCGCCGAGCTGGAGGCGCTCGGGCTCATCCGGGTCGACTCCAACCCCGGCGCGGCCGCCGGCTCCCAGGGCCGTCCCTCGCACCGCCTCGCCGTCGCCGACGAGGGACCCGTCGCCCTCGCCGCCCAGGTCCACGCCGACGGCTTCCGGGCCGCGCTCGTGTCCCTCGGCGGAACCATCGTCGCCACCGCCCCCGGCTGCGTCACCGTCTCCGCCGATCCCGCGCAGGTGCTCGGTGCCGTCGTGGAGGCCGGCGCCGCCCTGCTCCGCGAGAGCGGGCGCCGCTGCGTGGGGGCCGGGCTCGCCGCGCCCTCGGCCGTCGCCGAACCCGAGGGGACGGCGCTGAACCCGCTCCACCTCGCCTGGCCGGCCGGAGCGCCGGTACGGGAGATCTTCGCCGAGCGCGTCCGCGCGGCCGGCATCGAGGGCCCCGCCTTCACCGGCAACGACGTCAACCTCGCCGCCCTCGCCGAGCACCGGCACGGCGCCGGCCGGGGCGCCAAGGACCTGCTCTGCGTGGCCACCGGCCACCGGGGCGTCGGCGGGGCCCTCGTCCTGGACGGCCGCCTGCACACCGGCAGCGCGGGTCTCGCACTCGAAGTGGGACACCTCACCGTCCACCCCGAGGGCCGTCCCTGTCACTGCGGCAGCCGGGGCTGCCTGGACGTCGAGACCGATCCGCTCGCCTTCCTCACGGTCGCGGGGCGCGCGCCCGGTCCCGAGGTGTCGCTGCTCCAGCAGGCGCGCGACCTGCTGCGCACCCGACCGGACGATCCAGGGGTACGGGCAGCGACCGAGGAGCTGATCGACCGGCTCGGCCTCGGGCTGGCCGGCCTGGTGAACATCCTCAACCCCGACCGCATCATCCTCGGCGGCCTGCACCGCGAGCTGCTCGACGCCGACCCCAACCGGCTCCGTGCGGTCGTCGCCGACCGCAGCCTGTGGGGCCGCAGCGGCGGCGTACCCATTCTTCCCTGCACCCTCGACCACAACAGCCTGGTCGGGGCGGCCGAGTTGGCCTGGCAGCCGGTCCTCGACGACCCGCTGGCGGCGCTCGGCAGACCGGAGTCCTAGGCGCCGGACCGGGGCAGGGCGCCCGGACCGGAGGCCCGGCCCTTCGGCGCCCCGAGCCCGGCGCGGCGCTTCGGCGAAACGGGTGGTCAGGCGACCGACGCGCGAACTAACGTCCGGGCATGACTGAAACCGATCTTCCGCCCCGACTCGGCGCCCTCACCTTCCACGGTCCGCTCTCCGAGGCCCGCGCCGACCGCCTGATCGAGCGGCTCGCCGCCGCCGCGCCCTCCACCGTGCTCGACATCGGTTCCGGCTGGGGTGAGCTCCTGCTGCGTGTCCTGGAGGCCGCGCCGGGCGCGACCGGCGTCGGCATCGACATCAACGCGGAGGACCTGGCCAGGGGCCGCGTCCTCGCCAAGGAGCGGGGGCTCGCCGATCGGGTGGAGTTCGTCGAGGAGTCGGCCCTCGGCACCACGCGTGGGCCCGTCGACGCGATCCTCTGCCTCGGCTCGAGCCAGGCCCTCTGCGACCCGGATCAGCCGCACGACCCCGCGGCCGCCCTGCGCGAACTGCGGCGCCTGGTCACGCCCGGTGGACGGGTGGTGCTCGGCGAGGGGTTCTGGGAGCGCGCGCCGACGGACGAGCAACTCGCCGGCATGTGGCCGGGCGCGCGGCCCGAGGACCATCTTCCGCTCGGCGGCCTGGTGGACCTGGCGATCGACGCGGGCTTCCGGCCCGCCTGGATCGAGACGGCGAGCCGGGAGGAGTGGGAGGAGTTCGAGTCGGGCTACCGCCACGAGACCGAGGTATGGCTGGCCGCCCACCCGGACCACCCGCTCGCCGCCGAGACCCGCGCGCGCGTGGACCGGCAGCGCTCCGCCTGGCTGAACGGATATCGCGAGGTGCTCGGCATCGCGTACCTGACCCTGGTTCCGGTCGTCTGACCACCACCGGCGCGGGCGTCCCCGCCCGCGCCGACGGCCCGGCCCAGGCCCCGGCTTCCCGCGCCCGCTCCGGCTTCCCGCGCCCCCTTGGCCCGGCATCCCGTGCCGGCCCTCGCCCCGGCGTCCCGCTCCCGGCCCGGCATCCCGCTCACGCTCCCCGACCCGCCCACGCCCCGGCGTCCGGCGCCCGCGCGCGGATCACCCCCGGTGCGGCGCGCCCAGCCCGGACCGTTCCGGTGCCGAGAGGTGCAGGACCTGGAAGCGGTCGGCGTCCGGGTCGTTCGGGGCGTCCGGGGCGGCGTCCGCCCGGAGGGTGAAGTGCAGCAGCTCCCAGTGGCGCGGGTCCACGGCCAGGGCGCTCGCCACGACGCCCGCGGCCGCCGCTTCCCGCGCGTGGAGGGCGAGCGCTTCCGTCACGGCCTGCGCGGGCGCGATCCCGGCCGGCACGGCGACCTTGCGGCGCGTGGCGGTCCGCGGCGCCGCCGTGGACGCCGGCCCCTCCGCGTAGGCGAGGCCCGTCCAGTGCTGCACCACCGGTCGGCCGAAGTCGTTCACGATGCCCTGGAAACCCGGCCCCCACAGGAAGGCGTTCATGCCCTCGGGAGTGTTCCAGAGGTAGAACGGCGCGTACTGGTTCACCGGCGAACCGTCCTCCCGCTCCCGCATCAGATACGCCTTGACGCCGAGGCCGGGGAAGTCGTCCAGCAGAGGCCCCTTCGTGGCGACCCGCTCGCGGATGACGCCCATGTCGTAGTCGGCGGGCAGGGTGATCTCGTACTGCATGGCGTGCATGGGGCGGTCTCCGGTTCCTTCTCAGGCGGTACGGGGCGCGAGCAGCGTGAGCAGACCGCGGACGGCCGTGTCGAAGGCGGCCGGGGAGCCCGACGCGCGGGCGAGGACGTAGCCGCCCTGCAGGGTCGCCACGATCGTGGCCGCCAGCTCGTCCGGATCCGCCGGCCCGGCGAACTCTCCGTCGTCCAGGCCCTGCCGCACGATCTCGGCCAGCCGGCCGCGCAGCCAGGCGAGCGTCTCGTCCACCGGGGCGCGCAGCTCGTCGTCGGACATGACGTCCGGATCCATGGTCAGCCGTCCGACCGGGCAGCCCCGCAGCACCTCCCGCTCCCTGAGGAGGTACGCCTCGATCCGCGCGTACGCCGGTCCTTCGCCGCTCAGGACCGCCTCCGCCCGCCCCCGCAGCTCCTCCGCGGTGCGTCGGATCGCCGCCAGCGCCAGATCGGGCTTTCCCGTGAAGTGGTGGTACATGCTGCCCTGGCCGGCTCCCGCGGCCTGCTGGATCGCCTTGGGGCTCGTGCCGACGTATCCCCGCTCCCAGAGCAGCTCGCGGGTCGCTTCGATCAGTCGCTCGGACGTGCTCATGACCGCAGTGTACATACCAGTAGGTACAGAGCGGGGGGCGTGACGGAGGCGGGGCGAGCTACGGCCCAGGGCGTCGTACGGACGAAGCCGCCGCCCGTACGACGCCTTGGGCCACCCGCCGGCGTGAACCTCGACGGAGGAACCTCGGGGCACCGGCGAGAGACGACCGGGTGCCGACCCCACAACCGACTCGCGACACCACTCGCTACATGACGAGTACTGGCGCCGGCTGACCGTCCTGGGGGAGCAGTTCGGCCGCACCGCCGCCACGGGGCGGACGGTCTGACCCCCGCTCCCGCCCCGCGACCGGTCCCGGCCGGGCTGATCCCCGCCGCCCCGCGCCCGGCCGGCCCCCGAAGGGCGCGGGGCGTGCGCGGGCAGGCGTCGGGGCGGGGTCCGGGATCAGCCCGCGAGGGCCGAGCGGGCGGCGGCCGGCGCCCGGACCGGCTCCGTCGGCGTGCCGAAGGGGACACCGTCCAGGCTCGTGCCGTGAGCGCCGCCGAAGCGGCTGTGGCCGGCGAAGGGGCCGTCGGTGGTGGCGCCGTAGACGGCGTGCAGCCGGGAGGGGAGGGCGATGGTCGGGGCGGGGGCGGGAAGGGTGAACCACACGACCTTCCCCTTCTCGCCGTGCGGGCGGATGCCCCAGCTCTCGCTCACCGCCTCGATGATGGCCAGACCGCGGCCCGAGGTGGCGTACTGGTCGACGGCCTCGGCGTTCCGCGACCCCGCCGTACCACCGAAGTCCGGTATCCGCGGGTCGCTGTCGTGGACCGAGACGGTGAGGCGGTCGAGCATCAGCTCGATCTCCACGGTGCACATCTTGTCCGGCTGTGCGTGCCGGTGGACATTGGTCAGCAGCTCGGTGACTCCGAGCGCCGCATGGTCGATCAAGGCATCGAGATGCCAGTAGCGCAAATGCGCCGAAACGATTCTGCGGACCTGACCGATCCGCGACGGCAGGGCCTGGAGCTCCACCGTGCAGTGCCTTCTTGGCTCGCTGATCACGGCTGCGACTCCCCGAAGTAGGTCCGGAAGAAGACGAAGGATCGGATCTTTCATGCGCTGCGCACGGCGGCGGCGGGCTGGATCACAGCGTCACCGCCGGTAAACCCTCAGTGAGGTGGTTCCAGCGTGAACCAGGTGTGACGGCTCCGCAACTCGCGGCGACCTCATCCGGCCGCCCACCCTCGGCGCTCTGCGCGCGGGGCAGCGCTCGTCGGTCCTTCAGCGCCCCTTCGAGGCCTTTCGCAACGCTTCGAGGAAGCGGCCGGGGCCGGACACGTGGTCCCGCGGGCCGTCCATGGTCAGGCGGTAGCGCGTCCCGTTCACCTTCGCGACCGTCTCGTCCGGCTTCGCGAACCACGGCCGGCCGGCCCGGACCGCGCTCACCGGGGCGCTGTCGATCTCGCTGCCGTAGCTGGTCAGCAGCGACAGTCTGCCGTCCTCGATGCGGACCTCGCCCGCCCGGGTCAGCGACCGGGGCCACCGCTCGATGCGCACACCCGTGGCCGTGAACTCGGGCTCCTTCGACTCGCTCACTCCGCCCCCTCCGCTCGTGATGTCCCCCCAGTGTGCCGGGCGGGCGGCGGCCGCACCAGGGGCCCTCCCGCAAGGGAATCCTATGGAACCCCAAAGCGAAGGTTTGCGCAGGTGAGGGGGCTATCGTCGGCAGTGGGGGCAACGTGTGGGGCCGAAGAGAGGGACGAGGACGCATGAGCACCACGGAGAACGACGACACCGTGAGAGGCACCGCGCCACAGGCGGTGAACGCCGCGCCCCGCACCGGGGCGCACGCCGCGGACACCGCGCCGAAGGCCGCCGAGGCCCGGAGCACGGCAGGCGCCGCCGGCACCGTCGACGTCGACCGCAGCGACGCGGAGTACCGCGCCTGGCTCAAGGACGCCGTCCGCAAGGTCCAGGCCGATGCCAACCGTTCGGCCGACACCCACCTGCTGCGCTTCCCCCTTCCGGAGACGTGGGGCATCGACCTCTACCTCAAGGACGAGTCGACCCACCCGACCGGCAGTCTCAAGCACCGCCTCGCCCGCTCGCTCTTCCTCTACGGCCTGTGCAACGGCTGGATCCGTCCGGGCAAGCCGGTCATCGAGGCGTCCAGCGGCTCGACCGCGGTCTCGGAGGCGTACTTCGCCAAGCTGATCGGCGTGCCCTTCATCGCCGTGATGCCGCGCACCACCAGCCCCGAGAAGTGCCGGCTGATCGAGTTCCACGGCGGCCGGTGCCACTTCGTCGACGACTCGCGCAGGATGTACGAGGAGTCGGCCGCCCTCGCCGAACGCACCGGCGGGCACTACATGGACCAGTTCACCTACGCCGAGCGGGCCACCGACTGGCGGGGCAACAACAACATCGCCGAGTCGATGTACCAGCAGCTCCGCCTGGAGCGGTACCCCGAGCCCGCCTGGATCGTCGCCACCGCCGGGACGGGCGGTACCTCCGCCACGATCGCCCGCTACGTCCACTACATGCAGCACGACACCCGGATCTGCGTCGCCGACCCGGAGAACTCCTGCTTCTTCGACGGCTGGACCCGGGAGGACCCGCTGGCGACAGCCGACTGCGGCTCCCGTATCGAGGGCATCGGCCGGCCCCGTATGGAACCCAGCTTCGTGCCCGGCGCGATCGACCGGATGATGAAGGTCCCTGACGCCGCCAGCGTCGCCGCCGTCCGCGCCCTGGAGGCCGCGATCGGCCGCAAGGCGGGCGGTTCCACCGGCACCGGACTGTGGAGCGCGCTGAAGATCGTCGCGGAGATGGTCGCGCGGGGCGAGACCGGCAGCGTCGTCACCCTCCTCTGCGACCCGGGCGACCGCTACCTCGACAAGTACTACTCCGACGCGTGGCTGACCGAGCAGGGTCTCGACATCGCGCCCTACGCGGCGGCTATCGACCGGTTCCTGGCGACGGGTGCCTGGCCGGAGTGAGCCGCAGGTCGAGCCGGCGCATCGCGTCGCGGAAGGACCGGCCCACGCCCGGACGGGCCAGCCGCATCACGGTCAGGAGGGGCGCGGGGCCGTCGACGGCCATCGTCCAGCGGACCCGAGTGCCCGGCCCGGCGGGGGACAGCGACCAGTCCTCCACCATGGCGCGTACGGCCGGGGCGTTGGTCTCGTCGACCCGGTAGGCGTAGCGCCTCTCCGGATCGGCGGCCATGATCGTCTCCTGGAACCGCACCCCGCCGCGCAGCCGGACCGTGCGGCCCGTGCCCCCGCCCGTCGGGCTCGCGGAGAGGACCGCCGTGAACCACGAGGGCCAGCTGCCGACCTCCTCCGCCAGCGAGCGGTAGACGGCGTTCGGCGGGGCCGCCAACTCGGCCGTGAAGGCCAGACGCAGGGGTGCGGAGGCGGCGAAGTCGAGTTCCACGAGCCTGAGTCGGCGTGCCATGGGCCGTACCTCCCAGAGGCGGGGCAGAAGTCCGCACACCATAGCTGGCGGCCCGTCAGATGCCCAGGAGTCCGTCCAGCACGCGGCCGAACAGCGTCCGCCCCGCCCGCGCCACGACGGGATCCAGCGCGCGGGGAGCCCCGCGCACCCCCACCTCCTCCGTCCATACCGCCCGGGAGCCACCCGCGGGGGTGCCGAACACCTCGATCATCGCCCGGCCCAGCACCAGGCGGCCGTGCTTCTCCACGGCGCACACCCCCGGCCGCGCCCGCGACCCCTCTCCGGACGGCGGCTCCCAGCGCACGACCTCCATCGGATCGTCGAAGCCCAGCCGCCCGATCCCCGTACGCGCCACGAACCGGGTCCCCACACCGGTGGGGCCGGGGGTCAGCACCCGGATTCGGGTCAGCGGCACCCCGGCGGCGTGGGCCGGCCAGTCGGTCAGGCGCCGCCAGGCCTCCGGGGCGGGCAGGGCGGTGGTGCGTTCGATCCGGAAGACGCTCACCCGCTCATGGTGCCCCGCCCGCTCACGTTTCCTCACCCGCCACGACGAGGCCCGGCAGATGCTCGGACATCTCCGCCCGGGTCCGCTCCGACAGGCCCCGGTCCGTCACCAGCGTGTCCACCTCGCGCAGGCCGGCGAACGAACTGAGTCCGACCGTGCCCCACTTGGTGTGGTCGGCGATCACCACCACCCGGCGTGCCGAACGCATCAGCAGCCGGTTGGTCTCCGCCTCCGCCAGGTTCGGTGTCGACAGACCCGCCTCGACCGAGATCCCGTGCACTCCGAGGAACAGCACGTCGAAGTGGAGCGAGCGGATCGCCTGGTCGGCCACCGGGCCCACGAGCGCGTCCGACGGCGTACGCACCCCGCCGGTCAGCACCACCGTCGCCGTACCGGCACGAGCCTCGGCACCGGGCCGGTGCGCCGCGTGGAAGACGTCGGCGACCCGGACGGAATTGGTCACGACCGTCAGCTCCGGCACCTCCAGCAGCTGCCGCGCCAGGGCGAACGTGGTGGTGCCTCCCGAGAGGGCGATCGCCGCACCCGGCGTGACCATCCGGGCCGCGGCCAGGGCGATCTCGTCCTTCGCGCCCGCCTCGAGGGCGGACTTGGCCTCGAACCCCGGCTCGTGCGTACTCGCCTCGACCACCGGCACCGCGCCGCCGTGCACCTTCTCCACCACGCCCTGCCGGGCCAGGGCGTCCAGGTCCCGCCTGACCGTCATGTCCGAGACGTTGAGCCGCCGCGTCAGCTCGTTGACCCGGACACCGCCGCGCCGCCTGACCTCGTCCAGAATGAGGGCGCGCCGTTGCTCCGCGAGGAGATTCTGATGGTCGCTCACCACCGGGTGCCGATCCTTCCGAAGGGGACTGGGGGATTGCCGACGGATTACGTCAGAGGCCCTGCGCAGGCCCACGGCCTTCCGCGATCCTGTTGTCTGCCGTCGCATACTCCCATCCAGAGAGCGAGACACCGAAGTGTCCCCTGCCACACCTGCCCCGAAGAGCGGGGGTGCGGCCCTCGAACTCCTCGTCCACGGGGTCGGCGGAGCCACGCCGCAGGACATGCTGGACGACCCGCGCACCGTACGGGTCACCGGAGACACGACCGCCGCCATGTACCGCCGGGCCGACGATCTCGACGCCGAGGAGCACCCCGAGCGCTACGCCGAGCGCCCCGTCCCCGAGGCGTACTGCTGGTCCAACCTCACCTCCGGCAACGGCGCCCGCGCCCTGTGGCTGCTGCTCCTGCCGTTCATGGTCGTCAACCTCGCCCACTGGATGCGACCGCCCGCCCACGGCCGGCCCGGCCTCCTGCGGCTGTACGGCGTCCTGGTGCGGCTGGTCGCGCTCACGCTGACGGTGCTGCTCACCGCCGCCGCCTGCGAGGTCGCGCTCGACCTGACGGCGTGGCAGTGCGCCGGCGTCGCCGCCTGCGCGGAGGACCGCTCCTGGCTCGGGTTCCTCTCCGCAGAGCGGGGCGGCTGGTGGTCCCAGCCGGGCCGGCGCCTCGCTCTCGCCGCCGTCGTTCCCGCCGTGCTCGTCGGACTGCTCTGGTACCTCTCCAACCGCACCTGGAGCGCGTACGAGGCCCAGCGCCCGCCCACCGGGTACGACGACCCGGGCGCCGAGACCCCGCAAGCGGCCGCGGCCGCGACGCGGGTCGCGCCCGCCCCCGACGCCGACTCCTCCGACGCGGAGGCCGCCATCGTCGACCCCGCCGAGGCCGACGCGGCGGCCGACGCCCCGGGCGGTCAGCCGCCCTCCTGGCTCCGGCCCGCGCTCGGGCGCCCCGGCTTCTGGTACGGGCGCCGCATCGTCGCCCGCCTCCGCGCCGCCCATACGGCCGCCGGCTTCCTCACCGTGGCGGCGGCCGTCACCGGCGCCGCCGTCCGCCACGACCTGACGGCCGCCGATCCCTTCGGGGAGAGCCTCGGCCGCGGTCTCCAGGCCGGTCTCGTCGTCCTGGCGGCGGTCGTCCTCTGGGTGGTGTGCCGCCGCGGCCGCAGCGACAAGCGTCTCGACCTGCGGGTCGAACGCGCCCTGGTCTCCTGGCTGCCGGGCGCCTCCCTCGTCCTGCTGCTGTTCGCCCTGGTGTACGCGGGGTGGTCCCGCCCCGGCTGGCGCTCCACCGGCACCCTCCCCGGCGACGTCGCCTTCGGCGCCCTCACCCTCGCCCAGGGCGGCCTCGTCGTCGCCCTCGGCGTCGTGGCGCTCCTGCTGCACCGGCCCCACCGCCATCCCCGTACCGCCATGTACGGCCTCGGCGGGCCCGCCGTCGCCATGCTGGCCTGCGCCCTCGGCGGCGTGATGTCCGGCGGCGTCGCCCAGCGCGTCGCCGACTGGCTGGACGGGCCCGCCACCCCCGGCATGGGGGAGGGGCCGCTGATCGGACCGCCCGTCCTGCTGAGCTGGCAGGCCTCCGTCATCCCCGTGCTGCTGCTGATGCTCCTCGCGCCGTGCGCCTTCCTCGCCCTGCGGACCGCCCGGGCCGCCCGCCGCCTCGGGCCCGTCGTCGAGGCCGACTACGGCACGAAGGACCCCGACCCCGTCCGTACCGGACGCATCGCCGCCGGCCGGGCCCGCGCCGGCCTCACCGACACCGCGCCCGCCCTGGTCGGCATCGTCTCCGGGGCCACGCTGCTGCTCGGCGCCGCCTCGGTCGCCGGGGCCTGGGCCAGCGACAACGTCCCCGGCCGCGCCTTCGACGGCGCCCACCCCGCCGTCGCGTCCGCCGCCCACACCGCGCAGGCCCTCGGCTCCTGGATGATCGGCTTCGGCTTCATCCTCTTCGTCACCTGGGGCCGCCGCGCCTACAAGGACGCCTCGGCCCGCCGCACGATCGGCATCCTCTGGGACGTCGGCACCTTCTGGCCGCGCGCCGCCCACCCCTTCGCCCCGCCCTGCTACGCCGAACGGGCCGTCCCCGACCTGACCTGGCGCATGCGCTCCTGGACCCGGCACACCGGTGGCCGGCTCGTCATCTCGGGCCACTCCCAGGGCAGCGTGCTCGCGGCGGCCGCCGTCTGGCAGCTCCCGCCCGCGACGCGCAAGCGGGTCGCGCTGCTCACCTACGGCTCTCCGCTGGAGCGGCTCTACGGCCGCTGGTTCCCGGCCTACTTCGGCCCCGACGCCCTGCGCGGACTGCATCGCACGGTGCACTGCTGGAGCAACCTCTACCGGGCCACCGACCCCATAGGCGGCCCGGTCCGGGTGCCGGCCGAGGGTGACAAGCCCGCCGTCGACTGCCCCGTGCTGCTCGACCCGGTCGCCTACGGCCGTACCCACGCGCACCCGCTGCCCGAACCGATCCTGGGCCACTCCGACTACCAGGCGCACCCGTCGTTCGCCGCCGAACGCACCGGTCTCCTGGACCGGCTGCCGCCCACCCTGCCCCGGCAGCGGAGCGACGAGGACGGGCGCGGCACCGACGGCCCGGCGGCTCAGGGGAGTTCGGGCAGGTCCTCCGGATAGAGCAGGGTCAGGTCGTCCGTGTCCGCCTCGGCGAGCACGGCGACCCGGCCCGCGTGCCGTTCGACCATGGACTCGAACGTCTGCCGGGCCGTACGGCCGTTGCCGAACGCCGGGCCCTTCGGCAGTTCGCCGAAGTACTTCCGCAGGGCCTCGTCGGTGCCCGGCGCGAGCCGGTACTCGTGCTCGTCGGCCTGCTGCTCGACGATCCGCACCAGCTCGTCCGGTACGTAGTCGCTGAAGGTGATGGTCCGCGAGAAGCGGGACGCCACACCCGGGTTGACGGTCAGGAACCGCTCCATCTCCGCGGTGTAGCCGGCGACGATGACGACGACCGCGTCCCGGTGGTCCTCCATCAGCTTCACCAGCGTGTCGATCGCCTCGCGCCCGAAGTCCCGCCCCGAGTCCTCCGGGGAGAGGGCGTACGCCTCGTCGACGAAGAGCACTCCGCCGCGCGCCCGGTCGAACGCCTCCTGGGTCCGGATCGCGGTCGAACCGATGTGCTCGCCCACCAGGTCGACCCGCGACACCTCGACCAGGTGCCCGCGCTCCAGCACACCGAGCGACGCCAGGATCTCGCCGTAGAGCCGGGCCACCGTCGTCTTGCCCGTTCCGGGGTTGCCGGTGAACACCAGATGGCGGCGCACGGAGGCCGCCTTGAGCCCCGCCTCCTGCCGTCTGCGCCCCACCTCGATCATGTTGGTGAGCGTGCGGACCTCGAGCTTGACGCTCTCCAGGCCCACCAGCGCGTCGAGTTCCCCCAGCACGTCCTGCGAGGAGCGCGCCAGGGCGGGGGCGGGGGCCGGCTCGCCGGCCGGTGCCACGGCCGGCGCGGACGCGGCGGAGCGCGGACCGGGGACGGTGCCGAGCAGCCCGGCCGTCCGGGTCGCCGCCGCGTTCGCGGTGAGTACGGTGCCGGCGTCCGCCGGAGCCGTCCGCACCCCGCTCTCGTCGCTCGTGCAGTCCTCCACCACGGGCCCGTCCTCGGCGAACTCGTATCCGCCACGTGCGCACCGCTCCGTGCGACAGGCGCGCAAGGTGGTGCGGCAGCCGTCCATCACATGGAAGCCGTACCCGCCGCTCCCGGTCACCCGGCAGCCGAGGAACGAGCCCCGCCCCTCCGCCGAGACGTAGAAACCGGCCTCCGCGGGTGAGGTGACCGTGCACCGCTCGATCGTCGGATCGGCGCCCTTGGTGACGATCACTCCGGTCTGTACGGCGTCGATGGTGCAGTTGGCCAGCGTGCCGCCGCTGCCGTGGTCACGGAACCAGGCGCCCGTGGACGCCTCGCGGATCCGGCAGTCGTCCAGCTGCGCGGTCGCCCCGTCGCTCACGGAGACCGCCGTGTTCCGTACCTGCGACAGATCGCTGTCGACGACATCGGCGCGCGAGCCCCGGTCGAGGACGAACAGCGCGTCCGGCACGTCGTGCACCCGGCAGGCGTCGAGCACGACCGTCGCCCCGTCGCTGACCCAGACCGCCGGATAGTCCCCCGTACTGTCGTGGATCTCGCACTGGTTGGCGTCCACCCGGGTGCCCGGGTCCCACACCGACAGGCCGTTGCGTCCGAAGCGGCGCACGGTGGAGCGGGTGAGCGTGAGGACGGAACGCGAACGCAGGTCGACGGCGTTCTCGGGAATGTCGTGGATGTCGCAGTCGGAGAGCGTCAGGACCGCGTCCGTGTCCAGGGTGACGCCGTCGGCCGAGGTGCGGTGCACGGAGGAGTCGGTGAGGTGGGCGGTGGCACGCGCGGCGATCTGCAGCCCGGCGCCCTTGATCTCGTACACCTCGCAGCCGATGCCCTCCAGGCCGCTGCCCTCGCCGTGGACGGCGATCCCCGCGCCGGAGGCGTGGTGGACCCGGCAGCGCTCCAGCCGGGGATGCGCGCCGCCGCGCACGGAGACCCCGGACTGGCCGGCCGAGACGATCTCGCACTCCTCGAACACTCCGCCCGCGCCGTCCAGTACGGCGATCCCGACCCCGGCCGGGTTGTCGACGGTGCAGCGCCGGACGGTGGGACGGGCCGCGCCGCGGACCTCGACACCGGCCGCGGAGCGGGTCACGATCCGCAGGTCGAGCAGCTCGGGCGTGCCGTCCTCGACCAACAGCGCGGGCGCGGCGGTGTCCTGGCCCTCGATGTGCAGGTCCTGCAGGGTCGCCGAGGCCCGGACGGTGAGGGGTACGCCGTCGACGGGGGCGATCCGGACCGAGCCGAGCCCGCCCTCCGGTCCGCGCAGCGTGACGGACCGCTGGATGACGAGGTTCTCCCGGTACGTGCCGGGCGCGACGGTGAGGACGTCGCCGTCCCCGGCGGCCTCCAGAGCTGCGGCGAGGGAGGCGTACTCACCCGTGCGCCGCCGCCACCGCGATGTGCCGGTGTGCGTCACCTGGACCGTGCCCTGTGCCATGGGTGTGTTCTGCCCCCGCCTCATGCGTCGCCGCTGATCCGATGCCCCACCGTAGCGCGCGCGGGCGGGCGGGGTTGACGAGTCAGCTGCCCGCGCCCGTGCGGCCCCAATCGGGACCGGCCCTGGCCCACGCACGGTCGAGGCGTGCGTACCGACGGTGTACGAGACGTCGTACGACCACGCGCCTGGCGGCCTCCAGGAACACCGCCGTCAGGGCCGCCGTGAACAGCCCCACGATGACGGCGTGGGCCCGGGCGGTCTCCTTCTCCATCGGCGCGGCCACCGGGCGTCCGCCCGGATCGGTCCAGAGCCGGAAGGTGTCCCCCGGGTCGGAGAGCTCCCGCCGGGTGGACACCGTCTCCGTCCGTACGGTCCCGTCGGGAGCCGTCCAGCGCGCCACCACGGCCCTGCGGAGCCGCGCCTCCTCGGCCGCCTCGGGGTTCCGCGGGTCCTGCGCCGGGGCGTCGGTGATCCGGACCACCCGCGCCGTCGTCGGGTGCCGGTGCTCGTGCTGGGCGCGCACGGCGGTCTGGAGGGAGGCGTCGGTGCGCGTGGCGGAGATCCAGCCGGCGGCGGGCACGGCGCACAGGAGCAGCACGAGGGTGGTCAGCGCGACCCATGCCTCGATCAGGTCCGTGGCCCGGCACAGGGGATTACGGCGCCAGCACCAGACCCCGGTGGCTGCCCGCACGGCTCGCCCCCCCTCGTCGTCGTCGCTCTCCCAACGAGTCTGACCCCGAGGCGGGTTCCCCGCCCGTCGGGCGGGACACGTGACGCGTTACCCGGCTCCCGCCGGGGCTGCCCGCTCGGTTCGGCCGGGGTTCAGTCGAGGATCTTGACCTCGTCGCCCACCCGGATCGTGCCGGTGTGTTCGGGGACGAGGTTCTGTCCGAAGATCAGCCGGCTGCCGTCCTTGCGGTACCGGGAGAGGGTCCGCAGCGGCTCCTTGCCGCGCGCGGCGGTCTCCTGGTCGGTGGTGGTGACGACGCACCGGCCGCACGACTTGGCGACCCGGAAGGTGACCTCGCCGATGGCGAGCCGGGTCCAGTCGTCCTCGGCCCAGGGGGCGGTGCCCGAGAGGACCACGTTCGGCCGGAAGCGGTTCATCGGCAGGGGACCCTCGGCGGCGTGATCGCCCTGCGCGATCAGCGCGTTGAGGGCGTCGAGGGAGGAGGAGGTGGTGGCCAGCAGGGGGTATCCGTCCGCGAAGCTCACCGTCTCGCCCGGCAGCGCGTAGGCGGGGTCGATCGGACGACGGTGCGCCGGCTCGTCCATGTGCACCAGCCGGACGTCGGTCTCCAGGAACGCGCTGAACCAGGCGTCCGCGTCGGGGCCGGCCGGGACCGCCTCGACGGGGGTGTCGAAGACCTCCACCCGGATCGTGGACGACGGCCGCGGCACCTCGATCGTCAGGGGCGTGCGGCCGGGGGCGGACACCCTGACGGCACCCCCCGGCAGCGGCTCGGCCGACCCCAACGCCATCCGCGGGTGACGGCGTTGGGTCACGACCTTGCCCGACGCGTCCACGACGGTCCAGCGGCGGTCGTCGGCCAGTCCCCATGGCTCGACCTCCGCCTCGGCGCGCGCGACCCCGCGCAGCGCCTTGACCGGGTGGACATGGACGGAGCGCACGACAGGAATCGACATGCCGTCATCCTGCCAGCCGCTCCGTACCGGTGTCGGTCAGTATCCACCACCCTGGTACGGGCGGTTGTAGGGGTCGTCGTACGGGGCGGGCGCCGGGGCGGGCCGTGCGGCCGCCGGGCGCATCGCCTCGTACCCGGTGGCCACCGGACGCTGCGGCTGCTGGGGCTGGACGCCCGGGTAGCCGCGCGGACCGGCCGGCTGCTGCGGGATGTACGGCGCCGGAGCGTGCTGCAGCGGGACGGGGGCCATCTGCTGCATGGGCTGCGGATAGCCGTACGCACCGCCGTAGGACGGGGTGGGGTGGCTGGGTGCCGCCGGGAGGGCGGGCAGGGCCGACGGCAACGCCGGCAGGTAGCTGTTGCCGGTGTCGTAAGCGGAAGGCACTCGGATCGGAGCGATCTGAGGCGTGCCCCGCTCGGCGACCAGGGAGTCGTAGATCGGGGTGTCGGGGAACGACGGCGCGGTGTAGTAACCGCCTCCGTAGGTGGAGCGCGGGGAGGTCATGGCACATAAGTTAAGCCCACGATGTGCTGGTTGGGGAGCCCGATAAGAGGGTTGTTTGACGGGTTCCGAGCGACTGTCGATCCACAATGCGAGCGAACGTGACAAAAACGGTCGCCCAGAAGAGCGTCGATCTTGAAAAGCCGAGCTGGGGAGGGGTTACCCACGGGTCGGCCGGGTCGGTCCGGCATGCCCGGCATTAGGTTGACGTAAAGAAATCTTGATGTCCGAGCGGCCGTGATGGGGGCGAGCGTGTCCATGCTTAAAGGAGCGAATGTTCCGGTGCACGCGCGGAAGGTGCGCGTGGAATTGGGGTGGCGTTCAGGTGCGGGTGTGCCGGATGTCGACGCCTCGGCGCTACTCCTCGTGTCGGGGAAAGTGCGCTCCGACGCCGACTTCGTTTTCTACAACCAGCCCCAGCACTCCTCCGGAGCCGTCCGGCACGAGGGGAAGCGCCCGCCCGGAGACGGGGGCGGCCCGGTGACGGACACCGTGGCAGTGGATCTGGGGCGGGTCGAGCCGGCCGTCGAGCGGATCGTCCTGGCCGCCTCCGCCGACGGCGGGGCCTTCGGAAGCGTCCCCGGGCTGTACGTCCGCGTGGTCGACGCGGACGGCGGGGCGGAGATCGCCCGGTACGACAGCACCGACGCCACCGTGGAGACGGCCTTCCTCCTCGGGGAGCTCTACCGTCGCCAGGGCGCCTGGAAGTTCCGGGCGGTGGGACAGGGATACGGCTCGGGCCTCGCGGGCCTGGCAACGGACTTCGGCATCACGGTGGACGAACCGCAGCGGCCGGCGGCCGCGCCCCCGTCACCGCCGCCGGCCGTGCCGAGCGCCACGCCGGCGGTCACCCCGCCACGGCCGGCGGCCGCACCGGCCCCCACACCACCGCAGCCCGTCCGCCTCACGAAAGTCACCCTGACGAAGGAATCGCCGACCGTCTCCCTCGCCAAGCAGGGCGCCACCTCCGGCGCCCTGCGCGTGAACCTGAACTGGCAGACGCGCAAGCAGTTCACCGGATGGGGCGCCAAACTCGGCCGCGCCGTCGCCCAGCACGCCGACCTCGACCTCGACCTGTGCGCCCTCTACGAACTCACCGACGGCCGCAAAGGCGTGGTCCAGGCGCTCGGCAACGCCTTCGGCTCCCTCCACCAGCCCCCGTACATCCATCTCGACGGGGACGACCGCACCGGAGCCCTCGCCGCGGGCGAGAACCTCACCGTCAACCTCGACCACCGGGACCGGCTCCGCCGCGTCCTCGTCTTCGTCACCATCTACGAAGGCGCCCGCAGCTTCGCCGATCTGCACGCCACCGTCACCCTCCAGCCCCAGCACGGCGCCCCCGTCGACTTCTCCCTCGACGACTGCACCGTCCCCTCGACGGTCTGCGCCCTCGCCCTCCTCACCCGGGAGAACGGCGACCTGGTCGTACGGCGCGAGGCGCGCTACCTCGTCCCGCAGCGCGGGGTCAGCCCCCAGCGGACGGTCGACCAGGCGTACGGCTGGGGCATGAACTGGACGCCCGGCCGCAAATGACTACGGGTCGGGGGCGGTGTGCGGACGGGCGTACGTCCGGCCCTTCCACGCCGCCCCCCGGCCGCGGTAGTGCTGGACGGCCGAGTCCACCGTCATCAGGAGGTACAGCAGGGCGGTGAAGGGAAGGGTGAGAGCCGTCCAGAGCGGCTGACGGTAGTAACGGAGCATCGGAACGTACGTCCCCGCCATCACCGTCCAGGCCGCCGCCCCCGCCACACCCGCCACCGCGTCACCGCCGACCACTCCCACCAGCAGCGCCACCGGCGGCGCCAGATAGACGACGGCCAGGCCGGCCACCGTGCCGGCAAGGACCAGGGGGTTGTGGCGCAGCTGGGCGTACGCGCTGCGCGACACCATCCGCCACAGGTCCGCGAGGCGCGGATAGGGGCGGATGCTGTCGACCCGCTCCGCCAGACCCAGCCAGATCCGCCCGCCCGCCCGACGCACCGCCCGGGCCAGGGACACGTCGTCGATCACCGCCTGCCGGATCGCCTCCGGCACGCGCGCCCGCTCCGCGGTCTCCGTCCGCAGCAGGACGCACCCGCCCGCCGCCGCCGTGGCGCGGGGACGGCGGCCGTTGATCCAGCGGAAGGGGTAGAGCTGGGCGAAGAAGTAGACGAAGGCGGGGACGACCAGGCGCTCCCAGCCGCTCGCCACCCGCAGCCGGGCCATCTGGGAGACCAGGTCCAGGTCGTTCGCCGCCGCGGCGCCCACCAGGAGCCGAAGACTGTCCGGCTCGTGCGCGATGTCCGCGTCGGTCAGCAGGAGGTACTCCGGCTTCCGCGCGCGGGCCAGCGCCATTCCGTGGCGCAGCGCCCACAGCTTCCCGGTCCACCCGGCCGCCGGTTCGCCCGGGGTCACGACGGTCAGCGGCAGCCCGCCGTACCGCTCGGCCAGCCGGCGCGCGAGTCGTCCCGTGCCGTCCGTGCTGTTGTCGTCGACGAGCACCACCTCCGCCTCGCCCGGATAGTCCTGGGTGAGCAGCGACGGCAGGCTCAGCGACAGCACCTCCGCCTCGTCCCGCGCCGGTACGACGACGGCCACGCGCGGCCAGTCGCGCGGCTCCCCGCGCGCGGGGCCGACGTTCTCGGGCAGGCGCTGGTCCGTACGCCAGAAGAACCCCTGACCCAGCAGCAGCCACCCCCAGGCGGCCAGCGAACCCACGGCGATCCAGGCAATGGCGCTCATTCGCCGCAGTCTGCCCCAGATCGCCGGGGATGCAAGGGTGGTCGGCTAGGGTGACCGGGTGAAGATCGCGCTCATGGACTCCGGAATCGGCCTGCTCCCGGCAGCGGCCGCGGTTCGCCGCCTGCGGCCCGACGCCGATCTCGTCCTCTCCTCGGACCCCGACGGCCTGCCCTGGGGCCCGCGCACCACCGAGGACCTCACGGTCCGCGCGCTGGCCGTCGCCCGCGCCGCCGCGGCGCACGAGCCGGACGCCCTGATCGTCGCCTGCAACACCGCCTCCGTCCACGCCCTGCCCGCCATCCGTGCCGCGCTGGAACCGGGGATCCCGGTGATCGGCACGGTCCCGGCGATCAAGCCGGCCGCCTCGGACGGCGGGAGGATCGCCATCTGGGCGACACCCGGCACCACGGGCAGCCCGTACCAGCGCGGGCTCATCCGCGAGTTCGCCGACGGGGCCGAGGTCACCGAGGTGCCCTGCCCCGGCCTCGCCGACGCCGTCGAGAAGGCCGACCCGGCGGCGGTCGAGCGGACCGTCGCCGCCGCCGCGGCCCTCACCCCGCGGGACGTCCGCGCCCTCGTCCTCGGCTGCACCCACTACGAGCTGGTCGCCGAGCGCATCCGTGCGGCGGTCCAGCACACCGACCTCCCGCCGGTGGTTTTCCACGGTTCGGCCGGGGCAGTCGCCGCACAGGCGCTGCGCCGTATCGGCGCCGAGCCCGCCCCCACCGCGGCCCCCGTCGGCGACCTGACCGTGATCCACAGCGGACGGCCCTCCCGGCTGCCGGCCGCCGCCCTGAGCTACGCCGAGGGCCGTCTGCTCGGAGTGGCGACCCCGGCTCGCTGACGTACACCCGGGTGCGGCGGGCGCCGAGCCGCGTGAGCGGAGTGTGAGTAGGCTGCGAGCCATGAGGGACCATCGCCGTCACCCCCACCATCCCCGGCCCCTGAACTCCGACGTTCCGGTTCCCGAGGTGTGGACCGGCCGCGCGACCAACCGCATCCAGTGGGTCCTCGCGATCGCGGGCGCCGCCTTCGTCGCGCTCGGCATCGAGCTGGCCGTGGACTCCCCGTGGACGTCCGGTATCGCCCCGCTGCTCATGTCGGTGATCGGGTGCGTGGCGGCGGGACTCCTCATGATGTTCGGCACGCTCGCGTTCGTCCATGTGGCGGTCAAGGTCGACGACACCGCGATGGAGGTCCGCTGCGGCCACGTCGGCCTTCCGCGCCGCCGGATCCCGCTGTCGCAGGTGGTCGGCGTCGAGGTCGCGCCGGTCACACCGCGTCACTGGGGCGGCTGGGGCTACCGCTGGCGCCCCGAGAAGGGCACGGGGGTCATCGTCCGCCGGGGCGAGGCGCTCGTGCTGGAACTCGACGGCGGGCGCGTGTTCACCGTCACGGTCGACGACGCGGAGGAGGCGGTCCGCGTCATCCGCGACCGCCTGGGCCGTGGCGCCACCGCCGCCCCGGCCGTGCCCGGGGAGCCGATCGCCCCCACCGGCCCCACGATCCCCCCGGCACCTCCGACCCCGACGGGGCCGACGAGCGCGTGAGACGGGCGGAGCCGTCGGCCTCGCGCTGAGCCGTGGGCCGGGGCCTCACGTGTCGTCCCGTACGCCTAGGCCCGGGCCCGTTCCGCACGCGCCCAGAACGACGGCCGGTCCGGGGCTCGTCCGGTACGTCAGGCCCCCGCCCGTTCCGTACGCCGTCGTTCTCGGCGCGTGTTCCGTTGCCCGCTTCCGCGCCGGTCTCGTGGCTCTGCCGGCGTCCGGGCGCTCATTCCTGACGTCCGCCCCCCGCGCCGGAGCCTCGCCGCGCCGTCGGCGTCCCCCGGCGCTCGCGGGCCTACGCCTCGCCCCGTACGCCGGCCCGCCATCCGCCGCCCGGGTCCGGGGCGGGGGAGCGGGCCGTCGCGAGGCCCGCGAGGAGGCCGATGCCCGCGGTCACGGGTGTGAAGCTCAGGGCGTTGCCCACCGTCGCCAGGGCGGCGAGCGCCGTCAGGGTGGCCCCGGCCGTCAGGACCACCGCCGTCGAGCGCGGCGAGACTCCCAGGCCCCACACCAGCCAGCCGTACGCCGCACCGAGGAGCACCACTCCCGGCACGCCCTGCTCCGCCGCCTGCTGGAGCGGCGCGGAATGCGGTTTGCCGTCCGCCGCGAGCGTCTCCCGGGACGTCGGGCTCAGCGCCCCGAACCGGTCGGGACCGGCGCCCAGGAGCGGGTTCTCCTCCGCCAGCGCCACGGCGTCCCGCCACAGCAGGACCCTGTGGCCGGTCAGCTGGCCCTCCAGCGACACCGTGAGGCCCTCGGGCAGGGCGTCCTCCGCCACCGCCCAGGACGCCCCCACGACCAGGCCCGTCGCCAGCACCAGCCCCGCGAGACCGAGGGCCCGGCGACGCATGCGTACCGCCGCGAGCGAGCAGAGCAGGACCCCCAGCGCCGCCAGCGCGCCCACCACCGAGCCCAGCGCCATCGCCACACCCGCCACCGCGAGCGCCAGCCCCCGCAGCACCAGCCGCGCGGGCCCCGAGCCGGCCGCCACGGCCGCGCAGCAGGCCGCGCCGGCCGCGAGGACGAGCAGCGCGGCGGTCGCTCCCGTGTGCCCCGGCGGCACGGAAGCCGCCGGAGTGGCACCGGGCACGCCGGGTCCCGAGGCGAGCGCCGGCCCGAGCGCGGCGAGCGACGCGGCCGCCGCCGCGGCGACGGGCAGGAGGGTGCCGCAGATCCGGCCGCAGGCGTATCCGGCGGAGAGGGCGAGGACGGCGAGGAGGATCCCCTCCGGGCGGGCCTCGCGTCCGGCGGCGCTGACCAGCGACCACGCCGCGCAGGCGCCCAGGATCACCACCCCGGCGACGTCCGGCGCCCGGCCGCGCTCGCGCGCGGCCACCCGCTCAGCCGCAGGTGGTGCAGTCATCCCCGTCGACCCCCGATCAGCCTGGCGGACACCGTAACGGGGGCGCCGGGGGTTTGTGGAGGGAAAGCGCAGAAACGTTGCAGCGGAGGGGGGTGGCGACGCCCCGCCACACGAGGAAGAGGTCTGGACCGGACTCCTGCCCTCGGCGGGCCGCGCCGTAGACTCCGCGTGTGAGCACCACCTTCACCCCCGTCGACGCCTCCGGCCCCGCCGCGGAACCCGAACCGGCCGCCGGCCGTCGGCTGCGGCGTCTCGGACGGCGTCTCGTGCGGCCGGGCGCCGCCGCGCTGTCCGGGCTCCTGCTCTTCCTGAGCTTCCCGCCGCGCCCGCTGTGGTGGCTCGCGCTGCCCGGCTTCGCGCTGCTCGGCTGGGCCCTGCGGGGCCGTCGCCCGCGCGCCGGGTTCGGCCTCGGCTATCTCGCGGGCCTCGGCTTCCTGCTGCCCCTGCTCGTCTGGACGGGCGAGGAGGTCGGCCCGGTGCCGTGGGTCGCCCTCGCGGCGGTGGAGGCGCTGTTCGTCGCCGCCGCGGGTCTGGGGATCGCGGTCGTCTCGCGGCTGCCCGCGTGGCCGGTGTTCGCGGCCGCGGTGTGGATCCTCGCCGAGGCGGCCCGCGCGCGTGTCCCGTTCGGCGGATTCCCCTGGGGCAAGATCGCCTTCGGGCAGGCCGACGGAGCCTTCCTGCCGCTGGCCGCCGTGGGCGGCACACCGGTGCTCGGGTTCGCCGTCGCGCTCTGCGGGTTCGGCCTCCACGAGACCGTCCGGCAGCTCCGTGCCCGCAGCGCGACCGGCGCCCTCGCGCGCCGCCCCCTCGCCGCGGCCGTCCTCGCCGTCCTGGTCCCGGTCACCGGCGCCGTGGCCGCGCTGCCCCTGGTCGACGACTCGGCGGAGGACGGCACCGCCACCGTCGCCGCGGTGCAGGGCAACGTGCCCCGCCTGGGCCTCGACTTCAACTCCCAGCGGCGTGCCGTCCTCGACAACCACGCCGACCGGACCAAGGAGCTCGCCGCGGACGTCAAGGCCGGCCGGGAGCCCCAGCCGGACTTCGTGCTGTGGCCGGAGAACTCCTCCGACATCGATCCCCTGGCCAACCCCGACGCGCGGGACGTCATCGACGAGGCGGTCGGGGCGATCGGCGTCCCGACCGTGATCGGCGCGGTCATCGCCCCCGACACCGGGAAGCTGCGCAACACCCTCATCGAGTGGGACCCGGATAAAGGCCCCGTCGCCACCTACGACAAGCGGCACGTCCAGCCCTTCGGCGAGTACATTCCGATGCGGTCCTTCGTGCGGCTCTTCAACAGCGACGTGGACCGGGTGAGCCGTGACTTCGGGCCCGGCGACGCGATCGGCGTCTTCGATCTCGCCGGGACGCGCGTCGGCCTGGCCACCTGCTACGAAGCCGCCTTCGACTGGGCCGTGCGGGACACCGTCACCCACGGCGCCCAGCTGATCACCGTACCGAGCAACAACGCCACCTTCGGCCGCAGCGAGATGACCTACCAGCAGCTGGCGATGTCCCGGGTCCGGGCCGTCGAGCACAGCCGGTCCGTGGTCGTCCCCGTCACCAGCGGCGTCAGCGCGATCATCATGCCGGACGGGAAGATCGTGCGGGAGTCGCGGATGTTCACCCCCGACGTGCTGGTCGACGAGGTGCCGCTGCGCTCCTCTCTCACCCCGGCCACCCGCATGGGCACCCTGCCCGAGGCGCTCCTGGCCGGCCTCGCCGCCGCCGGTCTCGGCTGGTCGGCGCTCCGCCTCCTGCGCGCCCGCCGCGAGGCCCGCCCCTCCGGTGCCTGATCAGCCAACCTCTAGGGTCGACGCATGGGTACACCTGACTTCATCCGCGAGCTGCGGGCCAGCGCCGGCCACCAGTTGCTGTTCCTGCCCGGCGTGAGCGCCGTCGTCTTCGACGACCGTGGCCGCGTCCTGCTCGGACGGCGGTCCGACAACGGCCTGTGGTCGATCATCGGCGGCATCGTCGAGCCCGGCGAGCAGCCCGCCGACTGCGCGGTGCGCGAGGTGTACGAGGAGACCGCGGTGCGCTGCGAGGTCGAGCGGGTCGTGCTCGTCCAGACGCTGCGCAAGCCCGTCGTCTATCCCAACGGCGACCAGTGCCAGTTCATGGACATCTCGTTCCGGTGCCGGGCCGTCGGCGGCGAGGCCCGCGTGAACGACGAGGAGTCCACGGACGTCGGCTGGTTCGAGGTGGACCGGCTCCCCGAGATGAAGCGGTTCTCGCACTTCCGGATCGAGCAGGCGCTTGCCGACGAACCCACATGGTTCGACACCACGCCACCAGGCGGAAGTATGGGCCCGGCACACATCGGTTGACGGTGGGGCGCTTCATAAGGTGCGGAGCATGAGCGCCCCCACCACCTCCGACCCCGCAGCGGCCCCGGCACCGGTCCCGCCGTCCCGCCCGGCGCGGATCCCGGCCGAGCCGCCGGCGCCCGCGCCGGGGACCACCCCCGCACACCTCACGCTCGACCTCACCGGCCGCAGCGCGCTCGTCACCGGCGCGGCCGGGGGCATCGGACGCGCCTGCGCGCTCCGGCTCGCCGCCGCCGGGGCCCGGGTCAGAGCCGTCGACCGCGCCGCCGAGGGGCTCGCCGCCCTCGCCGACCAGGCCACCGGCCTGGCGGGCACGGTCGAGCCGCAGATCCTGGACCTCACCGACCTGGACGCCGCGGAGGCCGCCGCCGCGGGCGCCGACATCCTCGTCAACAACGCCGGTCTGCAGCTGGTCCGCCCCATCGAGGAGTTCCCGCCGGACGTCTTCCACACCGTGCTCACCGTGATGCTGGAAGCCCCCTTCCGGCTGATCAGGGGCGCCCTGCCGCACATGTACGCCCAGGGCTGGGGCCGTATCGTCAACCTCTCCTCCGTCCACGGTCTGCGCGCCTCCGCCTACAAGTCCGCCTATGTGGCCGCCAAACACGGTCTCGAAGGACTCTCCAAGACCGCCGCGCTGGAAGGCGCCGCTCACGGGGTCACCTCCAACTGCGTCAACCCCGGCTATGTGCGTACGCCCCTGGTCGAACGGCAGATCGCCGACCAGGCGGCCGCCCACTACATCCCGCCGGAGCGCGTCCTGACCGAGGTCCTCCTGAAGGACTCGGCGCTCAAGCGGCTCATCGAGCCGGACGAGGTCGCCGAAGCGGTGCTCTACCTCTGCACCCCCCAGGCCTCCTTCATCACCGGCACCTCCCTGACCCTCGACGGCGGCTGGACCGCGCACTGAGGGTTGTCCACAGGGCTGGTGCGATCACCCGTACGGCAGGTATCCCTGTGTCCATGTCCCACGAACAGGTCTCCTACCTGGAGCTCCTCGCCCGAGGAGCCGCGACGGAGGCGTACGACCGGCCCGTGCTGCTCGCCCGTGCGAGCGGCGCGGGCCCCGAGGCGCTGGCCGAACTCGAACAGGCCAAGCAGCTCGCCCTGCGCGTACGGGCCGAGCTGGAAGGGCGACGGCGCCGCGAGGCCGAGCTCTCCGCCCTCTTCGAGACCGCCCACGACCTCGCGGGACTGCGCGACCTCGACGCGGTGCTCCGCGCCATCGTCCAGCGCGCCCGCTCCCTCCTCGGCACCGAGGTCGCCTACCTCAGCCTCAACGACCCCGTCGCGGGCGACACCTACATGCGCGTGACCGAGGGCTCGGTGTCGGCGCGCTTCCAGCAGCTCCGGCTCGGCATGGGCGAAGGGCTCGGCGGCCTGGTCGCCCAGACCGCCCGCCCCTACGTCACCGACGACTACTTCGACGACCCGCGCTTCCAGCACACCCGCACCATCGACACCGCCGTCGGGGACGAAGGGCTCGTCGCCATCCTCGGTGTCCCGCTGACCCTCGGCAGCCAGGTCATCGGCGTGCTCTTCGCCGCCGACCGGCGCGCACGCGTCTTCGAAAGGGAGCAGGTCGCCCTGCTCGGCTCCTTCGCCGCGCACGCCGCCGTCGCCATCGACACGGCCAACCTCCTCGCCGAGACCCGTTCGGCCCTCGCCGAACTGGAGCGGGCCAACGACATCATCCGCGAGCACAGCGGGGTCATCGAACGGGCCTCGGAGGTCCACGACCGGCTCACCGAGCTCGTGCTGCGCGGCGGCGGCGTCCTCGACGTCGCGAGCGCCGTCTCCGAAGTCCTCGGCGGCGCGGTCGAGTTCGTCGAGGGCGCGCGGAGCTCCGCCCCGCTCGCCGACGGCCGCGCGATCCGGGACGGCGACCAGTGGGTGGCCGCCGTGTCGGCCGGCGGCGAGACCTTCGGCGCCCTCGTCCTGAGCGGCCAGCCGGAGCTCGACCCCGTCGACCAGCGCACGCTGGAGCGGGCCGCCCTCGTCACCTCCCTGCTCCTGCTGGCCCGCCGCTCGGCGGGCGAGGCGGAACAGCGCGTGCGCGGCGAACTGCTCGACGACCTCCTCGACGCGCCCGACCGCGACCGCCGCCTGCTGCGCGAGCGGGCCGCCCGCCTGCGTACCGACGTCGACGCGCCCCACGTGGTCCTCGCCGCCCGGATCGACCGGGGCGGCGCCGGCGGCGACGGCGAGAGCGGCGTGCGGGAGAGCGCGGACCGGCAGCGGCTCTGGTCGGCCGCCTCGCACCTGGCCGCCACCCGGCACGGCCTCGCCTCCGCGCGCGACGGCGGCACCGTGCTGCTGCTTCCCCTCGGCCCCGGGGAGAGCGCCGCCGACCTGGCCCGGCAGACCGCCAGACACCTCGGCGGCGCCGTGCGCGAGCCGGTCACGGTCGGGGCCTCCGCTCCCTTGGAGGCCCCCCTCGCCCGGCCGGGCCGGGTCGCCACCGCGTACGACGAGGCCCGCCGCTGCCTGGACGCGCTGCGTCTGCTGCAGCGCTCCGGAGAGGGCGCGGCCGCCGAGGACCTGGGGTTCCTCGGTCTTCTCCTCGCCGACGGCCGGGACATCCAGGGCTTCGTCGAGCGCACCATCGGCGAGGTCGTCGCGTACGACGCGCGCCGTGGCACGGACCTGGTGCGGACGATGGACGCGTACTTCGCGAGCGGCATGAGCCCCGCCCGGACGAAGGACGACCTCCACGTCCATGTGAACACCGTCGCCCAGCGCATCGAACGGATCGGACGGCTCCTCGGCCCCGACTGGCAGTCCCCGGCCCGGGCCCTCGAGATCCAGCTGGCCCTGCGGCTGCACGCCATGGCGCCGGCCGTCACCCGCTGAGGCCACGCTCACGAAGGGCGCCGGCCCCTCGCGGGAACCGGCGCCCTTCGCGTCGACGCGGTACGGATCAGGCGTCCGCGCGGACCGGGGCCGCGGCCGGCGCGGCGTCCTCGGCCACCTCGGAGAGGTCGAGGTTGCGGGTCTCGCGGGCGCAGGCGAGGGCGACGACCGTCAGGAGCGCGGCGGCGATCACGTAGAGGGCGATCGGCGTCGAGGAGCCGTAGTCCGCGAGCAGCGCCGTGGCGATCAGCGGCGCCGGAGCGCCGGCGGCGACCGAGGAGAACTGCGCGCCGATGGAGGCCCCGGAGTAGCGCATCCGGGTCGCGAACATCTCGGAGAAGAACGCGGCCTGCGGGGCGTACATCGCACCGTGCAGGACCAGACCGACGGTGACGGCGAGCAGCAGGCTGCCGAAACTCCCGGTGTCGATGAGGGCGAAGAACGGGAACATCCAGGCGCCGACACCGACCGCGCCGATGAGATAGACGGGCTTGCGGCCGATCCGGTCCGAGAGCGCGCCCCAGAGGGGGATGACGGCGAAGTGGACGGCGGAGGCGATCAGGACGGCGTTCAGCGCGGTCTGCTTGGTCAGGCCCACCGAGGTCGTGGCGTAGACGAGGATGAACGCGGTGATCACGTAGTAGCTGATGTTCTCCGCCATGCGCGCGCCCATCGCGACGAGCACATCGCGCCAGTGGTGCTTCAGGACGGCGACCAGCGGCATCTTCTCCACCTGTCCCGCCGCCGCCTTGCGTTCCTCGGCCGCGGCGAGCGCCGCCTTGAACACGGGCGACTCGTCCACCGAGAGGCGGATCCACAGGCCGACGATGACCAGCACACCGGAGAGCAGGAAGGGTATGCGCCAGCCCCACGAGAGGAAGGCGGAGTCGGAGAGCAGCGCGGTCAGCGCGGACAGCACACCGGTCGCGAGCAACTGACCGGCCGGCGCACCGGTCTGCGGCCACGAGGCCCAGAAGCCGCGCCGCTTGGCGTCCCCGTGCTCCGACACCAGCAGGACCGCGCCGCCCCACTCCCCGCCGAGCGCGAAGCCCTGCACCAGACGCAGCGCGGTGAGCAGCAGGGGCGCGGCGGACCCGACGGTGGCGTGCGTCGGCAGCAGCCCGATGGCGAAGGTGGCGCCTCCCATCAGCAACAGGCTGAGCACCAGCAGCTTCTTGCGCCCGAGCCGGTCCCCGTAGTGCCCGAAGACGAGCGCGCCCAGCGGCCGGGCGGCGAACCCGACCGCGTACGTCAGGAACGACAGCAGCGTGCCCACCAGCGGATCGGAGTCCGGGAAGAACAGCTTGTTGAAGACCAGCGCGGCGGCTGAGCCGTAGAGGAAGAAGTCGTACCACTCGATGGTGGTGCCGATGAGGGAGGCGGCGACGATGCGCTTGAGCGAGTTCGGTGGCGTCGGGGAGGGTGTTGCGGCGGCCATGTGCACCACTTCCAGGCAGGTACGGGACGTTTCGGTGTCGCCACACCGTAGGAAGTGGCAGGTCAGGGGCGTATGTGGTGGGACACCATAGTTCGGGTGGTCCGTGTGCGCCAGGCCCCCATGGTGGCCGCTCAGTCGGCTTTCGCGTAGCGGCTGGTGGGGCGTGCCAGGCCCAGGTGGCCGCGCAGCGTGGCGGAGGCGTACTCCGTACGGAACACCCCGCGCCGTTGCAGCTCCGGGACCAAACCCCGGGTGATCGCTTCGAGGTCGTGGGGAAGGGCGGCCGGCCGCAGGCGGAAGCCGTCCAGGCCGGTGGAGCGCCAGTCGAGCAGCAGGTCGGCCAGTTCGGCGGGGGTGCCGGCGAAGATCCGGGCGTCGGAGGCGAGTCCGGCTCCGGCCGCCTCGTCCAGGCGGGTCTTGCGCCGGGCGGCCGCGCCCGGTTCGTCGTCCAGGAGGACGACGAGGTCCGCGAAGATCCGGAGAGGGCGTTCCTCCACGTCCCGGCCGGTGCGCTCCACCGCCTCGGCGACCCGGGCGAGGATCGCCGCCGCGCCGGCCCGGTCGTGCGGCGTGACGGCGACGACGTCCGAGCCGAGCGCCGCGAACTCGTACGGCGTGGTGGCGTGCGCGAGGCTCACCACCAGGGGCTGGCCCTGCGGGGTGCGCGGGGTGATCGACGGGCCCTTCACGCCGAAGGTGCTGCCCTGGAAGTCGATGGGGTGGACCTTGTCGCGGTCGAGGAAGCGGCCCGTCGCCGCGTCCCGCATCTCCGCGTCGTCCTCCCAGCTGTCCCAGAGCCGCCGCGCCGCCTCCACCACCTCGGAGCCCTCAGTGAAGAGGGCGTGCAGGCGCCGGGAGATCAGCTCCGGGTCGGTCACGTCCTGCTCGGTGAGTCGGGGCGTGGTGCGGCGGCCGAAGTGGGCGGCGTCAGCCGCGCGGGACGACACCTGCGGGCGCCAGCCGGCCCGTCCCCGGCTCGCGTGGTCGAGGGTCGCGATGCCGATGGCCAGGTGGAACGGTTCCGTGTGGGTGACGTTGGTGGTGGGGACCAGGCCGATGTGGGTGGTCAGCGGGGCGAGGTGGGCGGCGAGCAGCACCGCGTCGATGCTGCCCCTGACCTGGTCGGTGCGGTCGTCGGGGAGGTGGAAGGCGGCGGACTGGAGGCCGAGGGCGTCCTCGAAGGTGACGAAGTCGAGCAGGCCGCGCTCGGCCTCGGCGACCAGGCCGGCCCAGTAGGGGGCGTCGAGCAGCTCACCGGGCCGCGCGTCCTTCTCGCGCCAGGCCGCCGGGTGCCAGCCCGCACCGTCGAGCGCGACGGCCAGGTGCAGAGGGGCGCTTGGGGCGCTTGGGGAATCGGCGGTAGCCGGGGTGCCCGTCGGGCCGGTGGCGCCGGACACGCCGACGGTGCCGGTCGTGGTGCCGGACACGCCGACGGTGCCGGTCGTGGTGCCGGACACGCCGACGGTGCCGGTCGTGGTGCCGGACACGCCGACGGTGCTGGACGTGCCCGACGTCGCGCCGGTCGTGGTGCCGGTCGCGCCGGTCGTCGCGCCGCTCGTGCCGGTCATGCGGAGGTCTCCTTGTCGTCGGGCCTGTCGCCCCGGGCTTTTCCGGGGCCGCCCCAGCCGGCGGGGCGGGGCGCGGCGGACAGACCCAGGTGGTCGCGGAGCGTGGTGCCGGTGTAGTCGTCGCGGTGGACGCCCTTCTCCTGGAGGATCGGCACGACCCGGTCCACGAAGTCGTCCAGGCCGCCCGGGGTGAGGTGGGGGACGAGGACGAAACCGTCGGCGCCCCCGGTCTGCACGTAGTCGTCGATGGCGTCGGCGACCGTCCGGGGGCTGCCGACGAACGTCCGGCGTCCGCCGACCTCGATGACCAGCTCCCGGATGGAGAGGTTCCGCTCCTCCGCGAGCCTGCGCCACCGCCGCGCCGTCTCCGCCCGGCCCTTGCGGAAGACGGAGTGCCCCTTCAGGAAGTGAGCTTCGTCCTCGGGCTCGATGTCGGGCAGCGGCCCGTCCGGGTCGTAGGCGGACAGGTCGCGGCCCCAGACCGCCTCCAGGTGGGCGATCGCGGTCTGCGGGCTCACCAGCTCCCGGCTGATCTCCTCGGCGTACGCGGCGGCCTCCTCGTCGGTGTCCGCGACGACCGCGTCGGCGGTGGGGAGGATCAGCAGATCGTCGGGGCTCCGGCCGTACGCGGCCAAGCGCCGCTTCACGTCCCGGTAGAAGTCCCGGGCCGCGTCGATCCGGTTGTGCTTGCTGAAGACGACCTCGGCGTCGGAGGCGGCGAACTCCCGGCCGGCGTCGGACTCGCCGGACTGGATGATCACCGGGTGGCCCTGCGGTCCGGGCGGGGTGGTGAACCGGCCGGAGATGTCGAAGTGCTGCCCCCGGTGGGCGAAGCGGCCGGCCCCCGGCGCGACGAACTCTCCGGCGGCCGCGTCGGCCTTCACATCGCCGTCCGCCCAGCTGTCCCACAACTTCCGTGCGACGGTGAGGAATTCGGCGGCCCGGGTGTAGCGGTCGGCCTCGGGGAGGAAGCCGCCCCGGCGGAAGTTCTCGCCGGTGAACGCGTCGTGACTGGTGACCACGTTCCAGGCGGCCCGGCCGCCGCTGAGCCGGTCCAGGGTGGCGAACCGGCGCGCCACCTCGTACGGCTCGTTGAAGGTGGCGTTGACCGTGGCGGCGAGGCCCAGACGGGTGGTGACGGCGGCCAGGGCGCTCAGCATGGTCAGGTTCTCCGGGCGTCCCGCGATGTCCAGGTCGTAGACCCGCCCCTTGTGCTCGCGCAGCCGCAGCCCTTCGGCGAGGAAGAAGAAGTCGAACCTGCCGCGCTCGACGGTCTGCGCGAGCCGGATGAAGGAGTCGGGAGATATCTGGCTCCCGGAGCGCGGGTCCGACCAGACGGTCACGTTGTGGATGCCGGGCAGCTGCGCTGCGAGATGCACCTGTTTCCTGGTGGTGGCGGGCACGTGCGGTCTCCTCCTGAGGTCCGGCGCGGGACGGTGGGGGCAGTGGGAGCAGGGGGCAGTGTGGGCGGGGCGGTGGTTTTCGGCGCGTGCCTGCGCGAGGCGGCGTCCGCACAGGCCGACCGGGACTGCTTCACGAGGTGTTCGTGCCGCGAGGTGTTCGTGCCGCGCCGACAGGCGCCCGGAGCTTCCATGTCACGCCGCCGGCGCCGGGGACTCCTCCGCCGGCACCACCGGGCGCCGGGCGGGGAAGCCCGCCTGACGGGCGTGGAGCACGACCGCGATCACCGGCAGCAGGAGCAGCAGAACCGCCCAGGGGAAGGCCTCGCTGCCGATCACGTCGAGCAGGATGCCGCCGACGATGCCGCCGCCCGCCATCGCCACGTTCCACAGCGTGACGAGCATCGCCTGGGCCGCGTCGGCCGATTCGCCGCCCGCGTCACCAACGGCGGTCTGCAGCAAGGTGGGCACGCCACCCCAGCCGAGACCCCACAGCACCGTGGCGGCGTAGACGAGCGCGGTGATGTCGGAGAGGACGGCCAGGAGCAGCGCGGCGACGGCGACGAGAAGGGCGCCGCCGACGGTGAGGCCGCGCAGCCGGCGGTTGATCCGCGCGCCGACGATCCAGATGCTCGCCAGCGAGGCGGCGCCGAAGACCAGCAGGATCAGACCGGTCGAGCCGCCCAGGCCCAGGTCGTCGAGGTACGTGGCGATGTACGCGTACAGGATGGTGTGCGCGAGGACGAAGACCAGCGTGACGAAGAGAACCGGGGCGACCCCGGGGAGGCGCAGGGTCCGCAACAGCCTCGGCCGCTCGCCGCGCCCCTGGCCGGGATGGTCCGGTACGGCCGCGACGATCCACACCAGAAGCACGACGGTGAGGACCGTCATCGCGAGGAAGGCCACTCGCCAGCCCAGCCAGTCGCCGAGGAACGTACCGGCGGGCACGCCGAGGGAGAGGGCGACGGGGATACCGGCCATGGCGACGGCCATCGCCTTGCCCTGGAGATGGACGGGGGCCATGCGGCGGGCGTACCCGGCGAGCAGGGCCCAGGCGAGACCGGCCGCGACACCGGCGACGAACCGGGCCGCCATCGTCACTTCGAAGACCGACGACACGGCCGTCACGGTGTTGCCGAGGGCGAACCCGCCCATGGCCGTCAGCAGCAGCCTCTTGCGCCGCCAGCCGGCGGTGGCCGCGGTGAGCGGGATCGCGGTCAGGGCGGTGCCGATCGCGTAGACGGTGACCGTCTGGCCGGCCGCGGACTCGCTCACCCGAAGGTCGCGGCTCATCGCGGGCAGCAGGCCGGCGGGGAGGGTCTCGGTGAGGCTGGTGACGAAGACGGCGGTGGCGAGGGCCAGCAGTGCGAAGAGCGGAAGCCTCTGCTGTTCGACGCCCCCGTGCTTCGGCTCCCGTGCCACAGCGGCGGCGGGCGCCGCGTCGGGTGCGGTGCTCATGGGGGTGTGCTCCAGATTTCCGTGGTTCCGTACGGGAGGTGGGGGGCGCGGGGACGGACGGCGGCGGGCGGTGCGGCGTGGCCACCGGCGGAAACGACTCTGCGCCCGGGTCCTTCGGGAAACCTTCGGAAAACCTTCGGGGCGGCCGACGGCCGGGCGCCGCTCCACCGGACATGTACGGTGGCGGCTATGCGGTTTGGGGTGCTCGGGCCACTCGTGGTGTGGGACGACGCGGGGCAGGAGGTCAGGGTCCCCGAGGCCAAGGTCCGGGCCCTGCTGGCGGACCTGCTCGCGCACGACGGGGAACCGGTCTCCACCGACCGCCTCATCCACGACCTGTGGGGCGATGCGCCTCCGGGCAGGCCCACGGGCGCCCTCCAGGCCAAGATCTCCCAGCTGCGCCGGGTCATCGGCCGCGAGCGGGTGGTCCGCCGGCCCCCCGGCTACCGCCTGCGGCTCGACGACGGCGACGACGTGGACGCCGTACGCTTCCACGCCCTGGTGACCGAGGCCCGCCCCGTCCGGGACCCGCGCGAGCGGGCCGCGCTGCTCACCGAGGCCCTGGAGCTGTGGCGGGGACCGGCGTACGCCGACTTCGCGGACGGCCCGTTCGTACGGGAGGCCGCCCAGCGCCTCACCGAGCAGCGGCTCTCCGTGCTTGAGGAACAGGCGGAGGCACTCCTGGAGGCGGGGGACCACGCGCTCCTCGCCGGGGAGCTCGCGGGCCTCGTGGTGCGACACCCGCTGCGGGAGCGCCTGCGCGCTGTGCAGATGAGGGCCCTGTACGCGGCGGGGCGCCAGAGCGAGGCGCTCACGTCGTACGAGGACCTGCGCACCCGGCTGGCGGGGGAGCTGGGGGTCGACCCGAGCCCCGAACTGGCGGCGCTGCACGGGGCCGTGCTGCGGCAGGAGCCGTGGCTGAGCGCGAAGGGGCACGCGTACGGGGCATCGGCGGGCGGCTCCGCGGGGTGGGCGGATCCGGCCCCGGCACAAGGTGCCATGCCCACCCCGCACGCGGGTGGCCGAGCTGCCGTGGCCACCCCGTATGAGCGTGCCCGATCGAGCGTGGCCGCTCGGCGGGGTGCGGGTACGCCGTCCCTCGTGGTCACCCCGCCCCCCGCGAGTACCCCGTCCACCGGCGGCCCCCCGCACACCGTCGGCGGCCCCCCGCACACCGCCGGCGTCCTGTCCACCGAGCCCACCCCGTACCCGGCGGATGCCCGATCGGGCGCGCCCCCCGCCCGGTACTCCCGCCACTCCGACGGCAACCTCCCCGTCCCCCTCACCCCCCTCGTCGGCCGGGGCAGGGCGCTCGCGGAGATATCCCGACTGCTGGCCGGCGCACGGCTGGTGACGCTCACCGGGCCCGGCGGCGTCGGCAAGACCCGGCTGGCCGTGGCGGCGGCCACCGCCGAGCGGGACGGTGACCGGACCGGTGAACCGGCGGACGGGCCCTGGTTCGTGGAGTTCTCCGGCATCCGCGCCGGCACCCCCGCCGACCTGGCCCAGGTCGTCGCCGCCACCCTCGGCATCCGCGACGACGCCCCGCACGCGGTGCCGGGCACCGGCACCGGAACCCCCTCCCTGCCGCACCGCCTCGCCGCCGCCCTGCGCGACCGCCGCACCCTCCTCGTCCTGGACAACTGCGAGCACGTCGTCGAGGCCGCCGCGGAACTGACCCAGCTGCTCCTGCGCACCGCCCCCGGCCTGCGGGTCCTCGCCACCGGCCAGGAGACGCTGGGCGTGGCGGGCGAGGCGATGTTCCTGGTCGAGCCGCTGCCGCCCGCCGACGCGGTCCGGATGTTCATGGAGCGCGCGGCCGCCGCCACCCCCGGCTTCCCGCGCGACCCGGACGCGCCGGACGCGCCCGAGCGCCGGGCCGTCGCCGAGATCTGCCGCCGGCTCGACGGCATCCCGCTGGCGCTGGAGCTGGCGGCCACCCGCGTACGCGCTCTCGGGGTGGAGGAGTTGGCGGCACGGCTCGACGACCGCTTCCGGCTGCTGACCTTCGGGCAGCGCGGCGCCCCGGCCCGCCAGCAGACGCTGCGGGCGGTGATCGACTGGAGCTGGGAGCTGCTGAGCCCGCCGGAACGCATCGTCCTGCGCCGCCTCGCCGTTCCCGGCGACGGTTGCGACCTGGCAGCGGCCGAAGCGGTCTGCGCGGGGGACGGCGTCGCCCGGGACGAGGTGCTGGACCTCGTCACCCGGCTGGTCGCCCGGTCCCTCGTGATCGTGGTGCACGGCCCCACCGGCCCCCGCTACCGGCTCCTGGAGTCCGTCGCCGCGTATGCGACCGAGCGGCTCCACGAGCGAGAGGACGTCACCGCCGTACGGGGCCGGCATCTCCGCCACTACCGGGCCCTGGCCGAGCACGCCGAGCCACGGCTGCGCGGCGCCGAGCAGCGAACCTGGCTGGCCCGGCTGGACGCCGAGGCCGGCAACCTGCGCTCGGCGCTCGACGAGGCGGTGCGCCGGGCGGACGCGGGCGAGCCGGAGGAGGCGGTCCGGCTGGGCACCGCCCTGGCCTGGTGGTGGCTGCTGTGCGGCCGCCTCACCGAGGCCCGCCGCGGCCTGGGCGTGATCCTCGCCGCCACGGGCGACGCCTCGGACAGCGCCGATCCCGCCTCCTCCAGGTCCGCTGACCGCCGCCCTCCCGCGGCCGCCGAACTGACCCTCCTGCACGCCGCCTTCGCCCTGCTCACCGGAGATCACACGGCAGCGGCCGCGACGGCGGACGCCCACGGCCTCACCGCCACCCCCACCGCCGACGCCATCTCGGACCCCGTACGCCAGGCCCGTGCGCTCTGGCTCTGCGCGTACGGACTGTTCAGCGCGGGGGACACGGTCGGCGGCGGCGAGCTGAACACCCGTGCCCTCGCCCTGTTCACCCGCGCGGACGACCGGTGGGGCACCGCCGCCACGCTCGGTCTGCGCGCCACGCTCGCGCTGGTCCGTGGCGACCTCGCGGGGCTCGGCCGCGACGGGCTGCGCAGTGCTCAGCTCTTCGGCGAACTGGGCGACCAGTGGGGTGAGTTGCAGACCGTTTCGCCACTCGCCGCGCTCGCCGAGATCAAGGGCGAGTACGCGGAAGCGGAGCGTCGGCAGCACGAAGGGCTGCGCATGGCCCGGGAGTTGGGCCTGGAGGCGGAGGTCTCCGCCCGGCTCTCCGGCCTCGGGCGGCTCGCGCTGCTCGCCCGCGACTGGGACCGCGCCCGCGACCTGCACGAGCGGGCGCGTCGGATCGCCGTCGAACAGGGCCACAAGTACGGCGAGATCCACTCCGAGATGGGCCTCGCCCTCGGCGCCCGCCGCTCGGGTGACCTCGACGGGGCCGAGGCGTACCTGCTGCGCATCCGTGACGGCTACGCCGACGTCTCCTCCCAGGCCGGCGACCACCTGCTCCTGGCCGAGCTCGGCTTCGTCGCCGAGCTGCGCGGCGACGCGCGCGGGGCGGCCTCCCACCACCTCGCCGGCCTGGAGATCGCCCGCGCCCTCGCCGAGCCCCGCGCCCTGGCCCTCTCCCTGGAGGGCCTCGCCGGCGCGGCCGCCCTGACCGGCGACGGCCCCGCCGCCACATGCGCGGCCGTCCTCCTGGGCGCCGCGGCGGCCGCCCGGCGCCGGGCCGGTGCCCCGCTGCCGCCCGCCGAACGCGCCGACGTCGACCGGGTCACCGCCACGGCACGGGCCGCGCTGGGAGCGGACGCCTTCGCGGTGGCGTACGACAGGGGCGTCCGCCTGGACCCGGAGGAGGCGGTACGGGAGGCCCGCGCGGCTCTCCTCCCGCAGGGCTGACCGGTAGGCGGCTCACGTCGCGGTCATGGCCCTGCCAGGGATCGGAGTCCCCGCCGTCGAGGCGTAGGTGGCCGCGGGCATGCGGACCAGGCTTCGCCGACGGGCGGCTCGGGCACCCGCCGGGCGCCACAGCCCGGGCACCGGGCGCGTCGGCGCTCCCGCCCGCAGGAGCAACCCGCCTACGGAGCCGAGTCGTCGTTCCGGGCGTGCCCCACCTTCAGGCTGCCCAGCGGAGGGAAGTCGTCGGTGCTGTCGCCGGGCGAGAGGGTGTAGACGCCGATCACCCGGCCCCGGTCGTCCACCACCGGGAGGCTCGCCGGCGGTTCCACACCGCCGGCGGCCCGCAGGAGGAGCGCCCGGTCCTGCTCCAGGACGGTCAGCGTGACGACTTCGCCGGTGTTCCGCTCGGACATGCGCTCACCCTTGTCGATGATCGGATCGGTTGTCGGACCAAGGGGCCACGGTAGGGCGGTGGGGACCGGCAGCCGTACAGCGACACCCGGGAGCGACGGTCGAGGGCGCCGACGCTCGGGACGTCCGCCCGCACGGACCCGCCCGGCCCGCGGCCTCCCCCCGACGGCGTACACCTGGTCGTCGGGACGGGACCTAGGGGTGAGAGTGGCAGTCACGGCCGTGCGCGCTGTCGCGGGGTGGCCTCCGCACGCCACCCGCGAGGGAGATGCCGATGGCCCGGAACACGGAGACCCCACCCGCCCTCGCCGCCCCCTGACCGGCGAAGGACCCGCCGCGCATGACGAACCCGGGCACCCTCGTCCTGATCATGGCCGCCGCCGTGCTGGCACCGCTGCTGGTGTACGTGACGGGGCGCCGGATCCGCGTCCCGCTGGTCACGGCCGCTGCCGCCCGGCGCCGCACCCGCGCCCGCACGCGCGGGCGGGCAGGTCGCCGGCACCCTCCAGGCGAGCACGTTGGCGGGCGCCACATCGCCGACGTGGACGAAGTCCTGTCGCTGCATCCCGTCCACGGGAGCCGCTCCGGTGACCGACCCACGCGGGCCCGTAAGACTTCCGTCATGGCGCGTACGCCACTCCACCCCGACCCCGTACGCCCGGGACGTACGCCACTCCACCCCGACCTCGGACGGCCAGGGACCTATTCCGCCCACACCGACCCCGGACGGCCACAGGCCGCCCCCGCCCCTCAGACGCGGACCAGCTCCGCCGCTCCGAAGGAGACGTCGAAGCGATCGCACCAGATGCTGACGCTGGTGTAGGCGCTCCAGTCGACATCGGCGGGCAGCGGGTAGTTCTGGTCTCCCTTGTTGCCCTTCAACGCGCCCAGGCTGACGTACTTCCCGTCGTCGAACACGCGCCAGCCGGCCGTCCCAGGCCTGACCGGCGCGTCCGTCAGCCAGACGCGGAGGTCGGGACCGCTGCTCGTGTCCAGGCCCTCAAGGCGGAGGGTGTGCCGTCCGTCCGCCAGTCGGATGATCTGCGCGGTGCCCGTGGTGGCGTGTTCGTGGCTGATCAGCGATCCCCGGGCGAGGGTCCGCGGGCCGGCACCCGGCGCGGGAGCCGTCGGCCGGCCGGCGTGGGGGGACGCCGTGGGGGATGCCGTCACGGGCATCGCGGCGGAGGGCAGTTCCTCCCGTACGGTCTCGTCGACCCAGAGCCGCCAGGGCTGGAACCACACGAGCCCGACGGTCACGACCACGGCACCGACGGCCGTGACCACGGCTGTCAGTCTCTTCCTCGTCACGCTGTCCATGGCGCGCCCCTTTCAGGCCGGAGTCTTCTCTCCGCCCATTCAACGGGACCGCGCGGCGCCGATCGCTCCGTCGAGGCTACGAAATCCTTACGGTGGCGCTCACGGTGGGCCCGTCCGGCATCCCGTCCGGCGCCGTCACCTCCGCCGGCCCGACCTCACCCCCTGCAGCGGCTGGGGGACCAGCCTGCGGGGTAGTCTGCGGGCTCAGTCAGTGGCGACGCGAAGGGTTTCGAATGCCGAGGTGGGGGCGTGGCGGTCATGTCACGGGATGGGTGACGGCGGCTCTGCTGACGGTGGGTCTCCTGCCGCAGCCCGCGGCGGCGGCGACGGTCCCGAACGGGGAGGTCGTCGCCGCGGCCATCACGACCAGGGCTGTCGAGCCGACATGGAAGATGGCCCTGACCGAATCCGAGAACGGCGTTCGGCCGGAGCGCCGGACACGGTTCGCTCTGGACATCGCCGCCGTCGAGAACGGCGGAAGCGGAGTCCCCCGGGTGGCGATGAGTCAGGTCGTCGCGGACCTGAACCGTGCCGCGCGCCCGCTGTGCCATCCGACCAACGCGGCGGGGGCCAAGGGCTTCTGCTGGGAGGCCGGCGAGGACAGCAGCACGTTGGTCTACGTGCCGCAGGGCCTGACGGGTTCCGGCGAGGCTCCGGAGAACGCCCAGCTCGTGGGCGGCCGGCGCATCGTGGTCTCCAGCTGGTACAAGTCCGGAGGCGGCCCGATCCGCGTCACCCTCACCGACGTGACCGATCCGGCGGCCGTGCGCTACCGCCACGTCCTGCTGGTCACCCCGACGCCCACGGGCTTCACCGGGCTGAGCGGTCACGCGGACTCCGTGACCTGGTACAAGAACCGCCTCTACGTGTCCACCGCCTCCGGCATGGCCCTGTTCGACCTCACCCGGTTCTGGCGCACGGACCCGAGCGGCACCGGCGTCGGCGTCTCGGGCGGCAAGTACTACGCGGCGGGTCACGCCTACGCCCTGCCACAGGTCGACCAGTTGCAGTACCTCCAGGAGAACCCGGGCAGCTGCGGAACCTTCCACGCGGGGGTGGACGGCGGCCCCAAGCCGCCGCCTTGCTTCGCGGGGGCGTCGCTCGACCTCAGCGGGGGCGAGCCCGCGCTCGTCACGACCGAGGTCAGCGGGGTCCGCACCGGCGCGCAGCAGCAGTTCCTGGACGCCGGGGTGATCGTGCGCTGGCCGCTGGACCCCGCCACGGGCCTGCCCCGGACCACGGCGGAGCCGGTCAAGGACAGCAGCGGGAACGTTATCGGCACCGAGGTCGTGACCCGGCCGGTCGCCGCCTTCACCTCCACCGTCAGCGGGGCGCAGGGCGTCGCCATGAACCGCGGCAGGTTCGTCGTCTCCGCCCCCTGCCCCGAGTTCGTGGAAGGAGGCGCGAACATCCCCAGCTGCCTCTACCACGCATGGCCCGGTGAGCCGGTGCGTCTGTGGACCCGTACGGGCATCAACAACGAGAACGTCTCCTACTGGCCGGCGACGGACGAGCTCTGGACGCTCAACGAGTCCACGACGGACCGCACCGTCTTCACCATTCCGTGGCCCAGGCCCGAACTCCCCCTGCGTGCGCTCACCGGCCTGGGCGGCGACCTGACGGGCGACGGGACGCCGGACGTGATCGCGGTGCGGCCCAAGGCCTCGACGCCCACCGGCGGAAGCGGCAACCTCGTCCTCTATCCGGGGGCGGAGGACGGCGTGGCGACACGCACGTCCATCGGGACCGGCTGGGACAGCATCCGTCTGGTGGCGGGCGTGGGAAAGGTGACCGGCGACGCCTTCCCGGACGTGCTCGCCGTGGACAACGGCGGAACCTTGTGGCTGTATCCGGGCATCCGCAACGGCCTCGGCGACCGCCGCCAGGTCTCGACCGGCTGGGGCATCGTGCAGCGGATGACCGGCGTCGGCGACCTCACCGGCGACGGCGTCCCGGACCTCATGGCCGTCTGGAACGACGGCACGGCCCACCTCTACGCGGGCCGGTCCGACGGCCTCGGCGCCGAGAAGCAGATCGGGACCAGCTGGGACACCATGCGCCTGTCGACGGGCGCGGGCGACCTGACCGGCGACGCCCTCCCGGACGTGCTCGCCGTGGACAACGGCGGAACCCTGTGGCTGTATCCGGGCATCCGGAACGGCCTCGGCGACCGCCGCCAGGTCTCCACCGGCTGGGGCGTCGTACGGAGCATGGCCGGTGCCGGCGACCTGACGGGCGACGGCCTTCCGGACACCCTCGCGATCTGGGCCGACGGCACGGCCCGCCTCTACGCGGGCCGGTCCGGCGGCCTGGGCACCAACACCCCGGTGGACCTGGGATGGGGCGCCCGCTAGGGGCGTGTGTCGCGGCGGCCTGATCGACACGGCCGAGGGCCTGCCGCGCATCACGCGGTCAGAGAGCGGCGAACAGGTCGGCGAGCGGGGCGGGTACGCGGTCCTGGTCGAGGGCTTCGACCAGGACGTGGCCGTACCGGATCTTGCGCCCCTTCTTCGTGCCGAAGAAGCGCCGCAGCCGCTGATGATCGGTGCGGCCGCTCTGCGCGGGCTGGCGCAGGAAGGTCCGCAGGGCACGCCAGTCGCCCTCCGCCCGGACGAGCTCCTCCACCCGCGACACGCCCAGCGCCCGGATGAGCTCGTCCTCCAGGTCCGCCGCGCAGACGAAGAACTCCTGCCGCGCCTCGCCGGCCCGCTCCCACCCGCGGGCGTAGTACGGCCGCTCCGCCTCGTCGCAGAGTCCAGTGAGACTCAGGCCCAGGCCGGACGGCCCGAGCAGGGGAGTGAAGCGCCCGACGCTCATCGCACCGCCCATCGGCAGGACGCAGATCCCTTCGGCGGCCAGGTCCCGGCCACGGCTCAAGGCCAGCGCGTCGACCGCCGCGGCGTCGCTGGGGCCTTCGAGCAGGACGACCGTACGGACGGACAGCCGCGCGGCCAGGTCGCGCGCGGGGTCGCCGGGACCACCGGCGGCCCAGGCGACGACCGCCTCCCGGAACGCTTCCATGTCAGCCATGGGACGAGTCTCCGCTCCCTCCGGCCGCCCGCCGCTTCCGCCGCTCCGGGCCGTGAGGCCGGCGAGGCGCGCCGCGGGCATGACGCGTCCGGCGTCGTCCGGCGCCCCGTCGACCACCGCCCGGGACGCCGCCTCGCCCTCGTCGGCGGAGCTGTCGGACGTCGCCCGGACGGCTGCCAGGCGCTGGTCCCGGGCCGCGGTGGTCTCCTGATGCATGCGACGTACCTTGCCGCATCGCCGTCCACGCCTGTCAAACACTTTGCGGGGCGGGCGGTTCCGCCGGGGGAGCGGTGCGAGGCGGCACCGGGGGACACGACATCGGAGCCGTCGTCCGGAGCCAGCGCTCGGCTACCTCCTGTGCCGGTCCGGGTCGTAGCCGGCCGTGAGGAACGGCTTGATGCCCAAGGCGTGGAAGCCGTACTCGAGCTGCTGGTACCAGCCGCGGTTGTCCTCCAGCTCCTTGGCCACCTGGACGGGCACGCCGCTCCGGGCGTCCGCGGTGGACACCATGACCACGTGCGAGGTGCCCAGGTCGCTCGGATCGGAGGGATTGTCGATCACGGTGAAGTCCCAGAGCGCGGCACCGGGCACGTCCGACGCGGCCGCGAGGCGCTGCAGCACGAACGTCGGCTGCCGCAGCAGCACCCCGGACTGCGCCCGGATGCCGAACGCCCCCGGCTGCACGACGCGCCACGGAGGCTCGGGGCGGGTGTGATGGACGTCGGAGAACAGCTCGCGGCGCAAGGCGGAGTAGTCGGCGGCGGTACTCGCCAGGCGGCGCGTGTCCTCGGCCAGCTCGCGGTGCGTGTCGCAGCTCGACAGCAGGGATTCCAGCGAGGCGATCCGGCCCCGGATCCATGGTCTCAGCAACCGGTCCAGTGCGCCCAGGCGGTACGCGTCCTCGGCGGACTCGGCCACGAGCAGGGCGCCCGTGCACAGGGCCTCGTACTTGTCCATGATGCCGTCCACCCGTTCCTCCCCCTGGCGGCCTCCTGCCACCGTAGCCCTCTCGCCTTCGCGGGGGCGGCTCTTGGCCCGATCCGGTGGGCGGGGACGCGTCTCGGCGCCGGCCGCGCCGGAGGAGGCTCGCCGCCGCAGGGACCGGCCGACGGCCGGGCGGACCCGGAAGTCTGGTGCGCCTGGGGCGCGTTCTGCGATCATGGGGCCGAGGGGGCCCTCCGGTTCCCGCCGCATCCGGTCGGCGGAGCCGGCCGGCACCGACCGAACAGGATTCGTTCCCCGTGACTGTGACGCACCGTTGGCTGCGCCTCGCCGCCGCTCCGGCACTCGCCGCCGCTCTGCTGGGCACCGCCCTCGCCCCCGCGGCGCCCGCCGCCCCCGCCGCCCCTCCCGGCCCGGCTCTCTACGGCGAACTGGTGGTGAACGGCGGCTTCTCCACCGGCCTGGCACCGTGGTGGGCCACGGCGAACGCGTCCGCGACCACCACCGGCGGCGCGCTGCGCGCCACCGTCGAGGCCGGGCTCGGCGACCCCTGGGCCACCATGGCCGCGCAGGGAGGAATCACCCTCCGCAAAGGCGCGACGTACACCCTCTCCTTCGACGCCAGGGCTTCGCGGGCGACGCAGATCGCGACGACCGTCCAGCTGGCCGACGCCCCCTACACGGCGACCCTGACGCGCACCCTCGGCGTCGACGCCACGACCAGGCGCTTCAGCTGGACGTTCACCTCGGGTCTGGACACGGCCGCCGGCCAGATCACCTTCCAGCTCGGCAACCAGAGCGCGCGGACCGACATCGTCCTCGACAACGTCTCCCTGACCACTTCCACCGCCCGCGAGGGCTTCTACGTCGATCCCCGCAACAACGCCACCGCCTGGGCGGACGCCCACCCCGGCGACCCGCGCGCCGCCGGGATCCGGGCCGCCGTCGGGGACCGTTCCACCGTCAAGTGGTTCGGCGGCTGGGACGCGGACGGGAACCCCGCGACCGGTGTACGGGACGAGGTGAGCACCTACGTCGGCGCGGCCGCCGCCCAGGGGAAGGTGCCCGTCCTCGTCGCGTACAACATCCCCGGCCGTGACTGCGGAGGCCCGTCCTCCGGGGGCGCGGGCAGCCCGGCCGCGTACAAGACGTGGATCTCCGACTTCGCCCTCGGCCTCGCCGGCCGTCCGGCGATCGTCGTCCTGGAGCCGGACGCGGTGCCCCAGGCGTCGGACGAGGCGTGCATGAACGGCGGTCTCGAACCGCGCCTGGACGCCCTGTGGTTCGCGAACCAGCGGCTGCGGGAGCAGGGCGACTTCGTCCGGACGTATCTCGACGCCGGCAACCTCACCTGGACGCTCGGCGCGGACGGTACCGGCGCGCAGGGGATCGGCCTGGGGAAGATGGCCGAGCTGCTCAACCGTGCCGGGGTCTCCATGGCCCGCGGCTTCTCCGTCAACGTCTCCAACTTCGACGGCACCACCGAGTCGAACGACTACGGCCGGCGCCTCGCCGCGCGGCTCCAGACCGACTTCGGCGTGACCAGCGGCTGGGTGGTGGACACCTCACGCAACGGCAACGGCGGCTACGTCACCCCGGGCGACCCGGCGAGCGGACACGTCGGCTTCTGCAATCCGGCCGGGCGCCGGCTGGGCGTCCCGTCCCAGGCGGGCACGGGCGGCGCCGACCACCTGCTGTGGATCAAGAACCCGGGGGACTCGGACGGCGACTCGGCGCAGTGCCCGGCCGGTTCCCCGCCGGCCGGCGTCTTCTCGCCGGACCTGGCCCAGGCGCTGATCGACGGCAGCTGACCCCCCGACGCCCCGCGTCCCGCGCGAAGGCGCGCGGGACCGGACGCCACGGGGAGCCCTCGCGGCGAGGCCTTTCGGACACGATCTAGGGGGTGTCGTGCAGGGCGGCGGCGCGTTCCCGCCAGGCGCTCGCCAGGCCGTCGAGCCAGCCGGGAGGCAGTTCGGCGGCCTCCCACTCGGTCTCCAGCGCTTCGCCGGCGGTGGAGAGCCGTTCGAGCACGGCGATGCTGGTGGGGGAGTGGGCGAGCGAGTGACGGCCGTGGACGGCGATGCCGCTGCCGGGGCCGTAGTCCGCGTACAGGCGGGCCAGTTGTCCGGCGTGGGACTCGGCGAACTTCTCCAGCACGCCCGGATAGCCCACCCGCTCCTGCGCGCTCATCGTGCCGAGGACCGCCATGAGGACCTCGTCCGCCATCTCCGGCTCCAGCTCGGACTTCTGTGTGAAGGTGAGATAGAGCGCCGTCACCGCGACGTGCGCGCGTTCCACGTCCATCCGGCCGACCGGGGGGTGCGCGGCGGGGTCCTCCGTCTGCGGCCCCTGAGCGGCTGCCGTGGGCGTGGTCGCGCCGCGCAGGGTGCGCTCGGCGATACGGAAGAGCTCGTCGCCGACGGCCCGGGCGCCGTCGTACCAGCCGGTGCCGTAGGGCTCTCCCCGCTCCCGTGACGCCTCGCCCTCGATGGCGCCGACCTCGTCGCGCGCGCTCGCGACGGCGCCGGCCTCGACGAGCGAGATCAGGACATCGGCCTCGGTGCGCAGGACGCCGGCGCGGCCGAGGAGCTCGTGGAGGGTCTTCTTGGCGTTCATGACGCTGGTGGAGTCCAGGCCGTGCGCCGGGTTGGACAGGTTCATGGTCTCCAGCTTGCCCCGTTTTCCCCGCGCTGTGCGGTGAAGCCGCCACCCTCGGGCGGGCTGTTTCTCGCGCGTACGGCGGCGGGCCCCGCGGAACGCGGACGGCGGGCCCCCGCGGAACACGATCCGCAGGGGCCCGCCGCTCGGGACGCGTACGACGACCGGCTCCGATACGTACGACGACCGGTGACCGGTCTCAGTCCGTGCCGGACTCCATCGCGGCGCGGTCCAGCATCGTCTCCTCGTCCGAGACCTCGCCGCGCGAGGCGATCGCCTCGGCGCCGCCGCCCTCCATGGCGCCGATCAGGCCGGTCGAGGCCGCCTGGGCCGCGCCGATCAGCTGCGGGTGGGCGGTGCCGACCATGCCCAGGCCCGCGTACTGCTCCAGCCGCGCGCGGGAGTCGGCGATGTCCAGGTTCCGCATGGTGAGCTGGCCGATCCGGTCCACCGGGCCGAACGCCGAGTCCTCGGTCCGCTCCATGGAGAGCTTGTCCGGGTGGTAGCTGAACGCCGGGCCCGTGGTGTCGAGGATCGAGTAGTCCTCGCCGCGCCGCAGCCGCAGCGTCACCTCGCCGGTGACCGCCGCGCCGACCCAGCGCTGCAGCGACTCGCGGATCATCAGCGCCTGCGGGTCCAGCCAGCGGCCCTCGTACATCAGGCGGCCGAGGCGCCTGCCCTCGTTGTGGTACGCGGCCAGGGTGTCCTCGTTGTGGATCGCGTTCACCAGGCGCTCGTAGACGATGTGCAGCAGGGCCATGCCCGGCGCCTCGTAGATGCCGCGGCTCTTGGCCTCGATGATCCGGTTCTCGATCTGGTCGGACATGCCCAGGCCGTGCCGGCCGCCGATCGCGTTGGCCTCCATGACCAGATCGACGGGGGAGGCGAACTCCTTGCCGTTGATCGAGACCGGGCGGCCCTGGTCGAAGCCGACCGTCACGTCCTCCGTGGCGATCTCCACCGACGGGTCCCAGAACCGCACGCCCATGATCGGGTCGACCGTCTCGACTCCGGTGTCGAGGTGCTCCAGGGTCTTGGCCTCGTGGGTGGCGCCCCAGATGTTGGCGTCCGTGGAGTACGCCTTCTCCGTGGAGTCCCGGTACGGCAGCTCGTGGGCGAGCAGCCACTCCGACATCTCCTTGCGGCCGCCGAGCTCCGTGACGAAGTCCGCGTCGAGCCAGGGCTTGTAGATGCGCAGGTGCGGGTTGGCGAGCAGGCCGTAGCGGTAGAACCGCTCGATGTCGTTGCCCTTGAACGTGGAGCCGTCGCCCCAGATCTGCACCCCGTCCTCGAGCATGGCCCGCACCAGCAGCGTGCCGGTCACGGCACGCCCCAGCGGCGTGGTGTTGAAGTACGGGCGCCCGCCCGACTTGATGTGGAACGCGCCGCACGCGAGCGCCGCCAGGCCTTCCTCGACCAGCGCGGCACGGCAGTCGACGAGCCGGGTGATCTCGGCGCCGTACGCGGAGGCGCGGCCCGGCACGGACGCGATGTCCGGCTCGTCGTACTGACCGATGTCGGCGGTGTACGTGCACGGGACGGCGCCCTTGTCGCGCATCCAGGCAACGGCGACGGACGTGTCGAGTCCGCCGGAGAAGGCGATGCCGACGCGCTCGCCGGTCGGGAGGGAGGTGAGAACCTTGGACATGGGAAGAGTATGCAACGTAATGCATGATCATGCAACCTCGTGGTGGAGGGGCGTCTCAGGGGCCCGCGAGACCCGCCGCGAAGGCGTGCGCCAGGGTCCGGCCGTGGGTGAGGGTGATCAGCCAGGACCGCACCCCCGCGTCCCCGGCCAGGGCCTCCGCCCGGCCCGTCAACCTGAGGGACGGGCTGCCGGACGGCGCACGGAGCACCTCGATGCCGGTCAGGGGCGAGCCGCTGAGGCCCGCCCCCAGCGCCTTGAGCACCGCCTCCTTGGCCCGGCCTGCCGACCAGACCCGCACCCGCCCTGGCGACCGCCGAGAGGACGTCGTCGGTCTCCGCGGCGGCCCGTACGCCCTCCGTCCGCCCGTGCTCCGCGTCAAGATCCAACTTCTTGCTCCGTCAACAGATGGGCGGATAGGGTGCCGAACCGTCACTCCATGATGGAGCACGTACGCTTCCAGAGCGCCGACCGAGAGGGTCCCGCGATGAGTCTGCGGTTCACGCTTCAGCCCAACCCCGCTCCGCTGAGCCCCGACCGGCGCGCCGAGATCCTCGCGGACCCCCGGTTCGGCCAGTACTTCACGGACCACATGGCCCGAGCGGTATGGACGGCGGAAGGCGGCTGGAGTGACGCCGCGGTGGTGCCGTTCGCTCCCATCCCGATGCATCCCGCCGCGGCGGTCCTGCACTACGCGCAGGAGATCTTCGAGGGCATGAAGGCCTACCGTCACCCGGACGGCTCCGTCTGGACGTTCCGCCCAGAGGTCAACGGTGAGCGGTTCATCCGCTCCGCGCGGCGCCTGGCCCTCCCCGAGCTGCCCCTCTCCGCGTTCCTCGACTCGGTGCGCGAACTCGTCCGCGCCGACCAGGCGTGGGTGCCGGGCGAAGGCGAACAGAGCCTGTACCTGCGGCCGTTCATGTTCGCGTCCGAGCCGTTCCTCGGCGTGCGGCCCGCCGCCGAGGTGACCTACATGGTCATCGCCTCGCCGGTCGGCTCGTACTTCTCCGGCGGAGTGAAGCCGGTGTCGATCTGGCTGTCGACGGACTACACCCGCGCGGGGCGCGGCGGGACCGGCGCCGCCAAGTGCGGCGGCAACTACGCGGCGAGCCTGGCGCCGATGCGGGAGGCCGCCGAGCACGGCTGCGACCAGGTCTGCTTCCTCGACGCGACCGAGGGCCGCTACGTCGAGGAGCTCGGCGGCATGAACCTGTACTTCGTCACGAACGACGGCCGCCTGGTCACCCCGGAGCTCGGCACCATCCTGGAGGGTGTCACGCGCGCCTCCATCCTCTCCCTCGCCAAGGAGATCGGGCTCGAGGTGGAGGAACGGCCGATCGAGATCACCGAATGGCAGGAGGGTGTGCGGACCGGGGCCATCCGGGAGGTGTTCGCCTGCGGCACCGGAGCCGTGGTGACGCCCGTCGGGCGGCTGGTCTGGAACGACGGTGAGGCGCTCGCGCCGGACACGGGCGCCGAGGACTCCGTGACCATGCGCCTGCGCAACCGGCTCGTGGACATCCAGTTCGGCCGGGCCGCCGACCCGCACGGCTGGATGCGCCGCCTGGTCTGAGGCCTCACGCCCCGGGCGGCTGCCTCACGCCCCGGACGCCCGCCTCACGCGCCGAGCGGGCGCCCGGCGGCGCCCCGGCCGAGACCGGCCGGGGCGTCACACCAGGCTTCACGTCGGGCGTCGCGCCATGGCTCAGGCCCGGCCGCAGAGGAGTGGGGGACGGTGGCGGCGGATCACGACCCGGCGCCGGGGGGCGGCCGGTCGGGCCGCGGCCGAAGACGGCCGGTCGATGTCTTCGCGAGGGACCTCGCGAGGCTTCCAGAGCAGCAGGAGAACCGCCCCCGCCATCGGCGCGCAGGTCAGCAGCGCGAAGGTCATGACATCCCCGCGGTGCTCGGCGCGACCGCCCACCTCCGGCGCGGGGGCGTCGCCACGGGGGCCGGCCCATCCCGCCGTGGTGCCCCGGAGCGACCTCGTCCGCTCCGGGGCGGACGACCGGCGCGCAACAGGGCCACGGCGCACAGAAGACGCCGGACTGCGGGGGACGGCGGCTCCATTCGGAGCCGCAGGCCGCGGCGCATCCACCGGTCCAGCACGTCGAGGAATCCCGAATCGCAGAACGTGACGCGGGAGGTGTCCAGGACAAGCGAGCGGTAGCCGTCCGCGGCGGCCGAGGCGAGCATCGCCCGCAGGGGCCCGGCGCTGAAGCGGTCGATTTCGCCCGCCAGGTGGACGACCAGGGTGGTGTGGCCGCGAGTGGTGCAGGAGTGGACGATTATGTCGTCCGGTGCGGTGTCCGCACCCGCCGGAGCCGTCGCTCCGGTCGCCGTCGAGGGATCCGGCTCGGGCTGGGTCGTTCCGGGCAGTATCGGGCTCGTTCCGTTTGTGGTACTCACGCCCCCATCAACACTCCGCCTCCCTTGCGAGGACACGAGGCACGCGGGCCGTTCACCCCTGCGAGCAGGGCGGATCCCTGTCTTGGAGGAACCCCTCCGTCGTCCGGTCGAGCGGACGACGCTCAGGATCCGCCGGCCTACCGCTTCCGCCTTCGTCCACCGGTACGCGGGTTCATCCAGGGGCGGGCATGGGCGGGGCGGGTGAGGCGGGGTCGGGCCGGACGGGGGGAGACCGGGCGGGTCATGGAGCCTCGTTGCTGTGCCCGCACACCCACGCCAGGGCGTCGTGCACGCCCCGGTGGTAGTCCCGCGGCCCCGCCGCGCTGGTGGGGTCCTCCATCTGCACCACGGCCGCGTCCACCTCCGCGGTGAGGGCCGGAAGCCCGGGGCCGCCTTCGGCACTGCCGCTCCCGGTGACCGGCGAGCGCTCCGCGCCGCCGAGGGCCCATCGGTACGCCGCTGCCGCGCCGCTGGTGAACTGGGGCGACGGGGAGTCCACCGTCTCGGCCCGGGCGCCCAGCCGGTTCCGGGCCACGACCACGGCGGCGTACTCCCTGGTGCCCACCAGTGCTTCCCGGCCCTGTCGACTGCTCGCGTGACGAGTCATACGTCACGCCTACCCGGCACGGGCCCCCTGATGTCCGGTGCGCGCCCGCGGCGTACGCGGTGGGGACGAACGGGATCGATGGAGGACACATGAGATTCCGCCAGAGTGGTAGACGAAGGGGATGAGGAGCACGCCGGAGGCACCACCATCGATCGTGCACGACGTCTCGGTCGCCGCTGCCGTCGGGAGACGCGCCCTGCCGAACCGGCTCTGTGCCGCGTTCACCCGGTCGCTGGGAGCCCAGCGGGCGACCCTGTCCCTGCTGCCGCGCGTGGAGCACTGGCAGCTCCTGCACGCCACCGACGAGTCGGCCCTGCGGGCCGAGGCGGCGCAGTTCACCCGAGCGGACGGCCCGTCGGTAAGTGCCGCCCTCGAGATGCGGCCGGTCTTCGTCCCCGACGTCCCCGAGGCGCCGGACCACCCGTGCCCCACCGGCCACGACCCGGCCGACGGGCTCGTGGACGCCCGGCACGCGCTGGCCCTTCCGCTGCACGTCCGGGACACGCCGATCGGGGTGATCTGCCTCTACTACACCGAGCACGCGCCGCTCACCGCGACCGGCATCAGCCACGCGCAGCGCGCCGCCGACGTCGCCCTGGAGGCCCTGCTGCGCTGGCGGGCCGTGCACGCCAGCTCCGACCGGGGCAGGCCGGTGTGGACGACCGACACCCGCGCCGCGCGCTGGGAGCGCATCCACCAGGCCGCCGACTACGTGGCCGCCCGCGAGGACTGCGCGGCGGCCGAGGGCCTCGCCTGGCTCCAGGAGGTGAGCGTGCGCGACGGCCTGTCGCTGCTCGACGTCGCGGACACCGTGCTGCAGCCCTCGCACGCCCACCGGCTCCAGGCCGGAGCGATCGGCCCGGCGTCGGGCCCCGCCGCTCCGCCGCCCGCTCCCCGGCAGGGGGAGCGCCCCTCGACGGCGTGAGTGCTCCCCGCTGACCGGCGCAGGAGGAGGCACACCGGACGCGACTGCACCCCGCCCGAACAGCGGGTGCTGTCCGGGCGGGGTTGTGCGGGCGGGGGAGCGCGGGGCGCGCCCCCGTCGGCGCGTCAGGCGCTGTCCGGCGCGCTCGTCGCCTTCGTATGGCGCACGACGGCCGAGCCGGCCAGTGCGACCACGGCCGCCGCGCTGAGCACCGCCACGGCCTTGGCCCAGGCGAAGGTGGAGCCGAGACTGCTGGTCAGCAGATCGACGGTGCGGGCACTCGCGAGCGCGTGAAGCGCGATGACGCCGACGGCGAGTCCCGCCGAGGCGGCCCAGACGCCCAGCGTGTCGCGGACCGCGATCCAGACGGCGAACACCAGGCACAGGACGGCGACCGTCACCGACAGCGTGCCCGCGTAGCCGGACGCGCCGAGAGCGGCGAGATCCGTCGGCAGATGGATGAGACCGCAGGCGAACAGCGCGATCGCCGCGGGCCAGCGGAGCCCCGAACGCAGGCCCGGTGTGGAGGTGTGGCTGCCGGGACCCGCGGCCAGCGCGCCGTCCAGTGCCTTCGGCCACAGCGCCGATCCGTCCCGCGGCTGCTTCGGCTGCTTCGTTTGCCTGGACCGCTTCGGCTGCTTCGGCTGCTTCTGGGCGGGGGCGATGACCGGGACCGGGTCCCTGCCGGGCGCCGGGTGGTCCTCCTGCGGGACCGGCGCCGCCACCGCCGGGGCCGGGCGCTCCCTGGCCTCCGAGCCGCTGGGAGAGCGCCAGTCACTGCTGTCCGTGCCCAGGATGCTCACGAGCTGCACCACGTCCTCGATCGGCCGGCCCACGGCCGCCGCGCGCAGGGTCGTCTCCGCCTGATGGAGGTCGTACCCCGACGCGTTGAGCAGCGCGACCAGCTGCCGGACCTCCTCCAGGGGGCGGGAGACCGCGGCCGCGCGGAGCGCGACGTCGCCGGGGCTGGACAGTTCGCCCGTCTCCTTCAGCCGGGCGACCAGCGAGGCGACCTCCGCCACCGGACGCTCGGTCGCCGCCGTCCACAGGAGGGTGTGTATCGCCTCGTCGTCGGCGTCGGTGTGCTTCGGCGCCGACGAGACGGCCACCGGGTCCGTCACCGGGACCGCCGAGGGCGCGGGCCCCTCCTTCACCTCGGGCTCGGGCTTCGGAGCCTCGGACTCCGGCGTGGCCGCCACGGGCTCCGGCGTCCTCACCTCGGGCTCCGGCTTGACCGCCGCAGGCTCGGACTCGGCCGCCGCGGGCTCGGGTTCGGGCGCCTTCGCCGCGGGCTCGGGCTTCGGGGCCTCGGGCTCCGGCGCCCGGGCCTCGGGCTCCCGGGTCTCCGAGGTCTGCTCCCGCCTCAGGACCACCGACGGTTCCGGGGCCTTGGGCGCCGGCGCCGGTTCCAGCGTCTTGACGGCCGGCACCTGGGGCGCCGTCGTCGGCCGGGGCGGCTCGGTCGTCCGCCATGGGGCTTCGTAGGGAGGCGCCGGGCCGACCGGAGCGGCGGCCACGACCGGGACGCTCGGCGGCCGGGTCGGCATGGCCGGCGGCCGGGTCGGCATGGCGGGGGTGAGCTGCGCGCTGGGAGCCGGGTGCGGAGGGACGGCGAACACGGGGTCCGGCGCGGGGGCGGGACCGGCGGTCCGTTCTGCGTCGTCTTCCGCCGGATTGCTGTTGAAGGGTACGGGGGTCATGTCGCGGGCTCCGTTCGTGGAACATCCGGTAGGTGTCCACCGTGGCTGTCTCGTGACGCACCAGAAGGCGCACACTTGAGTACAACTAGTGCGCAATTCGCGACACTGCGCCATCCGGGAACGGCCCTGCTAAGCCGACGGGGCGACAAGGACGCTCCGGCCGGTCCTCAGGGGTCGCCCCGCCCCTCGGAACGGATCCGCCGCGCCGCTCAGCCGGACGCCCACGCGACGAGGCCGGCCAGCGCCCCCGCCAGCGCGTCGACCCCGGGCCCGGCGGCGCCCCCCGGCCCGTCCATGGAGAGGTCGCGCCGGATCTCGACCATCAGCGCGCTGACCTCCGGCGCCTTCCCGTAGTACCGCAGAGGCACGTACGTGCCCGCGAACGGGCTGTCCGCCTCCGTGCCGCCGAAGCCGGCGAACGCCCGGCGGGCGGCGTCGAGCAGCGGGCCGGGGGTGTGGAAGGGGTCGGTGCCCAGGCAGACCGGCGGGCGGGGCCCGTCGCCGTGGAGTTCGTACGGCAGGGCTTCGGCCGGGTACGAGTGCACGTCCAGGATCACCGCCCGCCCGACCGCCTCCAGCCGCTCCGCGACGGCGTCGGTCACGGCCCGCGCGTAGGGGTGGAAGTAGCGCTCGATCAGCGGCTGCCCGTCGAAGCCGTCCGGGCGCAGCTCCTCGCGGTGGGTGGTCCGGGTGTAGACGGCGCCCATGCCGACCGCCAGCATCTCCTCGCGCTCGTCGGGGAACCGCTCCGGGTCGACGACCAGACGGGAGAGCCCGTTGACGAACCGCCAGGGAGTGAGGGGCGCGGCCTCGGCCGCCCCGGCGGCGATCTCCGCGGTGTACGCGTCGGTGATGTGGTCCAACTCCCGCGTCAGGGCCGCGTCGTCGAGCGTGATCCCGGCGCGGACGTCCGCCGGGACGACCCGGGAGGAGTGCGGCACGTGGAGGATCACGGGGGAGTCGGGCGCGCCCGGCAGGAGCCGGAAGGCAGGGGAGACGGAGGAGGAAGAGGAAGGAGAGGCAGGAGAGGAGGAAGAGGTGTCGGTCATCTGATTCCTCGCGGTGTTTCGCGTACGGGTGAGGTGTCCCGGACATCGTCGCGGCATCCCCGGGTAGGCGGACGGTACACGGCCCAGAGGAGGAACCCATGTCCGGACTGATCACTCGTATCAAGCAGTTCACCCGCAGCCCGCAGGGTCAGCGCACGATCGCGTCGGCCCGGCGGGCCGCGGCCGACCCGCGCAAGCGCGAGCAGGCGCGCAGGCTGCTCGGGCGGCTGCGCGGGCGCCGGTGAAGGCGAGGCCGGAGGGCAGGCACGCGGCGGGCGAAGGGCTCTCCCGATGGGAACGAGCCCTGGAACGCTGGCAGGACGGCCTGCTCTCCAAGGTCCGCCACCGCGAGCACGTCGAGTTGGTCGAGGCCCTGCACCACGAGTGCGACGACCACGCCGTGGTGTGCAGCGAGACCAGAGTGGTCGTGCCGAACGCCTACGAGGTCGAACTGGACGCCCGGGTGCACGAGGAGTTGATGCGCCGCGGCCGACGTGACGTGGGGGAGGCCCTGACGGACGACCTGGCCCGTCACGGAGAGCGGAAGGGGTACGAGTGGGCGGGGCCCCTGACCGTCCGCGTCACCCCGGCGGAGCGGCCGCCCGACGAGCCGTACCGGGTGAGCAGCAGCCCCATGCCCCATGTGCGGGCCGACGCCTTCCCGGCCGAGCACTGAACGGACCTGGCGCCCAGTCGCTCGCCGCCCTCTCGTCCACCGGCGGGGCCGGGCGGCGGAATGCCTGCCCGGCGAAGGGAGTTGGAGCGGTCATGACTCAAGGACCAGCTCCCCGCCCCCTGACGGACGAAGCCCTCTCCGCCCTGCTGAGCGCCGGCCGCTTCGGCACGCTCGCCACGGTCAAACGGGAGGGCCACCCGCACCTGACCACCATGCTCTACGCCTGGGATCCACAGGAGCGCGTCCTGCGCTTCTCCACCACGGCGGACCGGGTCAAGGTGGGTCATGTGCGCCGGGCCCCGCAGGCGAGCCTGCACGTGCAGGGCCCCGACGTGTGGTCCTTCGCCGTCGCCGAAGGGGAGGCGGAGGCCACCGCACCCACCACGGCCCCGGGCGACGCCGTCGGCCGGGAGCTGCTGTCGATGATCCCCCCGGACGCCCGGCCGGTCGACGAGCTGTCCTTCCTGGAGCAGCAGGTCGCCGAGCGCCGGGTCGTCATCCGCCTCAAGGTCCGCCGGCTCTACGGCACCGCGCTGGACGTGACGTCCTGACGCGGTGCCCGAGGCGGTGTCCGGGCGACGACGAGCCGAGAGCTCGTCAGCGCGGCGGGACCGGGCGGTCGTAGACGTTCTCCGGGGTCGCGATCTCGGTGATGGCCCGGGCGAGGAGCGTGGAGGGTTCCTGGCCCCGGGAGAAGACGTCGGTGTTGAGCATGAGCACCAGGGTCGCCTTCCGGGACGGGAGGTAGACCGTCACGCTCTCGTACCCGGGGATCGAGCCGTTGTGCCCGATCCACCCGCCGGTCTCCAGGATGCCGAGGCCGTAACTGGTGCCGGGGAAGCCGGTCGGCAGCGTCGTGAGCCGTTCCCGCTGGGTCGCCGGGCTCAGCAGCGTGCCCGTGGCGACGACCCTGGCCCACCGGTGGAGGTCCCGCAGGTCCGAGATCATCGCCCCGGCGGCCCAGGCCCAGCCCGGGTCCCAGTTCGTGGCGTCCGCGATCGCGCCGCTCGGGGTCTGATCCGTGTAACCGCGTGGGTGCGGCTCGGGGAACTCGGCACCCTTCGGGAACAGCGTGTGGCGCAGACCGGCCGGGCGGAGCACCCGGTCGTGGACGAAGTGGGCGAGCTTCGCGCCGGTGACCTTCTCGATCACCAGGCCCAGCAGGACGAGGTTGGTGTTGGAGTACTGGAACTGCGCGCCGGGAGCGAAGGTGTTGGCGTGCCGGAAGGCGTACGACAGCACCTCGTAGGGAGTGAACGGGCGGGTCGGGTCGCCCTCCAGGTCCTTGGTGAAGTCCGCGTCGGCGGTGTACGAGAACAGGCCGCTGCGCATCCCGGCGAGGTGGCGCAGCGTGATGGCGTCCCCGTTCGGCACGCCCCGGATGTAGGTGGAGATCGGGTCGTCCAGCCGGACCAGGCCGTCGTCGATGAGTTCGAGCAGCGCGGTGACCGTGAAGGTCTTGGTCTCGCTGCCGATCCGGATGTGCGTGTCGGTGGTCATCGGCTTGCCGGTGGCGGTGTCGGCGACGCCGCTCGCGCGGACGTAGCTTCCCTTGCCCGGCATCCACAGGCCGACGACGACGCCGGGGATGCCGGCCTGTCGCCGGACGTCCTCGATGGCCTTGTCCAGCCGCGCGGTGAGCTCCGGGCCGAGTCCGTCCGGCCGGCCGTCGTCCCGGCCGGGCCCGTCGACGTCCACGGCGTGGACGGCGGTGGCGGGCGCCACCGCCACCGGGGCCAGTACGGACGCCACGAGCAGGGCCGCGGCGAAGAGACGGCGGTGGGGTGTACGTCGCATGGCGGGGCGCCTCTTCCGGGGTCGGGGCCAGAACGGCCAGGTCACCACCCGGAACCCCCGGGGGTGGCCCGGTCCGCGAAGCGTCGCGGCGAGTCCACCCCTTCGGAGCCATGCGGGCCACCGCCCGGCCCGAGGCGCGGGGAGTCCGCCCCTCTCGCTGTTACCCGCGGAAATGGATGCGGCGGAAAGTGAAGAGGAGAGGTGAAGAAAATGCGGAGTTCGGATGGGTGTTCGGGCTTTCCGTCGACCGTCGACGTGAGGAAACAAAGCAGGCGACTCGTGTCATCCGTCGAACCCGTTGGTAACTTCCCTTTCAGGAGGGGTTCCCAGGTGCGTGAAGCACGGACAACCGGGCCAACGCGGCGTTTCCGGAAGCCCGCGGAGCGCAGTCATGGATTTCGGCGGGCGGGGTAGGGTCGAGCCCGCGAAGAGCGACCGAAAGACGTTCGAGGCGAGGCACACCGATGGACGGCAGCAGTGGGGGCGGGGGCTGGTTCAGTCCAAGTCCGAACAGGAATACGACCGCGGCGGGGCAGGGGAATCGGAGGGAAGAAGGCCCCACGGCCGGCGGTCCGGGCACGCCCGGCGTTCCCGGCGCCGACGGGCCGGCGAGCCGAGGCCCGGGCGGTCTCACCGGCTCCGGCGGTCCCAGCGGCTCCGGCGGTCCCAGCAGTGACGTTTCGCCCGAAGCCGTCCTCATCCGCCGCACGATGGCCGAGATCGAGCCGATCGCGGACAAGGTCACGTCGTATTTCTACGCGCTGCTCTTCCTGCGCCATCCCGAGCTGCGGAACCTCTTTCCCGCCGCGATGGACGCCCAGCGCGACCGCCTCTTCCAGGCGTTGCTCACCGCGGCGAGACACGTCGACGACACCCCCACCCTCACGACGTACCTGTCCCATCTCGGCCGCGGACACCGCAAGTACGGCACCCGGCCCGAGCACTACCCGGCGGTCGGCGAGGCCCTCCTCGGCGCCCTCGCGCACCACGCCCCGCTGAGCTGGAGTCCCGAGACCGAGGCGGCCTGGGTGGGCGCCTACACCGCCATCTCGCAGATCATGATCGACGCGGCCGCCGAGGACGAACTGCGCGCCCCCGCCTGGTGGGACGCCGAGGTCGTCGCGCACGAGATGCGCACCTCCGACATAGCGGTGGTGACCGTACGGCCCGGGCAGCCCTATCCCTTCCGCGCCGGGCAGTACGCGGCCCTGGAGACGCCGTGGTGGCCGCGCGTGTGGCGGCACTACTCCTTCGCCTCCGCCCCCCGCTCGGACGGACTGCTCTCCTTCCACGTCAAGGCGGTCCCGGCCGGGTGGGTCTCCAACGCCCTCGTCCACCGGGCCCGTCCGGGCGACGTCATCCGCCTCGGTTCCCCCGCCGGCTCCATGACCGTGGACCACAGCACCGACAACGGGCTGCTGTGCCTGGGCGGCGGCACCGGCATCGCGCCCATCAAGGCGCTCATCGAGGACGTGGTCGAGCACGGCCGCCGCCGGCCCGTCCAGGTCTTCTACGGGGCCCGCCGCGACCACGACCTGTACGACATCGACACGATGCTCCGCATGCAGCAGTCGCACCCCTGGCTCTCGGTCCGCCCCGTCGTCGACGACGGCCCGGGCGGCGACCTGTGCGGCCAACTCCCCGACGCCGTCAGTCAGTACGGCCCCTGGCACACCTACGACGCCTATCTCTCGGGCCCCCCGGCCATGATCCGCCGCAGCGTCGACACCCTCGTCGGCATCGGCATCCCGTCCCACCGCATACGGCACGACTCCATCGAGGAACTGGTCGGAGCAAGGAATTGAGCACATTCGAACAGGCCGGCCCGCAGGCGGCCGCGGCCGTACGGACGACGCGCCCCGGCAGCGAGGGCGAGCACCACGTCCAGCAGCGCATGGGGACGACCGAACGCGCCGACAAGTTCTACGCCGAGCAGGTCCTCGACCGGCTCAACGACAGGATGCGGGAGTTCGTGGCGCGCCAGGAGATGTTCTTCCTGGCCACCTCCGACCGGCACGGCGAGTGCGACAACACCTTCCGGGCCGGCCCGCCCGGCTTCCTCCGGGTCCTGGACGACCTCACCCTCGCGTACCCCGAGTACCGCGGCAACGGCGTCCTCGCCAGTCTCGGCAACATCGAGGAGAACCCGCACGTCGGGATCCTGATGATCGACTTCCTCCGGGACCGCGTCGGGCTGCACGTGAACGGCGCGGCGCGGATCGTCCCCGACGACGAGATGCGCGCGGCCCACCCCGGCCTGACCGTGGACCCGGTACCGGGGCGCCGCGCCCAGGTGTGGGTCCAGGTCACGGTCGAGGAGGCGTACATCCACTGCGCCAAGCACATACCGCACCTCCAGAAGATGCCCGTCCAGGGCCGCAGCCGCGCGTGGGGCACCGACGACTTCAAGCGCAAGGGCGGCGACTTCTTCGGCGCCGCGGCCGACGCGGACGAGCGCGGGCCGTTCCTGCCCCCCCCGCGCGCGGACGCGGCGGCGTGGCGCGCGGAGGCGTCGAAGGTGCTGGCGAGGGCCGAGCAGCGCGCGGCCGAAGCGCGTGACGGGGCGTTCAGCGGCTGGTTCCGCCGGGACGTCTCGGTCTGATCCGAGCCCGCCGGCCGTCCCCTCGCCGTCCGGCGAGGGGACGGCCGGCCGTCGTCCGGACGGCGGCCGGCGTACCGACACCAGATATTCCGGCGCGGTTCAGAAACACGGAAGACCTTCCCGTGCTACAGTCGATAGCAGTTGCAGTTGTGGTTCCCATAAGACTTCAAGTGCCCAGGACGGTTTCCCCGTCGGGCACTTTTGTATTTTCGGTGCTTTTTTCCGGACGGGGTAATCATCGCGGCGACGCCGGGATCCGCACAGTGCGGACCCGGGTAGTGCCCCGAAGGAGATATGACATGGCTACTGGCACCGTGAAGTGGTTCAACTCGGAAAAGGGCTTCGGCTTCATCGAGCAGGAGGGTGGCGGCCCCGACGTCTTCGCCCACTACTCGAACATCGCCACCCAGGGCTTCCGTGAGCTTCAGGAAGGCCAGAAGGTGAACTTCGACGTCACGCAGGGCCAGAAGGGCCCGCAGGCGGAGAACATCGTTCCCGCCTGACGTTGAGGCGTACTGACGCAGCTGGGGCCCCCACCGCGAGGTGAGGGCCCCGGCTCGTTGGTGTTTCCGGGGCCTTTCCGCCCCATTCCGTCGCACCGGTGACTTCCTTGCATTGTGCACGGGTGCCGTTTATCCCCCTGCATTTCGACCCGTGGCCGGATCGACCCCCCGTCGCTGTCCGCCACGTCGAGGAAGGAATCCATGACCCCTCCGCCCACGAACCGTTCCGCCGAGAATCGCCCGGCGGGACCGAACGAGTTCGCCCTTCCGGAGACCCTGACCCCGGCCCTCCCCGCGGCGGCCCGTTTCGCCGACATGGAGCTGCCCGCCCCGCTCCTGAAGACGCTCGCCGACCTCGGTGTCGACACGCCCTTCCCGATCCAGGCCGCCACCCTCCCGAACGCGCTCGCCGGGCGTGACGTCCTCGGCCGCGGACGCACCGGCTCGGGCAAGACCCTCGCCTTCGGTCTCGCGCTGCTCACGCGCACGGCGGGACAGCGCGCGGACGCCAAGAAGCCGCTCGCGCTGATCCTCGTCCCCACCCGCGAACTGGCCCAGCAGGTCACCGACGCCCTCACCCCCTACGCCCGGGCGCTGAGCCTGCGGATGGCCACGGTGGTCGGCGGCCTGTCCATCGGGCGCCAGGCGGGCGAGCTCAAGACGGGGGCCGAGGTCCTCGTCGCCACCCCGGGCCGCCTCATGGACCTCGTCGAGCGCAAGGACGTCCGCCTGGACCGGGTGGGCGTCACCGTCCTGGACGAGGCCGACCAGATGGCCGACATGGGCTTCATGCCGCAGGTCACCGCGCTGCTCGACCTCGTACGCCCCGACGGCCAGCGGATGCTGTTCTCGGCCACCCTGGACCGCAACGTCGACCTCCTGGTCCGCCGCTACCTCACGGACCCCGTCGTCCACTCGGTCGACCCGTCCGCCGGCGCCGTCACGACCATGGACCACCACGTCCTCCAGGTGCACGGCCCCGACAAGTGGGCCACGGCGACGGAGATCGCCGCCCGTGACGGGCGGGTGCTCATGTTCCTGGACACCAAGCACGCCGTCGACCAGTTCACCCGGCACCTCCTGGGCAGCGGCGTACGGGCCGCCGCCCTGCACGGCGGCAAGTCGCAGCCGCAGCGCTCCCGCACGCTTGAGCGGTTCAAGAGCGGCGAGCTCACGGTGCTGGTCGCGACGAACGTCGCGGCCCGGGGCATCCACATCGACCGGCTCGACCTCGTCGTCAACGTCGACCCGCCCGCCGACCACAAGGACTACCTGCACCGCGGCGGCCGGACGGCACGCGCCGGCGAGTCCGGCAGCGTCGTCACCCTCGTCACGCAGAGCCAGCGCAAGGACGTGGCGCGTCTCCTGTCGGAGGCGGGTATCCGGGCCCGGATCACCCCGGTCCGCTCCGGCGAGGCCGAACTGAGCCGGATCACCGGCGCCCAGGCCCCCTCCGGCGTCCCCGTCGGCGGCAACGCGGCGGTCAAGGACGCCTCCAAGCGGGGCGCCGCCTTCCGTGGCATGGGGACCGTTCCCGGGCGCCCCGGCCGCACCAAGAACGAGTCCCGCCGAGCCGCCGAGGCTCGCCAGACCGCCGAGGCCCGCAAGGCCGCCCGCGTCCGCCGGGGCGCGTGACCGCAGGAGGCCCGCGGCCCTGAACGCCGGGGCCTCGACTTCGGACGCCTGAGGGGGCGCGTGAGACCCTGACGCGCGCGGCGTGACGCCGGAGCCCTCCCCCCCCGTCGCGCCTGACGACAGGGTCCCCGCCCCGGAGACGTACGACGCCGGGGCCCTCGGCCGCAGGCGCCGCGTCACGCCCGGCCTCGCGCGCCGCACCCGACGCCGGAGTCCGCGCTTCGGACCGCGCCCCGCCGGAGGGTCCCCAGCGGCTTGGGCCGTGCCTTCTCCGGGCCCCGTGGCGCCCGGCGCCAGGGCAACCGCGGCCCGCCCCGCGCCGTCGGCAGGCCCGGACCCCTCCCCGGCGGAGACGACACCCGGGCCCCTCTCCGTCCATGGCCATCTCGACGGCCCCAGAAGGCCCCCTAGCCGGCCGGCGGCGGGCATGGACTTCTCGTACGACTCCATGGACTCTTCGCGGACCCCCGGTACGACCGGCCCTCTCGCCCCTACGGTGAATCCCGCCGTGCGCAGCCCACGTGGTCCCGCGTTCACGACCTGTACCGCGCCCCCACGCGTCGACGACACGCTCCCGTCCCCTCACCCGCTGATCTTGGGCTCGCTCGGACCACCGCCCCCCATCCCGCAGAGGTGCTCGGACCCATGACTGATCTCGATCGGCGCCGCTTCCTCCAGATGGCCGGCGCCACCGCCGGTGCCACGGTCGGTTCCACCGCGGGCCTGGCCGCGCTCGGCGGCAGCATCGCCCGGGCGGCCGCCATCCCCGCCGCCCGGACCTCCGGCACGCTCGCCGACGTCGAGCACATCGTCGTGCTGATGCAGGAGAACCGTTCCTTCGACCACTACTTCGGTGCGCTGAAGGGCGTACGCGGATTCGGTGACCCCCGGCCGATCACCCTCCCCAGCGGCAAGCCGGTCTGGTACCAGCCGGACGGCGCCAAGGACGTCCTGCCCTACCACCCGGCTGCCGACGACCTCGGCATGCAGTTCATCGCCGGCCTCAACCACGACTGGGCCGGCGGCCACAAGGCCTTCAACAACGGCAGGTACGACCAGTGGATCCCCGCCAAGTCCGCGGGCACCATGGCGTACCTGACCCGCGAGGACATCCCCTTCCACTACGCCCTCGCCGACGCGTTCACCGTCTGCGACGCGTACCACTGCTCCTTCATCGGCGCCACGGACCCCAACCGCTACTACATGTGGACGGGATACACCGGGAACGACCGCACCGGCGGAGGGCCCGTGCTCGGCAACGACGAGCTGGGCTACGGCTGGACGACGTACCCCGAACGCCTGGAGCAGGCAGGCGTCTCCTGGAAGATCTACCAGGACGTCGGCGACGGTCTGAACGCCGCCGGACACTGGGGCTGGATCGACGACGCCTACCGCGGCAACTACGGCGACAACTCCCTGCTGTACTTCAACAGCTTCCGCAACGCCCAGCCCGGCAACCCGCTCTACGACAAGGCCCGAACCGGCACCGACGTCAAGGCGGGCGACGGGCTCTTCGACGTCCTGCGGGCGGACGTGGCGGCCGGCCGGCTGCCGCAGATCTCCTGGATCACCGCCCCCGAGGCGTTCAGCGAACACCCCAACTGGCCCGCGAACTACGGCGCCTGGTACATCGCGCAGGTCCTCGACGCGCTGACCTCCAACCCCGACGTGTGGAGCCGGACCGCGCTGTTCATCACCTACGACGAGAACGACGGCTACTTCGACCACGTCGTGCCCCCCTACCCGCCGGCCTCGGCCGCGCAGGGACTCTCCACCGCCGACACGGCGGCCGACCACTTCCCCGGCGACTCCCGCTACGCCGCCGGTGCCTACGGCCTCGGCCAGCGCGTCCCGATGCTGGTCGTCTCCCCCTGGAGCAAGGGCGGATACGTCTGCTCCGAGGTCTTCGACCACACCTCGATCATCCGCTTCATGGAGCGGCGCTTCGGGGTCACCGAGCCGCACATCTCGCCCTGGCGCAGGGCGATCTGCGGCGATCTGACCTCGGCCTTCGACTTCGGTCTCGAGGACACCGCGCCGACGGCGCTGCCGGACACCACCGGCTACCGGCCGCCGGACGGCGACCGGCACCCCAGCTACGTCCCGAAGCCGCCCGCCAAGCCGGCCCTGCCCGCGCAGGAGCCGGGCGCACGCCCCACCCGCGCGCTGCCGTACGAGCTGGTCGTCGACGGATCGGCCACGCCGTCCACCGGCCGCTTCACCCTCGCCTTCGGCGCCGGGGCGAAGGCGGGCGCCTTCTTCTACGTCACCGCCCGGGGCCGGACCGACGGACCGTGGACGTACACCGCCGGGCCCGGCAGGAGCATCTCCGACACCTGGAACACCGCCTACTCACAAGGGGTCTACGACCTGACGGTGACCGGTCCGAACGGCTTCCTGCGCGGCTTCAAGGGGCCGGGCAGGACCGCGGGGCCCGAGGTGACGGCCCGGCACGACGCGGCCACCGGCAGCCTGGTGCTGACCATGACCAACCCGGGCGCCGCCGACGTCAACCTGACCGTCAGGCGCGCCGCCGCGTACGGCGGGGGGGCGCAGACGTTCAAGGTGGCCAAGGGCGCCACGGTGAGGCACAGCGTGGACCTGCGGGCCGGCCGGCGCTGGTACGACGTCTCGGTCGTCTCCGACGGCGACGCCGCCTTCCTGCGGCGCTTCGCCGGACACGTCGAGACCGGCGCCACCGGCCTCAGCGACCCCGGGATCACCACCGGGTGAGTCCGGTCGCGCCGCCCGGTCCGGTTCACTCGCAGGTGACGCGGTCGCGCGGGGTGTAGTGCGTGCGGAACGTCTCCCGCCCGACCTCCGCCCCGCCGTCGCGGAAGACCCGGTCGACGGTGATGTCGAAGCCCTCCAGCGGCGTCTGCGGCTCGCACTTCGGGCCGGTGCCCGTCCGCTCGGCCGGCTCCGTGAGGTTCGTCCGGGGTCCCTCCACCGCCTCCACCGCGTCGTACTTCCTGGTGCCGTAGAACGTGACGGTCACCGAGGAGTCGGTGGAACTCGCCTCGATGTAGATGCCGTGTCCGGAGTCGTTGCGGAACTTCAGGTCCAGCGTGCCCCAGGCGACCGTCGCCTCCCGGCCGGCCGGATACCGCTCGATGTAGAAGGAGTGCGCGCCGTACTCGACCGGCTTGACGCCCGCGAAGAAGATCGCGTTGAAGACGGTGGTGGCCACCGCGGAGACACCGCCGCCGGGGGCCGAGTGGTACTGCCCGTCCAGGATCATCGTGCCGTCGACGAAACCGTTGGCCTTGGTGCGCTCGCCGACGGTCCGGTTGAAACTCCACACCTCGCCGGGCCGCACGAGCGAGCCGTTGATCAGCTCGACCGCCCGGCCGATGTTCGTCGTCCGGTAGGGGGCGGTCGGGAAGTCGACCGTGAACGTCGACATCCGCTCCGTGATCCCGAGCTTCGCCACCGCCGCGGCGGTGAGCTCCGGCTGGATCAGGCGGGTGGCGACCGGTCCCGTGCGGGCCGCCGCGCCCGTTTTGGGCAGCAGCGGCAGGACGGCGTCCTTCAGCGCCTTGGCGGACACCTCGTGTCCCGGCCGTCCGTCCGACTCCACCACCACCCGGCCGTCCCGGACCCCCAGCTCCGCCTCGACCGGACCGTCCGCGATCGCGTCGAGCGGACGGGCGACGTCCGGGTCGCGGATCAGCGCCTCGGCGTCGAGCGTCGCGGCCAGCTTCCCCTTGTCCGCCTTCACCTTCAGATGGTCGCCGAGCGTCGCCGGAGCGATCCGCAGGGGCTTGCCCGCGGCGGTGACGGTGACCGGGCCCGACATGGCCGGCGTCGCGAACTCCTTCATGAAGCGGTTGACCTCGGCCTCGCCGACCGCGGGCCGCGAGACCGCCGCGGGCAGCACCACGGGGGCCGCCGGGGCCTGGCCGGGGGGCGGATAGGCCGCGCGCAGGGCGTCGGCCGCCGCGGCGGTGTCCAGCTTCACCCCGTCGCGGGGCCGGGTCGCGACCGCCCTGCCCTCCTCGAACGAGACGGCGCCCTCGACCGTCGTACGGTCGAGGGCCTTCGCCAGCCGCTCCGTCTCGGCCCGTGCCTCGGCCTCGTCGAAGGCGACGACCGGCTCGATGTCGCGGTCCCCGGAGGAGAAGAGGCGGCCGATCACCGTCACCGGGTCGCGCGCGGGATCGGCGGCACGCTCGGCGGTCTTCGCGGCGTCGACGGTGAGACCGGCGGACGCCGGATCGACACTGCCGGTCGCGTCCCCCACCCGTACGGGAATCGGAGCCGTCCAGGACGCCGGAGCCGCGGCCTTCAGCGTCGCCCGCGCGTCCTCCCGGCTCATCCCCCCGATGTCCACGCCGGCGACGCGCGTCCCCTCGGATATGTCGTCCCCGGTGGCGACGAGCCCCGCGACGTACAGCCCGCCCGCGGCGACGACGGCCGCTCCGGCCACCGTCGCCGCGATGCGTGTCTTCCTGCCCGGGTTCCTGCCCTCACGCTTGCGGCGGGGTGAGGGGGCCGCGGCCTCACCGGTCGTGGAGCGACGCACACACCCTCCCGTGCAGTCGGGGTCCCGATACACCCGCGACGGTACGCCGACGGATCGCCCGACGCACCTCGGACCTCGTTGACCTGCGCCGATGCCCTCGCCGCCGGGCGCACCACGCCTCGCACGGACCCGCGCCCCGGCCCTTCGCCGGGCCACCCGAACGGCCTGTCCTGATCGGCCCGGATCAGCCGTCCGGACCAGTCACCCCGGGCCGGTTCGCGGCCGCCGGCCGTCCTCGCGCCCGACCCCCGGCCGTCCGCGCGCCGGTCATCCGCCGGTCAGTCGCCCGCCGGATCGACCAGCTCGCCGGACCGCGCCACGCTCGCGTACCAACGGGCGCTCGACTTGGGCGTACGGATCTGCGTCGCGTAGTCGACGTGGACCGCCCCGAAGCGCTTGGCGTAGCCGTACGCCCACTCGAAGTTGTCCAGGAGCGACCACAGGAAGTAGCCGCGGACGTCCGCCCCGTCGGCGATCGCCCGGTGCACCGCCGCCAGGTGGGCGTGCACATAGGAGATCCGGTCCGGGTCGTGGACGGTGCCGTCCGCGCCGACCTCGTCCTCGTAGGCCGCCCCGTTCTCCGTGATCAGCAGCGGCAGGCCGGGATAGCGGGCCGAGATGCGGGTCAGCAGGTCGTACATGCCGCTCGCGTCCACCGCCCAGCCCATCGCCGTGCGCTCGCCAGGGGCCTGGTGGAACGCGACGTCGTCCGCGGCGGGCCAGGGGGAGTGCTCGCTCGACCCGTGCCCGTCGTCCTGCGGCTTCTCCATCCCGTCGGCGACCGCCGACACCAATGTCGGCGTGTAGTAGTTGATGCCGAGGGAGTCCAGCGGCTGCCGGATGGTCGCCGTGTCGCCGTCCCGCACGAAGGACCAGTCCGTCACGGAGGCCGTGTCGGCGAGCAGCTCCCGCGGGTAAGCGCCGTCCAGCAGCGGTCCGAGGAAGACCTCGTTGCCGACCGCGTCGATCCGGCGGGCCGCCTCGCGGTCGGCCGCCGACGAGGTGAGCGGCCGGACCTCGTGGAGGTTCAGGCTGATCGACACCCGCGCCCGGCCCGGCAGCGCGGCGTGCAGCGCCTGGGCGGCGAGGCCGTGGCCGAGGTTGAGGTGGTGGGCGGCGCGCAGGGCGGCCGCCGGGTCCGTACGGCCCGGGGCGTGGACACCGGAGCCGTAGCCGAGGAAGGCGCTGCACCAGGGCTCGTTGAGCGTGGTGAAGCGGGTGACGCGGTCGCCGAGCGCGCCGCCGACCAGCGACGCGTACTCGCCGAACCGCTCGGCGGTCGCCCGCTCGGGCCAGCCACCCGCGGCCTCCAGGTCCTGCGGCAGGTCCCAGTGGTAGAGGGTGGCGACGGGCTCGATGCCGGCACCGAGCAGCTCGTCGACGAGCCGGCGGTAGAAGTCCAGGCCCTTCTGGACGGCGGGGCCGCGGCCGGTGGGCTGGACACGCGGCCAGGAGATGGAGAACCGGTAGGCGCTCAGGCCCAGGTCGGCCATCATCTTCACGTCGTCGCGGAACCGGTGGTAGTGGTCGACCGCCACGTCGCCGGTGTGGCCCTCGAACACCTTTCCCGGCGTGTGGGAGAAGGTGTCCCAGATGGAGGGGGTGCGGCCGTCCTCGGCCGCGGCGCCCTCGATCTGATAGGCGGCGGTGGCGGTGCCCCACAGGAATCCGGCGGGGAACCGGCGGACCGAGGTGAGCGGGCGGGGGTCTGTCGCGGTCATGCGGAGATGCTCCCGAGTGAGAGAGGTGGGGTGTGACGCGGGGCGTGTGCGAGGGGTGCGCGGGGGCCCGTACGGACGCCCGCACGGCCCGGAACGCGGTCAGTTCTTGACCGCACCCGACGTGATGCCGCCGACGATGTGCTTGCCGAGCACGGCGAAGACGAGCAGCAGCGGCACGGTCGATATCAGCGCGCCCGTCAGCACCACGGCCTGGTCGACCGTGTGGTTGCCGGAGCCGAGACCGGCCAGGGCGACCTGCAGTGTGGGGTTGCCGTCCGGGGTCAGCGCGATGAACGGCCAGAAGAAGTCGTTCCACGCCTGCACGAAGACGAGCATCCCGAGGACCGCCATCGCGGGCCGCGCCACCGGGAAGACCACGTGCCAGATGATCCGCAGACTGTGCGCCCCGTCCATCCGGGCCGCCTCGACGAGCTCCACCGGCAGCGCCTCGATGAGGTACTGCCGCATGAAGAACACCCCGAAGGCCGCGACCAGCGAGGGAAGGACGACCGACTGGAGCTGGTCGACCCAGCCCAGGTCGGTGATGATCCGGTAGAGCGGGATCACGCTGAGCTGCGGCGGGATCGTCATGGTGGCGACCACGAGGGCCAGCATGGCCCCCCGCCCCTTGAAGGGCAGCTTGGCGAAGGCGAAGCCGGCCAGGGTGGAGAACATGACGGTGGACAGGGCCACGAGACCGGCGACGACGGTGGTGTTGATCAGCGCCTCGCCCATGTCGACCTGGTTCCAGGCGAAGGTGAGGTTGTCGAAGAGGCGGGGGCCCGGCAGCAGCGGCGCGGGGGCCTCGACCACCCGCTCGCCCGTGTGGGAGGCGGCGACCAGGTTCCAGTACAGCGGGAAGAGGGAGACCAGGGCGGCCAGGCCGAGCAGGACGTAGGTCAGCGGGCCTGCGTGGTGCTGGCGGCCGGCTCCCGAACGTCCGAAGCGCCTCGCAGGGGTCTTCTCACGGGTCTTCTCGAGGGTGTGCGTCATGAGGTCATGCCCCCAGCTTCTTGCGGTTCGCCCGGGACACGAGCGTCTGGACGGCTCCGATCAGCAGCAGGAGCAGCAGCATCACCCAGGCGATGGCGGACGCCTGTCCCAGCGCGCCGGTCACCCAGCCCTTCTCGTACATCAGCAGGCTGAGCGTCTGGAACTGGTTGCCGCTGCCGCCGCTGATGCCGAGGCTGCCGCCGAAGATCATCGGCTCGCCGAAGAGCTGGGTGGCGCCGATGGTGGAGACGATGATCGTGAAGAGGATCGTCGGCCGGATGGAGGGGATGGTGACGCTGAGGAACTGGCGCCAGCGCGAGGCGCCGTCGAGCGCCGCGGCCTCGTAGAGGTCCTGCGGGACGGCCTGCATCGCGGCCAGGTAGATGAGGGCGTTGTAGCCGGTCCAGCGCCAGGTCACGATCGTCGAGATGGCGATCTGCGACGGCCACTTGGACGACTCCCAGTCCACCGGATCGAAACCGACCCAGCCGAGCACGGTGTTGATGAGTCCGTAGTCGGTGTTGAACAGCTGGGCGAAGACGAGCGTCGCCGCCGCGATCGAGGTGGCGTACGGGGCGAGGACCGCGACCCGGAAGAAGCCGCGGGCACGCAGCTTGTAGTTCAGCAGGTGCGCCAGGCCCAGGGCCATCAGCAGCTGGGGGACGGTCGAGACGACGCCGATGGTGAAGGTGTTGGCGAGCGCGTTCCAGAAGAACTCGCTGTCGGTGAGGGCGGTGTAGTTGTCGAGGCCCTTCCACTGCGCGTCGCCGCCGAGCTCCACGCGGTGGAGCGAGAGCCAGCCGGTGTAGAGCAGCGGGAAGAGCCCGAAGGCCGCGAAGGTGAGGAAGAAGGGGGCGACGAAGGCGTACGGGCTCAGCCGCAGGTCCCACCGGTACATCCTGCTGCGCCAACGGCCGGGCGGCTCGGGGCTCTTCGGTCGGGTGGCGGGTGAGGGGCGGGGGGCGGGCGGCGGGGAGCCGTCGGCCGCCGCCCGGACGGAGGTGGCCACGAGGGGCGTCCCTTCGGGTGTCGGTACGTCGGTGCGGATCTGCGTGCGGGTGTACTGCGGGCGCGGGTGCCGCGCCTGTGTCGGCGGCGCGGCTGGGAAAGGGCGCGATGCGGGACGGCGCGAGGAGGAGGCGGCCTGGGCCGGGGCGACCGGACGGCCGCCCGACGGGGGAGCGCCGGGCGGCTCGTGGGGCTGCCGGACCGGCGCCGACGGGGCGACGAGCGCCCCGTCGGCGGCCGTCCGGCCGGTCCGCGCCTACTGCGCGATCTTGTCCGCGACCAGCTTCTTGACGTTCTCCCAGGCCTTCGCCGGGTCGGTGCCGCGCTGCTCGATGTCGAGGATGCCGTTGTCGGTGATGAAGGTCTTCACCTGGCCGTCATAGCGGCTGATCGGGGCCGGGGTGATGCCGGCCGCCGCCTCCGAGTAGATCTTCCCGACCGGGGTGTCACCGAAGTACGGGAGCTTGGCGTCCTGCACGGTCGGGGAGGAGAGGGTGTCTTTGGTGGAGGGGATGTTGCCGTTCACGCCGAAGACCTTGGCGTGCTGGGCCGGGGCGGTCAGCCAGGCGGCCAGCTTCGCCGCCTCCACGGCGTTCTTGCCCGACTTGGGGACGGCGAGGAAGGAACCGCCCCAGTTGCCGGCGACCGGCGGCGAGGCGATGTCCCACTTGCCCTGGTTGCCCGCGCCGGCCTGGTCCTTGATGATGCCGGTCATCCAGCTCGGGCAGGCGACGGTGGCGAACTTGCTGTTCTTGAACGCGGCGTTCCAGCTGCCCTTCTCGTCGAACTGGCGCAGCTTGGCGGTGATGCCGCTCGTGGCCGCCTCGACGGCGGTCTCCCAGGCCTTCTTCACGCCGGGGCTGTTCTCGTAGTCCAGTTCGCCCTTGGTGTTGGCGTACTGGAGCGGCTGGCTGGAGACGACGGCGTTGAAGAGACCGCTCGCGGAGTCGTGGAAGGCGGTTCCGGCCGGAGCGTTCTTCTGGTAGGTCTTGCCTGTCGCGAGGAACTTCGACCAGTCCCCGGCCCAGAGCTCGGCGACCTTGGCACGGTCGGTGGGCAGCTTGGCCTTGGCGAAGAGGTCCTTGTTGTAGCAGATGGCCATGGGACCGATGTCGGTGCCGAGGCCGATGACCTTGCCGTCGGGGGTGGTGGCCTGCTTGACCTTCCAGTCGAGGAACGAGGCGAGGTCGGCGCCTCCGACGGTTCCGAGGTCCGCCCACTTGCCCGCCATCGCCGGGCCGGTGGCCTCCGCGATGTACCCGACCTCCAGGGCCTGGATGTCGGCGAGGCCGCTGTTGCGCGAGAGGCGCAGCTTGAGCGTGTCCCAGTACTTCTGGCCGTCGGCGACGTTCGACTCGACGATCTTGATGTTCGGGTGCATCTTCTCGTACTCGGCGTACAGCTTGGCGCCGGTCTTGTCGTCGTACCCGAAGGAACCGAACGTCCCGATGCGCAGGGTGATCTTTCCGTCGCCGGAGGCCTCGTCGGAACCTCCGTCACCACAACCGGTGAGCAGGACCGTGCAGGCCGCGAGTCCGGCGACCATCGCGGTTCTCGTTCTGGAAATGCGCATGCGACTCTCCTCGTCCAAGGCAGGGGGTGGGAGCGCTCCCACTCCCATCTGGCCGGAAGGTTGCGGCCCGACGGGGGTGGGTGTCAAGAGGTATGCGCGGATCCGGTTCCGATGTCGTGGGAGCGCTCCCACTCTTGATAGGGTCGCGGGAGCACAGGGCTGCGAGGGGAGACGGCAGATGGTGGTGAGCGGGCGCCAGACCGGCAGGCCCACCCTGGAGGAGGTCGCGGCCCGGGCGGGTGTCGGCCGTGGCACGGTCTCCCGGGTGATCAACGGCTCCCCCCGGGTGAGCGAGCAGGCCAAGGCCGCCGTCGGCCGGGCCATCGCCGAACTGGGGTACGTCCCCAACCGGGCGGCCCGGGCGCTGGCCGGCAGCCGTACCGACGCGGTCGCCCTGGTGATCCCCGAGACTGAGGCCAGGCTGTTCGCCGAGCCGTACTTCCTCGACATCATCCGTGGGGTCAGCGTCGAACTCGCCGACGCGGACAAGCAGTTGCTGCTCACGCTGATCCGCAGCGACAAGGAGCGCCAGCGCTTCGAGCAGTACCTCGCCGCCCAGCGGGTCGACGGTGTGCTGCTCGTGTCGGTGCACGGCGACGACCCGCTGCCCGACCAGGTGCGGGAGCTGGGGCTGCCGGCCGTGCTGAACGGCCGTCGCACGGAGGGTGAGACCGTGGCCTACGTCGACTCCGACAACGTCGGGGCCGGCCGCTCGGCGGTCGCCCATCTCGCCGGCCGGGGCCGCCGCCGCATCGCGACGATCACGGGCCCCCTCGACATGTACGTCGCCCGGTGCCGGCTCGACGGTTACCACGAGGGCCTCACCGAGGCCGGGCTCTCCGCGGACCGGCAGCTGGTCGCCACCGGCGACTTCACGGAGGAGGGCGGGCAGCGGGCGATGCGCGAGCTGCTCGCGCGCCGTCCCGACCTGGACGCGGTCTTCGCCGCGTCGGACGTGATGGCGGCCGGCGCGCGCGGCGTGCTGCGCGAGGCGGGACGGCGGGTCCCGGACGACGTCGCCCTGGTCGGCGTCGACGACTCGGCGGTGGCGCGGCACATGGACCCGCCCCTGACGAGCGTGCGCCAGCCGATCGAGGAGATGGGACGGACCATGGCGCGGCTGCTGCTCCAGGAGATCGGGGAGGCGTCGGCGGAGCAGCCCCGCCGGGTGCTGCCGACGGAGCTGGTGGTCCGCGCGTCGTCCTGAGGCGCTCCGCGCGGTGCGGCGGAGCGCCGTGAGGTGTCGCGCCCGGGCGGCTTCGGGTCCGCAGGCCGCCGCCCGAGGCGCGAGGGGTCAGCGCACGGCCAGGAGGTGTTCCAGGGCCAGCTGGTCCAGGCGCTCGAACGCCATCGAGCGCTCGGCCGCGGCCGTCGCGTCGAAGTCCTCGTAGGCCGAACGGTCCGCGAGCAGCCCCGCCAGGCCGTCGGCGGCGGTGGGGGCGGCGAGTTCGGGCAGCCGGGAGGCGGCCAGCGCCTCCCGCACCTCCGGGTCGGCCCGGAAGGCGGCGGCGCGCTCCTTGAGGATCAGGTAGTTGCGCATGCAGTTGCGGGCGGACTCCCACACGCCGTCGGAGCCGTCGGTGCGCACGGGCTTGAAGTCGAAGTGCCGGGGGCCTTCGTATCCCGCCGTCTCCAGCAGGTCCACCAGCCAGAAGGCCTGGCGCAGATCGCCCGCGCCGAAACGGAAGTCCTGGTCGTACTTGATCCCGGACTGGCCGTTGAGATCGATGTGGAAGAGCTTGCCCGCCCACAGCGCCTGGGCGATGCCGTGCGGGAAGTTGAGGCCGGCCATCTGCTCGTGGCCCGTCTCCGGGTTCACGCCGACCAGTTCGGGCCGCTCCAGGCGCTCGATGAACGCGAGCGCGTGTCCGATGGTCGGCAGCAGGATGTCCCCGCGCGGCTCGTTCGGCTTGGGCTCGATCGCGAAGCGGAGGTCGTAGCCCTGCTCGGTGACGTACTGGCCGAGGAGGTCGAACGCCTCCTTCATCCGGTCGAGGGCCACCCGGACGTCCTTCGCGGCGCCGGATTCCGCGCCCTCCCGGCCGCCCCACGCGACGTACACGCCCGCGCCGAGTTCGACGGCGAGGTCGATGTTGCGGATCGTCTTGCGCAGCGCGAAACGGCGCACGTCGCGGTCGTTGGCGGTGAAGCCGCCGTCCTTGAAGACGGGGTGCGTGAAGAGGTTCGTCGTGGCCATCGGGACCTTGAGGCCGGTGCGGTCCAGGGCGGCCCGGAAGCGCTTGACGGCGGTCTCGCGCGCGGCCTCGGAGGAGCCGAAGGGGATGAGGTCGTCGTCGTGGAACGTGACGCCGTGCGCGCCGAGCGCGGCGAGCCGCTCGACCGACTCGACCGGGTCGAGTTCCGGCCGGGTGGCGTCGCCGAACGGGTCGCGGCCCTGCCATCCGACGGTCCACAGGCCGAAGGTGAACCGGTCCTCGGGGGTGGGGGAGAAGCGTGCCGACATGGTCCGGCCCTTTCGGTGGGAGGTCTGGGCGACCTATTTGTTTTGTGAGATAACTATTACGCCACCGGGGCTCCCTCGCGCCAGAGTGGACGCCGGATCCGCTCCGGTACGGCAGGCCCGTGAGTGACGACGAGACCCGTGAGCAACGACGACGAGAGGCGACGCCCATGCCCGCACAGCACCCCGTGGTGATCGGAGTGGACAGCTCCACGCAGTCCACCAAGGCCGCCGTGGTGGACGCCACGACCGGCGCCCTGCTCGCTGTCGGGCGCGCCCCGCACACCGTGACCGGCACCGGCGGCGCGCGGGAGAGCGACCCCGAGGAGTGGTGGACGGCCCTCGGCGAGGCGGTCGGACGCGCCCTCGCGGAGGCGGCGGTGCCCGCCTCCGCCGTGACCGGCATCGCGGTCGCCGGACAGCAGCACGGCCTCGTCGTCCTCGACGCGTCCGGCCGGCCGCTGCGCCCCGCGCTGCTCTGGAACGACACCCGCTCCGCGCCGCAGGCGGCCGCCCTCACCGGCGCGCCCGACGGCGGCGCGGAGGGCTGGCTGAAGCGGACCGGATCGCTGCCGGTCGCCTCCATGACGGCAGCGAAGTGGCGTTGGCTGCGTGCGACCGAACCCGCCGTAGCCGACGCCACGGCCGCGGTCCGGCTGCCGCACGACTTCCTCACCGAGCGCCTCTCCGGCGTCGCCGCGACGGACCCCGGCGACGCCTCCGGCACCTGCTGGTACTCCACCGCCGACCAGGCCTACGATCCCGCCCTCCTGGATCTTCTCGGCCTCGACCCGGCCCTGCTGCCCGCCGTCGCGCCCACCGGCGCCACCCGGGTCGGCACGCTCACCCCGGCCGCCGCCGCGGCGCTCGGCCTCCCCGGCACCGTCGCCGTCGCCGCCGGCACGGGGGACAACATGGCCGCGGCCGTCGGACTCGGCCTCGGCGCCGCCGGGCGCCTCGACCACCCCGTCGTCAGCCTCGGCACGTCGGGCACCGTCTTCGCCGCGACCCGCACCCGCCCCGCCGCCCCCGGACTCGCAGGGTTCGCCGCGGCCGACGGGACGTACCTCCCCCTCGGCTGCACCCTCAACTGCACGCTCGCCGTGGACCGCTTCGCCGGCCTCCTCGGCCTCGACCGCGAGGACACGGCACCCGGTGACGGGGTCGTCGTCCTGCCGTACCTCGACGGCGAACGCACCCCCGACCTTCCGCACGCCACCGGCCTCCTCACCGGCCTGCGCCATACCACCGACCCGCGCGCGATCCTCGGCGCGGCCTACGAAGGCGCCGCCTTCACCGTGCTGCGCGCCCTCGACGACCTGCTCACCGCCTGCGGCGCGGACCCCTCCGATCCGGCGGTTCGGGGCCGCCCGCTGCGCCTGGTCGGCGGCGGGGCGCGCGGCCGCGCCTGGACGAGCACCGTCCGCAGGCTCTCCGGCCGGCCCCTGGTCGTCCCGGCCTCGACCGAACTCGTCGCCCTCGGCGCCGCCGCCCTCGCCGCGGGCGCCGCCACCGGGACCGACCCCGTCGCGCAGGCCGCCGCCTGGGGGACCGGCGACGGCGAGCTCCTGCCGCCGCTGCCCCGGGACGAGGAGACGTGGGAGCGCATCGCCACGGTCCTCGACGGCGCGGCGCCGCCCGTCCACCCCGCCGGGCCCACCACCGCGCACACCGCCCGGCGTTGGGCCCTCTAGGTCGTCTTGTCGGTCAGGCCGCCGCGATTCGGCAAGGTCGGCGAGACACCCCCGGGGCAGGTCGCGGACGGAGCGTCGTCCCCCGGACCCGTGCGCCGGCGTGTCGGCGATTCGTTCGGGTGCGTCCAGCGCGCGCATGAGGGCCGGGCGGGTTCGAATCGGGACATGGCTCCTATAGACAGGATCGGTACGGACGGCCGCGCCGTACCGCCGCTGGAGGCCGGCACCTGGTGGTACGCCGCGGTGGCCGCCGAAGCTCCGGGCTCGTTCAACGGACGCGTGCGCAAGCGGCTGCGCAACGCGGCGCTCGGCGCCGTCCTGACGCTGGCCGTCGTCTACGCCGGCCTCGTCCTGACCGCGACCGGCCAACGCTGGGAGGGCGCGGCGACCGCCGGCCGGCTCACGGACGGGCCGCTCTCCGCCGCCCGCGTCGTCGGCACCGTCCCGCACCACTTCGCCCTCTACTCCCTCAGCCTCGCCCTGCTGCTGATCGCGGTCGTGGGAGTGCTGCGCCGCCGGTACGCGCCGACCGTGGCCGCCCTCGGCTCGGTGATCGGCTCCGTGGTCCTCGCCGAACTGCTCCAGCGGTTCGTGCTGCACCGCCCGGACCTCACCGGGGCGCCCGGCCACCTCCTGCACGGCGGCTTCCCCAGCGGGCACACCACGCTCGCCCTGAGCGTGACCTTCGCCCTCGCCCTGGTCGTCCCGTACCGCCTGCGGGTCCTCGTCGTGGCCGTCGGCGCCCTGTGGGCCACCTTCCTCGGGGTGTACACCCTGGCCATCGGATGGCACCGGCCCGGTGACCTGATCGGGGCCGAGCTGCTCGCCCTGGCACTCGTCTGCGGGACCGTCGCCCTGCTCGCCCGCAAGGGCAGGGCCCGCCGCGCCCCCCGGGGCCGGGCCCCCCTCCGCAACCTCGTCCTGGCCGTCCCCCTCGTCCTCGGCGCGCTCGCCGGGCTCGGCGCGGGCCTCCTCCTGCTCTCCCGCTCGATGGGGGTCCGGCTCCCGGCGGACCCGGCGACCGCGAGGCTCGCCTACGAATCGGGACAGCTGCTCGCCGCGGGAGCCGGGCTGGCCGCGGCACTGCTCTTCCTCGCCCTCCTGCGCCATGTCGACCTCGACGAGTCCGCCGCGCCGCCCCGGCGCATCCCCGCCGGTCCCGAGCCCGACGCCGAGATCACGGGCCCCTTTACCGCGGAGCGGGATCACGAGATATCTTGATGTCGAGCAATCTCGCAGACGCAGACGTGGAGCGGAGCACCCGGTGACTGACTCGACCATCATCTACACGCACACTGACGAGGCGCCCGCCCTGGCGACGTACTCGTTCCTGCCCGTGATCCAGGCGTACGCCTCGACCGCGGGAATCAATGTCGAGACCCGTGACATCTCCCTGGCCGGCCGCATCATCGCCAGCTTCCCCGAGCGTCTCGAAGAGGGTCAGCGCATCGACGACGCCCTCGCCGAGCTCGGCGAGCTGGCCAAGACGCCCGGCGCCAACATCATCAAGCTGCCGAACATCTCGGCGTCCATCCCGCAGCTGAAGGCCGCGATCGCCGAGCTCCAGGCGCAGGGCTACGCCCTCCCGGACTACCCGGACGACCCGCGGACGGACGAGGACAAGGACGTCCGCGCCCGCTACGACAAGGTCAAGGGCAGCGCCGTCAACCCGGTCCTGCGCGAGGGCAACTCCGACCGCCGCGCCCCCGCCTCGGTGAAGAACTACGCCAAGGCCCACCCGCACCGCATGGGCGCCTGGACCGCCGACTCGAAGACGAACGTCGCCACCATGGGCGAGAACGACTTCCGGTCCACCGAGAAGTCCACCGTCATCGCCGAGGCCGGCACCCTGCGCATCGAGCACGTGGCCGCCGACGGCACCACGACCGTCCTGCGCGAGTCGGTCCCCGTCCTCGCCGGTGAGGTCGTCGACGCCTCCGTCATGCGCGTCGCCGCCCTGCGCACGTTCCTGAGCGAGCAGATCGCCCGCGCCAAGGCCGAGGACGTGCTGTTCTCCGTCCACCTCAAGGCCACCATGATGAAGGTGTCCGACCCGATCGTCTTCGGTCATGTCGTCCGCGCCTTCTTCCCGAAGACCTTCGCGAAGTACGGCGAGGCGCTCGTCGCCGCCGGCCTGTCCCCCAACGACGGCCTCGGCACCATCCTCAAGGGCCTCGACTCGGTGCCGCACCTCGGCGCGGAGATCAAGGCGTCCTTCGAGGCCGAGATCGCCGAGGGCCCCGCCCTCGCCATGGTCGACTCCGACAAGGGCATCACCAACCTGCACGTCCCGTCCGACGTCATCGTCGACGCCTCCATGCCGGCCATGATCCGCACCTCCGGCCACATGTGGGGCCCGGACGGCCAGGAGGCCGACACGCTCGCCGTCCTCCCGGACAGCAGCTACTCCGGCGTCTACCAGGCCGTCGTCGACGACTGCCGCGCCCACGGTGCCTTCGACCCGTCGACCATGGGTTCCGTACCCAACGTCGGTCTCATGGCGCAGAAGGCCGAGGAGTACGGCAGCCACGACAAGACCTTCGAGATCGCCGCCGCCGGCACCGTCCGCCTCGTCGACGCCGCCGGCGCCGTCGTCCTGGAGCAGGAGGTCGCCGAGGGCGACATCTTCCGCGCCTGCCAGACCAAGGACCTCCCGATCCAGGACTGGGTCAAGCTCGCCGTCACCCGCGCCCGCGCCACCGGCGACCCGGCCGTCTTCTGGCTGGACGCGACCCGCGCCCACGACGCGCAGCTCATCGCCAAGGTCGAGCAGTACCTGCCGGAGCACGACACCGAGGGCCTCCACATCGAGATCCTCTCCCCGGTCGAGGCCACGAAGTTCTCCCTCGAGCGCATCCGCCGCGGCGAGAACACCATCTCGGTCACCGGCAACGTCCTCCGCGACTACCTGACCGACCTCTTCCCGATCCTGGAGCTGGGCACCAGCGCCAAGATGCTGTCGGTCGTCCCGCTGATGAACGGCGGCGGCCTGTTCGAGACGGGTGCCGGCGGCTCCGCCCCGAAGCACGTCCAGCAGCTCGTCAAGGAGAACTACCTCCGCTGGGACTCCCTCGGCGAGTTCCTCGCGCTCGCGGTCTCCTTCGAGCACCTGGCCACCACCACGGGCAACGCCCGCGCCCAGGTCCTCGCCGACACCCTCGACCGCGCCACCGGCACCTTCCTCAACGAGGACAAGTCGCCGAGCCGCCGCCTCGGCGGCATCGACAACCGCGGCAGCCACTTCTACCTGGCGCTCTACTGGGCCCAGGAGCTGGCCCAGCAGACCGAGGACGCGCAGCTCGCGGAGGCCTTCGCGGCTCTGGCCAAGACCCTGGCCGAGCAGGAGGAGACCATCGTCGCCGAGCTCATCGCCGTCCAGGGCTCCCCGGCGGAGATCGGCGGCTACTACCAGCCGGACGCGGCCAAGGCCTCGGCCGTGATGCGTCCGTCCGCCACGTTCAACGAGGCCATTGCCACCCTCGGCTGATCCCGGCGCATTAGCGGTTCCGCCCCGGCCCGGACTTCGGTCCGGGCCGGGGCGTCCCTGTCGGTGGCGCCTAGGCCGTTCGGGTGTGAACCTGGATGGATGAGCTGGGCATCATGGACGACCGCCGGGGTCTATACCGGGCGAGGTGGGGTGCTGACCGACGAGGCCGGCGCACTCACCGGCGATGTGACCGTGCACACCACCTACGCGGACGGTGAGGCACGCGTGGCCGTGCAGTACAGCGGCGCGTCCGACTGGTTCACCATGTCGGGCAGCCCGGTGCCGTGCTCCTCGGAGCCGGAGAGCCGGGACATCCACGAGGCGGTGGTCGAGGCGGTACGGGAGGGGAACGCGGCCGTCGTGCCGTACCGGCCCCCCTCACCCGCCTGAGGCCGTCACCCGCACCGTCACCACTTCATCACCGCCGCGATCACCGTCGTCGCGCGGATAACCGTTATCGCGCCCCCTCCCACGGGTCTCCTCACCACAGGGACGGACGGACCACGGGACGAGGGAGCACGTTCATGCACAGCGACGAGTGGGCCACGGCCGAGCTGGTGGAGGCGGCCGCGGCCGGAGACGCCGACGCCCGGGAAGGGCTGATACGCGCCTACCTCCCCCTCGTCCGCGACATCGTGGCCCGCGCGCTCGACGGCCACGCCGACGTCGACGACGTCGTGCAGGACACCCTGCTGCGGGCCCTGGACGGGCTAACCGCCCTCCGCGACCCCCTCCGCTTCCGTTCCTGGCTGGTCGCCATCGCGATGAACCAGATCCGCCGGCGGTGGCGCGAGCGGCGGAACGGCCCGGTGCCGGGCCTCGACCGCGCCGCCGACATCGCCGATCCCGGCGCGGACTTCGTGGACCTCACCATCCTGCGCCTCGGCCTCTCCGGACAGCGCCGCGAGGTGGCCGAGGCGACCCGCTGGCTCGACGAGGGCGACCGCGACCTGCTCTCCCTGTGGTGGCTGGAGGCCACCGGCGAACTGACCCGCGCCGAGCTCGCGGAGGCGCTCGCCGTCTCCCCGCAGCACGCGGCGGTCCGGGTCCAGCGCATGAAGGAGCAGCTGGAGACCGGCCGTACCGTCGTCCGTGCCCTCGCCGCCACGCCGCCGTGCCCGGGACTGGCGGCGATCGTCGCCGGATGGGACGGCCGCCCGGCTCCGGTATGGCGCAAGAGGTTCGCCCGCCATCTGCGGAGCTGCGACGCCTGCGCTCCCGCCCGGTCGGGACTCGCGCCGGCCGAAGGGCTGCTGGTCGGCCTCGGCCTCGTGCCGCTCCTCGCCGGGGATCCGGGCGCCCACGTGCCCTCGGTGGCGGCCGAGACGGCCGCCTGGGCCTCCACCCCGGCCCCGGAGGCCACCTGGCCGGGGGAGCGGTGGGCGGACACGGGTCCCGCGCCGGACGCCACCGGGAGCGGGGAGGCGGGCCTCGGCTCGCCGCCGTGGTCCTCCCCGGATCCGCTCGCGGTCCCCGGCGCCGCCGGCCAGGCGGGGGGAGCCGCCCGCGGTGCGGTCCAGGAGCGCTCCGCCGCGGGCCGCGGCGGGGGCCGGGGTTCCGTGGTGCGGCGGGCCTGCGCCGCCGGCGCGGTGGCGCTGGGCGTCCTCGGGGGCGTCATCCTCCTCGTACCGTCGAAGCCACCGGCGCAGCGGCCCGTCCCCGTCCCGCCCCTCGCCGCGCCGGCCCAGGTCGCCACGACCGCCCCGCCGGTGCCCGCGAGCGCGGCGCCCACCCCGCGCCGGACGCCCGTCCCTTCCCCGTCGAGGACGCGGCAGGCCGGCGCCGAGGAACGGCTGACCGGACTGGTCAACCGGCGTCGCGCGCAGGAGGGCTGCGCTCCGCTGCGGACCGACGGACGGCTGACGGAGGCCGCGCGCGCGTACGCGAACGACATGGTCCGGCGCGGCTACTACGCGCACAGCAGCCCGGAGGGCGACCAGGCGGACGCGCGGATCTCGGCGGCCGGCTACCGGTGGAGCCGGTGGGCCGAGAACCTGGCGCGCGGGACGGCCGACCCGGCCGACGTCTTCGCGGGGTGGATGGACGGCGGGGGCCACCAGGCGAACATGCTGGACTGCCGCTACCGCGACACGGGCGTCGCCGCGGTCCGGGGACCCGACGGCACGGTGTGGGTGCAGAAGCTGGCCGCCGCCAGATCCTGAACCGCCACCGTGCCGTCGGGGGCCGGGAACCGGGGCGGTCAGCGCCGGGCGGCGAAGTTCTGCACCCACCACGGGCCGTCGGAGGTGAGGGACAGACCGACGCCGATGTCCTTGAACGAGCAGTTGAGGATGTTGCGGCGTGTCCGTCGCTGTTCATCCACTCGCGCATCGCCTCCGCGGGAGTCTTGGGACCGCGGTGGATGTTCTCGGCCCACGTCGACCAGGCGTACCCGGCCGCCGTGATCCGGTCGCCCGCGTTCCGGCCCTCCGGGCTGTCGTGACCGTAGTAGTCCCGGGCGGCCATGTCGTTGGCGTGCGCCTGCGCCGCGGACCGCAGACGGCCGTTGGGGCGGAGCGGGCCGCATCCGGCCTGGTCACGCTCCACGTTGACGAGGGAGATCACCCGGTCGACGTACGGCGCGACCTTGCCGGGGGACGGGGCCACCCTCGACTTCGGCGCGGCGGTCGCGCTCGCGGTGGCGCTCGCGCTGGGCGCAGGCGGGGCGGTGACCGGGGCGGTCCCGGCCGTGGCCGGCGGGTCGCCCACCGGGCTCGGGGCGGGGGCGGGCGGCAAGGCCGGCGCGGTCGACGGGCCGGCGGAAGCGGACGGGGAGGATACGGCCGAAGGGGTGACGAGGAGCCCGGAGGGCGCGGCGCCTCCCGAGGCCGGCGTCGGGGGAGCGGACGCCCCGGACGGCGGCGTCACCGTCGTACGGACCTGGGCCGCCGTGTCCAGCCGCCCTCCGGCCACGGCCGACGCCCCGAGGGACGCCACGTACGCGCCCGCCGTCACGGTGAGGGCGACCGTCGCCGTACCGGCCATGGTCACGGCGGTACGGAAGGAGGGCACCCGGCGGGCGCGCCGCCTCACTCCGCCCCCTCTGCGATGCCGGCCTCCGCCCCGGGCCGGACGGTCGTACGGGACACGGTCCTCGTGGTGGTGCATGGGCTCCGCTCTCTTTCCGAGGCCGCCGGACGGTCCGGCGGAATGGAGAGCCGCCGAGGCGACGGCCCTCACACTTTCCGGCCTCGCCGCCTTCGACACACCTCGTCAACCCACCGGGTCAACCCGCTTTGACGCCGAAACGGGTCCCCGGCCGGAGGGCAGCGGTCAGCGGGCGCCCGCCCCTCACGCGGGCGTCGGTCAGCGGGCGCCGTCCCGTCACGCGGGCGTCGGTCAGCGGGTGTCCGTCGCCATGCGGCCGTCAGTCGTCGTGCGGCACGATCGCCACCGGGCACGGTGCCAGGTGCAGCGCGCCGTGCGCCACCGATCCGATCCGCGGACCGAGGGCCCCGCGTCGCGCCCGCCGGCCCACCACCAGGAGTCCGGCGCCTCCGGACGAGGAGAGCAGCACCTGGGCCGCGCTCCCTATCTCCACGTGCTCGGTCACCGGCACTCCGGGGAAGCGCTCCCGCCACGGCGCCAGCGCCTCGTGCAGCGCCTTCTCCTCGTACGGGACCAGGCCACCGGCCTCGTCGGCGAGCGCCATCGAGCCGGGGCTGTAGGCGTAGAAGGGCGGCAGGCTCCACGCCCGTACCGCTCGGACGGCCGCTCCCCGGGCCGCCGCCGTCTCGAAGGCGAAGCGCAGGGTGGGGGCGCTGTCCTCCGCGCCGCCCTGCTGGCCCACGACGATCTCGCCGCGCCGGTGGCCCGCTCCGTCGCCGCCCTCGGAGGCGTCGTCGTCACCGTGCGCCCGTACGGCGACGACCGGCCGGGTGGCGCCCGCGATGATCTGCTGCCCGTACGAGCCGAGCAGGAAGCCGACGACCGCTCCGTGTCCCCGGGAGCCGATGACGAGCATCTCCGCCTGCTCCTGCGTGTCGAGGAGCGCGGCCACCGGGCTGTCCGCCACGATCTCCCCGGTCACGGCCAGGCCCGGATACCGCTGGGCGACGGTCGACTCCGCGCCGCGCAGCACCTCCTGGGCCGACCGTTCAAGGCTCTCCGGATCCTGGACGAGCGGGATGTCGAGCGGTTCCCAGCGCCAGGCGTGCACCATGCGCAGCGGGAGTCCGCGGCCCAGCGCCTCGCGGGCTGCCCAGTCGGCCGCGGCGAGGCTCTCCGCCGAACCGTCCACTCCCACGACGATCTCGCGACTCATCAGGATGCCTCCCTACGCTCCGTGCCTCGACGCGGAGCACGGCCCTTCGGCCCTGCCCCCGTCCTCCCTCCTCTCCTGTCCCGTCCGGGCCCGTCGACTCGTCGGCGTACGGGCCGGACCTCCCGCCACGACCGTACGTCGGTCGCGCTGCCGCCGCCTCGGAGCGGCCCGGACGGCACACGCGGCCCGGGTGGCAGCCCGGACGGCTGCTCAGGGCAGGGTGGTGAGCTGGGGGCGGGGCCCGTGGAGGTAGTGGTCGCCGATGTCGCGGAGCCGGTGGGCGGCGGAGGCGTGAGCCGTGAGGACACGGGCGTTGCGCCAGAAGCGGTCGAGGCCGGGCCCTCCGCCCGGCTCGTCCGCGGCCTGGGCCGCGTCGACGAGTTCGAGGATCCGGGTGGTGATCAGGATCGCGGCCCTGGCGGTCACGGCTTCGGCGGCGGCGACCAGCACGGCGATGTCGCCGCGCTCCTCGACCCCGAGGGAGCGCTCCGCGAGCAGGCCGTGGGCCAGCGCCTCCGTGGCCCTGTCCACGACCGCGGCCGCGGCATGGGCGGCCGTGGCCAACTCGCCGTACATCAGGAGGAGGTACGGATCCTGGTCCGTGCCGGCCGCGTACTCGGCGGCGGCCGCGACCGCCGGGTCGGCGGACAGGGGGGTGGCCCGGGTGGCCCGGCTGATGTCGCGGGCCTCGGCGAGGGCGCCCTCGGCGATGCCGAGGGCGACGTGGACCAGGGCGAGCCGCAGGGCGAGCGGGGCCAGCGTCGTGAAGGGCGCCACGGCGTGCTCGTCACGGGGGAGCCTGCCGAGCAGGTGCCCGCTCTCCACCGGGACGCGGTCGAAGCTCACGGTCCCGGCGCCCGCGAGGCGCTGGCCCACGCGGTCGCCGCCGGACTCGACGAACACGGCAGGGTGCGCGGGGTCGACCAGCACGACCAGCACGTCACCCGTCGCCGTGCACGGGGCACCCACGACCAGGCGGTCGGCCACCGTGACGCCGGAGTCGAACGCGCGCCGGCCGTCGAGGACCCAGCCGCCGCCTGACGGACGGAGGGTGAGGCCGTGGCCGCCGCTTCCCCAGGCCGGCTCGACGCCGCCGGCGAGCAGCCAGCGTTCCCGCGCCGCGCGCACTTCGAGCGCGCCGGGCGCGTCGAGCCGGCCGGTGGCGCCCGGGTCGTCGAGCGTGCCGGTGGTGCCGGGGACGTCGGCCGTCGGGGGAGCGTCGAGCGTGTCGGTGGAGGCCGGGGCGGTGCCGAAGAAGCGGCCGCTCCAGGAGAGCACGTAGTGATGGGCGAGCAGTTCGCCGATCGAGCTGTCCGCGGCGGAGATCTCCCGCAGCACCCGGCACGCCGCCCGCCAGTCCGAGCCGCGCGGGGCGGGGCCCGGCGGGGTCAGCAGCGCGGGAAGTCCGGCCTCCTGGAGCCGGGCGACCTCGTCGTAGGGGGCCTTGCCCGACCGGTCCCGGACCAGTGCGTCGACCGCGAGGTCGTCGGCCAGCTCACGGGTGACACGGCGCCAGATCTCCTCGTGTCCCGGGCGTTTGATCTGCCGAGGGAAGGGGCGTGTCGCTGACTTCTTCGGCGTTCTCACGGCACCTCACTATGATCCCTGTTTCCCCACTGGAATAGTAGGGATAGTGGCAGAGAGGCCGTCCGTTCCCCAAGGGGCGTCCACATGGCGGATGTTCAGGTACCGGGGGCCGAGACGGGTGTGGAGTCCGGGCGTCAGGGGTTGGTCCAGGCCTCCGGGTCCTCGGCCAGCGCGGTGATGTCCGGAGGCAGCTTCGCGGCCGCCACGTCCGCGAGCGACACACCGTCGAGGACCTGGCGCACGCTGGCCCGCAGCGCGATCCACAGGGGCAGCAGGGACTCGGCGGGGCCGGTGTAGGCCAACTCGGGAGGGCGCACCCCCCGCACCGACACCAGCGGACCGTCGACGCAGCGGATCACGTCCGCGAGTGAGATCTCCGCCGCCGGGCGGGCCAGCCAGTACCCCCCGTTGCCGCCGCGCTGGCTCATGACCAGGCCACCCCGCCGCATGTCCCCGAGGATCCCTTCGAGGAACTTGTGGGAGATGTCCTGGCAGTCGGCGATCGCCTCGGCCTTCAGCGGCGCCGTGTCCTGTGCGGCGGCGAGCTGGAGTGCGGCACGCACCGCGTAGTCGGCCCTGGCTGAGATGCGCATGTGCGCATTATCCCGCACCGGGGTGACCGGAATCGTACGCCCGCGCCCATCGGCCTGCGTCGGGCCGTCCGCCTCGCAGGGAAGCGCGGTGCGAGCCCGCAGGCTCGCACCGCGCTCAGGGCCGCCGTCAGCCGGCCGGGATCACCAGCTCTTTCTGATCTCGAAGCGGTAGTCGCGCCGGTCGAGGACCCGGCCGTCGCCGTCGACGAGCGCGGCGTAGACCTCGTATGGGCCTCGCGCCCGGGGACCGCTCGGCACGCGCTCAGGGGGCAGCGCCAGCTCGTACGGCCCGCCGCGGCGGAAGTCCCCGAGCGTGACCTCCCGGGCTCCCAGCTCGGCTCCCGACCTGCTGCGCACGTCCCGCACCCGCAACCCCGTCACGGACGCTCCCTCCACCTGGAAGCGCACCACGGCGCGGCACTCCGTGCCCTCCTTCACCGTGAAGGGCGCGGCCCGGGTACCCGCCGCGGGCACCGGCACGGCGATCGCCTCACGCCCGGCGAACTGGAGGGACAGGCCCAGCAGCTCCACGACGCGCCCGTCCCGGACCGGCGTGGACGCGGCGGCGTCGGCGAGGGAAACCATGGGGGTACCCGCTAATCGTCCCCGTGCTTCTTCATCCGCCGCATGGCCTCGGCCGCCTTGCTCCTGGCCTGGCCGCTCGCCTCTTCCCGGCGCCCTTCGGCCTGCATCTCACGGTCGTCGACCGCGTCGCCGACGCCCTTCTTCAGCTTGCCCTTCATCTCCTGGGCCTTGCCCTTCGCCTCGCTCATGACGTCGCCCTTCGGGACAGGGCCCTCGTTCGGGGCCAGGTGGTGTCGCCACGCGGCTACCCCGATTCATCCGCACCACTCGTCACCCCCGCCGCGTGCGGCGCCGGGCCCGGCGCATGCCACGGCCCCGAACGGGCACCCGTGGATGACGGAACCGAGAAGGGTGGTGGGTCCATGTCCGGACCGAGGGAAGCGGCCGCCGAGGTCCCGCGGGTGACACCGGTCGCCGGCGGACCGCTGCTGGTGGAGGGGCCCGTCGAGGTCGTCATGCCCGACGGCACGGTACGGCTGTGCGAGCGGCCCATCGTCGCGCTGTGCACCTGTCGGCGGACGCTCCGCGCCCCGTTCTGCGACACCAGCCACCGCAGCCGCACACGGCGGGACCGCCGGCCCCCGGACGGCAAGGACCGCAAGGACGCCAAGGGTGCCGAGGACCCCGCGGGCGGCGAGGACACCGGCGAGGACGCACCACGGCGACGCGGCGAGGGGTGACGGCGAAGCCAGGGAGAGGGGCGGAGGAGACGGTACGAACCGTTTCCTCCGACCCTCTCGTCTCTCCTCATGGGCGCAGCAGCGTCTTCACCATGCCGTCGTCCTTCGTCTGGAACGTGGCGTAGGCCGCCGGCCCCTCCTCCAGCGGCAGCACATGGGTCGCGAAGCCCTCCACGCCGAGCGGATCGCCGTCGGTGAGGAGCGGAAGGATGTCGTCGACCCACCGCCGGACGTTGGCCTGGCCCATCCGGAGCTGGATCTGCTTGTCGAAGAGGGTGAGCATCGGCATGGGATCCGTCATCCCGCCGTACACGCCCACGACCGAGATCGTGCCGCCGCGCCGCACGACGTCGATGGCCGTGTGCAGGGCCTGCAGGCGGTCCACCCCGGCGAACTCCATCAGCCGCTGCGCGACCGCGTCCGGGAGCATGCCGGTGACCCGCTGCGCCGCCTTCGCCACGGGCGACCCGTGGGCCTCCATCCCGACGGCGTCGATCACGGCGTCCGTGCCCCGGCCGCCGGTCATGTCCCGGATCACGTCGGCCAGATCGGACCCGTGCTCGCGCAGATCCAGGACGGTCACCCCGCGCGCGGCGGCCCGTTCGAGCCGCTCCGGCACGAGATCCACGCCGATGACCAGCCGGGAGCTCTCGTGCAGCGCGATACGGGCGGCCATCTCGCCGATCGGGCCGAGCCCGAGCACGGTGAGCGAGCCGTCGGCGGGCACGTCCGCGTACCGCACCGCCTGCCAGGCGGTGGGCAGCACGTCCGACAGATAGACGAACCTCTCGTCGGGCGGCCCGTGCGGCACCTTCACGGGCAGCCAGTCCGCGAAGGGAACCCGCAGGAACTGCGCCTGACCGCCGGGCACCTGCCCGTACAGCTTGGTGTACCCGAAGAGCGACGCACCCTTGCCGTGGGAGCGAACCTGCGTCGTCTCGCACTGGGAGTGCAGACCGCGACCGCACATGAAGCACTGCCCGCAGGAGACGTTGAACGGGACGACGACACGGTCACCCGGCGCCAGGGTCGTGACCTGCGGGCCGGCTTCGACGACCACGCCCATGGGCTCGTGCCCGAGGATGTCCCCCGGGTCGAGGAACGGCCCCAGCGTCTCGTACAGATGGAGGTCGGAACCGCAGATACCGGTCGACGTGATGCCCACGATGACGTCCGTGGGTTCCTCGATCTTCGGGTCGGGCACGGTGTCCACGCGGACATCGCGCCTCCCGTGCCAAGTCAGCGCCCGCATGGGACACCTCCTCCTGGTAGACCTTCGCTGTCGCTGTCTTCTGTGGCCCCCGTGTGTGCCGTGGGCGAGTGCCCATGAGCGGCGCGGCGAAACGACCGGCCGGACCGCCCCGCCGGGCCGCTCCGCCCGGCGCGTGTCAGCCGATCCGGCGGCCGGTGAGCGGGGCCGTCGCGTCGCCGCCGCCGGCCCGTACCCCGCGCAGGAAGGCGTCCAGCGCCTCCACGGAACTCATCGTCGGCTCCCAGCCCAGCTCGTCGCGCGCCCGGTCCGTGGCCAGCACGGGCAGGTGCAGGACGGCGTCGAACAGGTCCGGCGACGCGGGGGCCACCCGGAGCCTCCAGGCCGCCGAGAGGGCACCGCGCACGGCCCCCCTGGGGACCTTCACGGTCCGTGCGTCCAGCAGCTCCGCCAGAATCCCGGCATCGATCACCGGGTCCGCCGCGAGGTTGAAGGCGCCCCGGACGTCGCGCAGCAGGGCCCGTCGGTAGGCGTCGGCCGCGTCGTCGGTGTGCAGGGTCTGGAACCGCAGCCCCTCGAACTCCGGGACGAGCGGCAGCAGCTCGGGACGCAGCAGCACCCCGGGGAAGAAGCGTCCGGCGAAGATCCGGCGCTGCTCGCTCGCCGACTCCTCCTTGAAGAGGAAGCCGGGACGCATCCGCACCACCCGGGTCAGGGGATGATCGCGCTCGAAGGTGTCGAGGACCCGTTCGAGGTACGCCTTCTCCCGGGTGTACGCGGCGCCGGGCCAGCCGTGCGTCGGCCAGGACTCCGAGACGCCCGCCCCCGTCTTGGGGCCGGGCGAGTACGCCCCCACGGACGACGCGTGCACCAGCACGGGCACCCGCCCCTCCGCGACCGCGCGGAAGACGCGCAGCGACCCGAGGACGTTGGACCGCCAGGTCTCGACCGGGTCGTGGGTCGGCTGGAAGCGCCAGGCGAGGTGGACGACGGCGTCGGCGTCCTCGAGGTACTGGGCGAGCCGCGGCTCGTCCCGTTCCAGGGAGAGGTCCACCTCCGCCCACTCCGTCTTGGGAAGCGTCAACCGGGGGGTGCGGCGGGCCAGTCCGAGGACGGAGGCGACCCGCGGCTCGCGGGCGAGCGCGCGGACCAGGCTCGTGCCGACGTTGCCGGTGGCGCCGGTGACGACCACTCTCAGGCCGTCGCTCGGGTTCGTGCTCTGGTTCATGGGATCGGCCTTCCGTTACACATCGTGTCCGAACGGGTCGCGCGGGTGACCGTCCGACCGGACTATGGAGCAATGGAGGGAAGGGGGGCGCGTCAGGAGGACACGATGTTGCTGCCCGACAAGAACACGATCGACCGGCTGCTCCGGAACTACCGGGACCAGGAGCGCGTGGTGCTGGCCAGGCCCGGAGACCTGTCGACGCGCAGGAGCTTCGAGGACACGGCGTACACGCTGTGCGTCCTGATGGGGGAGCGGACGGCGCGCGAGGCGGTGCACGCGGCCGAGCGCTACGTCGGCACCGTCGGCTCCGCGCCCCGGCAGGCCCTGGAGGGCCTCACCGGTTCCTGAGCCCGGCAGGCTCCGGAGGGCCGTACCCGCTCGCGGCCCCGGCCCTCCGTCCCTTCCGGGCGTTCCGCTCACGACGGCCGGCCTCCGGCCGACCCCCGGACCCCGGCGCTTGCCAGGTCCCCGGCCGAGGCGGCCCCGGCGCCGTCCGCCCGGTCGTCCGCCGGCTCCGAGCCGTCGAGCGGCAGGTGGTAGACGGCGTACGCCCGGCCGATCACCGGCTGGGCCACGTTCCGCACGCGGATCCCGCCCGCCGTCATGCCGTGCTCCACGCCCGCGTGGGCATGGCCGTGCACGGCCAGGTCCGCGCCGCCCTCGTCCATGGCCTCGGCCAGCAGGTAGCTGCCGAGGAACGGGAAAATCTCCGGCGGCTCCCCGGCCAACGTGTCCGGCACGGGCGCGAAGTGCGTCAGCGCGATCCTCACCCGGCAGCCGTCGTCCGCCAGTTCGCCCAGGGCGCGGCGCAGCCCGTCGGCGCTGCGCCGGGTGTAGCGCACGAACGACTTCATCTCGGGCTCCCCGAACTCGCCGGCGCTGCGTCCCGCGAAGCCGCCGCAGAAGCCCTTCGTGCCCGCGACACCGATCCTGTGTCCCCCGACGTCCAGCACCGCCGCCGATCCCTCGAGGACCGTGACCCCCGCGGACCGGAGGGTGTCGGCCACCCCCTCCTCCTGGTCGGAGTGGTAGTCGTGGTTGCCGAGGACGGCCACCACGGGCACCTCCAGGCCGTCGACCTCCCCGGCCACGACCTCGGCCTCCTCCACGGTCCCGTGGCAGGTCAGATCACCCGCGAGGAGCAACAGGTCGGCTCGCTCGTGAAGGGTCTCGAAGGCCGGCCGCAGCAGGCCGCGGCTGTCCGGACCGAGATGGATGTCCCCGACCGCCGCCACCCGGACGATGTCGCCGCGCCCGCCCGTTCCCGCGCTCATCGCAACTCCTCGGACCGCTCGGGCGCGTCCGCGCACACGACGACGAGGTCGGCGCGCACCGGCGCTCCGCCCAGCTCCTCGTCCGCGATCCGCAGGATCTCGTCCCGCCGGGCCGCCGTCGGCACCGTTCCCGACAGCAGCACCGCGCCCCCGCGCATCTCGATGCGTACGCCCAGCTCGGCGACCTCGTCGCCCGCGAGGCGGTCCCGCAGATGGGCGATGCGGTACTCGCCCTCGTCAGCGTCCTTCATCGGTCGTCTCCCTCCGGGGGATGACGTCCAGCCGTTCCAGCAGGTACAGGAAGGCGTCGGGCATCGGATCGTCCCCGTGCTCACGGCGTACCCGGTCCCAGTCCACGCGCTCGCGCAGGCCGCGGGCGACCGGGAGCAGCGCCCCGAAGTCGCAGTGGTGCTCGGAGAGCGCGGCCAGCCGGCTGCTGATCAGGTCGGTGGGCGCGAGGACGGGCATGTGGACGGAGTCGACCGGCAGGGGCTTGGCCCGCTCCAGCAGCTCCGCCGTCACCGGCCGGTCGGCGAGCGCGAAGATCAGGTCGATCTGCTCCCCGCCGGCCCTCGCCTTCACCAGCCAGTCCTCGGGCGGTTCGATGATCTGGACGCCGTTCTCCTCGAGCATGCGGACGACCGCCTCGGCGTCCTCGCGGCGCAGGGCGAAGTCCGTGTCGTGCTGGAGCCTGACCGGGATGCCGTGGGCGTACGCCGCTACGCTTCCGACCAGGGCGAACGGCAGGCCCGACGTCTTGAGCAGCGCCGCCACCTGCTTGGTGGTCTCCAGGATCGCCTGGGTGTGGTCCGGAGGGAGGCTTCCCCGCGCGTGGTGCGTCTCCCCGCGGCCACCGGCGCCGCCGGCGGGGGAGACGGCCGGCCGGTCCGCGTGCGAGGCGGGGGCGTCCGGCGCCGGGGCGCCCGGCGGGGCGGTCCCCGGCGACGCGCTCTCCGTCGGTGCGGGGCTCGACGCCGTGCCGTCCGGCGCGCTGCCGTTCGAGCCGGTCCGGTTGGCGTTGTGCCGGGCCGGGCCTTCCATCAGGTTCATGGCCGGTTACTCCGTCCTGCTGAGGTCCAGGGGGGCGGGGCCTTACGGGTACCCAGTCGATCGAAAATGATCCGTGCCCGCATCCGGGGCGATTCGAGGCAATCGTCGAGTTTCCGGGCGTGAGGTGGGTAGAAGCAGCGGGCGTGGCGCGAAAGAGCGCGAACGGAAGGCGGTGACCTCATGGACGCAGAGCGGTTCGCCGTCGAGATCCTCCCCGGGCAGGAGCCCGGGGCCGTGGTGCTGGCGGTGCGGGGAGAGCTCGACCACGACACCGCGGACACGCTCCGGGCGGCACTGGACGAGCAGGCCGGGGCGGGCGGCGACGGGGCCGCGGGCGGCACGGGCGCGAGCCGGATCGTGGTCGACTGCTCGGCCCTGACGTTCTGCGACTCGTCCGGGCTGAACGTGCTTCTGAGATCCCGCCTCCAGGCGTTGGAGGAGGGACGGAGCGTGGAGCTGGCGGGTCTGAGGCCGCCGGTCTCCCGCATGTTCGAGATCACCGGGGCGCGCAGCGTGTTCCGGGTGTACGAGAACGTCTCCGAGGCACTGACGGACCGCAGGACGGGATAGGGCACGGGCCCGGGGCAGCACGCCGGGCGTACGAGGGCGGAGGTACCCATGGACCAGGAAGCCGCGGACAGCGGACCCGTCGGCGGGGTACACGAGAGCCGGATGTCCGGCGGTCGGGCCCGGCAGGGCCAGGTCCGGCGGCTTCTGCTCTTCGGCACCCGGGGAGTGGTCACGCGGTGCCGGGACTTCACCGCCGAGGCCCTGGCCGACTGGGGCTGGACACCGGCGAGGACGGAGGAGGCGCAGGAGCGCGTGGACGACGTGCTGCTGCTGGTCTCCGAGGTGGTCACCAACGCCTGCCTGCACGCCGACGGCCCCGAGGAACTGGTGCTGCACCACGACGGCGAACGGCTGCGGGTCGAGGTCGCCGACGGCAATCCGGAGCGTCCGACCCGGCGCCGGCCGCGGGCCGCGTCGCTTCCCGGCGGACACGGGCTGATGGTCCTGGACCGCCTGGCGGGGGACTGGGGCTCGGAGCCGCGCGAAGGCGGCAAGGTGGTGTGGCTGGAGGTCCGCCGCCCGCCCGGGGCGCCCTCGTAGGAGCCGCCCATCGTGCGCCGCGCCCTCCGGCCCAGGCGGGCGCTCAGTCGTCCGTCGCGTCCTCCAGCAGGCCGGTCCTCAGTTCGTCGAGGATCCGGGCCAGGAGCCGGGATATGTGCATCTGGGAGAGGCCGAGGCGCTCGCCGATCTCCGACTGGGTGAGTTCGTCGCCGAAGCGCAGGGAGAGGATCCGCCGGTCGCGTTCGTCCAGCCGGGCGATCAGCGGCTTCAGCGATTCCAGGCAGTCGATCAGCTCGAACGACCGCTCCTCCTCGCCCAGGCGCCGCGCTCCGGCGGTGAGCGTCGTCTCCTCGTCGCCGACCGGTGTGTCCAGGGAGCGGGCGACGTAACCGTTCGCCGCCTGCTCGCCCTCGGCCACGCACTCCTCGTCGACGTGCAGGTGTGCGGCGAGCTCCGCACGGCTCGGGCGCCTTCCCAGATCCTGTTCCAGCGTGTCGATGGCCTTGGCCAGCTCGATGCGCAGCTCCTGCAGACGGCGCGGCACCTGGACGGCCCAGCTGGTGTCCCGGAAGAAGCGCTTCATCTCGCCCACGATGGTGGGCAGCGCGAAGGCCGAGAACTCCACGGCGCGGCTGGTCTCGAACCGGTCGATCGCCTTGATCAGCCCGATCGTGCCGACCTGGATGATGTCCTCGGTGGGCTCCGCGCGGTTCTTGAAGCGCCGCGCGGCGAATTTCACCAGGCTGAGGTTCAGCTCGACGAGCGTGTTGCGCACGTACGCGTGCTCGGCCGTGCCCTCCTCCAGCGACTCCAGTCGGGTGAACAGCGACAGGGAGAGGTTCTGCGCGTCGGCCGTGCTCACCTCGGTGGGCCGGTCGATCTCGGGCAGGCCGTCCAGCGCCCGTCGCCGTACGTCGGCCGGCTCCGTGCTCTCCACGTGCGGCGCGTCGGCCTCGGTCTGCTCCGCGAGGACGGACGACGCGGAGACGGGACGGTGGCTGATGTGCGAAGTGGACATGATGCTCCCTCGACGGGTGGCGCGGCTCCTCGCCTTCCGGGCGGACGGCCAGGAGCGATCCTTCGAGCGTCCTTCCCGAAAGATTCCCGTTTGAGGGGAATCAACACCATTTGTTCGGGAAACCGGGACGTATGTCCACCTGGCAGCAGGGCGACACGGCCCGCGCCCGGCGCTTCCCGCTCACCGGCGAGCCGGGCGTCGTGGCCCACTGCCGGGACGTCACGCGCCAGGCGCTGCGGGAGTGGTTCGGAGCGGCCGGGGCCTCGGGACTCACCGCCGTGGAGGACGCTCTGCTGCTCGTCTCCGAGGTCGTCACCAACGCCTGCACCCACGGCGGCAGGCCGTACGAGCTGAGCCTGGACCACACGTACGGCCGACTCCGGGTCCAGGTCAGCGACACCAGCCCGGTACGTCCCCACCATGACGGTCCGCACCGGTCGACGCGGTCCTCCGGGCACGGCCTGTACCTGCTGGACCGGCTCTCGGCTGCCTGGGGCTGTCTGCCGCGATCCGGTGGCAAAGCGGTCTGGTTCGAGGTCGACGTCCGGCGCGGTCCCGCCCCTGACGGCTCGGGCCGCGCCGGACCGGGCCGTCCCCCGCCTTCCCGTGACCGGTCGTGACTCCCCCCGGCCGGCCCGGGTGCGCTCGCCCGGCCCGATCCCCGGGCCCGCCCTAGAGTGGAGAAGCGAGCCGGGCCGCCGCGGTGCACCCCGTACCGCTCCCGTATCGCCGCGAGGCCGAGATGGACGAATCCCCCCGCACCACCCCCACCCCCTCCGGCGGCGCCGCCGAACGGTCGGCCGGGCCGGGCGAGGACGGGCTCCGAGAGCTGCTGGCAGGACTCACCGCGGTCCGCGACGGCGACCTGTCCGTGCGGCTGCCCGAAGCCGCCGGCGGCATCCAGGGCCAGATCGCCGCCGTCTACAACGACATGGTCGGCCAGCTCTCGCTGGTCACCTCCGAGGTCACCCGCGTCGCCCGCGAGGTCGGCGGGCAGGGCCTGCTCGGCGGACGCGCCCGGGAGCTGCGGGTGCACGGCGTCTGGCAGGAGCTGACCTCCGGCGTCAACACCATGGCGGACAACCTGACCTCGCAGGTCCGGTCCATCGCCCAGGTCGCCACGGCGGTCGCGGGCGGCGACCTGACCCGGAAGATCCGCGTCGACGCGCGCGGGGAGATCCTGGAGCTCAAGGAGACCATCAACACGATGGTCGACCGGCTCTCGTCCTTCGCGGAGGAGGTCACCCGGGTGGCCCGCGAGGTGGGCACCGAGGGGAAGCTCGGCGGCCAGGCCACCGTCCTCGGTGTCTCCGGCACCTGGAAGGACCTCACCGACAACGTCAACTCCATGGCCGACAACCTCACCAACCAGGTGCGGAACATCGCCCAGGTCACCACGGCCGTCGCCCAGGGCGACCTCACCAGCCGGATCGACGTCTCCGCGCGGGGCGAGATCCTGGAGCTGAAGACCACGATCAACACCATGGTCGACCAGCTGTCGTCGTTCGCCGCCGAGGTCACGCGCGTGGCCAGGGAGGTCGGTACGGAGGGCAAGCTCGGAGGGCAGGCCGAGGTCGAGGGAGTCTCCGGCACCTGGAAGCGGCTCACCGAGAACGTCAACGAACTCGCCGGGAACCTCACCCGTCAGGTCCGCGCCATCGCCGAGGTGACCAGCGCCGTGGCCGAGGGCGACCTCACCCGCTCCATCGCCGTCGAGGCGCCCGGCGAGGTCGGCGACCTCCGCGACAACATCAACGCCATGGTCGAGTCGCTGCGGGCCACCACCCGGGCCAACGAGGAACAGGACTGGCTCAAGACCCACATCACCCGGATCGCGAGCCGCATGCAGGGCACCCGCGCGCTGCCCGACATCGCGGAGCTGATCATGACCGAGGTGCCGCCCCTCGTCGACGCGCAGTACGGGGCCTTCTTCCTGGCGCAGCACGACGAGCGGGGCACCGCACTGGTCATGACCGCGGCGTACGGCCTGCCGGAGGACCCCGGCACCGCGCCCCGCCGCTTCCGCCTGGGCCAGTCCCTGGTCGGCCAGGCCGCCCGCGACCGGCGCACCCTCGTGGTCGACCGGGTGCCGCCCGGCTACGCCACCATCGCCTCCGGCGCGGGCCAGGGCGAACCCGGCATGCTGATCATCCTGCCGATCGTCCTCGAGGACCAGGTCCTGGGAGCCGTGGAACTCGCCTCGCTCCACCCGTTCACCGCCATCCACCGCGACTTCCTCGAACAGTTCGTGGACACCGCGGGGGCGGTCGTCAGCTCCCTCGTCGCCAACCTCCGGACGGACGAACTGCTCGGCCAGTCGCAGCGCCTCACGGACGAACTGCGCTCCAGTTCGGCGGAGCTGCGGGAGCGGCAGCAGGAACTGCAGCGCTCCAACGCCGAGCTGAAGGAGAAGGCGGCCCTCCTCGCCGAGCGCAACAAGGACATCGAGTCCAAGAACCTCGTCATCGAACAGGCACGCCAAGAGCTCGAGGCGCGCGCCCAGCAGCTCTCCCGTACCTCCATGTACAAGTCCGAGTTCCTCGCCAACATGAGCCACGAGCTGCGCACACCGCTCAACAGCCTGCTGATCCTGGCGCGGCTGCTCGCCCAGAACCCCGAGGGGAACCTGACGGACAAGCAGGTCGACTACGCCGAGGTCATCCACTCCGCGGGCTCGGACCTGCTCCAGCTGATCAACGACATCCTCGACCTGTCGAAGGTCGAGGCGGGCAAGATGGAGATCCGTCCCGAGCCGTTCGCGCTGCACCAGCTGCTCGAGTACCTGGAGGCGACCTTCGGGCCGGTGGCCGGCGAGCGGGAGCTGGAGTTCGCGGTCACCGTGGACGCCGACGTGCCGGACGAGCTGACCACGGACGAGTCGCGGCTGCGCCAGATCCTGCGCAATCTGCTCTCCAACGCGATGAAGTTCACCGACAAGGGGCGGGTCGAGCTGGCCATCGGCCGTGCCGAGGGCGACGACCTTCCGCCCCGGCTGCGCGGAACCGGGTCCGCCCTCGCCTTCCGGGTCAGCGACACGGGCACCGGGATTCCCTCCGAACGTCTGAAGAGCATCTTCGGCGCCTTCCAGCAGGGCGACGGCACCACCGCCCGCAGCTACGGCGGCACCGGCCTCGGGCTCTCCATCAGCAGGGAGGTGGCCGGGCTGCTGGGCGGCGCCCTCGACGTGCGGAGCACCCCCGGTCACGGCAGCGTGTTCACCTTCTTCCTCCCCGAGCCCCGGCTCGGGGGTCCGCCGGGACCGGCCGGTGTGCCGGGAGCCGGGGAGGGCACCTTCACGGCCGTCGGGAGGCCGGTCGCGGGCCCCGAGGACGTACCCGACCCCCGCACGGCCGGCCGGACCGTCCTGGTGGTCGACGACGACGTACGGAACGTCTTCGCCCTCACCGAAGTGCTGGAGGGCCACGGGATCCACGTCCTGCGCGCCGACGGCGGCCGCACGGGGCTGGACCTGCTGAGCAGCCACCCCGAGATCGAACTCGTCCTGATGGACGTCATGATGGCCGGCATGGACGGCTACGCCGCCACGGAGGCGATCCGGTCGCTCCCTGGCCGTGCGGACCTGCCCGTCATCGCGGTGACGGCCAAGGCCATGCCAGGCGACCGCGCCAGGGCCCTGGCGGCCGGCGCCAGCGACTACGTCGCCAAACCCGTCGACGCGGACGAGCTCATGAGGAAGATCCGGCAGTGGCTCACCACCTGACCAGGGCCTGACGGCGATCCTCCGACGTCTCACCGCCCGGCGGTGACCTGGGCCTGGGCTCCGGGGCCCGCCGGTGGTGACCTGGGCCTGAGCTCCGGGGCCCGCCGGTGGTGTGACCTGGGCCCGCCGATGCTCGACCCGGTCCCGCCGAAGTCGACCCGGCCCCGCTCACGTCCATCGGGGCACGGGCGGCCGTGCGGCCTTCCTCCGGTGCCCGTCAGAGCACCTGCACCGCCACGATGCTCGTGTCGTCGTCCGTGTCGCCGCCGGCCGCGCTCAGCAGGCGGTCCAGCAGCTCGTCCAGCGGATAGCGGCTCTGCCGCGCGGCCTCCGCGACCAGGTGCGCGAGGCCCCGGTCCAGGCCGTCGTGGCGGCGCTCGATCAGTCCGTCCGTGTACAGCAGCAGCGTGTCGCCCGCGCGCAGCCGGGTGCGCCGCTCGCTGTACGTGTATCCCGGCACCGCGCCGAGCAGCACGTCACGCGGTGCGTCGAGCAGCCGGGCCTTCCCCTCCCTGATCAGCAGGGGAGGGAGATGGCCGGCGCTCGACCAGACGAAGACACGGTCCTCGGGCTCGTACAGCGCGCAGACGGCCGTGGCGGTGGGATGGTCCGTGGTGCGCAGTGTCAGCTCGTTCAGCCAGCGCATCAGGCAGCGGGGGGAGTTGCCGGTGAAGGCGAGCCCACGCTGGGCGTTGCGGAGGGCCACCATGCCGTTGACGGACGTGATGCCGTGGCCCGCGATGTCCCCGACCGCGACGAGGACCTTGCCGCTCGGCAGCGGCAGGACGTCGTACCAGTCGCCGCCGACCCGGTACTCCTCGGCGGCCGGCCGGTAGCGGGCCGCCACCTTCAGACCCGGCAGTTCCTGGAGGTCCGGGACCTCGGGCACGATCGCCTGCTGGAGTTGCAGGGCCAGCCGATGACGGATCTCGGCACGTCCCTGCACGGCCGTCAGATGGTCGAAGGTCGCGTTGAGCGCCGCCTCGGTGCGGCGGCTGGCGGACACGTCCTGGTAGACGCCGGCGACGCCGCTGACGGCCCGCCCGTCGAGCAGCGGTTCGGCCGCCACCCGGACGTGGCGCACGGTCCCGTCGCCGAGGAGGACGCGCAGGACCGTCTGCGCGCCCGTCCGGCGTTCGGTCAGCGTGGTGAGCAGTGCGGTCAGGGCCGAGCCGTCCTCCGGGTGCACCCGATCCCGCAGCCCGAGCAGGGGGACGGGCTTCTCGTCGCGGGCCATGCCGAAGATCGCGAACGCCTGCTCCGACCAGATGGTCTCGCCGCCGGTGAGGCTGTCCTGGAAGGTGGCCACGCTCTGCAGACGGGCCACCGCCCGCCCCGCCGCCAGGCCGGGGTCGCTCGCGGTGTGCCAGAGCACGACCGTCCGCTCGGCGCCCGCCGGCAGCACCCGGACGTCGAACAGCCGGGGCGAGCCCGTCGCCGGGGCGTCGGCGCCGGGCAGCAGGGGCGCCCGCTGCACGCGGGCGCTGCGGTGGGCGCGGCGCGCGAGGTGGGCCAGGTCGGCGTGGACCCCCGGCAGGGCCAGGGCCAGCGAGCGGTCCTCGGGCGACGGCGCGGCGCCGATCGCCTCCACCGCTTCGTCGTTGAGGTGCTCGATCGTCGGCGCCGTCGACGTCGACGGGGTGTGCAGGAGCATCGCCGGATGGATCAGCGCGTCCAGGACGTCGGCGAGGACGGGAGTGGCCGCGGGGGCCGTCTCCGCGGCGTTGAGGACGGTGCCTGCCACCTCCATGAGCCCCATCAGGGCGCGCCGCAGCGGGGTCTCCAGGGTCAGCGGCCCGGGCCAGCAGACGAGGGCGAGCCCGGCCGTCGCGCCGCGCACCCGCAAGGGGAGCAGCGCCCGGGCGGAGCGCGGTGACGGGCCGGGGAGGACGTCGGCGTGTCCGGCGTCCAGCCAGGCGGGCGAGCCGTCGGCGAGGACCTCCCCGAACAGCCTCGGACCGGCGGGGGGAATCCACTGCCACAGCGCCGCCTCGGCCGCGCCGACGCCGGCGTGTCCCGCGAGCCGCAGACATCCCGAGTCGGCGCGTCGCCAGAGCCAGAGGCTCTCCGCCCCGAACGGGGCGAGGCCGCTCTCCAGCAGGGTGCGGGCCGCTTCACCGACGGTGTCGGCGGTCTCGGCCGCCGATACGGCGCGGCGGGCCCGGCGCGTCTCGGCGATCCGGCGCGCGGCGGCCCCGGCGGCGTGCTCCTCCTTGGCCTGCGGCAGGGAGCCGGGCCCCGATCCGTGCTCGGGGCCGAGGGGCCCGCCGTCCCCGCCCTCCGCCCCCGGACCGAGGGCCGGGCGGAGAGAGGACCCGGCGAGGCTGTTGACGATGTCCGCGGCGAGGTCCTCCGCCTCCAGGCCGGTGGCATGGGCCAGTGCGTCGAGGTGGGCGGCCGCGTCGGCGGGGGAGGCGCTCAACTGGGCCGCGAGGACGCCGGTGGCCAGGTCGAGGAGGTGCCGACGCCTGCGCTCCGCGCGCAGCCGGCGGATCTCCGCCGTGAGCAGGCCGAGGCCGTCCGGGCCGGACACGGCCTCTCCGGCACCGGGAGGCTTCGCCGCGGGCGTCGCAGTCACGGCTTCTTCGTCCCTCCACGCACGGTCGGCGGGGTCGTCGCACTCGCTCGGAATTCTACCCGTGTGGGGTTTTTCCATGAGTTCGTAATGATCTGTACGGGATCGTCCCTCTTCCGGAGTGAAGCGGCGCACCGTGGCCGTGCGTACCGCAGGCGCGCGCTGTGGCGTGCCGACCGGGTGTCTGAAAGGCGCTTCTCCGGGTACTCGCGGCGGCAGAGCCCGAGAACCGGTGCCTCCGGCCGTGGCGGCCGGGGCCGCCGGCCTCGGACCGCATGCGTGAATCAGGACGGACGGACGGCCCGGATCTCACCGGACCGGCCCGCTGGGAGGTGTCGGCGATGGAGGAAGTACGGCTCTCGCCACGCGAGCGGCGCATCCTGGCCGAGATCGAGAGGGAACTGGAGCAGGACCGGGGCCGGGATGACCGACGCCTCGACGGCGACCTCCGCGAGGATGTCCGCGGCGACCTCCACGACGACGTCCGCGACGGCGCCCGCCGGGACGAGGCGGGTCCGGACGAGTCCCGCCCGGCGCGGGGCCGGTGGCCGAGGCGGCGCGGCGCGACCGGGAGGTCCGCGGGACCCGGGTCCGCAGGTTCCGAATCCGCCGGTTCCGGTGCCTCCGCCGCCGACGGACGTCGACGCGGGGCGAGCGGCCGGCGGGCCGCCTGGGGAACCGCCCTGCTGGGCCTCCTCGCCGTCGCCCTTCTCGTCGCCTCCGTCGTGACCGCGGCACCCGTCCTGGTCTGGGTGTTCGCGGTGGTCTGGGTCCTCGCCCTGGCCTGCCTTCTGCGCATGGTGATCCGCTGGTCGAGAAAGATGAGGACGGGAACATGAGCAGTGTCACCGATACGGCCACCGAGGCCGCGGGTCCGACCACGGCCGCCCCCCGGCTGCCGTCCGCCCGCGGCGAGGTCTCCGAGGCCGTGCGCGCCCATCTGCGCGGCGACGCCTCGGTGCTGCCCGACGCCGCCGTGACCGGGCGGCTCGACCCGTACGGCGAAGATCTCCACCTCGCCCTGCACCTCTGTTACGAACTCCACTACCGGGGCTTCGACGGGGTGGCGGACGAGCGGGAGTGGGATCCGGCCCTGCTGGAGCTGCGGTCCCGGCTGGAGACGGGCTTCCTCACCGCCCTGCGCGACGAGTGCGGGGCGACCGACGACGTCGCCGAGGCGCTGGGAGCCATCCTCGTCGAACCGGTCGACGGAACCGGCCCCTCCCACTTCCTCGTGGACCACGGAGAACTGTGGCAGCTCCGGGAGTACGCGGCGCTGCGGTCGGTCTACCACCTCAAGGAGGCCGACCCGCACGCCTGGGTGATCCCGCGGCTGCGCGGGCGGGCCAAGGCGTCGATGGTGGCGGTGGAGTACGACGAGTTCGGCTGCGGCCGCGCCGAGCGCATGCACGCGCGGCTGTACGCGGAGCTGATGACGGACCTCGGACTCGACACGACGTACGGCCGCTACGTCGAGGCGGCCGGGGCGCCGACCCTCGCGACCGTCAACCTCATGTCGCTGTTCGGGCTGCACCGCGCCCTGCGGGGAGCGCTCGTCGGCCACTTCGCGTCCGTCGAGATCACCTCCTCGCCCGGCTCCTCCCGGCTCGCGCTCGCCCTCGAACGGGCCGGTGCCGGACCCGCCGCCGTCCGTTTCTACGAGGAGCACGTGGAGGCGGACGCCGTCCACGAGCAGCTGGTCCGCCGCGAGGTCGTCGACGGCCTCCTGGAGGAGGAACCCCACCTCGCCGCGGACGTCGCCTTCGGGATCCAGGCCACCGGGCTCCTTGAGGACCGGCTCGGCGACACCCTGGTGGCGGCCTGGTCCCGGGGTGGGACGGCGCTCCGCCGCCCGCTCGACGAGTGCGAGTGACCAGGGCGTCACGTGGCGGAAGGGGCGCCCGTGGCGTTGGCGGCGCCGCCCCCGCCACGGGCGCCGAGACCTGACCACCCTCCCCGAGTGCGGGACGCGGCTCGTCCATCGGGGCCGGGCAGCGGAAAGTGCGGTCAGCTCCCGCCGTCGCCGGTGCCGGCCGAGCGGCGCCGCCACAGCCAGAGCGAGAGAGCCGCGCCCAGGGCCGAACCCACCAGGGCCAGCGGGAGCCCCGCCCACGGACCGGAGGGCACCGGACCGTGTGGACCGGTCTTCTCCGGCCCGGCGTTCCCCGCTCCGGCCTCCTCGGCTCCGGTCTTCTCCGGTCCGGCGTTCCCGCGCTCGGCGGGCAGCGGCTCCGTCAGGGCCGCCACCCGTTCCGACACCGGCGCCGGCCGCGCCGCCGGTCCCGCCGTGGCCGACGGCCGCGGGCTCCCCGGCGCCTTGCCCGCCTCCTTGCCCGGGCCCTTCTGCGCGCCGTCCGCCGGCCGTCCCGCCGCGGCGGCCTCAGCCGTCTCGGGCGCCGGACTCTGCCGGGCCCGCAAGGGCTCCGGGACGAGGGAGCCCACCGGCCGGACCCGGTCCGCCGCGTCGAACCCCCAGTCGAGCAGTGACCTGGCCTCCTCGTACACCGCGCGCCCGCCCGAGCGCGGGTTCATCACCGACACGACCAGCGTGCGCGAGCCTCTGCGCGCGGCGGCGATCAGGGTGTTGCCCGCGCCGCTGGTGTAGCCGTTCTTGATTCCGATGAGCCCCGGGTAGCGCGCCACGCCGTCCGCCCCCGTCAGCAGCCGGTTCGTGTTGCGGATGCCGTACGACCACGAGCCCGAGGGAAAGTCGGTGTAGGGCGTCGAGCAGTACCGGACGAACGCCGGGTCCTGGAGCCCCGCCCGGCCGAAGAGGGCCAGGTCGTACGCGGACGAGACCTGCCCCGGCGCGTCGTACCCGTCCGGCGACACCGCCCGCGTGTCCCGTGCTCCCAGGGCCCGGGCCTTGTCCTGCATCTGGCGGGTCATCGACTCCCAGCCGCCGCTCATCGCCGCCAGCACGTGGACGGCGTCGTTCCCCGAACTGAGGAAGACGCCGTTCCAGAGGTCCGACACCTTGTAGGTGTACCCGGGCCGGACACCGACCAGGCTGCTGCCCTGCCCGATCCCCTCCAGCTCCCACTCGTCGACCTTGTGCAGCCGGTCGGCTTCGAGCTGGGGCAGCGCGGTGAGGGCGAAGAGGGCCTTGAGGGTGCTGGCCGGGGGCAGCCGACGGTGGGCGTTGCGCGCCGCCAGGACCTCGCCGGTGGCGACGTCGGCCACCAGCCAGGACCGCGCGGAGGAGTCGGGGAGGTCGGGCGCGCCCGGCAGCGGCTGGACCTGGGTCCCGGTGCGGTGCAGCCGGCTCGCGTCGATGAAGCGAGCGGTGGGAGGCGTGGGTTCGGTGACGGACGAGGCCGTGGCCGCGGGGGCGGGCAGCACGAGCAGCAGCGCCGCGGCACCGGCGGCGGCATGACGGACAGCTGACGTGACGATCATTCAGCCACCGTAGGAAGCGGGGGCTCCCCCCGCAGATCGGAGTGCGCCGACCGGCGTACGACGGGCGCCACGGCGGAGCGCGCCGAACGGGACGCCGAAGAGAGCGCCTGCGGCGCCCGCGGCCGCTGCGGTGCCTGTACCCATGCGGTGGCGGTGGCGGTGGCGGTGGCGGGCCGGTGCCGGTGCGTCGGTGGTGGCTGCGGCGCCGGTGGCCCGTGCGGTGGCAGTGGCGCCGGTGGTGGCTAGGGGGCCTGTGGCCCGTCCGGCGCGCGGGCCGTCCGCGATGCCGCGGTATGCGGGGCCGCTGCGGGGTCCGCGGCCGCTGTGGCGCCTGAGGTGCCTGCGCTCTCTGCGGCCCCCTGGCACCCGGCTGCCCGTGGTACCCGAGGTGTCAGAGGAGCAAGGCATCCTGGTGACGTGTCCTCACACCCCGCTCCCCGCAGCCCCGTTCCCCCGGAGACCGCAGCGCCACGGGCCCCAGGCGCCCCCGGTGTTCCCGTCGCCGCCGGTCCGGCCGGAGCGCCGTTCGGCGCGCCCGCGCCCCGGGCGGCGGACGGGCACCCCCGGTCCGCTCCGGTCGGTCACATGATCGTCTGTGGCGACGACGTGCTCGCCCACCGGCTCGCGGGGGAGCTCCACGACGTCTACGGCGAGCGGATCACCCTCCTCGTCCCCGCGCCCCGCGAGCCCGAGAGGCCGTCGGCCGGCCGGCCGGGGCTCGCCCAGGCGCTCTTCGGCAGGGTGACCGCGGCCGTCATCCGGGGCACCGTGGGGGAGCAGCGGGGGGCCGCGCCGGCCCGCTCCGTCCGGGTCGTGGAGACCGCCGAGGTGGACGACGCCGTCCTCGTGGACGCGGGTGTCGAGCAGGCGGCCGCGCTCGCGCTCGTGTACGACGACGACGAGACCAACCTCCGTGCCGCGCTCGCCGCGCGCCGCCTCAACCCCCGGCTGCGGCTGGTGATCCGGCTCTACAACCGCAAGCTGGGCCAGCATCTGGAGACCCTCCTCGACCAGGCCGCGGCCGTCGCGGAGCCCTGCCTGGACCCCAAGCTCCTCGACGCGTCGACGACCGTGCTCTCCGACGCCGACACGGCCGCCCCGGCGCTCGCGGCCACCGCGATCGCCGGCACCAGCAAGGTGATCCAGGCCGGGGGCCTCCTGCTCCACGCCGTGGAACGGACCCCGCCCGCCCGAGGTGAGGTCCCCGACCCGGGCCTGTGCACCCTCGCCCTGCTGTCGGCGACCACGAACGACCCGGCCGGCTGCGAGGGCTCGGAGCGCAGCGGCGACGAGGGACCCCAGCTCCTGCCCGACGACCGGGCCGTCGCGGCGGCTCCGGGCCGGGCCACGGTCGCCCTCGAAGCGGTCGCCTACGCCGGCCCGACGCTCTCCTCGAACCGGTTCGGCGCCTCCGCCCTGCCCGTCGCCTCGCTCTTCTCCCGCCGGCTGCGCTGGTCGCTCGCCGGCGTGACCGCCGCCGTCGCCGCGATCGCGCTCGCCACCTGGCTCACCACCGGCGACCACCCCCTGCACGCCGCCTATCTGACGCTGCTCGACCTCTTCGCCATCGGTGAGCCCGCCGTCGGCGAGACGACCAGCCGCCAGGTGCTGCAGCTCCTCGCCGGGCTGCTCGGGCTGCTCCTGCTGCCCGTCCTGATCGCCGGGCTCCTCGAAGCCCTCGGCACGTTCCGTACGGCGACCTCGCTGCGCCGCCCGCCGCGGACACTGTCGGGCCATGTGGTGCTCCTGGGTCTCGGCAAGGTCGGTACGCGCGTCCTCGCGCGATTGAGGCGGCTCGACATCCCCGTGGTCTGCGTCGAGTCCGACCCCGAGGCGCGCGGTGTGGCACTGGCCCGCCGGCTGCGCGTGCCGACGGTCATCGGCGACGTGACGGAGGAGGGCGTCCTGGAGGCGGCCCGCATCCACCGCGCCCATGCCCTGCTCGCCCTGACCAGCATCGACATCACCAACCTGGAGGCCGCGCTCTCGGCCCGCGCGGTAAAGGCCGACCTGCGCGTCGCCCTGCGCCTGTACGACGACGACTTCGCCACCGCCGTCTACCGCACCCTGCGCACCGCCCACCCGGACGCCCTCACCCGCAGCCGCAGCGTCTCGCACCTGGCGGCACCGGCCTTCGCCGGCGCCATGATGGGCCGCCAGATCCTGGGCGCCATCCCGGTGGAGCGCCGGGTGCTGCTCTTCGCGGCCGTGGACGTGGCGGGCAACCCGCTCCTCGACGGCCGTACGGTGGCGGAGGCGTTCCGGCCGGGCGCCTGGCGGGTCATCGCCCTCGCCACCGGCTCCGCGCCGCTCGGACGCCCGGGCGCGGGGCTCGTCTGGCAGCTCCATCCCGGCCGACTGCTCGCGCCCGGCGACCGGGTGGTGATCGCCGCGACCCGCCGCGGCCTGGCCGAGCTCCTGGGCCGGCGCCCCCGTCAGCCCGCCCCTGACGAGGTGGGCTGACGTGCGGCCCGGGGAGGCCACGCAACGCAGGGGACGGCCGGGGCCCGGCCCCTCTCACCGCAAGGCCCCTGCCGTCTCCCACAAGCCCACCCCTACCCCTGCCCGCGTGGTCCTTCCCGACAGCGCGACCTGGACCGCGTCCCGGCAGCACTCACCCGCACCCGACCGAGCAGACGGCCCGTGCCCCCGGCCCCTACCGGTTCGGGCCGCGGAACAGGGAGAACGTCTTGGTGAGCGCCTTCAGGGGTGAGGCGCCCTGCTCGGCCGCAGCCGGCGAAGGCATCCGGGGCGCGTCGGTGCCGCTGGTCGCCTCGGCGAGCGCGGCGTGCGCCGACTCGGCCGCTTCCCGGTACAGATCGCAGGACGCCGTCATGGCCTCGAGCGCCTTGGCGTACCGGGTGACCATGGCCCGTGCGTGGACAAGCTCCTCGTCCGGGGTGAGCAGGTGCCAGCCTTGGCGCAGCCGTGTCAGGACCGGTTCGGCGTCGGCCGGCATCGGCTGCGGCAGCGAGGCGAACTCCTGGATTTTCCGCAGGAGTTCGGTCGGCTCCGTACCGTCAAGGAACACATCCCGTACGGTGAACCGCTCCGCCTCGTAGCCCACCACCTGCGGCGTCGGGGACAGGACGACGGCCCCGCCGCGCGGGAGCCCCACGCCCAGCTCACGCTTCGTCGCGAAGTCGGCGATCAGCGCCTGCTCCGGCGTGGCCCGGTGCTCGACCACCCGGTGGCGCAGGCTCGGCGGCAGGAACGCCGTGATCGGCCGCTGCCCCCGCGCGTCCGGCGTCATCGCCTCGTGCACCACGACATGGATGAACCAGCTCTTGCGGGAGCAGTCCCGCAGCAGGCGCCGCAACTCGCCGTCGTCCTTCGGCAGGTGGTTCACCCGGCGCAGGCGCACGCCCGGCATCCTCTCGTGGTCCCACGCGACCTGGTCGCTGTCGGGCCAGAACACGGTGGCGGGCGAGGGCCAGCCCGCTTGCCACGCCCGCTCCGCCTCGGCGGCGAGCACCCAACCGACGCCCTCGCTCTCGACGCGGCGGGCCTCCGGGTCGTACGTGGTCAGTTGCGCGCGCACGGTGACACCGTCGGCCACGCGCCAGCGGGCCTCGAAGATCCGGCGGGCACAGGGACCGGCGTCGGCGGACTCGTCCCGGGGAAACAGATCGGTCGAGCGGGCCGCCTCGACCGGGTCGAGGTCCAGGAACCCGTCGATCACGCCGGCCGCCTGGAGGGCGAGCAGGTTGCGCCGGACGTCCCGCTCCGGCTCGGGCCCGAGGTGACGTCCGCGCCCGAGCCATACGGTGTCGGGGACAGTGGTGGGTGAAGAGCTGCTCTTGGCCATGGAACCGTCCAGTGGGTGATCAGGGCCCGACCAGTATGGTCCCCGGCCCGACCGGCCACGTCCATCAGGTCCGCCACCGGCACACGCGGGCACGCTTCCCCGGGCGGGGACTGCCCGCGTGCAGCCGGGTCTGCTCTGCTCCCCGCGACGTGGGCCGGCTTTACGCCGCTCACCCCGCGAACACCTCTTGGCCGCGGCAGGCACACGGCTTGATGCCGTCGGCAGCCGGGCACGTACCGGGGAATCCGTTGCTAGACCCGTTCCAGTGGGCGGTGGGGGAGGGGCGGGAGTTCGACCCGGATGGAATCGTCGGGGCGGACGACCCCTCCCCGGCGGACCACGGCCATGACACCGCACTTGAAGGTGAACTGGCCGGACACGGGGTCCAGCGCGAAGACCTCACCGAGCAGCCCCTTGCGGAAGTCGTTGATCTTCGAGCACGGGTTGCGGAGTCCCGTCACCTCGAGCACCGCCTGCTCGCCGAGATGGAGCAGAGCGCCGGTGGGCAGGGCCAACAGGCCCACCCCGCGCGTGGTGATGTTCTCGCCGAGCTGACCGGCACGCACCGTGAAGCCCTTGAGCGCGAGCTCCTCGAAGAGTTCCTCGTGCATCAGGTGGACCTGGCGCAGGTTGGGCAGGTCCGGTTCATAGGTCATGCGGAACTGGTGGCGGATCGTCTCACCCGCGTGCACGTCGTCTTCCACTCCGAGCCCCGTGAGCAGCGTGATGGCATCGCGCTGGGGCTTGCTGAACGCATACACCTCGTTACGGCTCACTGCGGCGACCTGACCGGTCATGACCCCTCCCGCCTGTTGTCGTGCTGTGGCCGGTCGATCCTAGAGGCGGCGGGGCCGGTCGCATGGTCCGCCATCCGAGGAAGCTCTCCCCGTGGCTCCCACGGCCAAGCGTCTTGAGACGGCAGCAGCCCTGTAGGGCGGGGTTCGGCCAAGTGGGCGCCTGGCCTGGCGGGTACCCGCGAGCTTCCCGAGTCTGGGTGCAGTGGCCCGCGGCAGCAGGGGTGCCTCTTCCTGTACGCCGACCGTGGGCCGCCCCCAACCGCCATCCCCCCAGGAGAGACTCCATGCCCAGAGCTACGACGACCAAGGTGACGCAGCCCGTCACCGACGACAGCATCAAGGTGCGCCAGCTCAGCCACTACCAGTTCAGCTGGGTTGCCGGTGAGCCCGCCGCGCGAGGCACCCTCACCCTGCAGCTCGTTCTGGACGAAGGCGCCTGGGAAGAGGTGCTCACCGTCGACGCCGACGACGCCGACGTGCTCCAGGACCTCCTGCGCAGCACACCGACCGTGCATTACGACGTCAGCCGTCGAACCCTGATGTTCGGCGTCACCGCCGTCGGCACCTGAACAGACCCTGCCTCACGACCCAGCGAAGCCGCAGGTCGCCGCCGGCGACGGGTGCCCGCTCCGGCAGCCTCCGCTTCTGCCGCACCAGTGCCCCGTGAGCGCCCTGTACGGCGCACGCCTGGTTCTGCGAGGAGGGCGGCCGTCCCGGCTTCGCCAGGTGGCCGCCCTCGTCTCGATCAGGCGCCCCGGGACGGCCATACCGCGACGGGCGGTGAGCCGGCACAGCTCCACGACCGCCCCGACGCCCCACGGCATGCGCTCAGCCGGCCTCCGCTGTGGTACGAGGACCCGGCTCGGCCTGTGCGACCCGCAGCCGGTGCGCCAGCCGGCGGGAGGCATGCACACTCCGACGAGCCAGGCAGAGCTCGCCCGCCGGGACATGGCAGGTCGGGCACGGCTCCGCGAAAGCCCCATGCCGGAAACGGCGGTGCGTCTCATAGGCGGCGTCCAGCATCGCATCGAGCGCCGAATGCGGGAGAACGACGGAGACACGGTCGGCTGCGCGCACCGACCGGCAAGGCAGGGACGGGGTCGGGGTCGGGGTGGGGCTCATGGAGGGCATCTCCTCGGGTGGCAGGGGCAGGGGGCCGTAAGCCCTCACACTCCATCCATCGAAAGGGCGGCGGTTCTCGACGCGCATACCCGCGTTACCGCAGCTCAGACGCAACTCGTTCGTGCTCTGTGGTCCCTCACCACGCCGGCCTCCTCCGCGCGCCCCCTGCGAACGCCGGCCGTTCCGTTGGCATCTATGGAATGTCCGCGTTCGGGAGGAGCTCCACGAGCGATCTGGCGGCGTCGCGGGACTTCTGGATGCGTGGGCTCGGGTTCATCGAACCGCTCAGCGTCCCCGACACGGTCCATACAGACCTGGCCCCCGCACGAGCCGTCAGTCCTCCGGGTCGAGACGGTCGCGGTCCAGGTGCCGTTCTCGCAGGCGGACCCGGACACCCCTCCTTGGGCGACCACCTCGGACCCGGTCGGTGCAAGTCAACCCTGGTGCCCACCTGTTCAGCCCTCCGCCAGGCGCCACAAGGGAGCCACACGGCGCGCCGGTGCCCCCTCCCGCAGCGTTCGGTACAGGACGAGGGCCTCCGGGAGCCGAGCGACACCGGATGCGCCCCGGTTCCGGCCCAGATCTGCGCCGGCCCCACGGTGCCCCACAGGACCGCCGCCACCAGCACACATGACACAGCTCTCACGCCGACCCCCATCTGCCCACGCACGGATGGCGCGAACGTACCGAGACCGGCCGGGCGGGGGCCCCTGTCGGAAACGATGAGATCCGCGCCGCGGCCACCACGGATCCCCTGTCTTCGCACCACGGAGGCACGATGGACGGGCCGGCCGAGCCGGCAAAGCGCCACCGCGGTGCGGCGTCACGAAGCCACGGCGGTACGCAGCCGGCTCGACAGCCACTCTGCGGGGCGGGGCGGGGCGCCAAGTACGCCCCGCCGACCGAGCCACCCTCAGACGGGCCGCGAACCGGCCCCCGTCTCCCCGCCCGCCGCGGATGGCGCGGACCGCGAGGGGCAGGTTCGGGCGAGGGCGATGAGGGCGACGTCGTCGCAGAGCCGGTGGGTCCACCGCCTCAGGTCGTCCATCAGGCGCGCCAGCAGCACACCGAGGTCCCCGGCCGGAAGGCCGCTCAGGCGCTCGGTGAACGGGTAGAAGGTGCCGGAGGCGTCGCGGGCCTCGCTGAGGCCGTCCGTGTACAGGAGCAACGCCGTGTCGCGGGGCAACTCCACCTGCGTGGGGACGGGCAGGGTGTCCGGGGCCAGGAGACCGCATCCCAGGGGGAGCAGGGCCGGTACCTCCACCTCCCGGACCCGATGACCGGGCCCGATCAACACGGGAAACGGATGACCGCAGTTGACGGCGCTCAGACGGTCGGCGCCCTCGGGGTGTTCCAGCAGCAGCGCGGTGGCGAACAGTTCACCGTCCCGGCGGGCCAGGGCGGCACGTGCCAGGTGACGGTCGAGCCGTGCGACCAGCTCGGTGAGTTCGGCCGTCTCGTGCGCCTGGGTGCGGAAACAGCCCAGGACGTCGGCGACGGTCTCCACCGCCTGGAACCCCTTGCCTCGCACGTCACCGATCAGGACACGGGTCCCGAAAGGGGTGTGCGCGACATCGTAGAAGTCCCCGCCGACGCCGACATCGGCGGTCGCGGGCCGGTACAGAGCGCGCAGGGTCAGATCTCCGGCACTGGCGGGCAGGGGCCGCAGCACCGCCTGCTGCAGCGCGGTCGCACCGGCCCGGGTGCGGGCCAGGCGTTCGGTCTGCCGGCTCCGCGCCCACACGGCCAGTCCGACGATGACCCCGGTGACGACGAACGCCGTCATCGACAGCGGACGCCGCGCGTAGTGGTCGTCACTGACGGCGGTCACCAGCAGGTACTGGGCCAGCGCGGCGCCCGCGACCGCGATGGCCACCGCCGAGCGGCCCAGCACGACCGCGGCCAGCGCCAGCACGGCCACGGTGATCCACAGCAGCCCCTCGCCGGTGACCGCACGCGTCGCCTGCGGGATCACCGACCCGTAGGGGATGCCGCTGACCGCCGCACCACCCAGTACCACCGCCGCGGGATAGGCCGTCGCCACCGTCCCCCGCCCCCGTACGGGCAGAGCGACCAGGAGGCGCGTGGTCCAGGGCACCTGCGCCAGGATGATGCCGAAGCCGATCCCGGCGGCGGCCAGGACCGCCAGGACGGTGGCCAGAAGGCCGCGCTCGTAGGGCAGGACCGGCAACAGAGCGGTACAGACGGCCGCCAGGGTCAGGCCCAGTGAGGAGGCGGCACGCGCGGCCACCGCACGGCGCATGGCGTAGAGGCCGGCGGCGACGAAACCCGCACCGAAGCCCATCCACGCCACCATGCTCTCCTCCGGCGTACCGCTCGGCTCGGTGAGCAGAACCAGCAGCACCGTCGCCGTCGCCGACTGCCCGAACCCCCACACACCCCCTGCCATGACAGCGGCGCCCACCACCACGCGCGGCTTCCACGCCCCCCGCTCGTCCGCCTCACGCCCGCGCCCGCGGCGGCGCCACGACGGCCAGGCCGGCAGGCAGGCCACCGTCAGCACGGCCAGCGCCACCGCCAGCAGCGCGACCACCGTGGCGTCCAGCCAGTCGCGCAACGGGATCGCCTGCAAAAGCCCGCCCAGCAGGACGGTCACCACGCACCCGACGCCGAAGGCCGGAGGCGCCGGCGAAGAGCCGGCCGGTAGCGCCGTCACGGGCAGCAGGCGGACGGCGGCCGGTAGCAGACACAGGCAGAGTGCCAGAGGTACGGCCTCCACCGCCCGCCAGCCCCCGACCCTCTCGGCGACCAGCGCCAGCAGCACCCCCATCGTGAGAGCCACGGCGAGCACGGCGAACGCCGCCCCCACCGCGCGGCTCAGACGCCCCGTCAGGTGCAGCACCGGCACCGACGCCACATACCCGGCCACCGCCCCCATGATCGAGGCGCTCTCCACGACCAGACCCGCACCGTACGCCCACGCGTTCGGTGCCGAGACGATGACAGCCCCGCCGACGCACGACCCGACCAGCGACCCCAGAACCACACGCCGTGTTCCGTACACATCGACCGCCCGGCCGGCCACGAACAACCCGGCCAGCGACGCACATACCACCAGCACCTGGGACAGGACCCGCGCACTGTCCCCCATCGAGAGGTCGCCACCCGCCCCCGCCAGGGTGAAGTTGTGCAGCGTCGGCGCCAGGATCCCCAGCGAAAGCCCCACCACGAGCATCAGCCTGACCGGGCGTGCGTGCCCGCCCCCGTTCCCGCGGAGGTCGATCCGTGCGCCGGTCACCGCATCCACCTCACAGCCCGTTTCCGTCCCGAAGATCCTTTCTCACCGGGCTCGAAAAGGGCTGGTGACGCACCGGAGCTCCGCCGGCACATGAGCCCAAGGCAGGAAGGCCCCGGCGGCAGCCGACCGGGACGGGCACATCCTCGTGCGTGTGAAGGGGGCAGACACCTCCCGGTACGCCTCCTCCCACGACGCCGGCGCCGCGGCGACGCCCGTGCCCGGTGCTCCGGCGCCGGACGTGACCGGCCAGCCGGCTGAGGAAGACCAGGACCGCGGCCAGGCCCCCGAAGATCACCACGAGCGGCAGGAAACGCTCGTGCGGCCGAGGTTACGGCCGCCACCCAGCCGGGTCACCCACAGGGAGAACCCTCATGCCCTTCGCCGCCCACCGCATCCCCTCGACCAAGGCCTGCGCCGCAGCCGGCTCCACACCGCTACCGCTTCACCCGGGCGGCGGTGCTCCGACGGGCGGCAACGGGCTGGAATGGGGGCGTGACTGGTGTCCGTTCCAGTCGGAAGAACCTGCAAGGAGCCTTGGTGGACATCATGGTGGCGCGGGAGCGCATCTTCCGCATGCTCGACGTGGACGGCGACGGAGTGATCTCCCGCGAGGAGTACCTCGCCCGCCCGGTCCGTGCGGCAGCGGGACTCGGCCGTGACGCGCACGACCCCCTGGTCTCTACCGCGCGCTCGCTGCACGAGCGTGTCTACTCCGCCATGGACGCCGACGGCGACGGGAAGGTGACGCTCGCGGAGTATGCCGCCTGGGCCGGCGCCCAGACCTTCGACGACGTCTGCCATGAGGCGCTTGGCTCCTTGTTCGACCTCGCCGACACCGATGGTGACGGCACCCTGAACCGGGCGGAATTCGCACGGCTGCGCGAGGTCCTGGGCAACCCGGCCGACGACGCCGCGACGGCGTTCGACGCACTGGACACCGACGGCGACGGCCGTGTCGACCGGGACGAGTACCTGGCCGCGATCCGGGTCTTCGTCAGCGACGGAACTTCCCCCATGTACGAGGCACTGGTCGCCGCCCGCTGAAAGACGGACACGTACGAAAGCGGCAACAGCCGGACCCCGTCCCTCGCTCCACCGATCGGAAGGTGTGGGCGACGGGAACGGGGGCAGACGGGTGCTGAGCGAATGGGACCGCTCGGGAAATGCAGGGTCCTGCCGGACTTCCCCCCTCCGGCGGGCCCGTGGGTGGTTGAACGGCCCGCACCGGACACGGTGCGGGCCGTTCGGCGTGTGCCGACGGCTGAAGGAAGGACCGCGCTGCGCGGTGACCGGCCGTGGCCGCCGCTCTGTGAGACGCGAGAGAAGCAGGCCGACGGGCGTGAACGCTGAGGCATAGGTCTTTCGATGCGGGGCATTCGAGGTTCTGCTTGACGCTGCCGGGGCGTGAACCCTGGCGTCCGGATGCCAGGGGAGACAGCCGCAACCTCGCGGTACGGGCGGACCGTACCGCGAGAGGGCTGTGAGGGGAGAGGTGGTACGACCATGATCCTTCCGGCGGAGAAGGAGCTGCGCGAGGTGTTGGCCCGGTTCGCCCACGCGCGCATCGAACACGACGTGCGCCCCACCGGGGCCACCAGCAGGGCCCTCGAAGACACCACGTACACCTTGTGCGTGATGACAGGGGAACGCACCATCGAGCGCGCTCTGCTCGCGGCGGACGCATTGCTTGACCAGTACACCGGCCGCGCGGGCGTCTCCCAACAGGACGCGACACTGGCGGCGTAGACCCACACCCGCGGGCGTGGGCACGGCCGCCCGGCACGCTGGCAGCACACGAGCGCCGTACGACCACACCAACACGGCCCGGGCGGTGGAATGCCGACGCCGGGGCCGAGCCGGATGCGTCCTGCCCGACGTCCGCCGAGATCCTCACCCACCCGCGGTCCACCCACACCAGCACCCACCGCCTGGCAGCCTGCAGCGGGGGTGCGCGGAGCCGGTCCCACTCAGAGGCCGGCTTCCACGTATCCGGGTGACCGGGTGACACCCAGCCGACGAGCGGCACCCGACGCCCGCCACGACACGCTCCGGCGGTGCGGCCGGCGTGGGAAGGTCGAGCACGCAGGCGAGGGCGGCTGTGACAGGGGCGCGGTGGTCAGGTCTCAGCTCCGGGGACTGAGGCGACCGTCGTGGGGACGCCCATGGAAGCCGGTCGACCGCACCATCCCGACGCCTCGTCCACGACGTCCCGCCTTCCGCGGTGTGATGGTCACTCGGTGGCGGCCATCATTTCCACGAAGATGAGACCCGCCGCGACGGCCCACAGCAGCAAGGTCCCGATGGTGGCCAGCACACGCGTGGAGGGGGGATGGACACCGACCGGCTGGCCGGGGTCGTCCGGGTGGTAGCTGATCTCGATCCGGCTCGCGGACGCGTCCCGGTAGTAACCGTGGGTCGTGCCAATCGCATCCGTGTACTCGTACTTCCCCGACTTGCCGTACGGACTGCTGCGCACCGCCATCACCGTGATGCCGCGCACTCCGCGTCCCTTTACGAGATGGGGACCCCGCGCCAAGGGTGTGCGCGCCGTCTCACGAACCGCGCTGCGAAGGCGAGGCTGTCGGCGTGTCGGCGTGCCGGAGTTCCGCCAAGAGCTCGCTCTGCCCGACCAGCAGTTCCGTAAGGATCCGGCGTGCGGCCTTGAGGAGGTCGGCGACGTCGCCCCCCGCCAGCGCGTAGCTGACCGTGGCGCCGTCGCGGACCGAGACCACGATTCCCGAACGGCGCAGGACCGCCAGTTGCTGGCTGAGGTTGGACGGCTCGATGTCGATGTCCTTGAGCAGCTCGCGCACGGGAAGCGGGCCGTGCTGGAGCAGTTCCAGGACGCGGATCCGCACCGGATGCCCGAGCATACGGAAGAACTCCGCCTTGGCCTGGTACAGCGGCACCTGCATGCGACGACTCTCCCCGACTGCCCTGACCTCTGCTTACGGACCCATTCTCCCGCGTCCCGGCTCCGGCCCATCGTCGACTGATCACTTTCAGATGTGTCGACTTGAAGATTCCTTCAAGTCGAGGGCATACGAAGCCGGGCGACAGGAAGACGGTTACAGCTCCAGATCCGCCTCGATCCGCCTCAGCTGGTGCCGGGCCATGGCCAGATTCGCTCTGCCCTTGTCCAGGACCATGTACAGGAACAGGCCGTTGCCGCCCCGCCCCTTGATCAGCCGGATGAGGTGGTACTGGCTGTCGAGGGTGATCAGCATGTCCTCGATGCCGTCCTCGATGCCCAGCATCTCCATGGTCCGGAGCTTCGCCCGGACGACGTCGGTGTTGCCGGCCGCCGCCACTGCCAGGTCGAGATCCTTGCTCCCGCCCAGCGCGCCGAGCGCCATGCCACTCGTGTAGTCGACCAGCGCGACCCCCACGCTCCCCTCGATGGAGGCCATCGCCTCCTTCAACGACGTTTCCACACTGACCATCAGTACCTGCTCCCTTGGTTCTCGACGTACCCCCGGCCCGGCGACAAGCCCCCACGGCCGAGTGGTGATCACGGACGACTTCCACTAGACACCAAAGGTGCGGGCAATGAAGGGCTTTCAGCGGAAGGTGATGCCCCGGGCATAGGACGGCCCGCCGTTTCCGAGCGGTCTGTCGTGGGCCGACGGATCGGCCCCACCCCTCTGTCGGCCCTAGCGAGGACCGCGGGCCTCGGGGCACGGACGGCACACCAGACGGCGGCTTCCGGGCCTTCAGTCGTTGACCGCGAAGGTCACTCGACACGGTTAAGCAACCGGGTTAAAAGCGAGGTTAAATGCTGCTAGTCTCTGTGACATGGGCCTTAGTGAGGAAGAACTGCTCGCCGCCGCTGATGAGTTGCTGGCGGAGGTGCCGCAGCTTCCGTCCCCGGCGGAGCGTGCTCGTCTGCGTGAGGCCGCTGGTATCACGCAGGCCCGGCTCGCGGTCGCGCTGAAGACCACGACGCAGACGATCAAGAACTGGGAGAACGGCAGAAGCGAACCGCGCACGCCGCGCCTGGAGGCGTACCAGCGGATCCTGAACGGCTGGGCGGCAAAGCACCCCGCGCACGGAACACCGACCGCCGTGCCGGCCCCTGTCCCCGCGCCGCAGCCGCCGGCCGCGTTCACCGCACCGGCCGCACCGGTCACCCCGGCCTCGCAAGCGGAGCCTGTCACACCGCTGCCGTTTCCCACCCCGGCGAGCGCACCCGAGCGTCCGGTCGAGTCCGGGCGTCCGGCCAGCCGCTTCGCGCCCTCGCGGCTGCCGACGGCGAACAAGGCCGCCACGCCCGCAGTCGACCCCCGCTTCCCCAGCGGACCGCTCGCCGTCCTGGACGGCGACGGCAACGCGTACGGCATCGGCGGGATCACACTGGACTGTCCGGCCACCACCATCGTGGAACTGGTCGAGTGGACCCTCACCACGTCCGGTCTCGGGGCACCGAAGCTCCACCGCTACGGCACGGACTCCGACCCCCTCGTCGTCCTGACGGCGACCGCAGCCGCGAAGTTCGGCCTGCCCGAACGCCTTGAGGACCGCCGCAGTCTGCGCCTGCCCGATGACCACCCGGTCGTCACACAGGTGACCAAGGCCAAGTGGCAGCTCACCCAACGCGGCTTCGGCCCCTGGCCCCGCATCTACCGCAAGGCCCAGGGACGCGACCGCCAGTGCGTCCAGCTCGCGATCCTGCCCTGGGACGCCCTGGACTCCCGCTCCTGGCCCGGCGTCAACGAAGCAGAAATGGACCCGGCCGGCATCGCCCGCGTCCTCGGCATCTACGCACAGCGCGTCATCACCCCCCGCGGATCCACAGCCGTCTCCGGCCTGGAACTGATGACCGCACTACGCCCACCGACCCGCCCGGTACGCGACGAGGAGACCGGCAACTGGACCCGCGGTCACCACGCCGGAAGCCTCGGAACCGTGCCGCTGTCGCCGGCGCCGCCGGAAGCCCGCCCGGAACACCCTGTCGTCGTCACATCCGGCTGGACGGGCGGCTTCGTCAACGAAGAGGCGTACCAGTGGGTCCGCGACATCGACCTGCTCACCGGCGAGGAGGCAGCGCTGCCGTACGCGGTCGGTCTCGACCTCAACACAGCCTTCCTCGCCTCCACCGCCCGCCTGATGGTCGGCCTTGGCGAACCCGACCACTTCGTACGCCCGGATTTCTACCCCAAGGTCACCGGCTCCTGGCTCGTCGACCTCTCCCACATCGACCTCGACCCCCGCCTGCCCAGCCCCTTCACGCCCACCGGCCGGCGCCCCACAGGACCGGCCTGGTACCAGACGCACACCGTCGCCTACGCCCAGGAACTCGGCTACAACGTCGAGATCCTGGAGGCGTACCTGCGCCGCGAGACCGGTGCCTACCTCGACCCCTGGCACGACCGGCTCAAGACCGCCTACGCCGAGACCCTGGCCGACCTCGGCGTCACCCCCGACCTCACCGACGCGGACTTCCTCGCAGCGATGGAGGTCCACAAGCAGGTCGACCCGGCGATGGCCGCCGTCCTCACCGCGATCAAGGCAACGGTGAAGGGCGGCATCGGCAAGCTCTTCGAAGGACCCCAGGGCGCGGGCTACAAGGACGGCGAGGAGTGGCCGGCCATGAAACGCCCCACCTGGGCTCCATGGATCCGCAACGCGATCATCTCCAAGACCAGGGTCAACATGCACCGCAAGCTCGCCAACATGGCCAGGTTCACCGGCATGTACCCGCTCGCGGTTCTCTCCGACTGCGTCGTCTACCCCGCCGCGAGCCCCAGCCCGCTGGACTTCCTCCCCTACTCGGAGTCAGGCAAGCCGATTCCGGGTGCCTTCCGCCTCGGCTCCACACCGGGCCGGGCGAAACTGGAAGGCGCACAGCCCATGACCTGGGCGGTGGACCTGATGGAACAGGGCTACAACCCCGCCCGCCATATCAAGGGCGACGGCCACGACGCCGTCATGGACGCAGGCGAGTAACCCCCCGGCCACCATCCACCGGGCCGCCCCGAACACCGGCCCGGAACGCCCGCCCTAAGCCACCCCTCCCACACGCCCGGCCACAGCTCTTCCCGAGCCCCACCGAACCGCATCCCACCGACACCGATGCCGCCCCCACTCCGCCCTCCGACGGGAGCTCAACCAGATGACCGGAGAGATCGACGACGCCCTGGAGCGCGCCGACCAGGAGCACTTCACCCGAGAGCCTCCCAAGACCCTCCAGGCCCGCATCAACTACCTGATCAGACAGCTCGGCACCGCCAAGGCCGTCGCCGCGGAGATCGGCGTCACCCCCGACTCCGTCAACCGCTACCGCCGCGGCGCCCGAAAAACACCCCCCAAGAACATCGCCACCCAGATCGAGACCGCCGTCAAAGCCCGCTGGCAACCAGGCGTCCGTCGACGCCGACGCAAACAGGCCGCCACCACCGGCCTGAAGGTCTCCACCCGCGCCCGCTTCGGCTACACCGCCCCCATCGGCACCACCGACGACGGCCGCCTCCGCCGCCTGACCATCAACCTCCCCGCCACCTACGCCCAGCGCCTCTTCGACGCCCAGGAACAAGGCCTCAGCGACCAGCACAAGCGCGGGATCATGGCCGAGGGATTCAAAGAGGTCTACTTCCAGGACAACGGCGCCCGCGCCGCAGGACTCACCGAAGTCCACCTCACCGACATCGACTACCTCGACATCGAGTACTGAGCCGGCCGGACCTCCGGCCGCTGGAATGTATCCCCACGAACCGAAGCAGGACAGGTGGCACGGAGGCAGGCTTGTTGTCACCAAGCAGCCGCGGCACCCCCGCCAAGGGCCTGCTCGGCTGGATCGCCACCGGTGGTGACATGATCTCGACCACCCAGGACCTCCACACCTTCGTCTCCGCCCTGGTGAGCGGCGAGCTCCTGCCCGCGCCGCTGCTCGCCGAGATGTGCACGCCGCACCCAAGGCCGGTTACGGCCTGGGGGTGATGGTGCAGGACGTCGGCGAGGACGGCGGCACCGTCATCACCCACAACGGCGGCATGGCCGGCCACGCCGCGCTGATGTACAGCACGCCCGACGGCACCAGGACCCTGACCGCCGCGATCGACTACGTCGACGACGCCGCCCTGTCCATGGCGGGGCGTTCCAGCAGACGACGCAGAAGCTCGTCGCCGTGGTGTTCGGCGTCGGGCAGGCCGGCTCGGCCCCCGCAGAATCCGAGCCGGCTCACTAGACAGAGCCGAGCGGTGATCACCCCGCGACCCGGCCGACGCCCCCCACCCTGGCCGCCACCCGCCGACATGGCATCACCCGCCCGGGGCCGGGATCACCCTTCGGGGAGACGCTCCAGGGCCAGGAACGGTAGCGGCCGTAAGCCACCGTCCGGTCCACCGGCCTTGAGGGCCAGGGTCTCGTCCAGGGTCCCGGCCAGAACGATCTTCTCCGCCCCCTCGCGCAAGGGCCCGCCTCCCGCCCCGTCCCCCCACCGCCCAGGTGCGGTTCGCCGCAGGGCGGGTACTACGGAAGACACCCCCGGGCCGGCGGCCCCCAGCGCCGGCCGATGTGCGACCTGACGAGGAGGAGAGCAGGGGCGCGGCCCCGGGTGACCGACCGACCCGCCAGCTTGGAGACTCATATGCACCTCACGCCCTTGGCGGCTCAGCAGCCCGCGGACGGGCCCGCGCGCTGGGCAGCCGATCTCATCGACACCCTGGGCGGCCCGGGAGCCGGCCTGGCCATCGCGCTGGAGAACCTCTTTCCGCCCCTGCCGAGCGAGGTGATCCTGCCGCTGACCGGTTTCGCCGCCGCGCAGGGCGTGCTCTCGCCGGTCTCCGCACTGTTCTGGACCACGCTCGGCTCGGTCGTGGGAGCGGTGGCCCTCTACTGGATCGGCATGCTCTTCGGACGCGAACGCACGCGCGCCATCTGGGCCAAGCTGCCGCTGGTGAAGTCCACCGACCTGGAGCGGACGGAGAAGTGGTTCGCCAAGCACGGCACCAAAGCGGTCTTCCTCGGCCGCATGGTGCCCGTCTTCCGCAGCCTCATCTCCGTGCCCGCCGGGGTGGAGCGGATGCCCCTGCCCCTGTTCGTCACGCTGACCACGCTCGGCAGCCTGATCTGGAACGCGGCCCTGATCCTGACCGGTTACTGGCTGGGGGACCAGTGGGACGTGGTGGGGAGGTACGTCGGGTTCCTTTCCAAGGCCGTCCTGGTCCTGATCGCCGTCGCCCTCTTGGTCTTCGTGACCGTACGGCTGCGCGACCGGAACCGCACCCGCGGCCAGCGCACACCCTGACCGGCCACCGGACGGCCTCCGCAGACGGCAGCGGCGGCCCCGGATCGATGGTGTGTCCTCCCTCCGCGAGCCCGTGCTCCTCGAGGGTGCCGGCCCGAACGGACGGAAACGGAGCACCACCTCGTATGCGACATCCGTAGGTGAGTGACGGCGGGTGCCCCTCCTCTCGTGCACCACCTGGCGGGACCTGTGATGCTCCTTCACGAGCGCGTCCGGTTTCTACGTCCGGGCAGGTTGTGCCTCCCGGCATCCCGGTCCGGGGTAACCCACGGCAGCGAAGATCGTTGGCGGGGCATGCACACCACCCCTTGCGCTTCCCTCATCGCCACCCGAGCCGACGGTGATTCCGGCAGGCCGGTGTCCGCACGCGGTGACCGCGCCCCACGCCCGCGCGCGCGGCGCGCCCTCAGCCGGTAGAGCCTCGCGTCCAGGCGACGGACGGGCAGGGAACGTTTCCGCCCGTCAAGAATTCGTAGCCGCCCGAGGTCTGCCCGACAAGGGCCTCGAATGCCCAGAACCCGACCCGGCCCCACCAGCTCGTGACCCTAAGTCTTGCGCGCCGCTGAGGGTCAGGCCCGATCCGACAGGGAACACGCATGTCCTTCCTGCCCCACCCCGCATCTTCCGTACGGGTTCCTGCCCCGCTCGGCGCGGCCCGCACCGGGGTCGGCCACTGCCTGGTGGACCGGCACAGCCGGACGAGTACGCCGGAGGAGTTCGAACTGCTGGGCCTGACTTGGCATCTGCTGCCGCACGTCTTCGCTCCGGCCCATACCGGCTCCACCGAACTGTTCACCACCTGGCTGCCCTTCCCCGTGGGCGGGAGCTTCCTGGAGGTGGGCTGCGGGACCGGGGTGACGTCGGTGATGGCGGCACGTTCGGGATGCGCGCGCGTCACGGCCGTGGACATCACCCCCGAGGCGGTGCGCAACACCGCCCTGAACGCGCAGCGTCACGATGTGGCGGACCGGGTGGAGGCGGTGCAGAGCGACCTCTACGACGCCCTGCCCCCGGACGCCCGGTTCGACCTGGTGTTCTTCAACTCCAACGCCATCCACGCGCCTCGCGAGTTCGTCTACACACGCCCCTTGCAGCATGCGGTCTTCGACCGCGACTACACCTGTCACGACCGCTACCTACGCCAGGGCCTGGCACGCCTCACCGACAGGGGCCGGATGTTCCTGGGGTTCAACAGCCTCGGCGACGCCCCCCGACTCCAGGCGCTGGCCGCGGAGTCGGGCGTGCGGCTCGTGGAGCGCAACCGGAGTGCGCGCTCTTCCGGTGACGTTCCGGTGACGTTCCAGCTCCTGGAAGCTACCCCCGCCGACGACCGGCAGACCGTATGAGCTCCCTCACCGGGACAACCACCCCACCCTCGGCGGCGGCCCCCGCGTCCCCGGCCCCCCGGCCGAAAGTCGTCAGCTTTCTCCGGCTGGGCAAGGCGCGGGTGTACCACTACGTCTACGGATGGGCCCTCGGCCTGCTCCTCCTCCACGCGGACGGCCTGCTGACCGCAGGCATGCTGCCCTCCCTGGTGTGTCTGCTGGCGGGCACGCTGTCCTTTCAGTGGAGCGCGTCGGCCGCCGACGATGTCAGCGGATTCCTCAACGGCCACGACGCCCGCAACTACGCAGGCCGCCCCTTGGTGACCAGGGTGCGCAAGCCCCTGCTCACCGGGGCTCTCACGGTGACCGAGGCGAAGAGCTTCGCGGCCGCCGCGTTCTGCTCCGGGATGCTGGCCTTCGCCCTGGCCGCCTACCTGCAGCCCGGCGCTGTCCCTCTGCCCGCCTACGTGCTCGCCCTGGGGGCGCCGGTGGCGGGAGTGCAGTACTCCTGCGGTCTCAAGCTGAGCTACCGCCCTCTGGGCCTGGAGGCGACGATCCTCCTCACCGGCGCGGTCACCGTCCTGATGCCCTACTGGTTCGCCTCCGGGACGCTCACCCCTGAGGTGTGGCTGGTCAGCGGTCTGTTCGGCCTGTGGCTGCTGCTCGTGGTGTCCTACGGCAATGTCTCCGACCGCGCCGGAGACGCGGCCGTGCGACGGCGTACGCTCGCGGTCATCCTGCCGCCCCGCTGGTTCGCCGGTCTGCTTCATCTCCTGGTGGCCGTGCACGCAGCACTGCTCGTCCTGTTGTTCACCACGACCCGCATGGACTCCGCCTGCATGGTGCTCAGCGTTCCCGTGATCGCGTTGCAGCTCGCCCAGCTGTACTTCGGGGTGTACCGGGGCGAGGTCCGCAAGGCCCGCTTCCTGGTTCTGCTGTCCATCGACGCCGGCACCGCCGCCCTGGCCGCGGCCATCCTGACCGGGCTCTCCCCGTGAGACAACTCGCTGCCAACCGATCCGCGGGTCAGCGGACCGCACGGGACCACCCGGCAGGGGCACGGGTTCTCGGCGACCGGGCTGTCGTGCTGGGAGGCAGCATCACCGGAACCCTCGCCGCCCGGGTGCTTGCCGAGTTCTACCGCGAGGTCGTCGTCGTCGACCGAGACACCGTGCTCGGTGTGGAGAAACCACGACGCGGTGCCCCTCACGCGGCGCACGCGCACGGTCTCCACGGCCGCGGCTGCCTGATCCTCCAGCAGCTCTTTCCGAACCTGTTGCACCACATGCGGCGCGCCCGCATGCCGGTCGGGGACCTCGGCGAGCAACGCTGGTATTTCAACGGCCGCCCCTTCGCACCCACCTCCACCGGGCTGCACTCGCTGACCGCACCACGACCCGTCCTGGAGGCGTATCTCCGCACCGAGGTCGTCCGGCGGCCCAACGTGACCTACGTCCAGAACACCGACCTCCAAGGTCTCCTCGCCACCCCGGACAGCACCCGGGTCACCGGCGCCCGACTGCGCTCGACAGTCCCCGGGACGGCGTCGTTCGACCTGGAGGCCGATCTGGTCGTGGACGCCACCGGCCGTGGCTCGCGGACCCCGGTATGGCTGCAGCAACTGGGCTACGACCGGCCCATCGAACAGCGCATGCCGATCGGCCTGGCCTACACGACCCGCCTCTACCGCAGCCCTCCGAACGCTCCTGCCGGCCCTCAGTTCATCAACTGCCTCGCCTCACCGCAGTTCCACCGGGGCGCGTTCCTCGGCCGAACCGGCCACGGCACGCAGATCCTCTCCCTCACGGGCCTCCTCGGCGACCACCCGCCCACCGACCCCGAAGGCTTCACGGCCTTCGCGAAGACCCTGCCCGCCACCGAGATCCACGACCACCTCCGCACCGCGCAGCCACTCGCCGCCCCCGTCACCTTCCGCTTCCCCGCGAGCCTCCGACGCCACTACGAGCGCCTGGCGCGCTTCCCCCAGCGGCTGCTCGTCCTGGGCGACGCCGTATGCAGCCTCAATCCGAACTACAGCCAAGGCATGACCGTCGCAGCCCTGCAGACCATGGCCCTCTACGAGCACCTGACGCACGGCACCCCGGACAGCGTCACCTTCATGCGCCGAGTCGGGCGCATCATCGACACTCCCTGGTTCGTCTCCACCACAAGCGACCGGAGATTCACCGGCACGACCGGGCACCGCACGCTCACCGCGCCCTTGATGAACTCCTACGTGACCCGCCTCCACCACACAGCCACCCGCGACCCGGCCGCCACAGACGCCCTCCTGCGGGTGGCAGGACTGGTCGACCATCCCACGGCGCTCCTGCGCCCCCGCGTTCTCCTCTCGACGCTGCTCGCACGCCCCCGCCCGGCTCGACCGGTCGTTCCGACATGAGGTGTGGAGGCGGCGGAGGCATGCTGCTGCAGACCACTTCGAGCAGGCCCTAGGGATACCCGCGCGCCGCTCGGAGCATGGGGAGCCACTGCCTAGGAGTGCACCGGCACCCCGTGCGGGAGCTCGCCGTGCTCGAACTGCAGGCTGAAGTCCTCGGCCAGTCGGGAGATCGCCGTCCGGCCCTCCGTCAGCAGCAGCCACTGCGGCGGCAGCCGGACATCGCCCACCGAGGCGCCCAGCAGGTTCCCGCAGATCGAGCCGGTGGAGTCACTGTCCCCGGAGTGGTTGACCGAGAGCAGCAGGGCGTCCGCCACCGAGGCGGTCGGGGCGAGGAAGCAGTGGACGGCGATGGCCAGCGCCTCCTCGGCGACCCAGCCGGCGCCCAGGGTCTCCACCCGTTCGGCGCTCGGCGCGCCGGGCTCTTCCGCCAGGTCCACGGCGGCGCGCAGCGCGGCGGTGGTCTCCTCGTGGCCGGTGTGCCGACGCAGCAGCTCCATCGCCCGCAGCACCGCTCCCGTCCTGGACTCGCCCCGGAGCAGGTACGCCACGATCGCCGCGAACGCTCCGGAGGAGAGGGCGGCGGTGGGGTGGCCGTGCGTGATGCGGGACGCGGCGGCCGCCAGCGCGAACGCTCTGGACGGGCTTTCTCCGGTCAGCCCGAACGGCGCGGACCGCATCACCGAGCCGCACCCCTTGGACTGCGGGTTGACCGGCCCGGGTTCCCCCGGCGGGGCGTAGGGGTCGGGTACGTGCCCGGCCGCGACGCCGGTCAGGCAGGCGTTGCCGGGCGCGCGGCGGGCGTACAGCCAGGGCAGCGTGCGAAGCCAGCCGGTACGGACCGTGTCGCCGACGGCGGGCGCGGGCGGGGACGGGTGGTTCTGGGTGTCGAGCCAGCGCCGGTACGCCCGCTGGACGCAGCCGATCTCCGCTCCGCCGATGCCCTTGGCGAAGGCCCGGGCGTGCGCAGTCATCAGGCCCTCGGCCGTGAACAGCGTCATCTGCGTGTCGTCGGTGACACGGCCGGTCACGCCTTCCTGGTCCGGCACCATGCCGGTGACGCCGAGGTCGCCGTGCGCGCGCCGGATCGCGGTCATGGAGAGGAACTCGATCGGGTTGCCGAGCGCGTCGCCGATCGCGCCGCCCAGCAGGCAGCCCCGGATCCGGGAACGGCGTACCGCGATCTCCTGCCAGCCGGCTCCCTGCGTGTCCGCGTCCCGGCCGTTCATATGCGCCCCCATGTCGATGGCCGCCCGCTCCTGTCGTTCTGTCCCGGTGCACGGCGGCGGTGTACACCTTGTAGGCCCATGTGCCTCGCGAGGGATGCGACCGTCACGCGTACCGGGAATGAGCCGCTGACCGCACGCAGTCACCTGCGGATGCGGTTCCGGCTGAGTCTATGGGGTCCGATCCGGGCCCAGGTGGCCACGCTTCTGCACAGCCAGTGCCCACGGGCGGCGGGTGCTGCTGAGGGTCCGTCATGGGTCCGGGTGCTCGCACAACGCAGGGGGGTGTCGGCGTACACGTCGAAGTACCCATCCGGTTCGAGAGCACGCTGCGTCGGGTCGGCGAAGGCCTCGGGACGGTAGGAGTCGCTCGGAGTGAAGGGAGTCGGTGCCCGCGATGGTGCATAGTGCAACCACCGAGTACCGGGACGTCCCGGTGCCGGTCGCGGCTATGGGGGCGGCTGTGTGGCCGGCGTCGGATCCGCCGGTTCGGCGGGCGCGTCCAGGCGTCGGCTCGCGGCCTCCGCCGCGATCCGCGCCTCGAGCCCGTCCAAGAGGGTGTCCAGCGCGGCGAGGAACACCGTGGTCCCGTCCAGCCGCGCCATGTGGGCCACACTCCGCGCGATCGCGGGGAAGGCGATCGGGTCGGCCGCGGGGTAGTCGCGGGTCCATGCCTGCTCGTCGCCCGTACGGGCCGCCCCGTCGAGTGTCTCGAACGCGGCGTCCATCCCGGCCCAGGCCAGGGAGAAGTCCCCGTAGACCCGGTGCAGTACGGCGGCCAGCGCGGGGGAGCAGCCGGCCCGGCCGAAGGCGGCCAGGATGTGCTCCACGATCCGCATCTCGGCAGGGCGCCGGGTGGTGCGGTAGGTGGCCAAGACCGCCGCGCCGGGGTGGCGCAGCGCCGTGTCGCGCGTGCGCAGCGCGAGGTCGCGCAGCGTGTCGCGCCAGCTCTCCGAGGGTTCGAACCCCGCCAGCGCCTCCTCGAACAGACGGTCGGCCAGGGCCAGATGGAGTTCGTCCTTGTCCCTGACGTGCCGGTACAGCGCGGAAGGGTCGACGCCCAGTCTGGCGGCGAGCCGCCGCACGCTGAGCGCCGCCGCGCCCTCGTCGTCGGTCAGCGCGAGCGCGGCGTCCACGATGATCCGCAGGTCCAGCTCGACCTTGGGGGGACGGCCTCTGCCTCGTACTGCCATGAGGTGATCAGACCAGGCCGGGCAGCGCTTCCGCAAGCCCTGCCGGGCGGCGTGAAATCTTTTTACCCACACCGTTGACAAAATAGTGCGGCGAGCGGTTGTCTGCGGGGCACCCCGAACCGAGGAGTGCTGCTCATGGACCACGGAATCCCCGCTTCAGGCGAGGCGTCGCCGCCCGTCGCCGCGTTCCGCAAGACCCTCGGCACCCGGCACGGCGTGGTCATCGCGCTGGCCAACATCAGCCCCACCGTCAGCGTCGGCATCGGCCTCGCCTTCCTCGCCGCGCTCGCCGGCACCGCGATGCCCGCCGCCTTCCTGCTCGCGGCCCTGCCGATCCTGGCCGTCTCCGGGGGCTACGCCCGGCTCGCCGCCCGCGATCCCAACTGCGGGACGGCGTACATCTGGGTGCGCCGGGCGCTCGGCCCCTGGACCGGCTATCTCACCGGATGGACCTCGGTCGCCACCAACATCCTGTTCCTGTCGTACGCGGGCCAGCTCACCGGGCAGTTCACCCTCGGACTGCTCGCGGAGGCAGGCGTCACGGCGCTCTCCCCGGACGACGCCCTCGCGGTCACCGCCACGGGCCTGGTGTGGAGCGCCCTGATCGTCGTGAGCGCGCTGCGGGGGGTGCGGGGCGCCACCGCGGTGCAGAGCGTGCTGCTCGGCGTCTCCGCGGTCGTGGTCACCGTCCTCGTGGCCACCGCCTTCGTCCGGGGTGACGCGGCCCCCGTCTCCGCCTCGTGGTTCTCGCCGTTCGCCTTCCCCGACACGCTCACGCTGCTCGGAGCCACCGTGATGGCGGCGTACATGTTCTGGGGCTGGGAGAGCGCCTTCTCCGTGGTCGAGGAGTCGACCTCGGTCCGCTCGCCGGGCCGGGCCGGCATCATCGCGATCCTCGTCACCACCGGGTTCTTCCTCTTCTCGGCCACCGGCTTCCTGCACGCCCTCACGCCCGCACAGCTCGCGGACCCGCTGTCCGGCGTCACCGAACTGGCCCGCACCTTCTACGGCACCGCGGGCGCGATCGCCGCCCTCGCCGCGATGCTCTTCGCCACCGTTGCCTGCATGCAGTCGAGCGTCATCGCGGGGGCCCGGCTCACGCTCGCCATGGGCCGCGACGGGGTCCTCGGCCCGAGCTGGACCCGGCTGCATCCCGCCTGGGGCACGCCGGCCACCTCCACCGTGCGCATCGCGGCCCTCGCCGTCGGGGTGTCACTCGCGGGGCTGGCCGCCGGGTCGCTGTCCGAAGTGGTCGTCGCCGTCGTCAACTCCGTCGGCATCCTGGTCTCGCTGATGTACGGGGTCGGCGGCATCGCCTGCGTCGTCACCTTCCGCCGCGAACTGGGAGGCCGGATACGGGACATGCTCGTGGTGGGCCTGCTGCCGCTGCTCGGCGGCATCGCGCTGCTGCTGCTCGGCGGCCTCGTGGCCCACCAGCAGTGGAACTCGGTGGACCACCTGGCCTTCGACGCCGAGAACGGGCGCTTCCTCACCGTCCTGCCGCTCACCGTCATCGCCCTCGGCATCCCCGCCGCCCTGTGGACCCGCTACCGGCGCAGGGCCGCCTACTTCACACAAGCGCCGGCTCCTCTCGCGCCCGCCCCGGCCGCCACCGGGGGCTGACCGCGGCCCGGACGCGTACGCCGGCACGCCTGCCCCAGCCCTCTCCAACCCTTCCATCCCACCCACCGGAGCCCGCACATGCGTCACGCAGACCTCGTCCTCCTCAACGGCACCATCTGGACGGCATCCCCCGTACGCCACCGGATATCGGCACTGGCCGTCACCGGCGGCCGGATCACCGCCCTCGGCACCGACCGGGAGGTCCGCGAGCACATCGGCCCGCGCACCGAGGTGACCGACCTCGGCGGCCGGTTCGTGCAGCCCGGGTTCACCGACGCCCACGTCCACCCGGTGATCGCCGGGATCGGCATGCTCGGATGCGACCTGAGCGCGGGCCGCACAGCCCGCGCCTACCGAGCCACGATCGCCGCCTACGCCGCCGCCCACCCGGGGGCCGCCTGGATCCAGGGCAGCGGCTGGTCCTTCGACGCCTTTCCGGGCGGTCTGCCGCACCGCGACCAGCTCGACGACCTCCTCCCCGACCGGCCCGCCTACTTCCCCGTCCGCGACGGACACTCGGCGTGGGTGAACTCCCGCGCCCTCGCCCTGGCCGGGGTCGACCGGCACACACCCGATCCCGCGGACGGCCGCATCGAGCGCGACGCCACGGGCGAGCCCACCGGCGTCCTGCACGAGGGCGCCATGACCATCGTCGGCGCCCTCGTGCCCCCCGCCTCGGCGGCCGAGGCCCGAGCCGGGCTCCTCGCCGCCCAGGAACTGCTGCACTCGCTCGGGATCACCGGCTGGCAGGACGCCCTCGTCGGCACGTACGCGGGCTTCCCCGACCCCCTCGACACCTACCTCGCCTGCGACGCCGACGGCTCGTTGACCGCACGGGTGCGGGGAGCGCTCTGGTGGGAACGCGACCAGGGCCTCGGCCAGATCGACTCGCTGCTCGCCCGCCGCGAGAAGGCGGCAGGAGGCCGGCGCTTCACCGCCGGCAGCGTCAAGATCATGCAGGACGGGGTGGTGGAGAACTTCTCCGCGGCCATGCTGGAGCCCTATCTGGACTCCTGCGGCTGCCCGGGCGACAACGCCGGGATCTCGATGGTCGACCCGGCCCTGCTCCGCGACGCCGTGATCGCCCTCGACGGCCGCGGATTCCAGATCCACTTCCACGCCCTGGGCGACCGGGCGGTCCGCGAGGCGCTGAACTCGCTCGAAGCGGCCGTGGCCGCGCACGGCCACACCGGCCTGCGCCACCACCTGGCCCACCTCCAGGTGGTGCACCCCGACGACATCCCGCGCTTCCGCACCCTGCGCGCCGCCGCGAACATGCAGCCGCTGTGGGCCGCGCACGAACCGGCGATGGACGAGCTGACGCTGCCCTTCCTCGGCGAGGAACGGGGGCGGCGCCAGTACCCCTTCGGAGCTCTCCACGCGGCCGGCGCCGTCCTGGCGGCGGGCAGCGACTGGTTCGTCTCCAGCCCCGACCCCTGGCACGGCATCCACGTCGCCGTCAACCGCCAAGTGTGGCCGGAGGAGCTGGGAGAACCGGATCTGCGCCCCCCGTTCCTGCCCGAACAGCGCCTGACCCTCAGTGACGCGCTCGCCGCCTACACGGCCGGTTCGGCATGGGTCAACCACCAGGACGACGCCGGTGTGATCGCGGTCGGCCGTCTCGCCGACCTCGCGGTCCTGGACCGCGACCCGTTCGCCATCGCCCCCACCGACCTCCACGCGGTCCGCACGGCCGAGACGTACGTGGGCGGCGTGCGGGTCTACAGCGCCGACGGTCGTACGGCCCCCGGCGCGCACTGAACGGGTCGGCGGCGGCTCCCGAGCGCATCCGCCCGCCGGGAGCCGCTCCGCGCGAACAGGTCCAGCGTGCGCACCCGAAATGCACTCCGGAGCTGCGACGTGGCGTCTCCATGACGGTGAGCCGATGGCAGGGACGGTTGATGAGACAGGGCGCTTCCTCGCAGGTCGTTGGTACGCAGAGCGGCCGACTGTGGTGTTCAGCCACACCCCCAGCACCCCTCGCGCCCCGCGCAAGGGCCCTGAACCGGTTCGAAAAGCGGCGCTGACGAAGTGATCACGCTGTTACGCTCCTTACGCCCGCGCCGGGGGGACCGAGCGGGCCGGCCAGCAGCAGCACAGGCCCGGGGGACAGCCCTGGGAAATGGGGAGGGAACCACGTGGTTCGTCATGCCCTCGCGCGGAGGGCTTCCATCGCCGCGCTCGGACTCGTCATCGGATCGGGAACGCTGATACCGCTCGCGTCACCGGCCGTGGCCGACGAGCCGGGAGCGCCGCAGGAGCTGGTGATCCCGGCCGCCGTCAAGAAGACGCCCGGCAGGGACCGGGTGTCCTGGTACGGGCAGGCGGAAAAGGGGGACTCCGACAGCGTCGGAGCCGAGGGGGTCTTCCTCAGCGGGAACGGCCCGAACCCGGTGTGGACGCGCTACCAGGACGGCAAGACCTTCGAGGTCCCCGGTCTCGGCGACGCCCCCGGTCTGGGCCGCGGGACCGGGACCGACGCCCTCGCCTACGTGGCGGCGGACCGGGTCGAACTGCGCCACGCCGACGGCGCCGTGGACACCCTGACCCTGGCGGCGGGGCTGAAGGAGCCGAACGTCTACGGGCTGCGCGCCGTCGCCGACGACCCGGCCACGGGCCGCACCCACATCCTCTCCGCCAAGGCCGGCGGCGGCACCGCCGACGTCACCGTCGAGGAGCCGGAGGGCACCGACCTCGGAACCGCGGTCGCGGGCGACGGGTCCTCACTGGTGCTCCAGGGCGCCGCCTCTGACGGCAAGCGGCGCTACACCCTGGTCGACGCCGCGACCGGCAAGGCCGAGGGCTCCCTGCCGCTCGTGCCCGAGGGCTACACCCAGGCCAAGCTCTCCCCCAGCCACGTCCTGCTCTTCGGCGACTACACGCACCAGACCGTCTTCGTCGCCTCCCGGACGAATCCCTCCGCCCCGCTCGTCGAGGTGCCGCTCGTCGCGATCGGCTCGACCCTGTCCCTCGTCGGCGACTGGATCGTGCACGCCCCGTACGGCAGGATCGAGGCCGTCCCGATCAAGGGGGGCGACCCGGTCGACATCTTCACCGGTCAGACGTACGGCCTCGCCTCCGGCACCGACGGCACCGCCGTCACCGTCGGCGGCCCCAGCAGCGCCGACTGGGCGGTGCGGCGCATCGCGCCGGGTGCCGACGGCAGGCCAGTGGTCACGACGGTCAAGAGGATCCCCGGCACGACGGTCCCCGTGGAGCGTCTCGCCCTCGCCCAGGGGCAGTTGGCGGTCGTCGACCACAGCGACGCCGACTTGGCGTACTCCCGGGCGTGGAGCCGCGAGCTCAGCACGAGCGGCGCCCTCGCCTCCGGCGAGCGGTCCGCCGAGAGCCTCTTGGCGGACCCGTGCCCGGCCGGCGACCAGGCGTGTACCGAGTACTGGCCCACGGGCGACGGCCGCTTCCTGACGCACATCGGCGGCAGCGACGGCTACGTCGTCGTCCAAGGCTGGGAGAAGGGCGGATTCCTCTCCGCCTACGCGGGCGGCGACTCCCGCGTCCGCGACCTGAGCGGGCCGTACCTGGTGCTGGACGTCACCACGCGCTCGGGTACCGAGCAGCGCGTCCTGCTGCTGGCGCAGGACCACGAGAAGACGCGGGTGCTCGAGGAGCGCGCCCCCGTCGCGTCCGCCCTGTGGGGTTCCTGGCTGTGGAGCGCCGGCGCCGAGAAGGGCGCGGTGACCGCGAAGGACCTGAAGACCGGAGAGACGGTCGAGACCCTGAACACCGGTGCCGCGTGCGTGCCGCAGGAGCTCCAGGCCGCCGGACGCTGGCTCTACTGGTCCTGCGGCGCGGGCGGTCCCGCCGGCGTCTACGACCGTACGGCGAAGAAGTCCCAGGCCGTCCCGTCCGACGAGGCGCTGCTCGGTGACGGCTACGTCGTCACCCACGACAAGGCCGCCGGCAAGCTCGTCCTCACCGGCACCGACCCCTCCCAGCCGGCCGTCAGCCGTGTCGTCGGCGACCTGCCCGACACCGGCACCTCCCAGCGCCGGGTCCGCTGGTCCGTCGACCGGTTCGGCGGACACCTCGCCTACGCGGACACCGAGGAGCGGATCCACGTCGTCCCCAGCGGCATCGCGCCGCAGCCGCCGACCGTCCTCTCCCGTGTGGACGCCCCGCTCGTACGGGCCCGCGACACCGCGAACCCGACCGTCCTCACGGCGGTGACACCGTCCCGGCCCCTCGGCGCCTGGACCCTGACGGCCCGCCACCTGCGTACCGGCAAGGTCAGCGAGCTGGCCTCCGGCACCGACGGCCGTTGGCTGAACCTGAGGTGGGACGGCACGGACGAGGCCGGCACGCTGCTGCCCAACGGGGAGTACGCCTGGACGCTGACCGCGCGGCCCGACGGCGCCGCGGGCGCCGAGCTGAAGCTGACCGGCGGCACCGTCCTGCGCGGCGGCGCCTCCCCAGCGAACAGCTCCTTCACGAGTCTGCCGCCCCAGCGCGTGCTCGACACCCGCTCCGGAACCGGTGCCGCACAGGGCAAGGTGGGCCCGCAGGGCACGATCACCGTCGACGTCTCGGACGTCCCGGGCGTGAACGTGTACACCACCACGGCCGTGGCGCTGCACGTCACCGCGACCAACGCGACGGCGGCCACGTTCGTCTCCGCGTACGCGGAGGGCACCCCCCGCTCCTCCGCGTCGAACCTCAACGTGCCCGCCGGAAAGACCGTCTCCAACCTGGTGATCGTCCCGGTCGAACGCGGCAAGGCGACCTTCCACAACCACGCGGGTACGGTCGACCTCATCGCCGACGTCGCCGGTGCCCACACGCGAGGGGACGACTCGGGCTCTCTGTACCAGCCGATGACCCCCTGGCGTGCCCTCGACACCCGCGTCGGCCTCGGCGCTCCCCGGGCCCAGGTGAAGGGCGGCTCCCGGGCACACCTGTCCCTCCGGGGCACCGCCGCGGGCGGCGCCGACGTGACGGCCGTCGTCCTCAACGTGACGGCGACCAACGTGACGGGCAGCACCTTCGTCGCGGCCCTGCCGACCGGCGCGCCGGTGGTCGGCTCGCACCTCAACCCGACCGCGGGCGAGACCCGTTCGAACCTGGTGGTCGTGCCCGTCAAGGACGGCGGCGTCGACCTGTACAACCACGCCGGCGCGGTCGATCTGATCGCCGACGTCGCCGGCTACTACACCGGTGCGCACGTGGGGTCGCTCTACAAGTCGCTGGCACCGGCCCGGCTCATGGACACCCGCGGCGGCGTCGGCGTCGCCCAGGCGAAGGTGGGGCCGGGCGGGACGGTCACCCTGACCGTCGCCGGCAAGGACGGGATCCCCGCCACCGGCGTCACCGCCGTCGTGCTCAACGTGACGGCGACCAACACCACGGCGAGCACCTACGTCACGGCCTACCCGTACGGCACCACCCGTACCAGCGCGTCGAACCTGAACGTGCCGGCCGGGGTGACCGTCTCCAACCTCGTCGTCGTCCCCGTCAAGGACGGCAAGGTCACCTTCTACAACCACGGCGGGTCGACGGACCTGATCGCGGACGTGCAGGGCTTCTACGCCGAGTGACCTGCGCGGAGACAGGGCGAAGGCCACCCGGGAGTTCCCGGGTGGCCTTCGTCGTACGCGCGGTGGGCCCACGCTCACGGCGCCGGGCCCCTACGCGGGGTCGCGGTCGAACGTCGCCCTCGACCAGCGGTGGCCGAGGACGGTGAGTGCCGGGCACCAGTCGACGGTGATCACCCGTTGTGGCCGGTCTCGGTGCCGAGGAGGAGTCCTCGCAGGGTCTCGATGGCGGGGGTGCAGGGCGGCTGGTACGGGACGATCGGCCGGAACCGGCCGCGCTTGGAGTCCAGGGGGACGAAGGGGCCGGAGACGAGCGGCGGGAGGATCAGCGCCATCGCGATGTTGGTCGCCGTCTCGGCGCTGGGGCCGGCCTACTTCCGGCCGTGGTCCGCCGTCGTCGGGGAGGTGCGCAGGGCCGAGACCAGGTGGAGGAGGTGGGCCTCGTTGCCCGAGAGGCCCGCCGCGCGGAGGGCCGCGTCGGCCTCGGCCATGGGGTGGGTGAGCATCGCCCCCGCGTACGGCGCGAGGTGCGGGTCGGTCAGGACCGCCTGCGTGGACTCCAGCAGACGGAGGTACGCCTGGGCGGCGGCGCGCTCACGGGCGGTGATCGTGGTCATGTCGGGCTCCCTCTCGACAGGTTGGCACTCCCACCCTCTCGTACGGGTCTGACAATCAGGGTTCGCCCCGCCCGTCCAGGTGTGTGGTGAGGCGGTCGAGGAAGACCCGCTGCCCCGCGACGAGCAGCGGAGCGGCCGCCACGGGGGTGAACCAGCCGACCCGGTCGATCTCCGGGAACTCCTGCTGGACGCCCGATCCGCGCGGCCACTCCATGGTGAACGTGCCCGGCACGACCCGCGTCGGGTCGAGGTCCGCCTCGACCGCCCAGATGACGACGGTCTTTCCGTTCCGCTGCCGTGCCTCACCGAGCGGGATGCGCTCGCCGTCCGGTGCCGGAAGTCCCAGCTCCTCCTCGAACTCGCGCCGGGCGGCGGCCTCCGGGGTCTCCTCGGGGCCGTACTCGCCCTTCGGGATCGACCAGGCCGAGACGTCCTTCGAGGACCAGAAGGGTCCGCCCATATGACCGATGAGTACCTCGGTGCCGCCGTCCGGTGTCCTGCGGAAGAGAAGGAGCCCAGCGCTGCGCTTGTCCGGCATGCCGTCCAGTGTCGCCGAACCGGTCAGATTCCGCAGCTGCTCGCCGACCAGAAACGCGACGCCCGGGTGTCGACGTGGGCGTGGTCGCCGTGGCCCGGGTAGCCGGGGCCGAGGATCCCGTTGAACCCGTGGTTGCGCGCCTGCTTGGCCAGGGTGCACAGGGACGGCGATCCGGTGAGGTCGATGCCGTCGCCGTACAGATGGCGGCTGTCGGAGGCGCCCCCGACGGCGGAGTTGCAGGCATAGGAGCGGAATCCGCTGCTCACGGAGATCGGTACGTCACCGAGCGCGTGGCGCAGGGCCTCCAGTTTCCACATCGCGCGCAGGGCGTTCGCCTTGGCGGTGGCCGCGCTGACGGCTCCGCCGGAGAAGTCGCCGTTGCACTTGTTGAGTTCGGCGTAGGTGAAGTGCGCGGGGGTGCAGTCGGCGTCCTGGAGCGCGTACAGCTTGGAGAAGGTGGCGGGGCCGGCGACGCCGTCCGCCGCGAGTCCGTACGCCTGCTGGAAGCGGGTCACGGCGGACTTCGTCGCCGGGCCGTATGCCCCGTCGACGGCGAGGACGCCGCCGTAGCCGGGGTAGCCGGCGACCCGGATCTGCAACTGGGTCACGTCCGCGCCGGACATGCCGGAGGACAGCGTGCGCCCCCAGGTGTAGCACTCGTCCGCGTGGGCCGTGCCCGCGGTGGCGACCGTGCCCGCGAGTGCGGCGACCACCAGCAGGAGCAGGGAGAGCAGTGATCTGATCGCGCGCCTGACCATGACACCTCCGTGTCGGAAGACGGGATTCCTGTCATGAGCATGAGGCCCGGGGGAGGGGTGGTCAACGGCGCGTCGCACATGCCAGAGGACCAGGCCTCTGACGCTACGCGTCGAGGCTCACCACCACCGGACCGCCGGCCGGATCGACGTCCCCCGTCCACGCCGAGGGCAGCCGCACCGAACGGAACGGCCACACCGTGCCCGGCACGACGGCCCGGTGCAGCAGTCGGCCGTCCTGGACGACCTTGACCACGGGGCTCGCCAGCGGCGCGTCCGCCCGCAACAGGACCGGCCCCGCCGGCGCACCGTCCGCGATCCGGTGGGGGAGCGTCCAACGAAGCGGCCGCTCGGCCACCACCGGCGCGCCCGCCAGGGGCCATGGCTCTCCCGCCAGTCGTCGCAGGACCGATTCCGCCGCCGTGCGCCCCTCCGCCGCGGCCGTGGCCGCCGACTCGACGCCCCGAAGGACGTTGCCCGCCGCGAAGACCCCCGCCGTACCGGTACGGAGGAAGGCGTCGACCGCCGGCCCCCGGGTGCCGGCGTCCAGCGCCACCCCACCCGCGCGGGCCAGTTCGTGCTCGGGAATCCAGTCGCCGGTGAACACCGCCGTGTCGCAGCGGATCGCCCCTCCGCGTCCGCCGCGGTCCTGCACCCCGATCCCGGTGAGGCGGCCCCGCCCCAGCAGTTCGGTCACCGTCGTACCCGTGAGCAGGGGAGGAGGCGCCGTGCCGGAGGCCGCGGCGAAGCGCCGGGGCCCGCGCGGCCCGTCCGTCACCATCGCCACCACGTCGAGACCGGCCCCGCGCAGCATCCGCACCGCGTGGTGGGCGACCGGTTCGGCGCCGATCACCACCGCACGGCGCCCGAGCCGATCCCCGCGGACGCCGTACCGCACCACCGACCGCTGGAGCTCCCCGGTCGTCAGGATCCCGGCCGGCCGGGTCCCCGGCACCAGCCGCGCGCTGCGCGGCCGCTCCCTGGCGCCCGTGGCGAGGACGACCGCCCTGGCCGTGATCCTCTCCAACCCGGTGGGCGCGGTGACCTCCAGGGCCGACGGCCCGGCCCAGCCGGTGACCGACACGCCCGTGCGGATCGCCGCCCCCGCCCGTACCGCCGCCGCGACCGACCGGCGCGCGAACGCCGCTCCGTCCGTCGTCCGGCCCCACTCGCCCACGCCGAAGCCGCCGTGAGCGCAGAACCGCGGCACGCCGCCGGCCTCCTCGTCCCGTTCCAGGACCTCGACCCGGCCGGCGCCCGCCGCCGCCAGCCGGGCGGCCGCGGCGAGACCGGCCGGCCCGGCCCCGACGACCAGCACGTCGACCGAGCGGATCACCGCCGCGCCTCCTCGAACATCGCCCGCACGGCCGGGCCGCAGGAGAACCCCTGGCAGCGCCCGCCGCAGGCCCGGGTCCGCCGCCGCAGCCCGTCGAGCGTGGCCGGCGCGATCGTGGACGCGAGCGCCTCCCGGATCTCGCCGCGGGTCACCCGCTCGCAGTGACAGACGACGGCCCCGAAGTCCGGCTCCCGCGCGATCCGGTCGGCGTCGCGGTACGGGCGGAGGAACGCCTCGCCGAGGTTGGGCATCCGGACCGGGGCGAGCGGCCGCTGCGCGCCGAGCTCCAGACCCTCCGCCGCCAGCAGGCCCACGACGTGGTCGGCGAGCGCGAGGGAGGCGGTGAGCCCGGTGGACCTGATGCCGCCGACCGTGACGTACCGCTGCCCGGGATGGGCGGCCACCCGGAAGTCGTCGTCCTCGGTGGCGGCCCGCAGCCCGGCGTAGACGGCCGTCACCTCCTCGTCCAGGAGCGCCGGCAGGATCCGCCGGCCCTGGGCGCGCAGGGCGGCGAGCCCCTCGGCCGTCGAACCGGTGGCCGCCTTGTCGTCCAGGTCCTCCGCCGTCGGTCCCAGCAGGACGTTTCCGTAGACCGTCGGTGCCACCAGCACCCCTTTGCCGAGCCGGCCCGGCACGGGCAGGAGGATGTGCCGGACGAGCCCGCGCGCGAACTTGTCGAAGACGATCAGCTGGCCCCGCCGGGGCGTCACGGTGAAGTCCTGCCGGCCGAACAGGGCGTCGAACTCGTCCGCGAACAGCCCGCAGGCGTTGACGACGTAGCGGGCCCGCAGCTCCCCGCGCCGGGTGACCAGCCGGTGCGGCGTTCCCGGCCGGGCCGACTCGACCCGGCAGTGGAGGTGCAGGTCCACTCCGGAGCGGACCGCCTGGGTGGCGTACGCGAGCGTCGTCGTCCATGGGCAGACGACCGACTCCCCGGGCACCGCCAGCGCCCCGAGGGCGCCGGGTCCCAGGTGCGGCTCGCGCGCGGCGAGTTCGCCGGCCGCGATCACCCGCGTGGTCCGGTGGCCGTTGCGGGCGGCCTTCTCGGCGAGGGCGGGAAGGGCCGACAGCTGTTCGGCGTCCCAGGCGACCAGCAGCGCCCCGAGCGGCTCGAAGGGGATGCCCGCCTCGTCCGCGTAGGCGAGGAGCCGACGGCGCCCCTCCCGGACCAGCCGGCCTTCGAGCGAGCCCGGCACGGCGTCGAAACCGGTGTGCAGGATCGCGGTGTTCGCCTTGGACGTGCCGTCGCCGACATCACCGGACGCCTCGACGAGTGCCACCCGCAGATCGTGGCGCGCGAGTTCGCGCGCGAGGGCGCAGCCGACCACTCCGGCACCGACGACGGCCACGTCGTACTCCGCGCCCGCCGCGGAGGTGTCGGGAAGCGCACCGGTGCGGGTCACCGTGCCGCGCGCCGGCGGCCCGCCCGCCGGGACGGTCCCGCGTGCCCCGGCCCCTTCCGGCCCGGCCGGGACCCTCACGGACGTCCGCCCTCCCGCGCCGGTGCTTCCCACGCCCCGCGTCCCGGCGCCAGGTCTCCCCGCGCCGCGCCTCGCCACGGCACCTCTTCCCACGGCCCGTCTCTTGGCGGTCATGGGCGCGAGGGTCCGGAGGCGCCGTCGAGGAGCGCGCCCACCGCCGTACGGAACCGGCCCATGCGCTCACTCGCCTCCGCGCCGCCGATCCGCGGCTCGTACACGGCCGACGGCTTCCACTCCGGTACGGCCTCGTCGACGCCGAGCGAGGGGTCGTGACCCAGCCGGGCGACCGCCGCGACCCCCAGCGCGGTCGCGTCCGGCAACGCCGAGACCTCGACCGGGCGCTGGAGGAGATCCGCCTGGGTCTGCATCAGCAGCGCGGACCGCGTGAGACCGCCGTCCACCCGCAGGGTGGTCAGCGGGGCGCCGAGGCCGGCGGCCGCCGCGCCGGCCAGCTCGACCACCTGGGCCGCGATCCCCTCGCACAGGGCGTGGACCAGGTGGCCCGCCGTCGTGTCCAGGCCCAGACCGTGCAGGGAGCCGCGCACGTCGCCGCGCCACCAGGGCGCCGCGAGTCCGGCCAGGGCCGGTACGAAGGTGACGCCTCCGGCGTCCGGCACCGTCCCGCCCACGCGGTCGAGGTCCTCGGCGCCGGAGAGCACCCCGAGATCGGTCAGCCAGCGGACGGCCGACGCCGCCGTGAACACCTGGCCGTCCAGGCAGTAGCTCGTCCGGCCCCGCAGCCGCCACGCCACGCAGCTCACCAGACCTCCGTCGCCCCGGTGGGGGACCGGTCCCGTCTGTGCGAGCAGGAACGCCCCCGTGCCGTAGGTGCACTTGGCGGCGCCCGGTTCGGTGACCCGCTGGGCGAGGAGCGCCGCCTGCTGGTCGACCAGGAGGCCGGTGACGGGCAACGGGGGTCCGAACGCGGTCGTCGTGCCGACCGGCGTGTCCGAGTCCACCACCCGCGGCAGCCGTTCGCCGCCCAGCCCGAAGACGTCGAGGGCGGGCTCCGACCAGGACACCGTGTCCAGGTCGAGGAGTCCGGTGCGGCCCGCGGTGGAGGTGTCGGTGACGAACGCGCCGGTGAGCCGGTTCACCAGCCACGCGTCGCTGGTGGTGACGACGCCCGCCCCGGTGAGACGGCGGCGGATCCAGGCCATCTTGGGAGCGGCGAAGTAGGGGTCGAGGGGCAGTCCGGTCCACTGACGCAACCGCTCGGCGTGAGAGGAGAGTTCGTCGCACAGCGCGGCGGCCCTGCGGTCCTGCCAGACCAGCGCGTCGGTCAGGGGGGCGCCGGTGGCGGGATCCCAGGCGAGGACCGTCTCACCCTGGTTGGCCAGACCCACGGCCATGACCGGAGTGTCCGCCTCCGCCAGCGCCGCGCGGCCGGCGGCGACCACGGAGGCGTACAGCTCACGCGGGTCGACCTCGACCAGGCCCCCGGGCAGATGGCGGGGCCGCACGGGCGCCGTGCCGGTCCCGATGACGCCGCGCTCGGGGCAGACGACGAGCGCCTTGGTCCCCGAGGTGCCCTGGTCGACGGCGAGTACCGGCCCCGTCATCGTCGCGCTCCCGTCCTCGTAGCCGCGTACCCGGGGGTCCGGGTCGTCGCGCGTCGGCGCGTGCGCACACCGTCCACCGTGCCCTCTGTGCGTCCGGTGGGCCGGGTGCACGCGACGAGCCGGTGCGTCCGGTGCACCTGCCGTCCTTGATCACCGGAGCCGAAGCCTGGTGTACCCGCCCCGACGCGTCAAGCCGCCCCGGCCACCCTCGTCACCTTCGCCACCCTCGTTGACGCTCGGTCAAATCCGGTCTGTGGCCGGATAGTTACGATCAGATGTGAAAGTGGACCGGGACGATCCAGCGGCCCTTATAGTGATCGCCGATCAACGGCCGGGATGTCCACCGGGGGCTGACCACCCCTCCACCCCACCGAGGACCCATGTCATCCACAGCATGCCCCGCCCCGTGAGAGGCGGGCACGGCTTCCGGCCCGTCTACCACCCGGCGGGCCACGACCACGCCCTGCGCCACGCCCTCCAGGACCTGCGGACCGGCCGCTGGGTGGCCATGGCCCAATTACTCGACGAGACGACGGGCTGGGCCGCCTGGACCCAGCGCACCCAGGTCCTGGCGGCCGTCGCCGCCGGCACCGACGTCGTCCAGGCGTGGCGCGCCGAGCAGCCGGACAGCGCGCCCGCCACCGTGATGCACACCCGCGTCGCCGTCGAGCGCGCCGTACGCGCCCACCGCGCCGGCCACCCCCGCTCCCGTGAACTGCGCCAGGAGGCACGGGCCGCCTGCCGCACCGCCGCCGGACGGTCCCCCGCCGATCCGGTGCCCTGGATCTGTCTGCTCGCCCTCGCCGCTCTCGACGACTCCTCCCACCGGGACGAGCACCGTCAGCGCCCGCCGGCCCCCATGCTCCCGCCCGGGCCCTGGGCCCTCCTCGCCGAGGCCGAGAAGCGCGACCCGTACAACCGCGAAGCGCACCACCGCATGCTCCAGTTCTTCTACTCCCGCCGGCCGGGGCCGCTCTCCGAAGCCGTCAACTACGCCCAGTGGGCGGTCTCCGGCGCACCTCCCGGCTCGGCCCTGCACGCCCTTCCGCTCTACGTCCGGGTCGAGCGCTACCGGCGCGAGCGCGGTCACGAGCACGCGCTCGACCTGCACTGGGTCGCCGAGGACGCCGTCCGGGACGCCCGGCGCGCCCTGGACGGCTGGTTCCTCTTCTGCGCCACCGCCGAGGCCTCCCTCCTGGACCTGAACCATCTGGCCCACGCCCTCTACGGAGCCCTCCGCTTCGACGACGCCGCCCGCGTCTTCGACGCCCTCGGGCCCTACTACACGACGCTGCCCTGGGCGTACCGCACGGCGGACCCCGACGACCGCGCGCTCGCCGAAGAGGTGTTCCTGCGCGCCCGCGCCCGCTGTCTCGACCCCTGACCCGCTCGGCTCCCCCGCGCCCCGACCGACGCATCCGCTCCCCCCACCCCTCCCGGAGGTAACGGCCATGTCCCGCACCGTCCCCGTCGACGACATACGCGGCCCCGCCCAGGGCCAGGACGACGAGGCCCGGCTCAGAGAACTCGGCTACCAGCCGGTCCTCGCCCGCCGCATGGGCGGCTTCGGCAACTTCGCCATCAGCTTCTCCGTCATCTCCGTCCTTTCCGGATGCATGACCCTCTACGGATTCGGCCTGGGCACCGGCGGCCCCGCCGTCATGATGTGGGGCTGGGCGGGCGTCGGCCTCTTCGTGCTCTGCGTGGGCATGGCGCTGGCCGAGGTCACCAGCGCCTACCCGACCTCCGGCGCGCTCTACTACATGGCCGACCGCCTCGGCGGACGCCGCTGGGGCTGGTACACCGGCTGGCTGAACCTGCTCGGGCTGCTCGGCGCCATCGCCGGCATCGACTACGGCGCCGCCCTCTTCACCGGCGCCTTCCTCAACCTCCAGTGGGGCATCGTGCCCACGGCCGGCTCCACCTTCCTGATCTTCCTCGCGATCCTGCTCCTGCACGCCGTGCTCAACCTCTTCGGCGTGCGCCTGGTCAGCGTGCTCAACTCGATCAGCGTCTGGTGGCACCTGACCGGTGTCGCCGTGATCGTCGGCGCCCTCGCCCTGGTCCCGGACCGCCACCAGTCCGCCGAGTTCGTCTTCACCGAGTTCGTGAACGACACCGGCTGGGCCAACCCGTTCTACGTCGCCGCGGTCGGCCTGCTCCTCGCGCAGTACACGTTCTCCGGCTACGACGCCTCCGCGCACCTCTCCGAGGAGACCTCCAACGCCTCCGTCAGCGCGGCCAAGGGCATCGTGCGCGCCATCTGGGTCTCCTGGATCGCCGGCTTCGCCCTGCTCGCCGGGCTGACCTTCGCCATCCAGGACTACGCGGGCACGCAGAACAGCGCCACCGGGGTCCCGCCCGCCCAGATCCTGCTCGACGCGCTCGGCACCGGCGGCGCCACCGCCCTGCTGCTCGTGGTGATCGCCGCCCAGCTCTTCTGCGGCAACGCCGAGGTGGCCGCCGCCAGCCGGATGGTGTTCGCCTTCAGCCGCGACAACGCGCTGCCCGGCTCTGCGCTCTGGCGCAAGGTCAGCAGCCGCACCCAGACGCCGGTCCCGGCGGTCTGGCTCTCGGTGGCCGTCGCCGCCGTGCTGGCCGTTCCCTCGCTCTACTCGGCCACCGCCTACGGCGCGGTGACCGCCATCAACGTCATCGGCATCACCCCCGCCTACGCCATCCCGATCTACCTCCGCCTGCGGGCGGGCACGCGCTTCACCCCGGGGCCCTGGAACCTCGGCCGCTGGAGCCGGCCGATCGGCTGGACGGCCGTCGGCTGGGTGGCCGTGGTCACCGTCCTGTTCTGCCTGCCGCAGAAGTCGCCGGTGACCGTCGACTCCATGAACTACGCCGTCATCGCGCTCGCCGTGGTCCTGGTCCTCGCCACGCTCTGGTGGTACGTCGCCCGTCGTTCGTACGGGACCCCCTCGGCGTACGGCAACGCCCGCGAGGAGGCGGAGATCGCCGAGGGGATCGTGTAGGGAGCCCGCGCTCAGGCGCTGAACTCGTACGTCCAGGCCGCCGCCTGGGCCGCGAAGTCGATGTCCGTGATCTCCAGCGCGTGGCCGTGCTGGTCGCTCACCACCCGGTGGACGATCAGCCGCGCCGCGCCGGCCCCGACTCCCGTGCCGGGGCCCGCGGGCACGCCGATCGACTCCCGTCTGGTCAGTCGCAGCCCGGCCTGGTGCATCCAGTGGTAGAGCAGTCGCAGGTCCGGTTGCTTGGCCGCGTCCTTGCCCCGGCGGTAGCGGGAGAGCTGGGGGATCTCCGTGAGCGCCTGCCGGGAGAACCAGGACACCGACCGTTGCAGGGGCGTCCCGGCCGGGCTCATCACCACGTGCCGGTGGACGAGCGTGGGCTCACCCGGCACGAGCGACAGCCGGCTCGCGAGCGCCGCCGGGGGCGCCTCCCAGGCGAGGGCCGCCCGGACGAGCGCGTCCGCGGCCTCCGTGCCGCCGGGGAAGGACTGCCGGCGTGCCGTCAGCTGCGGGACGTGCGCCTGCGGGCCACCGTCGACGGCGAACGTGCCGCGCCGGTCGGTCACCACCAGCCCCTCGTCGCGCAGCAGCTGGAGGGCGCTGCGGACGGTCTGGCGGTTGACGTGGTAGCGATGGGCGAGCGAACGCTCGGAGGGCAGCCGGCTGCCGGGTGCGAGGCGTCGGTCGGCGAGGTCGTCCCGCAGGGCGGCGGCGACCCGGAGGTAGAGCGGTACCGCCGCCACCTGCTCGGGATCGGGCTCAGCCATGTTCGGACCCTTCTTTGCTCAGCGTGATCGTGTGGGCCGTGTGAGTGATCATTCCTATCATTGGTCTAAACCATTGGGGAAGAGGGTGCCCGTGAGAGTGGCCGAAACGAGCGAGTGCGCCTCTAATGAGTTCAACCGGTAGCGACGCTGGAAGAGGCGGGTGAGGCCGGATGCTGACACCGTACGAGCGAGCCGAAACGGGCCGGGCGGCCCGCAAGCGCGTCCCCCGGTCCTCGCACGGCCGCTGGATACCCTCCTCCCAGCGCCCCGATCCGCTGGCCGTGCTGCAGAAACAGTCCGTCGACCGTGTGGCCGAACTCCTGCCCCTCCGGTACGGACGGATGGCCGTCTCGCCCTTCGCCTTCCTGCGGGGCGCCGCCGGAGTCATGGCCGCCGACCTGGCCGCCCAGCGCCACACCGGTCTCACCGTCCAGCTCTGCGGGGACGCCCATCTGCTCAACTTCGGGGTCTACGCCTCACCCGAACGGGCGCTTCTGTTCGACGTCAACGACTTCGACGAGACGCTGCCCGGACCCTTCGAATGGGACGTCAAGCGGCTCGCCGCCAGCGTCGCCGTCGCCGCGCTCCAGAACGGCACCAGCAAGGCCAAGGCCCACCGTTCCGCGCTCGTCGCCACCGCGTCCTACCGCACCTCCCTGCGCCGACTCGCGGGACTCGGCGAGCTCGCCGTCTGGTACGAGAGGATCGACGCCGACGAGCTGGCGCCGTTGCTCCGGCACGGCCGTGCCCGCGTCGAGAACGCCCTCGCCCGCGCCCGTCGCCGTACCAGTCTCCAGGCCCTCACCCGGCTCACCGAGCGGGACGAGACCGGCGCCCGGCGCTTCGTCGACGCCCCGCCCCTCCTGCACCGCACCGCCGACCTCGACCGGGTGAACCTCGGGAAGGTCTTCAGCGACTACCGCAGCTCCCTCTCCGAGGAGCGGCGGGTGCTCCTGGACCGGTACCGCTTCGTCGACGCGGCCCGCAAGGTCGTCGGCGTCGGCAGCGTCGGCACCCGCTGCTTCGTCCTCCTGCTCGAAGGGCGCGACGAGAGCGACCCGCTGGTCCTCCAGATCAAGGAGGCGGGCCGCTCGGTCCTGGAGGAGTACCTGGAGCCCAGCACCTACGCCCACCAGGGGCGCCGGGTCGTCGCGGGCCAGCGGCTCGTCCAGGCCGCCGGCGACATCTTCCTCGGCTGGATGACGGGTCCCGAACAGCGCCACTTCTACTGGCGCCAACTGCGTGACATGAAGGGCTCCGCGGAGGTCGAGACCATGTCCCCGTCCCTCCTGCGCGAGTACGCCGCTCTCTGTGGGCGCGCGCTGGCCCGCGCCCACGCCCGCTCGGGCGACCGCGTCGCCATCGCCGCCTACCTCGGCGGCTCGGACGTCTTCGACCGGGCGGTCGCGGACTTCGCGATCCGTTACGCCGCCCAGAACGCGGACGACTACGCCCGGCTGAGCGCGGCGATCGCGGCCGGGGTCGTGGCGGCCTCCCCGGACGCGTGACGGCGGACGTCCGGCGACACCGGCCCGCCGGGGCCGCCGGGGAGGGCTGGGGCGAGGAGGAGGCGCGAGCGGGGACGCGGCGAGGAGAAGGCGAGCCGGGCGCCCCCGGTCCCGGCGTCACCGGGCCCGGGGGGCCGCGGCGCCCGGCCGCTACGGCCCGTTCACTCCTCGCGCCGCATCGGCGGCTCGGGCGGTGTCCACGGGACCGGGCCGAAGAGGACGGACCGCGCCACCGCGGGGGCGAACAGCGACGTCATGGGCGCCGTGAGCGTCAGGACGGACCGGAACGCCCGCCCGATCACCGGATCTCCGCCGTACCGCTGCTGCAGCCGGCGGAGGTACCAGCCCACGGGCTTGTCCACGGCGCGGCTGCCGGTCGCGTTGCCGGTCGCGCCCGGCATCTTCTTGTCGGACCCGGCGGAGATGTCCCACGCCTGCCGGGAGGCGTCCAGCAGCGCCTTCTGCACCACGCGGGTGGTCGCCGTGCGACGACGGTCGGCGAGCGCGTCGCGCAGCGCCACCGCGCTCATCGCGGCGACCGCCATGCCCTGGCCGTAGATCGGGTTGAAGGTGCACAGCGCGTCCCCGGTGGCCAGGAAACCGGCCGGGCGGCGGCCGGGACGGTCGTACCGGCGGCGGACGTTGGCGGTCCTCCGGAAGCCGAAGACCGGGGACACGGGCTCGGCCCGGGCCAGCCATTCGCCGATCACCGGGTGCGGCAGCCGATTCGCGTACGCCTCGAAGCCGGCCTCGTCCGTGGGCGGTTCGTCGCCGCGCAGTCCGGACAGCGTCACCAGATGGCGGCCGTCCCCGAGCGGCACCACGACGCCGCCGTACACCTGTTCCGGATTGGGGACGATGAAGTACCCGAGGGCGTCCGTCTTGTCGTTCTCCGGGGCCCGGTAGGTGCGGGTGGCGTAGGCGAGACCGGTGTCGATGGTCTCCTCGTGCGGCGCCTCCGCGCCGATCGCGGCGAGCCAGTCGGGCGCGCGCGTGCCGCGGCCCGAGGCGTCGACCACCAGATCGGCCTCCAGCCGGCAGGGCTCACCGCCCTCGCCCGTCCCGGCGCCCGCGCCGCGCGGGCGCAGCAGCACGCCCCGGACGCGGGTGGAGTCGCCGATCAGGCCGACCGCCTCGACGCCCTGGACGGTCTCGATCCGGGGATCGGCCAGCACCCGCCGGCGCACCAGGGCTTCGAGCTTGGCGCGGTCGCCGGTGTAGAACGCGGTCGTGGCCGGGATCCGCCGGAACCAGTGGCCGTTCTGCCACTGCACCATGTCCTGGGGCATGCCCACCCGGGGCGCCCCCTGTTCCGTGAGCTCGTCCATGAATCCGGGCAGCAGCTCGTCGAGCGCCCGCTGTCCGCCTTCGAGCAGGACGTGGGTGTGCCGGCTCTGCGGGACCCCGGGCCGGGCGTCCGGCCCCTCAGGGAAGCGGTCGCGCTCGACGACCGTGACCTTCTCCGCGTGCTCGCTCAGCACCCGCGCGGCCAGCAGGCCCGCGAGACTTCCCCCGATGACCACCGCGTGACGTGTCCCGCGGTGCCCCAAGTCGTCGGCCATCCCCGCCCTCTCCCGTCGTTGGGTCTACGACTGCCCAGTATCCACGGTCTCTTGGGGCACGTCGCGGGTGCCGAGGCGCAGGTGCTCGATGTGGTAGACGGCCTCGTCGAGGAGTTGGGCCACGTGGTTGTCGTAGAGGCTGTACTCGATCCGGCGGCCCTGCCGGACGCCGGTGACCAGGCCCAGGGCGCGCAGCAGCCGCAGCTGGTGCGAGACGGCGGACTGCTCCATCTCGACGGCCGCGGCGAGCTCGGTGACGCCGCAGGGGCCCTGGCGGAGCTTGGTGAGGATCATCAGCCGGGAGGGCGTGGCGAGGGCCTGGAGGGTGGCGGCGATGGTGGCAGCCGAGTCCGCGTCCAGGTGGGTTGCGGGGGTCGTCTCGCCGTGCGCTCCGTGTCCCATGGGCTCATCGTAGCGGCGCTCATATGTAGATAGATGAAGACGTCTTCATGTATTCGGGTATGGTGGTCCCGCTGCTGTGTCCGCACCCCTGTCCGTTCGTCCCCGCACGCCCCCGTGCCGTCCGAAGAGGTGGACTCCCATGGCTTCCCCGGTGCTCGACAGCCCGGCCACCCAGGCCGCGGCGGCCCCGCCGGCCCGCAGGACCCGCGTCGCCGACCTCCCCGAGGTCCGCTGGGCGGCGCTCTCCGCCCTCGCCTTCCTCTGCGCGCTGCCGCTCGACCTGGCCGGCGCCCCGGCCTGGGCCTGGGGACCGCTCTACGCCCTCTGCTACGCCGCCGGGGGATGGGAGCCGGGCTGGGAGGGGCTGCGGGCGCTGCGCGAGCGCTCCCTCGACGTCGACCTGCTCATGGTCGTCGCGGCCCTCGGCGCCGCGGCGATCGGCCAGTATCTCGACGGCGGTCTGCTGATCGTCATCTTCGCCTGCTCCGGCGCCCTGGAGGCGCTCGCCACCCGCCGCACCGCCGACTCCGTACGGGGCCTGCTCGACCTCGCCCCCGAGAAGGCCGTCCGTCTCACCGGCGGCGGGCCCGACGGCCGCGCCGCGACCGAGGAGCCGGTGGACGTGGCAGAGCTGCGGATCGGTGACACCGTGCTCGTGCGGCCGGGGGAGCGGCTGCCCGCCGACGGGACGGTGCTCCACGGCGTGAGCGACGTCGATCAGGCCACCATCACCGGCGAGTCGCTGCCCGCCTCCAAGATCCCCGGCGACGAGGTCTTCGCCGGCACCCTGAACGGCACGGGCGCCCTGCGCGTGCGCGTCGACAAGGACGCGCGGGACTCCGTCATCGCCCGCATCGTCGCCCTCGTCGCGGAGGCCAGCGCCACCAAGGCGCCCACCCAGCTGTTCATCGAGAAGATCGAACAGCGCTACTCGGTCGGCGTCGTGGTGGCCACCCTCGCGCTCTTCGCCGTCCCGCTCGCCTTCGGCGCCGACTTCACCACCACCCTGCTGCGTGCCATGACCTTCATGATCGTGGCATCCCCCTGCGCGGTCGTGCTCGCCACCATGCCACCGCTCCTCTCCGCCATCGCCACCGCCGGACGCCACGGCGTCCTCGTCAAGTCCGCGGTGGTCATGGAGCGCCTCGGCGCCGTCGACCGGGTCGCCCTCGACAAGACAGGCACGCTGACCGAGGGCGCGCCGCGCCTCCTGGACGTGCGGGGCGACGAGAACGCGCTCGCGTGGGCCGCGGCGGCCGAACTGTCCAGCGAACACCCCCTGGCCCGCGCCGTGGTGGCCGCGGCGCGCGAACGCGGACTGCGGATCCCCGCGGCGAGCGACTTCGCTTCCGTTCCGGGGGAGGGCGTACGGGCGACGGTGGAGGGCCGCGAGGTGCGGGTGCGCCGGGCCGCGGGCGCGCACACCGACACGGCGGTCGAGGTCGTGGCCGACGGGACCCCGGTCGCGGTCCTCACCTTCGCCGACCGGATCCGCGACGGCGCCCCGGAGGCCGTCGCCGCCCTGACCCGGCTCACCGGCACCGCCCCCACCCTCCTGACCGGCGACAACGCGGGCGCCGCCGCCCGGGTCGCCGAAGGGACCGGCATCACCGACGTGCGCTCCGGGCTGCTGCCCGAGGACAAGGTGGCGGCCGTGCGCGCCTGGGAGCGGGCCGGGGCCACGGTGCTCGTCGTCGGGGACGGCGTCAACGACGCCCCGGCCCTGGCCGCCGCGCACACCGGCATCGCCATGGGCCGGGCCGGTTCGGATCTGGCCCTGGAGACCGCCGACGCCGTCGTCGTACGCGACGAACTGGCCACCGTCCCCGCCGTCGTGGCCCTCTCGCGCCGCGCCCGCCGACTGGTCGTCCAGAACCTGGTGATCGCCGGCACCTGCATCGGCGCCCTGGTGGTCTGGGACCTGGCGGGCCACCTGCCGTTGCCGCTCGGCGTGGCGGGCCACGAGGGCTCCACGGTCCTGGTCGGGCTCAACGGCCTGCGACTGCTGCGCGACGCGGCCTGGCGCAGGGCGACGGAGGAGGGGCGCACCGGGCGCTCGCGGTGAGGCGGAGGGCGGAAGGGAGAACGCCGTCCGCTTCCGTCCTCCCCCTGCCGGCACGGCCGCGCGCTCGCCGGGGACGTGAGCGCGCCCGGCCTGTCCGGGCGGGCCGGGCGGGCCGCGCTCAGGCCGTCCCCGGCGCTACCGATCCAGCTCCGCCAGGGCGTGGGTCAGCCACTCCACCCAGAACCGCTCCAGATCGATCCCGCCGCGCAGGACGAGGTGCCGCAGCCGGTCGGGCTCGCTCTCCCGGCGCGCCGGCGGGAAGTCGCGCGCCTCGATCTCGAGGTACTCCTCCAACTGATGCCGGTGCAGGTCGAGATGGCGCCTCAGCTCGGCGGCCATCCCGGGGGCCCCGACGACCGCGGCGGCCCGCATCCGCAGCAGCAGCGCGGAGCGCAGGGGTTTGGGTTCCTCGGTCCTGGCCACCCAGTCGGTCAGCTCGGTGCGGCCCGCGGGCAGGACCTCGTACTCCTTCTTCTGCCCGCGTGCCGGAGTCCGGGCGGGCAGGGCACGGATGTGCCCCGCCTGCTCCAGCTTGCCCAGCTCACGGTAGATCTGCTGATGCGTGGCCGACCAGAAGTAGCCGATCGACTTGTCGAAGCGGCGCGTCAGCTCGAGACCGGAGGACGGCTTCTCGAGCAGCGCGGTCAGGATCGCGTGCGGCAGGGACATGCGCGCAATCCTAGGGAGCGTACGGAAGGTGTCGGCGTCCGCCCGGAGGGCCCGATACCCGGGCGAGACCTTCCGGACCCGACCTGGGTACGGGCCGCGTGGGTCACAGAGCCGCCGCCAGGCGGGTGCCCTGGTCGATCGCGCGCTTGGCGTCCAGCTCGGCGGCGACGTCGGCGCCGCCGATCAGGTGCGCGGTGCGGCCCGCGGCGATCAGCTCCTCGTACAGGCCGCGGCGCGGTTCCTGCCCGGTGCACAGGACGATCGTGTCGACGGGGACGGTCCGCGGCTCGCCGTCGACGGTGAGGTGGAGGCCCTCGTCGTCGATCCGCTCGTACGAGGCGCCGGCGACCATGGTGACGCCCCGGTGCTTCATCTCGGCGCGGTGGATCCAGCCCGTCGTCTTGCCGAGGCCGGCGCCGACCTTGGTCGACTTGCGCTGGAGCAGGTGCACCTGGCGCGGGGGCCGGGGGCGCTCGGGAGCGCGCAGCCCGCCCCGCTCCGCGTAGCCGGTGTCGACGCCCCACTGGCGGAAGTACGTCTCCGCGTCCTGGCTCGCGCCCTCGCCGCCGTCGGTGAGGAACTCCGCGACGTCGAAGCCGATTCCGCCGGCGCCGATGATCGCGACCCGCTCGCCGACGGGCGCGCCGTCGCGCAGGACGTCGAGGTAGCTGACGACGCTGGGGTGGTCGATGCCCTGGATCTCGGGGGTGCGCGGGGTGACGCCGGTGGCGACGACGACCTCGTCGTACGCGGCGAGGAGGTCGGGCGTGGCCGTGGTGTTCAGCCTGACGTCGACGCCCCGGGCGTCGAGCTGGACGCGGAAGTAGCGGAGGGTCTCGTTGAACTCCTCCTTGCCCGGTACGCGCTTGGCGACGTTCAGCTGACCGCCGATCTCGTCAGCGCTGTCGAACAGGGTGACCGTGTGGCCGCGCTCGGCGGCCGAGACCGCGCAGGCGAGCCCGGCCGGACCCGCGCCGACGACGGCGATCCGCTTGGCCCGGCGGGTGGGGGAGAGGACCAGTTCGGTCTCGTGGCAGGCGCGCGGGTTCACCAGGCAGGAGGTGATCTTCAGGCTGAACGTGTGGTCGAGGCAGGCCTGGTTGCAGCCGATGCAGGTGTTGATCGTGTCGGCGCGGTCGGCCGCGGCCTTGGCGACGAAGTCGGGGTCCGCGAGGAACGGCCGGGCCATGGAGACGATGTCCGCGCGTCCCTCGGCGAGGATCTGCTCGGCGACCTCGGGGGTGTTGATGCGGTTGCTGGTGACAAGGGGGATGCTCACCGCCCCCATCAGCTTCTTGGTGACCCAGGTGTAGGCGCCGCGGGGCACGGAGGTGGCGATGGTGGGGATACGGGCCTCGTGCCAGCCGATGCCCGTGTTGATGATGGTGGCGCCGGCCGCCTCGATCTCCTTGGCGAGCGCGACGACCTCCTCCAGCGTCGAGCCGCCGGGGACGAGGTCGAGCATCGAGAGCCGGTAGACGAGGATGAAGTCCTCGCCGACGCGCTCGCGGATGCGGCGGACGATCTCCAGGGGGAAGCGGACCCGGTTCTCGTAGGGACCGCCCCACCGGTCGGTGCGCCGGTTGGTGGCGGCCGCGATGAACTCGTTGATGAGGTAGCCCTCGGAGCCCATGACCTCGACGCCGTCGTATCCGGCGGCCTTGGCCAGCTCGGCGCAGCGGGCGTAGTCCTCGACCGTCTGCTCGACCTCGGCGTCGGTCAGCTCGTTCGGTACGAAGGGGCTGATCGGTGCCTGGATCGGGCTGGGCGCGACGAGGGCGGGGTGGTAGGCGTACCGCCCGAAGTGCAGGATCTGCATCGCGATCCTGCCGCCCGCCTCGTGCACGGCGTCGGTGATGAGCCGGTGCTCGGCGACCTCCTCGTCGGTGCTGAGCTTGGCGCCGCCGTCCCAGGGGCGGCCGGCCTCGTTCGGGGCGATGCCGCCGGTCACGATGAGGCCGACTCCGCCGCGCGCACGCTCGGCGTAGAAGGCGGCCATCCGCGCGAAGCCGTTCTCGGTCTCTTCGAGGCCGACGTGCATGGACCCCATGAGCACCCGGTTGGGAAGGGTGGTGAAGCCGAGGTCGAGCGGGCTCAGCAGGTGCGGGTACGGGGTGGTCGGGGCCATCGGGGCGCCTCCTCGCGCAGGATCGTCACGCCCTGTTGTAGACGACCCGAGGCGACTTGTGCAACAAGTTGCATAACGGCAGGGGCGTGATCTGCGCTACGTCCGGGCACGGACCCCCCGCCCCCACGGACGGACCGAGCTCACCCGCCCGCCTCCACGGACGGGGCCAGGGGCGGGCGGTCTCCCTGGTGCCGGCCCGCCGCACACGGGCGGGCGGGGTGGGATCCGTACCGATCCCACCCCGCCCGCGGCAGCGCTCGGACGGGTTCCGCCCCGCCCGAGCCCGGTCGGCGCCCTCGGCGTCCGCCCGTTACGGGCTGCCCACCCCGGCCCAGGCGTCCAGCTCCTCCGCCGTGCGGGGGCCGTCAGCGTCGGCGGCCAGCAGGCCGTGGGCGCGCAGCAGCCGGGCGACGGCCATGCCCCACGGCTGACGGAGCCGTGCCGAGGCGAGCAGCGCGTCGTCCGCGAGGAGGTCGGTCACCGGCCCGGTCCGCAGGCCGTCCGGGGCGAGGACCGCCGCCTCGTCCGCCCAGCGCAGGGCCAGATCCACGTCGTGGGTCGCCATGACCACCGTCGTCCCCGCGTCCCGCAGCCGCCCCAGCACCTCGAGCAGCCGCTCCTGACCGTGCGGATCGAGCCCGGCCGTCGGCTCGTCCATGATCAGTACGCGCGGCCGCATCGCCACCGCGCCCGCGATCGCCGCCCGCTTGCGCTGCCCGTACGACAGCAGATGGGTCGGCCGGTCCTCCAGGGCCACGATGTCCAGCGCCTCCAGCGCCTCGCGCACCCGGAGCCGTACCTCCTCCTCCGGCAGCCCCAGGTTCATCGGTCCGAACGACACGTCCTGACCCACCGAGGCCGCGAACAGCTGGTCGTCGGGGTCCTGCACGACCAGCTGGACCGTCGTCCGCAGCCGGGTCAGCCCCTTGCGGTCGTACGACACCTCCTCGCCGTCGAGCCGCAGCGCGCCGCTCGCGCACCGCAGACCACCGCTGAGCAGCCGCAGCAGCGTCGTCTTGCCGCTGCCGTTCCTGCCGAGCAGGGCCAGCGACCGCCCCTCCGGTACGGCGAAGTCGATCCCGTCGAGGACCGCGGGCCCGTCCTCGTAGGCGAAGCCCGCCCTCACCAGTTCCACGACAGGGGAACGAAGACTCACGGCAGGGACCTTTCCAGTACGAGAGTGAGCGCGACGAGACCGACGAGCAGCCCGGCCGTCGCCGCCAGGAAGCGGCGCGAGACGGCGGCGGCGGGCACCAGGACCCGCAGGGTCCCGTCGTACCCGCGCCCCGCCAGCCCGGTCTGCAGGCGCTGCGCCCGGTCGAAGGCGCGCACGAACGCCGTCGCCCCGAGCCCGGCGAGCGAGCGCCAGGTCGCCGCCCGTGTGGTCAGCCCCAGCCGGGCCGCCTGCGCCTGGCGGATCTTCGCCATCGCGTCGAGGAGCAGGAAGCTGATCCGGTACATCACGAGGGCGACGTCCACGACGGGGGCCGGCACCCCCGCCCGGACCAGCCGGGGAAGCACGTCCGATACGGGCGTGGTGAACGCGAAAAGCAGCACCCCCAGGGAGGCGGCCGCGGTCCGTAGCAGCAGCTCGCCCGCGTGCACCGGACCGTCCGGTGCCAGGGCGACGACACCGCGCGGGCCGCCCACCTCGAACAGCAGAGGAACCGCGCCCGTCACGCAGAAGCCCAGCGGAATGCGGAACGCCCGCCACAGCTGGCGTCCCGGGACACCGGCCGGACCGAGGAGGACCGCGAGGGTGGCCGCGGCGACGAGCACGGCTCCCGGCCACGGCGGCAGGCACACCGCGCACAGCGTCAGGCCGAAACCCAGAGCCGCCTTCTCGCACGGATGACGGCGGCGCCAGCGACTGCTGTGCGCCGCCGCGTCGATCGGCAGCATCCGCGCCTACTCGTCGCCGGACGGCTTCGCCGGCGGCTTCGCCCCGGCTCGGGCCTCGCCCTGCCTGCGGCCCTTGCGCAGCCCGAAGTAGTAGGCCAGGACACCGGCGCCGAGGGCGGCCTGGAGCGAGAACAGCGCCGACTCGATCTCGCCGGACGGAGGCTCGTAGAGCGGGCTGAACCACGGCTCGTAGTCGGGAGCGATCTCCGTGATCGCCACCTCCGCCTCGCCGTCGGCGCCGGTGAAGGGCTCCTCCTTGTGGTCACCGAGGCCTAGCATCAGCGGGAGCACGGCCAGGGCCGCCACGACGAGCAGCAGCAGCGTGTTGATCTTGGCGTTACGGCTCATCACGCGCTCGCCTCCGCCTTCTCGGTCTTCCGGTCGCCCGGGAGCAGCACCCCGAGCCGGGTCAGGTCGCCCTTGCTGGACTGCGTCAGCAGCCGCATCACGAGCACCGTGAGCAGCCCCTCGCTGACCGCCAGCGGCAGCTGCGTGACGGCGAAGATGCCGCCGAACTTGGCGAGCGCGCCCACGACGCCGCTGCCCGGGTCCGGGAAGGCCAGCGCGAGCTGGACGCTCGTGACGCAGTACGTGGAGAGGTCGGCGACGAACGCTCCGAAGAACACGCTCACCATCAGCGGCACCTCGAACCGCCGCAGCAGCCGGTACACCCCGTACCCGGCCCAGGGCCCGACGATCGCCATCGAGAACACGTTGGCGCCGAGCGTGGTGAGCCCGCCGTGCGCGAGCAGCAGGGCCTGGAACAGCAGGGTGATCGTGCCCAGGACCGCCATCACCGGCGGCCGGAACAGGATCGCCCCCAGCCCCGTGCCGGTGGGGTGGGAGCAACTCCCCGTCACCGAAGGGAGCTTGAGAGCGGACAGAACGAAGGTGAACGCACCGGCCGCACCCAGCAGCAGGGTGGACTCGGGATGGGCCTTGACCTCGCGGGTCAGGGCACGAACGCCGTGGACGACGAAGGGGGCGGACGCGACGCCCCAGGCGGCCGCGTGCACGGGGGGTAGATAGCCCTCGGCTATATGCATGATCGGGAGACCCTCTCCAGCACCTCGTGGATGGACAACGCACCTTGGCCGGTCTCCTGGCTGACGGGTCATGCCGTCGCGGCTCCGCCTTCCCACACCGCAACGGTCTCCCGCGGTGGTGCAGTGGCTCCCCTGAAGGGTCTTCCCCCCAGAGGGTGGAGCCGGACTTCCCGATCACAGTGGCGAGGGCCGCACCGGTACCGCACCGGTTTCCCGTACACCAAGGCGCTGTGACATTAGTGGGTTGACCAGGCGCATCACAACACGGAGGCCCGTGCGGACGGTGTGTGACGAGTCTCTCGCGCCCTCTCTCACTCCTTTCGGTACGTGTACGCCTCCGCGGCCGCCCCCTCCACGGCGGCCAGATCCCCGCCCGCCGTGGCCGTGACGAGCGCGGCGATCGCGCCCTCGACGAAGGGCGCGTCCACGAGCCGCGCACCCTCCGGAAGTTCGTCGCCCTCGGCGAGGAGCGCCTTGACGGTCAGTACGGCGCTGCCCAGATCGACCAGCAGGGCGACACCGGCGCCCTGGTCGACCGCCTTCGCCGCCTCGGCGATCAGTTCGGAGCTGGTGCCGAGACCGCCGTCCGGAGTCCCTCCGGCGGGCAGGATCGGCGCGGTGGCGCCGCCACCGGAGAGGCCCCGGGCGAGTTCGGCGACGGCCGAGGCCACGGCGGCGCTGTGCGAGACGAGGACGATGCCGACCCGGCCGCCGGTCACGGGACCACCTCCGCGAGGGCGGCGATCAGCAGCGCGGACGAGGTGGCGCCCGGATCCTGGTGCCCGATCGAGCGTTCGCCCAGATAGCTGGCGCGGCCCTTGCGCGCCCGGAGCGGCACGGTCGCCAGCGCACCCTCCTCGGCCGCGGCCCGGGCCGCTCCGAAGGACGCGCGCAGCGCCTCGGCCGCCGGGACGAGCGCGTCCAGCATCGTCTTGTCGCCGACACGCGCTCCACCGAGCTGCGCGACGGCGGCGACCCCGGCCGCCAGCGCGTCGGCGAACGCCTCGCGCGTCACGGTCGGGGTCTCGCCGAGCGCCTTGCCGGTGCGGCGCAGGAGCGTCCCGTACAGCGGTCCTGAGGCGCCGCCGACGGTCGAGATCAGCTGTCGTCCGGCGGTGGTGAGCACACCTCCCGGCGTCGCGGGAGGTTCCTTCGCCAGGACGTCCGTCACGGCGGCGAAACCCCGCCTGAGGTTGGCTCCGTGGTCGGCGTCGCCGATCGCGGAGTCGAGGTCGGTCAGTCGGTCCGCCTCCCGGTCGACGGCGGCCGCGGCGACCGCCAGCCAGCGCAGGAAGAACGCGGCGTCGAGCGCGTCGGCCCCGCGGGCCGCTGTCGGTCGGGTGGCCTCGGCCGACGCGTAGGCCTCGGCGGCCTCGGCGGCCTCGGCGGCGCTGCCGGGGCCGGCCGGTGCGGTCGGCGCGTTCGGTACGGGTGTTGCGGTCGCTTCGGTCGGTTCGGTCGGTTCGGTCGGTCCGGTCACGTCGGGCACTCTCCTTCTCACCGGCCCCAGCGCAGCGCAGCCGTACGCACGGGCGCGTCCCACAGGCGTAGCAGTTCCTCGTCGGCCTCGCAGAGCGTCACCGAGCAGCCGGCCATGTCGAGGGAGGTCACGTAGTTCCCGACGAGCGTGCGGGCGACCGGGACCCGGCGCTCGCCGAGCACCCGCTGCACCTCGGCGTTGAACCCGTACAGCTCGAGCAGCGGCGTGGCTCCCATGCCGTTGACCAGTGCGAGGACGGGACCCGACGGCCGCAGGTCGTCCAGTACGGCATCGACGGCGAAGTCCGCGATCTCCCGCGAGGTCATCATCGCGCGCCGCTCCCGCCCCGGCTCGCCGTGGATGCCGATCCCCAACTCCAGCTCGCCCTTCGGCAGGTCGAAGGTGGGGCTGCCCTTCGCGGGTGTCGTGCAGGCGCTCAGCGCCACGCCGAAGGAGCGCGACCGCTCGTTCACCCGCCGGGCGAGGGCCTCGACGCGCTCCAGCGGAGCGCCCTTTTCGGCGGCGGCTCCCGCGATCTTCTCCACGAAGAGCGTCGCGCCCGTGCCGCGCCGCCCGGCGGTGTAGAGGCTGTCCGTCACGGCCACGTCGTCGTCGACCAGGACCTTGGCGACCTGGATGCCCTCGTCCTCGGCGAGCTCGGCGGCCATCTCGAAGTTGAGCACGTCCCCGGTGTAGTTCTTGACGACGAACAGCACCCCCGCCCCGCTGTCCACCGCGGCGGCGGCCCGCACCATCTGGTCCGGCACGGGTGACGTGAAGACCTCGCCCGGGCACGCCGCCGCCAGCATCCCCGGCCCCACAAACCCCGCGTGCAACGGCTCGTGCCCGGACCCGCCCCCGGACACCAGGGCGACCTTCCCGGCGACCGGCGCGTCCCGCCGCAGGACGACACGGTTCTCGACATCCACGACGAGCTCGGGATGCGCGGCCGCCATGCCCCGCAGCGCGTCGGCGACCACGGTCTCCGGGACGTTGATCAGCATTCTCATGACTCTCTCTCCTGGCAGCGCTCGTCGGTGCGGTTCCGGCTGTGTCCTTCCCCCCCGTCACCCTTCCCCAGGCGCGCCTCCCGCGTCACCTGCCGTGCCGACCCCGCCTCCCTCCGACGACCGCCGCGCCGCATCGGAGGCGGCGCGGCCGGCTCCCGTCTCCTTCCGTCTCCCGGCCCGGTGGACGTGCCGTCCCTCCGGACTCCGGTTCCGGGCACGCCGAGAAGGCGCCTGACCGGGTCCGTTCCGGTCAGGCGCCTTCCGTGCGGTCCGCTACCGCGTCAGTGCTTCTTCTTGCCGCTCAGCCAGCTGACGATCGGCGCGACGGCCTCCGACCCCAGCTCCGACAGGTGCTTGACGACCTTCACGCCGCCCTCCGCGGCATGGATCCACCTCGACTGGCCGAGGGTGACGATGCCCAGGGCCGTGATCGAGAGCTGCTTCTTGAACTCCGCGCTGGTCCAGCCGTAGCCGATGCCGTAGGCGATCGCGCTGCCACCGTCGAGCACGGTGCCGAAGACACCGAGCCCGAAACCGATCGGCAGGAGGACCGGCGCCGCGGGCGGGATCACGATGCCCGCGACGCCCACCCCGACGCCCACGAGCCCGGTGACCATGCCGGCCGTGTGCAGGTAGTCGGCCCACTTCTTGGCATCCGTCCACCACGGACCGCCGTCGTCCTTCACGGTGTCGTACTCGGCGGTGTCGGCAGGGTTGGTACCCGCCTGCTTGGAGGCGCGCGCCTCCTCGGCCGCCTGCCTGGCGGCCGCCGCGGCCTCCGTCGCGCGCTTCTGCACCACGATCTGGTGCGCCTCGGCCGCCGCGGTCGCCGCTTCCCGGCTGTTCTTGCCCGCCTGAATGGCGGAGGCGTAGGCGGACGCGGCCGACGCCTGGGCGGCGTTGGCGGAGGCGATCGCGCTGCGGGCGGATTCGCCGGCCCGCGTGGCGGAGTAGTTGGCCGAGCGCGAGGCCGTGCGGGCGACGGAGGCCGCCTGCTTCGCCTTGTCGGCCGACCTCTGCGCGTTCGCCGCCGACTCCTCCGCGTCGTTGGCGTACGAGTTGGCCTGCTGCGCGGCGCCGGCGGCCTTCTCCGCCGACAACTGCGCCTTCTGCGCCCACTGCACCGCCTCGGCGGCAGCGTTACGGGCCTTGGCCGCCGCCTCCTGGGCACGGGCGGCGTCCTCCTGCGCCTTGTGCGCGATCTTGGCTGCCGCGGCGATCGCGCCCTGCATGGCCGCGATGTGGGTGTCGGAGTCGTAGTCCAGCTGGGCGGTGTCGAACTGGACCGACGCGACGAAGTTGCGGCGCATCCAGGCCGGGCCCTCCATCGCCGCCTGGGCGTACGCCTGGGTGTAGCGCCCGCCGGTGTGGAGGAGCGTCGAGGTGGCCACGGCGTCGTCCTCGCGCTGGGCCTTCTCGAACGTCAGGGCGAGGAACTGGTGCAGGGCCGCGGGAGTCCCCGCGTCCAGGGCCGCGTACGCCGCCTCCTGCACCGCGCGGCCGGGGTTGCCGGCCAGCACGCGGTTGATCAGCACGCGGTTGTCGGTCGCGGCGGCCTTGATCACGCCGTCCGTGAGGAACGTCGTCGCGGCGTCGGGATCCGTGCTCTCCAGCGCCCCGGTGGCGGCGAAGGCGATGTCCGGGCTGTAGGTCCTGGCGATGTGGAGGACGGTCTCCCGGTCGTCCTGCCGCTGGGCCAGCTGCCGGGCCGTGTCGATCCAGGCGTGGACGTCGGCCTCCGTGCCGGCCAGCGCGAAGCGCGCCGCGTCCCGGGACCATGCCCCCCTGGAATCCATCATGACGACGGCGGCCTTGCGCCCGAGCGCGGTGGCGGAAGCGGTCTCCCCCGCCCGCAGGGCCGCCTCGGCCTGCGCGATGAGGTCCTTCGTCGCCTGGGAGGTCTGCTGCGCCTGAGTACGCTTCTGCTCGATGTCCGACCGGTCCTCGGCTTCGAGCCGCGTGATCAGACGCATCTCCTCGACGGCCCGCTGCGTCTCCTCGCCGAGACGCTGCCACTCCGCCTCACGGGCGGCCTTCTCCACCTCGACCGCCTTGACGACCGCTTCGGTGGCGTTGTTCGCGGCCGTGGTGGCCTCGTTGGCGAACTGCGTGGACTTGTTCGCGTAGTCCACCGCCTGGCCCGCGTACTGCACGGCCCACTCGGCGGCGTCCGCGGCCTTCTCTGCGTGCGCGGCCGCGCTGTTGGCGGCGTCGCGCGCGGTCCGGGCGGCCGCCGCCGACGCGTTGGCCAGAGCCTGGGCCGTACCGGCGGCGTTGGTCGCGATGTTGGCGTTGGTCGAGGCGATCTGCGCCTGACGCTTGGCCTCGGCGGCCTCCGCCTGCGCCACGCCCGCCGACGCGGCTGCGCTCGCCGAGGCGCTCGCGGCCGAGGAGGCGTTGCGGGCCGCGGACGCGGCGGCGGCACCCGCCCCGGCGGCGGCACTCGCCGCTTCGGAGGCGCGGTCGGCGGCCGCCGCCGCGCCGCGGGCCCGGGCAGCGGCGTTGCGGGCGGCGACGGCGGCGTCCCTGGCGAGGCCCGACTGGGAGGCGTCCTTGGAGGCCGCGATGGCGGCGTGGTAGGCCCGCGCGGCGGCGGAGCCCGCGTTCGCGGCGGCCTGGCCGGCCGCCGCCGCGGCGTACGCGGCGCGGCGGGACGCCTGCACGGCGGCGTGGGAGGCGTTGATGGCGACCCGCGCCGAATCGGCCGCGCCCTTCGCGGCGTCCGCGGCCCTGCGGGCCGCCTTGCCGGCCTTCGCCACGTCGTTCTGAGCCGCCTCGGCCTCGGCCGCGGCCTTCTGCGCGGCGTCCTTGGCCTTCCCGGCCGCCTCGACGGCTCGGGCGGAAGCCTCTTCCGCCTCCTTGGTCTTGGCGTCCGCCTTCCTGCCCTCGCGTTCGACGACGGCGACGAGCTCCTCGATCGTCGCCCGCTCCTGATCCCGCGCCCGGGCGATGTGCTGCCCGGTCTCGAGGAACCACTCGACATCGGACTCGGTGCCGGACAGGGCACGGTCGGCGTACTTCTGCACCTCCGGACCCGCCTGCACCAGCATCCTGGAGATCTCGACGCGCATGTCCTGCAGGCGCGCGCTGTACTGACCGGCCGTCAAGAAGGTTTCCAGCGCGGCCTGGGAGCCGTCGCTCAGCGCGGCGTCGCCGGCGCGGTTCACTCCCTTGCCGCCCCGGCCCATCACGGTGGAGGTGGCGACCCGGAGGTCTTCCTGGATGGCGGCCTTGAACCCGCCGGCGAGATAGGCGGAGACCGCCGCGCTGCCGTTGGCGAGCGCGGCGGTGGCTTCGCGCCTGGTTCCCCTGCCGCCCATCGCCAGACCGCTCATGACCGCGACCCGGTCGTCCTCGGCCGACTCCAGGGGAAGCCTGACGGTGAGGAAGTTCTGTACGTCGGCGTCGGAGCCGGTCAGGGCCGCCGCCGCGGCGGTCCGCACGGCCGTCCCGCCCAGCAGCCATGCCTTGACGACCTTCGCCCGGTCGGTGTCCGGCAGCCGGAACGGGTCGCTGTCGTCGTCACCCGTCGCCGGGGTCTCGGCCCAGGCGGCGGCGGGATTGAGCACGAGGCTGGAGGTGGTGACGACGGCCGTCGTGGCCGCGATGGCGCCGAGAACGCGCCGTCTACTCCAATAGGTGGTGTCCAAAACGGTCCTTCGCTTTCGACGCCTGGCACACCCGCAAAACAGTGCGGCCCGAGCCAGGACAGCAAGTGTGAATCGCGTTCTTATTCGTCGGGCCATGGCAGACGTGCAAGGCCCGAGGGGTGCGCGGCATGACCTTACGTGGCACGCACGACGATGACCAGACGGTAGTTGATGAGCAATCAACTTCCGTTTATCACTGGAGCGTGAACAAGCCTGACGCTGGCTGAAACGCGACTCCCAAATCGGACACCAGGCTGCCAAATCGGCCTGAAACGAGCGGTGTTGCCGATGGAGCAGTGTGAGGCAGGTCACTCTCTGCGGGTGTCCTGAACGCATCGCTTGGGCTGCGCAACCACCCTTCAGGCTCTCGCGGACGGCCCTGCCTCATGTTTTGAATCGATGCGGGGAATTTCCGTGACGAGACGTCATGCTCGTTTTCACGGACTTGATTTACCGGCCCGGTGTTCGGTTAGGATCCGGCTCGAAGTCGGGGGCTTCACGCCATCGAGATGCCATGGGCGCGTCTCCTGTTGGCTGGACACGAGCCTTCACATCAGTACGGCACACCTCTTCCGGGCAGGACCGGAACCGACGACTGGAACAGGCATGAAGGCACTCAGAACACTCGTCCGCACAGTGGCCGTGGCCACGGCCGCGGGCGCCCTGGCGTGGCTGGCGACCGCCGGCGGACCCACCGCGAACGCGGACGCCACGGACGCCGTCGCGATGAAGGCCGTCGCCGAGGAAGGCCCGGGCTACGCCGTCGAGGACTTCGGCTACCCGAACGCCGACAAGATCCTTGCCGAGAAGAACATCGTCCTGAAGCGCGGCGACGGTCACATCCTCCTCGCCGAGTGCGGCAGCGCCACCGACCTGCTGGAGGTCTGGACGCGTCAGGACGAGGAGCGGTTCTGCTTCAAGGTCACGGGCACCCGGGGCTACCTCGCCCTGGAGCTCCCGTCCGTCTACTCGATCAAGGGCAACACCTACTCCACGGAGGTCGACATGACCGTCGGCGACGAGGAGAAGTCCTTCGACATCAGGAAGAACACCTGGACCCCGGTCGGCGAGAGCGTCGACCCGCAGGCCCGCGACTTCATGCTCATGGAGATCCGCACCACCAAGTAGGCGTCGGCGCCGCCCCGTAGCCGCCCCGCAGCCGGAGGACGGCGACACGCCGGCCCCGCCGCGGAACCGGCCGCCGATGCCGCCGCGGGACAGGACCGCCGGACCGGTCGCCGATCCGGCCCGCCGCCCCGCCCCCGGCCAGGACGCGAGACGTCCCCGCCCCACAGCTCCCAGCCCTGCTTCCAGGAAGTGACATGAAGCGTCAGCACACCGCAAGACCCTCCATACGCGCCGCCCTCGGCGCGGCCCTCCTCTCCGCCCCCCTCGCGGTCACGGGCCTCGCCGGCTCCGCCCAGGCTGCCGTCGGCACCCCCGCCACCGCCGCCACGCTCGCGCACACCGTCCAGCTGACGGTCGGCGAGTGGCCCGACAACCGCGGCTGCACCGCGACCCTGGTGGACGAGCTCTGGCTGGCCACCGCCGCCAGCTGCTTCGCCGAGCAGCCCGGCGGGGCGGTGCCCGCCGGAAAGCCCGCCCGCCCGACCACCGCCACCCTCGGCGGCGGCACGGTCCGCACCGTCGTCGAGCTGGCCCCGCGTACGGACCGGGACCTGGTCCTGGCCCGCCTGGACCGCTCGGTGCGGGACATCACGCCGGTGAAGCTCGCCACGGCGGCTCCCGCCGCCGGTACCGCCCTGACGGCCTCCGGCTTCGGCCGCACCAAGACCGAGTGGGTCCCGGACAAGCTCCACACCGGCGCCTTCACCGTCACCAACGTCACCACCGGCGACGTCGCGCTCGACTCCGCCAACGGCACCGACGTCCTGTGCAAGGGTGACACCGGCGGCCCGGTGCTCGACGCGGCCGGCAGGCTGGTCGCCGTCAACAGCCGTTCGTGGCAGGGCGGCTGCTTCGCAGCGCCGGCCACGGAGACCCGCAAGGGAGCCGTCGCCGCGCGCGCCGACGACCTCGCCTCGTGGATCGGATCCGTCAAGCAGCGCCCCGTCGTCCTCAAGGCCGGCGACACGCTGCGGTCCGGTGAGACGATCTCGACGACGAACGCCAAGCTGGTCATGCAGTCCAACGGCGACCTGGCCCTCTACCACCGCGCCGGAGGCGAGAACCAGGGCGGCGCGCTCTGGATCTCCGGCACCAGCGGCAACCCCGGCGCGTACGCCAAGATGCAGGCCGACGGCAACTTCGTCGTCTACAAGAAGGACGCCCAGGAGACCGACCCCACCAGCGCGCTGTGGTCGTCCAGGACGAACGGCAACCCCGGCGCGCGGCTGGCGCTGCAGGCCGACGCCAACCTCGTCCTGTCCACCGTCACCACCACGACCGGCGGCACGGGCGTCGTCAAGCTCCTGTGGCAGAGTGACACCTCCCCGCGCGGGGACAAGCTGGCCCCCGGCGCGAAGCTGATGCCCGGCTCCTGGCTCACCAACGGCCAGACCGTGCTGATCATGGACATCCAGGGCAACGCCCTCGTCCGCGAGGCGTCCTCCGGCCGCGAGCTGTGGGGCAAGTACGCCTGGAGCTGGTACTCGTACCTGCACATGCAGGACGACGGCAACCTCGTCCTCTACAGGGCGGACGGCGGCCAGGGCCGCGGCGGCAACCTCTGGGTCACCGAGACCTGGAACGGCGCCGGCGCCTACGCCGCCCTGGAGGGAAACTCCCTCGTCGTCCACGCCCAGGACCAGGGCACCCGCTGGGCCAGCTCCGTCCTGCGCGGCGCGCAGTCCAATCGCTGCCTGGACTGGAACGGCACCACCGGCGCGATGATCTGGGACTGCTGGGGCGGTGCCAACCAGCAGTGGGACGCCACCGCTGCCAAGGAACTGCGCGTGGGCGGCGACAAGTGCCTCACCGCCGACAAGGGCGCGAACCAGGGTGCCCGCGTCTCGGTCCAGCCGTGTGACGGCAGCGCCGAGCAGAAGTGGAACGTGAACGGCGACGCCACCATCACCGCCCAGCTCAACCCCGGGCAGTGCATGAACGTCTGGGGCCAGGCCACGGCCAACGGCTCCGGACTCGGCCTCTGGGGTTGCGACGGCGGCGCCAACACCAAGTGGGCCCGTCCCTGACCACCCACCGAGAGGCGGCCCGGCCCCCGGGCCGCGCTCTCAGGCCGGCCCGCCCTCTCGAACCGGGCGGCGACCGGCCGGGTCGGCGAGGGCCGGAGACGGCCCGAGCCGGCGGCGGCGGAAGCCGCGTGCCCCCGTCCGCCACAGCGGAGGCGCGGCGGCCGCGGCGGTCCCGGGCCGGAGACGGCCTCGGGCCCGCCGAGCCTCAACCGGTCACCGGCGCGCCGGGCGGCGGCTCCACGACCTCCCTGCCATCGGGCCCCGCGGGGGAGCGCCCGGGGGAGTGTCGCTCCGGCCCGGCCGGGCCGTCGGCCCGGGCGGGAAGCCCTGCCGGCCGGGCCGACGGCCCGACCGGCAGGCCCGCGGGATCGCCAAGGGCCCGGGAGATGCCGACCAGGAGGTCATGGTGCTCGGCTTCGGCGGCGCGCAGCGCCCGGATCGCCGCCGCGCCCTGCGCCGGGTCGGCGCGCACGCCACGGGCGCGCGCGTCGGCCGCGGCCGTGATCATGGCGGCCAGACCGGTCGCCACGCTCTCGCTCTCCGTCCGCCCGGCCCGGCGTGCCCGGGTGTAGGCGTGGGCGCGTACGTCCTCGGAGCAGTACGCCCCAAGCTCCAGCATCCGGTCGTGGATGTCGGTCATCCGGTCCGTGAGCCGCCGTCCGGGCCCCGCGTACCACGGAGTGGTGAGCCGCATCCGCCCGTCGCGGTCACAGCCGGCGCGTACGGCCCGACGCAGCGGGCCCAGCGCGCGCAGCATGCACAGCGGCCCGAAAACGCGGGCGGTGAGCCACGGGACGACGAGCGGGATCAGGAAGCCGGCGGCGACGAGAACGGTGCCGAGGCAGGCGAAGGCCATGCCCACCTGGTTGACCGACTCCCAGTCGTGGCCCGCCCAGGCGCCCGCCACGGCGACGAGCTTCGCGACCCCGTAGGTGACGTTGGTCAGGAAGCCGAGCGTCAGGACGGAGAGCCCGATGTGCAGCGCCCCTCCGGCCGGTGACTTCCGTTCGGGACACTTCCGGCGGATGTCACGTGCCCACTTCCGGCACGCGGCGGCCGCCGCGGCCGCCGCGGCGGTGCAGGCGAGCAGGCAGAGCAGCACCATCTCGCGTATGAACGGCGTGTTGGCGTAATAGGTCTCGAAGTCACGCTGCCGTTCGACCGGCGCCTCGCCCAGGGTGAAGCAGACGACGAGCAGGACCGCCACGGCGACGTGGCCCCAGATCCAGCGCCTGACCCGGCGGCGCGTGCGGGGCGCGACCCGTGCGTCCTCGCGCCAGTTCTCCATGAGCACGCGGCAGGCGCACGCGTAGGCGGAGAGAAGGCAGTAGACCATCAGCGCCGAGAAGTTGGCGATCTTGGTCACGCGGTTCACGAACACGATCGTGGAAGGTGCGGAGAAGAAGAACGCCGCCGCCTGGAAGAAGATCACCGCGTTGACGCTGCAGACCATGGGGGTGCGCCAACGCCGCACCAGCGACGGCAGTTTGACCAGCAGGACGAGGCCGAGCGCGGCGGCCGGTATGTAGAGGTTCACGCTCTCCTGCGGCGTCATCCTCTGAACGACGCCCAGATGCGGCCGGCCACCCCGGCGGACGGCGATGCGGCGCGCCGGCCCTCCAGGAAGGGCCTGCACCGGTCGGCCAGCATCCGGCCGAACTTCTCGGCACGCCGCTCCTCTTCGAGGTCCGGCTCCGTACGCGCGGCGACATGGGTGACCGCGTCGGCGAGGCTCCACCGGTCCCCCAGCATGCGGGCCGCCGCCTTCGCGCCGGCCCCGCCGCCATGGCCGCAGCGACCCTCCTTGAGGTGCCACAACTCGTGGCCCAGAATCACGACTTGATGCAGGGGCGAGGTGTTCGCCTCGACGGCGATCAGGTGGTGGTCGCCCAGGTCGAGCCAGAGACCCGTCACCGTGTCCGGCGGGAACTCCTCCAGCATGAGGCGGACTTCCCGGCCGCTGCTCTTCGCCGCGCCCCCGCAGATGGCCTTCATCAGCTCCACCGGTTCATGCGGAACCGGCTGCGGCAGACCCGCGATCAGCTCGTCACGATGCCGCTTCATCTCGCGCGAGACCCCCACGACCTGCCACCCGTCCTTCGTACCGGATGCACAGCCCCCCATGCATCGCCCGTTGCGCGTTACCGCTGGTGGGGCGCGGTTTCAGCCCGTCGCGACCACCCGAGGGTCATTGTGCCCCACCGGTCTCGAGAGCCGCACGCGCCTCCCGAGCCCGCTCCTCGCGGGAGCGCCGGGCGACGGATTCGATGAGGGCGATCAAGGGCTGCGCGGTGTCGTCCGGTACGTCGGCGAGGGCGCGTGCGGCGTATCCGACCACACCGAGCGAGGGATCGACCTCGCCGGCGGATCCGGCGTTCCTCAGCCGTCGCAGATCCTGGTCCTGGCGCTCCACGGTCCGCTCCAGCAGGTCCTTGTGGATCTGCTGGAGGACCCGGTCCAGCGCCTCGGTGGGCTCGGCGACCAGGAACTCGATCTTCTCGCCGAAGAATCCGGCGATGCCCGCCGCGTGGTCGAGGTTGGGCGCCCGGCCCGTCTTGATCATCTTGTCGAGCCACTGGGCGCTGGTCCCCGCGCCGACCGCGATCTCGGCCAGCGTGTACGGCCGCCGGCTGCCGTCCGCCGCCGCGCGCAGCCGCGTCGCGCGCAGGAAGAGGATCCGCTCGACCACACGCCGGTGGCGCTCCTCGACCACGTCCCCGCCCTGCCGGGGCACGGCGTGCGGCTCGCCGCGCAGCATCTCCCGTACCTCCTGCGCCGGGACGCCGGAGGCGTAGGAGAGTCCGCCCTCGCCCTCCACCCGCAGCACGTCCTCGCGGTTCAATCCCATGCGGTCGAGCAGCGAGTCGATACGACGCACCGTACCCACCAGGTCCCGAGCAGGCCCATCACTCACGCGAACTCCAACGGTTGTCGTACGAGGCGGTCCCAGGCTAGCAATCGCCGCTGATCCGCGATCAACGCTCGGCCCGCTTTTCGGAGGTACGCGGGAGGACCGGACGTACGCGAAGGGTCAGCCGGCCTGCTCCGTGCCGGTGGCCCGGCCGTCCTCGTCCCACGTGACGTGCAGGATCCCGGCGACGGCCCGGCGGTCGACGGGCCCGAACACGTGGGGGAACCGCGTGCCTTCGGCGACGCCCGGCGGCGGGGCCGGAACCGCTTCCTCCCACTCCGTCCTGGCGGTCAGGCGGCTCTCGTCGAGGACGAGCACGAGGAGGGGGCGCGGGGCGGACCGGTAGAAGGCGTTGACGACGGCGAGGGTGGTCGCCTCGTCGGGCGAACAGTGGACGAAGCCCTCCTCGGCGAGGGAGGCGGGGGAGTAGGGCTCGTCCGGGGACGCCGTCCAGTCGCTGTGGGAGACCACGTGGTAGATCATGGTCCGGTTATATCGCAGGGGTGTCGCGGGCGGTGAGGGCTTCCGATCCGGCCGTTCCGGCCGGCGGCCCCGGCGCGCCCGCCTCCGCCGGGTCGAGGAGGAAGGGGCCTCAGCCGAGCCAGCGGCCGTCGCGCATGAGGTGGCGCCCCCGCAGCTCGTTAGCCTCGCGCCAGGCCTGGATCCGGCGCGGCCGGATCAGGAAGTACTGGTAGGGCTCGTCCAGTTCGCGCGGGTCGAAGCCGGTCTTGGCCTCGAAGGCGTCCCCCGTCCCCGGGGCGAGGTCGGCGAGGTCCACCGGTTCGGCCGTGCCGTCCACGACGACGACATCGCGCGTCGGACCGAGGGCGAGCCGCACCCGGCCGTCCGCCAGGAGGTTGCGGCCGGTGACGGAGGCGCGGGGTGTCGAGACGAGGAACGAGGTCCCCTCCCAGAGGAAGGAGAGCGGGACGAGATGGGCCCCCGTCGAACCGGCCGGGTCGGCAGGGTCGGCCGGGCCCGCGGTCGCGACCCAGACGTCGATGTCGTTCTCCAGCCGCGCACGGGTGTCCCGCAGCCGCTCCTCCATCCCTCGTGGTGGCGCGCTTGCCATCGTCTTCCTCCGGTCACGTCGTTCTTCGGGCGGCTTCGTCGTTCGATGCGGTCGGGTCCCCGCGCCCCCGCGGTGCGGTGGCGCCGCGGGACGGGATCAGGGGGCGGGGGTCAGCGAGGCGGCCTCCCAGGCGAACCCGTCGGGGTCGCCGGAGGGCCCGGAGACGTCCCCGCCGGCGCCGAGCACGAGCCGGTGCGAGCCGGTGCCGTCGGCGGGGACGCCGACGTCCTTGGCCAGGGCGCGGCGGCCGTACAGCGCGAGCTTCACGGGACCGGGACCGGGCCCGGCCTCGAACTCGACGTACTTGCGGCCGAAGCTCCTGGCGACGCCGAGGCCGTGCTCGACGTAGAACTGCTTGGTGGCGATCACGTCCGTGGCTCCCAGCAGGAGCACGATGTCGTCGATCTGCCGCGTGGCCGGACCGGTGTCCTTCCTCGCCGACGTGGCGATCTTCCAGATGGTCCCGTCGGGGGCCTGTACGACACCGCCGAAGCCCCAGAACGACTTCGCGGCGGGCTTCAGCGACGTGGCCCCGGCGTCGAGGGCGGCGTCGACCAGGTTCCTGACGGTGCCCGGCTGGGAGACCGTGAGCGCGAGGGCGAAGCCGCGGAAGCCGGTCGTCGGTGCTTCGGAGGCGCGCAGTCGCAGCCAGGTGTCCAGGCCGAAGGCGGCGGTGTAGAAGCGGTCGGCGGCCGTGGGGTCGGCCACCTCGAGGGTGACGGATGCGAGGGAGTTCATGTCCGTCACGCTAGTCTCGGCGCGGTCGCCGGGGCTTCTCGATTCCTGACCGGTCTCGGGGCCGGGGGCGGCACCCTGCCCGGCACGGCGCTGGCGGACGCGCCCGACGCATCGGACGCGCGCGTCGCGGAGCCCGGGTAGGCGCTCGGCGGCACGCCGACCAGCTCGGTGAAGCGGGTGCGGAAGATGCCCGGCGACGGGCAGCCGACGGCGGAGCGGACCTCGGGGACGCTGAGGCCGCCACCCCGCAGCAGCGCGGCCGCGCGCTCGATGCGACGCTTCGTCAGATAGCCGTAGGGGGAGTCGCCGTAGGCCACTCGGAACTGCCGGCCGAGCTGTCCGGCCGGCATGCCTATGTCGCGGCCGAGTGCCTCGACGTCCAGCGGCCGCGCGTACTCCCGGTCGATCCGGTCGCGTACGCGGCGCAGTCGCGCGAGGCCGCTCAGATGGTGCGCGGCGGTGAGCGCGCGCGCCCAAGCGGGATGACACATGAGAGTGATCTCCTTTCGTCCGTGCTCGGGGTCCTGTCACGCCGGGCGCCTCACGCGTGGGTCGGCCCACTCGGCGGCCGGCGTGCCGGTCGGCCGGGCCCGACGGCTCAGCGCAGCTCCTGGATGCGGATCAGATTGCCCGCCGGGTCGCGGAAGGCGCAGTCACGGATGCCGTACGGCTGCTCGGTCGGCTCCTGGACGACCTCGGCGTCACGGGCCTGCACCTTCTCGAAGGTGCCGTCGAGGTCGGGGGTGGCCAGCAGGATCCAGCCGTAGGTCCCCTTCGCCATCATCTCGACGATCGTGCGGCGCTCGGCCTCGGTGATCCCGGGGTCGGCGGCCGGGGGCGCCAGGAGGATGGACGTCTCGGGCCGGCCGGCGGGGCCGACCGTGATCCAGCGCATCTTGCCCTGGCCGACGTCGCTGCGGACTTCGAAGCCGAGGGCGTCGCGGTAGAAGGCCAGGGAGGCGTCCGGGTCGTCGTGCGGAAGGGCGGTCGTGTGAATGGTGATGTCCATGGCTGTCACGTTAGTTGCGGCTCGGTGACCGGCGCTTCTCGATTCCTGACCGGCACGCCGTGTCGCGTGCCGGCCCCCCGTACCGCCCCTGCCCCCGCCCCGTCCGGACCAGCCCCGCCGCGCGGTCCGGGGCGTCCTCGTCCGGCCGAGTGGGGGACCGCAACCGTGACGAAACGTCACCCCATATGCGGATTCACCCGTACGCGCATGTGCCGCGCGCGGGCGCGGCAGGGGCATTTGTCGTAGAAGTGGTGAGTCACCCCCGCGCGCATCCGGTGCCCGTTTCTGCGAGAGGTCTCCATGGCGACGTCGACCGAGCCGGTAACCCCCCTGCCCGTGCGTCGTCGAAGCCGCGGTGCGGCCGTCATCTCGTGGGTGACCACGACCGATCACAAGATGATCGGACACCTCTACCTGATCACGTCGTTCGTGTTCTTCCTGGCCGGCGGAGTGATGGCGTTGCTCATCCGGGCCGAGCTGGCGCGGCCCGGCATCCAGATCATGTCCCCGGAGCAGTACAACCAGGCGTTCACGATGCACGGCACGGTGATGCTGCTGCTGTTCGCGACACCGACCTTCGCGGGATTCGCCAACGCGATCATGCCGCTCCAGATCGGCTCCCCCGACGTCGCGTTCCCCCGCCTGAACATGTTCTCCTACTGGCTCTTCCTCTTCGGCGGCCTCATCGCGTTCGGCGCCATCCTCACGCCGCAGGGGATGGCCGACTTCGGCTGGACCGCCTACGCACCCCTCAACAACGCCGAACACACGCCCTACGTGGGCGGCGACCTGTGGATCATGGGGCTGGCGTTCGCCGGGTTCGGGACGATCCTGGGTGCCGTCAACTTCATCACGACGATCATCTGCATGCGCGCCCCGGGCATGACGATGTTCCGGATGCCGATCTTCACGTGGAACATCCTGCTGACGTCCGTCCTGGTGCTGCTGGCCTTCCCGGTCCTGGCCGCGGCGCTGCTGGTGCTGGAGGCGGACCGGCGGTTCGGTTCGCAGGTCTTCGAGGCGGCCAACGGCGGCGCGCTGCTGTGGCAGCACCTCTTCTGGTTCTTCGGGCATCCCGAGGTCTACATCATCGCCCTGCCGTTCTTCGGGATCGTCACCGAGATCTTCCCGGTGTTCTCGCGCAAGCCGATCTTCGGCTACATCGGCCTGGTCGCCGCGACGATCGCCATCGCGGGTCTGTCGGCGACGGTGTGGGCCCACCACATGTTCGCGACCGGCGCGGTGCTGCTGCCGTTCTTCTCGTTCATGACGTTCCTGATCGCCGTCCCCACGGGCGTGAAGTTCTTCAACTGGATCGGCACCATGTGGAAGGGATCGCTGTCCTTCGAGACACCGATGCTGTGGTCGATCGGGTTCCTGGTGACGTTCCTGTTCGGCGGTCTGACCGGCATCATCCTGGCCTCGCCCCCCATGGACTTCCACGTCACCGACTCCTACTTCGTCGTGGCGCACTTCCACTACGTCGTCTTCGGCACCGTCGTCTTCGCCACGTTCGCCGGCTTCTACTTCTGGTGGCCGAAGATGACCGGGAAGATGCTCGACGAACGCCTCGGGAAGGTCCACTTCTGGACCCTGTTCATCGGCTTCCACACCACGTTCCTCGTCCAGCACTGGCTGGGAGCCGAGGGAATGCCCCGGCGCTACGCCGACTATCTGGACGCCGACGGCTTCACCGCCCTCAACACGGTGTCCAGCATCGGGGCCTTCCTGCTCGGGCTGTCCAGTCTGCCCTTCTTCTACAACGTCTGGCGGACCGCCAGATACGCGCCGCCGGTCACGGTCGACGACCCGTGGGGGTTCGGCCGCTCCCTGGAATGGGCGACCTCCTGCCCGCCGCCGCGGCACAACTTCGTCACCCTGCCGAAGATCCGCTCCGAGTCCCCGGCGTTCGACCTCTCGTTCCCCGAGGTGGCCGCGCTGGACCAGGGCAAGAGCGACAAGCGCGACGTCTTCGACGACTCCTCCTCCGCGACCCACCAGGGGCCCGACGCCGGCCGTGACGGCCAGGCGCCGCACTGAGGCGAGCGCGTGATGGACCGCGACGACACAGCCGCGGGCATGGCCCGCCTCGAGGGCTATCTCATGAGCCAGGCCGCCCGTCAGGAGGCGAGGCGGGCGGGCGAGGACTTCGCCCGGGGCCTGTCCTGGCTCGGCCCCCTCGAACGCGACGAGATCGCCCGCCGCTTCGCCGACGAGCACCTCGCGCTGCGCAGGGAGATGCTCGGGGCCGTCGCCGTACGCATCGCCGAACTCCGCACCGAGTACGGCGACCGATACGCGTACCTCCGTCGCCGCACCCTCGCCCTCGCGCTGGCCGCCGTGGCCTTCGCCGGCGCCGCGGCGGGATGGATCGCGACGCTCGGGTGAGACCCGACGGCCATACGGGCCACGAGGAGGCGGTCGGAACGGAAGGCGGGACGACCGAGCGGCCGTCTCTCGCGGGAGCCCGGTGCCGGAGGGACGGGGAAGTCCGGGCGCGGTCAGGGGACGGCCGCCGGGACGGAGAGGTCCGGGCGCGGTTCCGGGACGGCCGCCGGGACGGAGAGGTCCGGGCGCGGTTCCGGGACGGCCGCCGCCGGGACCGGGAAGCACGGGCCTGCCTTCGGGCGCCCGCGCCGGATCCGGGTGCCACGGGCCGCTTGCCCGCCAGGCAGGCGGCGGCTCAGGGCCTGGGGTCGATGCGCTCCCACTGGGGGTGCCCGCCGCGTGCTCGGCCGCCCACCGCCGCGCTGCAGCGCGGGCACACCCGCCGCACACGGTCCGCCGCACCTCCCGATTCGGGAAACGTCTCCGGCCACGCCACGTGGGGGAACCGCCCGAGCTGCGAGCGGCTGAGGGACAGACCGCAGACGGTCGCGTTCCTGCCCTGTTCCCAGGCGTGAACCTCCCCGGCCGGCTGCCGCTGGTTGGCGTCCTCGTCCCACCACTGCCCGGAAGCGGCCACGGCGTAGCGCTGCGTCACGCCCATCGGGGCCTCCCCGCCACTGCGGTGGCACCTGCCGCCCCGGGCGCCGTCCGTGGCACCCGGGAAGCGGCCCGTGGCACCCGGGTCATGCGCCCGGTCCCTCCGGGTCGTCCAGCTCCTCCTCGGGTACGACGTGCATGGCCGCCTCCTCGGAGCCGGCCGCACCCGCGTCGATGCCCACGTCGGAGGCGAAGAGCTCCTTGTCGGTGTCCTCGTGCGCGCCCTCGTCCGGAGCCACGAGCCGTCCCGCCCGCTCGCCGCCGGCCTCCGGGTCGAGCGGTTCGCCCTCGCCGTCGGGCAGGTCCCCGATGCCGTCCGTGTCGTCCTCGCCCGCCTCCGGCACCTCCTGCGCCAGGCGCTGGTCGAGCGTCTCGCCGTCCCGCTGCTCCGCCGCGGTGGTGCCCACCTTGGTCACTCCGAGCGGCTTCTCCGGCGGCGAGTACCCCTCGTCCAGGACGTCGTCGTAGTCGCGCTCGTCCACCGCGTCCTGGAGGTCGAGCGGCGCGGCGTCCTCCTGCTCCTCGTTGCCGCCCGTGGGCTGGTAGACGTCGTCCGCCATGCTCTCGTCCGTCATGAGTCACCCTCTCCTCGGTGCCGCTCCGCCCCGTTCCCGGCGGGGCGCGTCCCTTCCGGCCTGGGCGTCTACCCGGTCCCTCCGGGTCGAAAAGCGCTGTCACCCGCCCGGCCGCCACCGTCGGGCGGGTGACGCACGGCGTGCGGGTGCCCGCGCCGGGCGGGCGCAATCCTCCGTGCGACGGAGGCACTCCTCCCCGCGACAGAGGGACGGACGGCCGGACGGACCGACCGGCCGAACGACGGACGCGGGGCGGGGTCAGGCGCGGGGTGCCCGGGGCTCGATGCGGTAGTCGAAGGCGAGCGTGCCCGGGTCGAGCGCGGTCACGCCGCCGTCGACGGTCAGCACGGCACCGTTGACGAAGGAGGAGGCGGGCGACAGCAGCCACGCGACGGCCTCGGCCACCTCGCGCGGCTCCCCGGGGCGCCCGGCGGGCAGGACCCGCGTGACCTCCTCGTACGCCGCGTCGACGCCGCCCGCCCCCAGCCCCGCCTCGTCGGCGAACCTGCTCATCCGGCGGTCCGCCATGTCGGTGCGCACCCAGCTCGGGCACACCGTGTTGGCACGCAGGCCCGCGGCCCCGTAGTCGACCGAGAGGGAACGGCAGAGCTGGAGCAGCGCCGCCTTGGAGGTGGCGTAGGCGGCGTTGCCCACGCCGTTGCGCAGGGCGGAGACGGAGGCGACCGCCACGACCGCCCCGCGGGCGTCGAGCAGGTGCGGGAGGGCGGCGCGCAGGAGGTGGAACGGTCCGGTGAGGTTCGTGCGCATCACGGCCTCCCAGTCCTCCGGGGTCACCTCGCCGACGCCGCCGCCGCGGCCGATGCCGGCGTTGAGGACGAGCCCGTCGAGACGGCCGTAGGCGGCGACGGCCGCTTCGACGAGCGCGCGTACGGCGTCGGGGTCGCCGATGTCGGAGGGGACGGCCAGCGCCCCGGTCTCCTCGGCGACCAGCCGCAAGGGCTCCGGCCGACGCCCCGAGACCACCACATTGTGACCCGCCTCGCGCAGCAGCCGGGCGGTCGCGGCGCCGATGCCCGTCCCGCCGCCGGTCACGAGGTACACGCGCTGGTCCGCCATGGTCATCGAGCCTCCGTCGTCGCTGCCGTACGTCTCCGCGATCATAAAGAGCGCGACGGCGGCCCGCTCCGACGGACGGGCCCACGCGACGGAGAAGGGGTGGCATGTCGACGCAGCAGAGGCTCACGGTGGTGACGGGCGGAAGCCGGGGGATCGGGGCGGCCGTCTGCCGGCGGCTGGCCGAGGAGGGCCACGACATCGTGATCGGCTACCGCTCGGACGAGGCGGCGGCGCGAGAGGTGGCGGACGCCGTCGAAGCCGCCGGCCGACGGTGTCTGACCGTACGGGTGGACACGGCGGCCGAGGCCGATGTCGACGGCCTGTTCGACGCGGCGGCCGGCCTCGGCCCGGTGACCGGACTCGTGAACAACGCCGGTGTGAGCGGGCCCAACGGCCGCCTCGCCGACGCCGACCCGGAGGGGATGCGGCGCGCCCTGGAGGTCAACGTCCTGGGCTACCTGCTGTGCGCCCGGCGCGCGGTGCGGGACATGGCCGCACACGGCGGAGGGGCGATCGTCAACGTCTCCTCCGCGGCGGCGACGCTCGGCAGCCCCGGGCAGTACGTGCACTACGCCGCCGCCAAGGCCGCCGTCGACGCGATGACGGTGGGCCTCGCCAAGGAGGTGGCGGGGGAGGGGATCCGCGTGAACTGCGTGGCCCCGGGCACGGTGTGGACCGACTTCCACGAGGATCCGCAGCGTCCGGCGCGCGTGGCGCCGGTGATCCCGATGGGCCGCGCGGGCCACCCGGACGAGATCTCCGGCGCCGTCGCCTGGCTCCTCTCGGACGACGCCTCCTACGCGACCGGCGCGGTCCTGCGCGTGGCGGGCGGGATGTAGCGGACGGGCGCACCGCCGGCCCCGGGCGCCGCCGGCCGGCGCCGCGAGGTCTCCTCGACCGCGGTCACCCGGCGCCCACCCTGTGCGCGCCCCCGGCGGTGGCCCGAGGGCGGTCCCACGGAGGGTCAGGAGCCGCCGGTGAAGAGGAGCTTGTTGGGGCTGGACTCGCTGACGTTCTTCAGGACGTCCTTGGTGGACTGCTTCTCGAGCCAGACGGCGACCTCCTCGGCGCTCGCCTCCGGGTGCGCCTGCTTGTAGAGGGCGGCCACTCCCGCCACGTGTGGGGAGGCCATCGACGTACCGTCCTCGGCGACGCTGCCGCCGCCGAGCTTCGCCGAGACGACCGCCTCGCCGGGAGCGTAGAGCCCCAGGCACTCGCCCCAGTTGGAGAAGCTCGTCTCCTCGTCCCGCCGGTTGGTCGCGCCGACCGTCACCACGCCGTCCGCCCCGGCGGGGGAGATGTCGCAGGCGTCGACGGCGGAGTTGCCCGCTGCCACCACCGGGAGGACGCCGGCCGCGGCCATCGAGGCGGCGGCGTGGTCCACGGCGTCGGACTCCGGGCCTCCGAACGACGCGTTCACCACGGCCGGCTGCTTGGCGTTCTTCGCGACCCAGTCCATGCCCGCGAGGATGCCCGACCACCGGCCCGTGCCGTCGCAGCCGAGGACCCGGACGCTGAACAGGTGGGCGTTGCGGGCCACGCCGAACGTCTTGCCGGCGATCGTCCCGGCGACATGGGTGCCGTGCCCCTGACAGTCCGCGCCGGCGCGCCCGTCGCCGATGGCGTCGAAGCCCAGGGCGGCACGCCCGCCGAACTCCGCGTGCGTGTAGTCGATGCCGGTGTCGATGACGTACGCGTTGACCCCCGTGCCGTCCGCCGTGGCGGTGAAGCTGTCGTCCAGGGGGAGCGCCTTCTGGTCGATCCGGTCCAGGCCCCAGGAGGCGGCCGGCGCGCGGCGGGCACCCAGCGCCCCCGCGGGTGCGGCCACCGACACCTCGGCGTCCTCCTCCACCGCCGACACCCCGAGGGCGTTGCGGACGGACTTGAGCTGGGACAGGGTCAGCGGCACCGCGAACCCGTTCAGCGCCTTGGTGTAGAGGAACGTCGGCTTCAGCTTCAGCTGCTCCGCGAACGTCCCCGCGTCGAGCCGCTTGTCGAGCGTCACGATGTACCGGCCCGGAACGGCGCGGGGCGAGGTGTGGAGCGGGGCGGGGGCCGAGGCCGTGGCCAAGCCGGGGGCGGATCGGTCGGCGGGCGTGGTCGTGGACGGGGTGGCGGCGGCCGGCGCGAGCGCGGCGGCGACGGCGGTGGCCGCGACGGCGGTGGCCGCCGCGGCGAACCTCATGCGAATGATCATGCGACGCAGGCCATCACGCGGAAACGATCACCGTCCAGGAACCCCGTCCGGTGGTTCACACCCCGGTGGACGTACTGCCGCCTGCGCTCCTCCGAAGGGCGGAACCGTTCCCCCTCCGATGGGCGGAACCGCTCCTCCTCCGAAGGGCCCAAGCCACTCCTCCCGCGAAGGGGGGAACCCGCTCCTCCCACGGGAGCGGCACCCCGGCCGCCCCCGTCAGGCCATCTGCCGCCGTACGAGGTCGTGCAGGAACCCGCCCGGAGTGGCCAGCAGTGCGGCCGGCGGGCCCTGTTCGACGATGCGGCCCTCCGACATGACGATCACCCGGTCGGCGTCCATGACCGTGGACAGCCGGTGGGCGATCACGAGACGGCTGGACTCCAGGCTGCGCGTGCTCTCGATCACGGTGCGCTGGGTCTCGTTGTCGAGCGCGCTGGTGGCCTCGTCGAAGAAGAGCACGCGGGGCCGCCGGACGAGCGCCTGAGCGATCATCAGGCGCTGGCGCTGACCGCCCGAGATGGCTCCGCCCCCCGCGATCAGGGTGTGCAGACCCATCGGCATCCGCTGGATGTCCTCGGCGAGCCCCGCCATCGCGGCCGCCTCCCACACCTCCTCCTGCGTGAACGACTCGGCCCCGCAGATGCAGTCCAGGATCGAACCCGTCAGCGGCTGCGCGTTCTGCAGGACCACCCCGCACTGCCGGCGCACGGCCGCCTGGTCCAGGGCCGCCAGGTCCTGGCCGTCGTAGAGGACACTGCCGGAGGTCGGCCGGTCGAAGCCGATGAGCAGGCGCAGGAGCGTCGACTTGCCGCAGCCGCTCGGCCCGACGACCGCCACGAACTCACCCGGGCGCACCTCCAGGGACACGTCGTCGAGCACCAGCGGGCCGTCGTCCGTGTAGCGGAAGGAGAGGCGGCGCGCCTCGATCGCACCGGTCAGCGTGCCGGGCTGCGCGCCGGCGCCGCGTACCTCCGGCTCCGCGTCCAGCAGGGGTTTCACCTGCTCGAAGAGGGGTGTCACGGCGGCGGCCGAGACCATCGCCCCGGTGATCTGCGTGACCGAGGTCAGGAGCATGGTCAGGGCGGTGCTGAAGGTCAGGAAGGCACCCGCCGACATGGTGCCGCGGGCCGGACCGGCGAGCAGCATGAACATGATGAGCGAGCAGAGCGGCAGACAGACCGCGTCCAGGACGGTGGTCAGGTTCCGGACGCGGCCCGCCCGCTGCTGGAGTTCCCTGGAGCGGGCGAACTCGCGGGCCCAGGCCGCGTACGCGAAGCTCTCCGCCGCCGCGACCCGCAGCTTGGGCAGGCCGCGCAGGGTCTGGTACGCCTGGTTGTTCAGCTTGTTGCCCAGCTCGACGAGACGGCGCTGCCATCGCAGCTGCCACAGACCCATCCCGAGGAACACCGCCCCTACGACGACGAGCATCGCCAGCGCGACCAGCGCGAGCGGCACGCTGTAGCAGAACAGCAGGACGACGTTCATCGCGCCGACCGTGCCGGCCTGGACGACCACCGGACCGACGCCCGTCAGTACCCGGCGGATGGCGCTGATGCCCATCGCCGCGCTCGCCAGCTCCCCGGTGGACCGCTCGGCGAAGAACGACGTCGGCAGCCGCAGAAGCCGGTCCCACACGGCGGGTTGCAGGATGCTCTCGACCCGCCCCTCCAGACGCAGCAGGGTCAGGTTCTGCACCAATGTGAACGCCGCGGTGACCACGCTGGTGATCATGACGGCGACCGAGACCTGGATGATGAGACCGCTCTCGGCCTTCGGTACGTGGACGCCGAGCACCCGGCCGGTGGCGATCGGCACGAGGGCGCCCAGGCCCACCGTGACCAGACCGGCCAGCAGCAGGTTCCGCACGTCCTTCCGGGTGCCGCGCGCGCTGAAGAGGAGCAGCCGCCAGGGGGTCATCGGCCGGTCCGGCAGGGGACGGTAGAACATCACCGCCCGCGGCTCGAACTCCTCGGCGCTGTCCCGGCCGACGCGCTGCCGCCGCCCGGTGACCGCGTTGACCGCCTCGTACCGTCCTCGCCGCCACACCAGCGCGACCGGCGCGCCCGACGCGGCGCGATGCCCCACCAGGGGGCCGCTGTCCGTGCGCCACCACTCGCCGTCGAGCCGGACGGCGCGCGTACGGATCCGGGCGGCCGACGCGATCCGCTCGACCGGGGTGACCCGCTCACTCGCCCCGTCGCCCCTCGGCGGCTCCTCGGCGAGCGTGATCCCGACCTCGGCGGCGACGAGCCGGCAGACCGCGTACACCGCGTCGTCCGCCGCGCCGGAGCCGCCGGCGGCGGCTGTACCGGTGCCGTCCGCCCTGGCGCCGCGGCGGCCCCGGTCCGGTCGGCCGATCGAGGCCAGCAACGCCTGGTCCGCACGGGCCCGAACGGCGGCGCCCGCCCTGATGCCCTCGGCCGTCCTGTCCTCGTGGGCGCGCTCCAGACCGTCGATCCAGCGGTCCACGGCGGACAGCAGGCGGTGCTGCCGGCTCAGCATGCCCTGCCACATCGCGCCGTCGATCAGCAGGTCGCCCGCCGTCTCCGCGCCGAGCGAAGCCCCGTACCGGACGCTGCCCGGCTCGACCGACATCCACAGGACGTCGTCGTCGGCCAGGGACTCGTCGGCGCCCGGACGTCCGTCCGACGGCGCCTCGAAGAGCACGGCCAGGCCGCGGCCGATCCCGAGGGCGAAGGCGTGCTCCAGCGGCGTGGGCGGGACGGGCTGCCCATCTTGCTGGTACTGCCCGTACTGCCCGTACTGCCCGTACTGCTCGTACCGGTCGTCGTACCCCTGGAGCCCGCCGGTCCCGTACCCGCCGCCGTGTTCGGCGTACGTCCCCTGACCGCCGTACCCGCCGTACCCGCCGTACCCGCCGTACGTCCCGTCCGTCTCCGGCCGGTACAGCTCCCGCAGCCCGATCCGCCGCATCAGGCAGCCCTGGGACGGCCGGCCGAGCAGGGTGTGCTGCGGGCCCTCGACCGGCCCGAGGAGCAGGCTTCCCGCCTCCAGGCGGCCCAGGAAGTGCCACTGGCCCTGCTGGACGGGGTCGTACGCGAAGAGGTCCAGGGCCCCGGCCGCGACCAGCCACAACACCTGAGGCCCCTCGAGCGGAAGAGTGCGCAGGCCCGCGCAGTCGACGGGCGCGCCGAGACCGCCCAGGGCGTGGAGGACCAGGTCCGTCCCGCCGGGTCCACCGGACGCCGGCGTACTCCCCGGCGGGTGTCCGGACGCGTCGGCGGGCTGCTGGTACAGCGATGCCACGTCAGTGCTCCCTGACCAGCTCGGCGTACGGCCCCCCGGCCGCGACCAGCTCCTCGTGCCGGCCCCGCTCGACGACCGCGCCGTGGTCGAGCACCAGGATCTCGTCGCTGTCGCGGACCGTGCTCAGCCGGTGCGCGATCACCACGCACGCGCAGCCGCGCCGCCGCAGGTTGTCGATGATGACGCGCTCCGTCTCCGCGTCCAGAGCGCTCGTGACCTCGTCGAGGACGAGGATGCTCGGCCGGCGCACCAGCGCCCTGGCGATCTCCAGACGCTGCCGCTGCCCGCCGGAGAAGTTGCGGCCGTCCTGCTCGACCCGGCTGTGGATCCCCTGGGGGCGCCGCGCGATCACCTCGTACAGCGCCGCGTCCCTGAGGGCGGTCACCACCGCCTCGTCCGGTATCGACGGGTCCCACAGCGCCACGTTGTCCCGGACCGTCCCCTCGAAGAGGAAGACGTCCTGGTCGACGAAGGAGACGGAGGCGGCCAGCGCGCCGCGGGGGATGTCCTCCAGCGGCCGGTCGTCGATCCGGATGGTGCCCTCCCAAGGGGGGTAGAGGCCGGAGATGAGCCGCGAGACGGTGGACTTGCCGCTGCCGGAGCCGCCGACGAGCGCGATCTGCTGCCCGGGGCCCACGGTGAGCGAGAAGCCGGTGAGCAGCGGCTTGTCTAGCGGGCTGTACCCGAACGTGACGTTCTCCAGCGCCACATGGCCACGGAGCCTGCGGGTGCTCGTGCCGGTCTCCCGGCCCCAGTAGACCGCGTCGACGGGGAAGTTCTCGACGTCCTTCAGCCGGGCCACGTCCGCGGCGAAGTCCTGGATCCTGCCCGCCACCCCGTTCAGCCGGGTGATCGGCGCCGTGAAGCGGGTGACGAGCGCCTGGAAGGCGACGAGCAGGCCGATCGAGATGTGGCCCTCCACCGCGCGCAGCCCGCCGATCCAGAGGATCAGGGCGCTGTTCAGCGTGGCGAGGGCGGGCGCGACGACGGCGAGGACCGCGCTCGGCACGCCGAGGCGCTGCTGCACCTCCAGGGTGGTGGCGTGCTGCCCCGCCCAGCGGCGGAAGAAGCCGTTCTCCCCGCCGGTGGCCTTCATTGTCTCGATGAGCTGCAGGCCGGTGTACGACGTTGTCGTCAGCCGGGCGTTGTCCGCGCGCAGCTTCTGGGTGTCGTTGGCGCGCAGACGGATCACGATCCGCATCGCCACCACGTTGAGGAGCGCGATCAGCACCCCGACGAGGGTCAGCTGAGGGTCGTACGTCCACAGCAGGACGGCGTAGAGGATCACCACCACCCCGTCCACGCCCGCGGCGGCGAGATCCCTGGCGAGGGTCTCGGCGACGGCGTCGTTGGACTGGAGGCGCTGGACGAGATCGGCGGGGCTGCGCTGGGCGAAGAACGTGACGGGCAGTCGCATCAGGTGCCGCAGGAACCGGGCGCTGCCGAGCGTGGAGGAGATGATGCGGCCGCGCAGCAGGTTCGCCTGCTGAAGCCCCGTCAGGACGGCGGTGAGCGCCACCAGCGCCGCCATCGACGCGAAGAGCGGTCCGAGCAGGGACGTCCGCCCGCCGATCAGGAAGAGGTCGATGTACGTGCGGCTCAGCGCGGGCAGCGCGGCACCGACGGCGACCAGCAGCAGACTGGCGAGCAGGGTGGCCAGGAGCGTGCCGGTGGTGCCGCGCAGCCGGGCGGGCAGGGCACGCAGGATGCCCGGCTTGCGGCCGCCGGGACGGAAGGCGGCGGTCGGTTCGAAGAGCAGGGCGACGCCGGTGAAACTGGTGTCGAAGTCCTCCATCGGCACGAAGCGGCGGCCCTTGCCGGGGTCGTTGACGTGCACGCCGCGCCGCCGCAGCCCCCGCCCCATGCCGTCGTACACGACGTAGTGGTTGAACTCCCAGAAGAGGATGGCGGGCGGCCGCACCCCGGCCAGTGCGGCCGGTTCCATCTGCATGCCCTTGGCCTGGAGGCCGTAGCCGCGTGCCGCCTTCAGGACGTTGCTGGCCCGCGAACCGTCACGGGACACCCCGCAGGCGATCCGCAGCTCCTCCAGCGGCACGTGCCGGCCGTAGTGGGCGAGCACCATGGCCAGGGCCGCCGCGCCGCACTCGACTGCCTCCATCTGGAGGACGGTGGGCGTGCGTACGGCCTTCTGCCTCTTCGCCCCGGCCTTCGCCGGGCCCTTCCGCCCGGCCTTGCCGCGCTGGGCTCGCCGGCCGGCGGGAGCCCCTTCCGGGCGGTTCCGGCGGTGGCCCGCGGAGGGAAGCCGCTGCTCGGTGCTCATGGAAGCAGCCAATCGATCGGGTGCTGTTCGGCCAGGTGTACGGCGCCGTCGGCCGGCGTCATGGAGGAGAGCCGGAACGGCGGGCCTTCGGCGGACGACCAGGCGTGGCCGGAGGCGGTGCCCGGTGCGTCGAGGAGGCGGACACGGACCGGTACGGCCCGGCCCTGCCCCGCGAGGTGTTCGCCCAGCTGGGCGCTGCCCAGGAAGGCCGCGATCTGCTGAGCCGACTGCGCGGTGCGGCCGACGGACTCCACGCGGCCGCGCAGCACTCCGTACTGCCCGGGGGCCACCGACTGGACGGTCAGGTCCACCGCCGCTCCGACGGGGACGGCCGATCCGCTGTCGGCCGGTACGTACACCACGGCCATCAGGGGGTCGTCCGGGCGGGCGACGCGCTCGACCGCCGCCACGTCGGCTCCGACGGTGACCACGGAGCCGATGCCGGTGGCCAGGGCCGTCAGCCGGCCGGCGGCGAGGCTGCGGACGGCGACGCTCGTGCCCTGCGGGGTGCGGACCCGGAGCAGGGGGGCGTCGGCGGGGACGCGGGCCCCTTCCTCGGCGAGTACGTCGGTGACCTGTCCGGCGACGGGGCTCTGCAGGACGTAGCTGCCCTGCGCGTGGGTCAGGATGCCGGGGGCGTCGAGGGTCGTCGCGACGGTGCCGGTCACCGCCCAGAGGCTCGCGGCGATCATGACGGCGACGGTGACGCAGAGAACGAGCCAACCCTGCGGACGGGCGAAGCGGACCGGCAGGTCGATCTCGTCGGCCGACTGCAGCTTGGAAAGGGCTTGTTGGCGGAACTGCACGGCACTCTTCCCTCGAGTGCGGTGTGGCTGCTCGGTATCGCGCGGGGCTGCGTATCGCCGGCGGTGCTGGTGGTGGCGGTGGGGCGCTGGGTGGGTGGAGGCGGTCGCTCGCGCGGGGGTCACGCGGCGTGTGCCCCGGATCCTGAGCGGATCCGGGGCACACGACGATGCGGACGTCCTGGGATCAGACGCCGGCGATCGTCGAGGTGGCGATGCCCGTGATCGGCGCGGTGTTCAGGCCGGTCGCACCCTCGACGGTGCCGATGACCGAGCCGGCGAGGGGGGCGATGGCCGGGGCGATGCCGTCGAGGGCGATGGTGGAGTTGGCGACGACGCCACCGAGCAGACCGCCGGACACGTTGTCCAGGTCGGCGTCGGAGATTTCCTGGGTCTCGACCTGGGGGACGAAGTTCATGAGGTGAGTTTCCCTTCACATGGGGACGTATCGAAACAACCGTGGAGGTCATTGCCGGACCGGTGGCGCCGATCCGGAGGGGAAACTTCCGCGGTGTGCTGGATCAAAGCACGTCAGCCTGACGGCCAGCCAATCGAACAACGCCTTCAACCTGCATGAATGGAGCCGGAATTGCGGTGCCGTGGATATTCGTCCATCAGTCGGTGGCACCTTCTTCACGAGATCACCGACTGCCGCGCGGGGTGACGACCGCCCCGACAGGCCGGAATGCGACATTCCGGATCAGCCGGGCCGGTGGCGGGGGCGCGTCGGCCCACGCCCCGAGAGGGACTTCGGCAGAAGGTGTGTCCCCTGCGCATTCGGTGTGCAGATTGAGCGACCGTCGCGGGACGTCGCTTTTCTCCCGGGAGTTCCCCGGACCTACCGGAGTTCCGGCGGTTGCCGGAATGTGCCTTGTCGTGGGAAAAGGCTGAAGGCCGCACAACGTCGTCGTGCGGCCTTCGGTCCCGCTTCGGGTGCTGGTCCCCCTCAGGCTGTCCCGCAAGTGATCTCAGAAGTGGTCCTCATCGACCGTCGGCACAGATCCTCTACCCGGTCAAGGCGAGGTGGTGGAGGCGAGCGATGCCGAGCACGGCGTGGCGGACTCCATCGCCCTCCAGACGGCAGTCACGGAGGATCTTCCAGGTCTTCATGCGAGCGAAGGTGTGCTCGACGCGGGTGCGGAGCTTGCGGTGGGAGGCGTTATGTTCCTCCTTTCAGGCTGTGAGTTCAGCCTGGCCGGGTTCGCGGCGGTGCGGGATGAGCAGGCCGGTGCCGCGGTAGCCGGCGTCCGCGATCACAGTGGTCTTTCCGGCGGCGGCCTTCGCCCCGGACAGCTCCCACGCCTTGCAGTCGTTGCGGTTGGGTGGGCACCAGCGTGCCGACCCGGTCCTCCAGCAGGAGGCCCCACGGCCGACCCGTGTGAACCGGGGTGGCGCTCTCGCGTTGTAACGCGGAGATCAGCTTCCCGAACTGCCGTGGGCTCAGTCCGCTGAACGGGGCTGTCCCAGAGGGCTCTGACGCCGTGATCACACCAGCCGCTGCGTGATCATTCCACTGCTTCCGGTTCACCCTGCTCGAACGCGATGCGACAGCGTTCAACCTGGTCGGCCACCTGTTCCATAAACCAGCGCATGATCTCGTAGGGCACCACGCGTTCGTCCGGACTGTAGACACGAACGGTCGGTTCCGGACTCGGGTCCTCGTCTGGAACAAGGGCTACCAGGCAAGCAGAACCCGGAAAGCGGGTCACCGTGGCGTCGGAGTTGGCCGGCGCAGGCCGAGCCTCGCTCGGTTCCACGGCCCAGGCATCGTCGGGCAAGGCGTGGTGGAACAGGACGGCGTAGTGACGGCCTGCGTGTTCTCGCAGCTCCCATGGCATGCCGGCAGGCTGCCACAGCCGCCGCGTCGGAGTATCGCGGGTATCCCGCTCTCACCTCAGCGCAGCCCCGCCAGCGTTTGCGGGACAGCCCTTGGACGGGGCGCCGCCGGGACTCCGTCGTACCCTCGCCGTCTGACACCTGTGCCCCGCGAGGAAGGCAGTGGCGCTGCCGCTCACGGCGGACTCACCGAGAGCCGTGTCGAGGATGTTGCCGATCCTCGATCTGGTGCCCGCTCAAGATCGCCGGTTCACCGGCATCGACGGGACGGTCCGCGGGCCGCAAGCCGGCGAGCGTCACCTCCACGAGCCGCCGGACCGCCGCCTTCGACGGCAGCCCCGCCGCCGCGCCGAGGGCGTGGAGGCAGTACGCGGCGAGCTCATCGGCGGCGACGTCGGCACGCAGCGCACCGCTCGCGGCGCCCTCGGCGACGAGGTCTCGGACGAGCTCCAGGAGTCGCTGGTGAGCCTGGGTGATGGCCTGGCCCTGGTGGAGCAGGGCGGCCATGTCGGTGTCGTGGTGACCATGGCGCTCGTATGAGATGAGCGCGTACATCTCCAGGACGGCGTGGAGCTGCCGGCCGGGATCCGCAGTGCGGTCCCGTACGGCTTGCAGCTGTTCGAGGTGGTGGGCGACCCGACGCTCATGCCAGGCGACAAGGATCGACTCGACGTCCGGGAAGTACTTGTAGAGCGTCGCCCGCCCGATGCCGGTCTCCTGCGCGATCCGCGACATCGTCACGGACATCAGGCCGTGCTCGGCCACGAGCGTGGCGGTGGCGTCGAGCGTCGCGTCCCGCACAGCGTTGCGGTGTTCTTCGATCGTCTCGTTCCACAGCTTCGGCATCCCCACAATGTACGGGACGACGCAAGCGTGACACTATGACTTGACAGAGACAACCTGTATCGAAAAAGTGGGCTGCCCGACCTCCCGCCGTTCCGCTTTCGTACGCATCGGAGTTTTCTCATGTCCGAGCAGTCCCCTCCCCCGCACGCCCCCCGGCCCCGCTGGGTGACCGCGCTCCTGATCGGTGCCGCGATCCTCGTGGTGGCCTTCATCGCTCTCCATCTGGCCGGCGGCGGCATGCGGGGCCACGGCTGATGGCGATGTCGCCGCGCAAGCGCAAGCTCGCCCTCACTTCTCACGTGACCGTTTCGGTCGGGTGGTTCGGCGCGGTCGCGGTCTTCCTCGCTCTCGCCGTGACGGGACTGACCGCGCAGGACGCGCTGACGGTGCGGTCGGTGTACGTCACGATGGGGGTGACCGGCTGGTACGTGATCCTGCCGCTCTGTTTCGCGAGCCTGGTGACTGGCGTCGTGTCCTCACTCGGAACGACGTGGGGCCTCCTGCGCTACTACTGGGTGACGGTGAAGCTCGCGATCACCGTTCTCGCGACCGGCGCGCTCCTCCTCCACATGCCGCCCATCAGCCACATCGCGCGCGCGGCGGCGGCACCGGACTGGTCCGTCGACACCCTCACCGGCCTGCGGACCCAGCTCGTCATCCAGTCCGCCGCGGCCCTGGTCGTGCTTCTGCTGGCGATCGCCCTGTCGACCTACAAGCCGCAGGGCAGGACCCGCTACGGGCAACGCGAGCAGCAGCGTTCGGGACCGGTCAGAGGCGCAAGGTGAGCATCGGACTCCGCACCCGAGAAACACACGGATAGGGCAGCGGTGTCCACTGCCACCTGCCGGCAACACGCTGTTCCCGTGATCCCGCACCCAACGGACGGGTCCCGGCCGCGTGCTGGTGGGGGCGGACGATCGTGGAGTCGATTGCGGCGACCCAGTCCAGATCGCCCTCGGTGTCGGCCTGGCCCAGGAGAGCGGTAAACCCCTTCTCCCAGGTCCCGTGGACGGCCCACTTCCGCAGCCGGTGATGGATGCCCTTCTACGACCCGAAGCGTCCAGGCAAGTCCCTCCACGGCGTCCCTGTGCGGTACTTGAACGCGATTGCGTCGATCGCCAAGCGGTGATCCCGCCATCGCCCACCCCGCCGAGGCGTCCGATCCGGCAACAACGGTTCGCCCCGCGCCCACTGAGCATCAGTCATCGTCACCCCGAGACCAACGATCAGATGATCCGAAACACGCCCTAGACGGGGCCCGCGAGCTCCTCCGCCACCGCCCACCACAGCCGATGATCATTTGCGGGACGACCCTTAGGGATACGTGCGTACGTCGTCGTTGTATTCGCGGGCCCGCTCCCGCACCAGCTCGGGCAGCGTCCCCGACGCGAGGTCCGCGAGCGTCGTCCCCTCGAGGACATGGCGCAGGCTTGCGCGCACGGCTCGCCACACGTCCGGCATCGGCGCCGCGGCGCCCTGGTACTCCAGGCCCGTCAGCTTCAGGTCACGCACGCTGACAAGCGGACCGTCCATCGCCCGGATCACGTCGGCGAGCGTGATCTCCGCGGGCGGCCTGGCGAGCACGTAGCCCCCCTCGGGCCCGCGCACGCTCCGCACCAGCCGCGCCTGGCGCAGCTCGCTGAGGACGACGAAGAGGAAGCGGACGGGAATGTCCTGACGGCCCGCGATGTCCTCCGCCTTCAGCGGCCGGTCCGTCGAGCAGGCCAGCTCCGCCATGGCCCGGACCGCGTAGTCCGTTCTCGCTGAGATCCTCACCGACTCAATGTCTCATGCCTGGCGCGAAATCGATCCGGCACGGTCGCCCGCGCACGGCGGCCTTGTCACTTCACATTGTTCATCGACATAGTGAACTTCACGCGGGCCGCGAGCGGCGCACACCGACGGTCACACCCGCGTCGCACGCCCCGCACGACGCGACCCGCCCGACCGAGCCACACCCAGCCCCACCAAGCCAGACCAGCCCGAGCCAAGCCTGACCAACGTCTGATCAATCGCCTGGAGCCGGAGGTATCCGTGGTGTCCGCTGTACCGCGATCAACCGTGGCAGTCGTCGGAGCAGGTGCGGCCGGGGCGCTCGTCGCCGTCCAGCTGTGCGAGACGGCGGCGCGACGCCGCATTCCGCTCGACCTGGTCCTGATCGATCCGGCGGCGGAGGCGGGCCGCGGCACCGCCTACGCCACCGAGGTGCCGGAGCACCGGCTCAACGTGCCGGTCGGCGGGATGAGCTGTTATCCGGACGACCCCGGCCACTTCCAGCGCTGGCTCTGCCGCCACGGCGAACCGACCGTCGAACACGGCGACTTCGCCTCCCGCCACCGCTTCGGCTCCTACCTCGCCGACACCCTCGGCCGCGCGATCATCACCGCGCACGGCACGGTCGCCGTACGCCGCCTGCGTACACGGGCGACGAGTTGCGCCGACACGGCCGACGGGCGCCTCGCGCTCCGGCTCGCCGACGGAGCGACGGTCACCGCCGACAGCGTGGTCCTGGCCACCGGACCCGCGTCCGGCGGGTCGGCCTGGGCGCCGGCGGAGCTGCGCGCCTCCGAACGGTTCCTCGCGGACCCCTGGGCGCCGGGCGCGCTCGACGCCGTGGGGGAGGAGCACGACGTCCTGCTGGTCGGCACGGGACTGACCGCCATCGACCTCGCACTCGTGCTCGACCGCCCCGGTCGCACCGTCCACGCCCTGTCCCGCACCGGCCTGCTGCCCCAGCCGCACGCCGTCTCCCCGCTGCCGCCCGTCCCCCCGCCTCCGGCCCTGGCCGGCCTGCCCCTCCGCCTGCTCCGCACGGCCGTACGGCGTCATCTGGCCGCGGCGTTCCGCGACCACGGCGACTGGCGGCCCGCCCTCGACGGGCTGCGCCCCCGCGTCGCCGAACTCTGGCAGGGCCTCACCGCCGACGAGAAGGCCGAGTTCCTCGGCCGCGACGCCACCCGGTGGAACGTCCACCGGCACCGGATGGCGCCGGTCACCGCCGAGGCGGTCGCCCGTGCCCGGGCCGCTCGCCGACTGCGCGTGCACGCCGGCCGGATCGTCTCCGCCGCGCCGTGCGAGGACGGCCGCCTCACCGTGGCGCTGGCCGACGGCCGGCGGCTCACCGTCGGATGGGTCGTGGACTGCACCGGGCCCGGGCTCCGGCTCGACGCGGCCGCCGACCCCCTGTGGGGCGGCCTGCTCGCCGGGGGACTCGCGGTGCCGGGACCCCTGGGCATCGGGGTCGCCACCGACGAGGGCCGTCTCCTCGACGCCGGAGGGGAGGCGCGGCGCGCCCTGTTCACGCTCGGAGCGTCCCGCCGCGGTGAGCTGTGGGAGACCACCGCGATCCCGGAGATCCGCTCCCAGGCGCGGGACGTCGCCGAGGCCCTCCTCGCCCCGCTCACCCGCACCCCACGGGCCAACCGGCGCCGCCCGACCGACCAGTTCGGGCTCCCGCTCACCACCCACGCGGCGGCCGCCGCTTCCTTCCGTACCGGACTCGCCCGGGTGATCACCGTGCGGGCCAAGGCCGCCGAGGCGTTCACCCGCGCCACCGAACTGGACCCGGGCTTCGCCCTCGGCCATGCCGCGCTCGCCCTGCTCGGGCACGAGTGCGGCGCTGAGGTCGACGTGGCCCGGAGGCTCGCCGACGCCCAGCGCGGTGTACGGGAACGGGGCGACGAGCGGGAACGCTCCTTCGTCGACGTCGTCACCCGCCGCATCGAGACGGGGCCCGGCCCTCGGTCGACCGCCCCGGGCCGGGACCGGCGGGCTTCGGACGGCGACACGGCGTTGATCGACCATCTCGACCGCTTCCCCGGGGACGCCCTCGCGCTCAGCGTCGCGGTCCCCACGATCGCCTTCTCCGGCGTCGGCGACCTCGACGGCACCTTGGCGCGACGGCTGGTGGACCGCACCGCGCCCGTCTACGACGGTCACTGGTTCCACACCTCGCTCGTCGCCTTCCTGCGCCAGGAGGAGGGGTACGTCGACGAGGCGGGCGCCCTCGCCCGCGTGGCGCTGGCCGCGGAGCCCGCGTCCGGCCACGCGGTGCACGCCCTCGCCCACGTCCACTACGAGTCCGGTGATCACCGCACGGGCCGTGACTGGCTCGACGACTGGATCGGCGGACAGGGCCGGGGCGCGGTCCACCGGGCGCACTTCTCCTGGCACGTGGCCCTGCACGAACTCGCCCTGGACGACGCCGCCGCGGTGCGCCGCCGCTGGTTCGCCCAGCTCGCCCCGTGCCGGGTGAACGGCGTCCGCGCCCTCGTCGACTCCGGGTCGCTCCTGTGGCGGGCCCGGATGTCACGGAACTGGACGGGCCGCATGCCCGCCGACGGCGTGCTCGACGCGGTCGCCGTCGAACTCGTCGAGCGCCCGGCGACGGCGTTCACGGCCCTGCACAGCGCCGTGGCGCTCACCGCGGCCGGAGACCTTCCCGCGCTCCGGCGCCTGCGCGGGCACGCGGCCCAGGCGGACGCCGTACAGCGGGAGGTCGTGGAGCCGCTGTGCCGGGCGCTGGAGGCCGTCCTGGAGGAGCGGTGGACGACCGCCGTGCGGGTGCTGCGGGAGCTGCTGCCGTCGCTGCGCAGGGTGGGCGGCAGTGCCGCGCAGCGCGAGGTCGTCGAGGAGACGCTGCTGTACGCCCTCATGGAGGCGGGCCACAGCGACGCCGCACGCCACCTCCTCCAGGAGCGTCTCGACCGCCGCGCCTCTCCACTGGACCGCCGCCGCCTCGCGGACCTGCCGGGGTGACGGCTCGGGGGGCCTCCTCCAGGGGTCAGGCGGATCGTCCGCTACGGGTGACCATCCCGTGCAGGAGGTCCGCCGCCGCGTGGCCGAAGGCCGGTTCGTTGATGTGGGCGTCGATCTCGACCACGGCGACGGCGCTGCCCCGCAGCCCGTCCTTCAGCGCGGCGAAGAGCGCCCCGTCGGCGACCGGATCGTGGTACGGCTCGCCCGGTGCGCCCAGCGTGGACAGCCCGCGCAGGGGAAGGCACACCGTGGTCGGTCCCGTCGCGTCGCGCAGCTTCGCGGCGACACGCCTGCCCAGCTCGGCGCACTCCCGCGTGGTCGTGCGGACGACGGTGATCGAGGGGTTGTGCACCCGTACGTCGCGGTCCCGCACGCGCGCGGGGACGGTGTCCGGTGGGCCGAACTTCACCATGTCGAGAGCGCCGGGGCTCACCACCTGCGGAAGACCACGACGGCCGGCGGCGAGCAGCCGGTCCGGTCCCGCGGTCAGGATGCCCCCGCAGAGATCGTCGGCCAGTTCACAGAGGGTCAGGTCCAGGACGCCGGTGAACAGCCGCTGGTCGGCGAGCGATTCGAGGGTGCGCCCGCCCGTCCCGCTGGCGTGGAACACCAGCACTTCGTAACCGCGGTCCGTCAGCCGTCCGCGGGCGGCGTCGACACCGGGCGTCGTCACCCCCGCCATGCTCGCCGCGATCAGCGGCCTGTCCCCGCCGGCCCCCTCGCCCTCAGGCCCGTTCCCGCCGGCGGTGCCGCCCGACGCGCCCAGCTCGGCCGGGCGAAGCGCCCGGGCACCGTCGGCGGCGAAGCCGCGCGCCATCGCGGCGACCGCGTCGACGGCGTTCGCCAGGATCGGGGCGGACACGCGGTTCACCCCGGCGATGTCCACGACGCTGTACATCAGGCTGATGTCCGCGGAACCGACGTACGGCGAGACGTCGCCCGAGGCCATCGAGGAGACCATCACCTTCGGCACCCCGAGCGGCAGCTCCCGCATCGCCCGCGTCGCGAGGGACGTACCGCCACTGCCGCCGAGGGCCAGCACTCCGTGCAGCCGGCCCTCGCCGTACAACCGCAGCACGACCTCGGTGGCGCCCCGGGCCATCGCGGTCACGGCCGCGCCCCGGTCGCCCTCCGTCCGTAATCGCTCCAGATCCACCCCCGCCGCCCGGGCCACCTCGGCGCGCGTGATGTCGGCATGGCTCCGCGGCGCGCCGATGACCCCGGCGTCGACCACCAGGACGTCGACGCCCCGCCCCAGCAGCCGCTCCCGCAGCCAGCCGTACTCCAGCCCTTTGGTGTCCAGGGTCCCCACCAGCACAACGACCGCCATGCCCGTACTGTCCGGCGCCATCCGCCCCGAGACAAGAGCGTGGCGTCTCATCGCCAGGATCCGACGGACCGAGGTCAAGGACGGTCCCGACCCTCACCGGCCGCCGAAGGCACGGGTGACGGCGCTCATGTCGTAGCCGTACATCTCGCGCTCGCAGACCGCGCACACGCTCGGCGCGTGCTCGCTCAGGGACCACAGCCGCGCGGGAAGACCGTCGCCCCGCCCGTGCGCCAGGTACAGGTCCTCGGGCCCGATCGCGGACCGCAGCGCCTTCGGGTTGCCGACGAGCCGCCTCGCCCCGCCGACGGTCGCCGTGGTGGCCTGGAGCAGCCGGCCGTGGTCGGTGCCGTTGCCGCGGTGGAAGTACCACGTCCCCTCGTACCGCGTGACGCCCTGGATCTTCTGCCACAGTGCCTCGCCGTCGAGCGTCGGCCCCGTCGGCAGTCCGTACGCGGAGTCGGCGTCCGCGACCGTACCGGCCGCGCCCTCCACCGCGGCGGTGACCGCCGCCATGGGATACGTGCCGACGCGGCCGGGGCTGTCGCCCCCGTCGGTGCTGCAGTACTCGCCGAGCAGCAGATGGTCCGTGCCCGTGCGGTCGAGGGAGATGTACGACGCCTTCGGCCGGGCGGTGGCGTAGCACTGGTACGCGTCGGTCTCGCCTGGCGCCCGCGGCGCGGTGAAGTTCAACGTCGCCACCTGGGGCATCACGTACCGGTGGCCGAAGCCGTACCAGACGGCGCCCTGGCGTCCGACGCGCCTCGGGTCGCGGACGTTGCTGACCAGTCCGTCCGGCGTCGGGTCGTCGACGGCGGCGTCGCCGTCCGGGTCGAGGTCCAGGATCGTGCGGAGGTCGAAGACCCGCAGGCCGTTCTCGGTGTCGGCGACGTACAGATGGTTGCCGTACCAGACCATGCCCCCGGCGTGGGTGCCGTTCTGCGCCTTGCAGCTCTCCGTCACGGTGCCGGTGCACATGCCCTCGCGCGCGTGGAGGGCGTCGAAGGAGACGCGGCCGCGGGAGTCCGCGTACGGCCACACCAGGAGGACGTGCCGGTACTTCCCGGTGGCCCGGTGGAAGAGGCTGACCCGGACGCCCTTCTCCTCGCAGGCGGTGGAGGCGGTGGCGCGCAGGCAGTCGGCGCGGCCCCAGACGTAGTCGCTGCGGCCCGGATTCTCCGCGTCGTACGAGCCCACGGCGAGGGGGTCGGCGTCGGAGGAGCCCCAGTCCTCGTCCTCCTGCGCGTCGGAGACGCCGGTGATGGACTGCGGGATCCACTCGGAGGAGGTGGCGTCGGTGTCGTCCCAGCAGACGCGGTGGTGCGGTGTGAGGTCGGGGCCGTAGATGCCGGTGGTGCCGCAGGCGTCGTCCCGGCCGGCCTCCCGGTCGGCCTGCGCCATCAGCGCGCTCAGCCCCTGCTTCGGGAGCGCGGCCTCCAGCCGGTCCACGAGCACGGTGAGGGAGGGCCCCGCCACCAGCCGGAAGTCACCCGGGCGACCGGGCAGGGGGGCCGCGAGCGCGCGGGCCCGGGCCTGGCTTCCGGAGAGGGGCGGAGCCGCCGCCGCGGTCGTGCCGGTGGCCGGGGTGGTCCCGGCGAGCAGCGTTCCTGCCAGCAGGGCTCCGACGGCCAGGCGGGTGAGGCGCGGCCGTAGCGTCATGGAGAGGCCTTTCGTGAGGAGACGTGCGGGATCACGCCGTCGGCGCGGAAGCTGACGTGCCATCAGTCGTGGAGGCTCCACACGGTAACAAGGTGACGGCGGGTCACCCGGGAACCCGTCGGCGACGTCGCGTGGGGCGCGGGGACGGCCGGGCGGGAGCGCCGGGCGTGGCGCGCGCCCGGGCGCGGCGCCGTGGGCGATCGCCGGGCGGCCGTCGCCGCGCGCCCGCGCGCGCGGCGGTGGATCCTGGGAGGAGGAAGGGGCGTGCGGGCCGTCCCGCGCTGCCCTGCATCGCGAGGAGGCAGACCATGACACGGCACCTCGAGTGGAAGGTCGGCCTGGAACTGGTCGAGGAGGCCGGCAGGACGAAGGCCGAGGCACACCTGGACACGGGCACGTCGCACCTCACGGGCCGGGGCAGCGCGCGGTGCAACCCGGCCGACGTGGACGTACCGGCGATCGGGGACGAGCTGGCCGCGAGCCGGGCGATGAAGGACCTGGCGGGTCAGCTGATGCGGGAGGCCAACCGCGACATGGAGGCGGCGGGCGCGGGCACGGTCCCCCAGCACACGGGCCCCGGCTACGGCTGGCCTGAAGCGGTCTCCTGAAAGGCACCCTGCCGCCCGGTCGACGGGCAGTGGGCAGGGGTGCCGGCGGCGGGTGCGGGCGCGGTCCCCCAGCGCACCGGCGTCGAATACGGCTGCCCGAAGCGGTGTCCGGAAAGGCGTCTTGTCGCCCGGTCGGGCCGGTGCGCCGCTCCGACGGCCCCGACGGGGCGGGGGGCGCGGTCGCTCTGCGGCGTCGGCCGGGGCGTCTGCCTGCCAGCGTCCCACCGCGTCGACGCGCTTGTGGGGGGTACGCCCGTCTCGCGGAGGGGCATCTGGACGGGATCGGCTCGTCCAGCCGCGTTCAACGCCCGTGGGAGTCGTTCGCGTCGCCAGGGCGGGTCGCCCCCCTGGCCGCGGGCGCCCGACTCGGGGCGGGACCCGCCCCGCCCACGCCCCGCACCTCGCGGCTACGCCTCGGCCGCCGCCCCCTCCGTCCGGTCCTCGTCCTCGTCCTCGTACGAGAGGTGGTCGACCACCTCCACGACTCCGTCCACGTCCTCGCAGAGCCGTACGAACGCCGGGGCGATGCTCTTGCTCGGCAAGGTGCCGGTGAGGGTCACCCGGCCCTCCGCGACGTCGATGTGGAGGGCGGCAGGCGAGAGGCGGAGGATGCGGGTGACCACGTCCTCGAGGATCTCCTCCTGGATCGCGCGGTCGCGCCGGAGGAAGAGTTGCAGCAGGTCGCTGCGGCTGAGCACGCCGATGAGCTGCCCGCCCGAGTCCACCACCGGCAGCCGCTTGACCCGGTGCCGTTCCATCACCCGGGCCGCCTCGACCGCCGTCCACGAGGGCCGTGCCACGACGACCGGGCTGGTCATCATGGCCTCGGCGGTGCTGGGACCGTCCTTCGTGGTGTGGCGGCGCAGCAGATCCGCCTCCGACACGACACCGATCGGCCGGTTCGCCTCGTCGACCACGGGCACCGCCGTGATGCCGTACTCGTCGAGGAGCCGCGCGATCTCCTTGAACGGCGTCCCGGGCTGCACCGCCACCGCGGTCGGCGTCATCAGATCGGCGACACTGCGGTGCCTCATGGTCGGTCCCGTCCCTTCTCCGCTTCTTCAGCCATGATCCCTCACGCGGGCCCGGGATCGCGGACGCCCGGGGCCCGCTTGAGCGGGCGCGCCCTGAGGGCCGGTGAGGGAGGGAGTACGCGCCGGACGGGGAGCGCGGCAGGGGGGGACGGGGCGGAGGCGGTGACGGGCCCGGGGGTCCGGCGGTGGGTCGACCACCGCCGGACCCCCGGCCCCGGACCTGCCCGACAGAGACCCTCTAGTTGAACGGGTCGAGAGTCACGTACGCCTGCTGCGGGTCGCCGTCGTGCACCAGGGACTCGTGCGCGCCGACATCGTCGAAGGCGAAACCGTAGGCCTTGCCGTCCGCCATCTGGGCGTGGATCTTGCGAGAGTAGTGGTTGGTCACCGTGTCCTTGTAGAAGTCGGCCGACGAGGCGTCCGGCTGGTTGGGGTTGGTGAGGAGGGTGGAGCGGTTGTAACCGGCGCAGAGCGTACGGGAGATGGGGCCGCGGACCATGTCGTTGGGGGCGTCGAGCAGCTTGTAGCAGCCGAAGACGCTGTCGGAGTCCGGCTTCTGGAAGGACGTGACGAGCGCGCCGGACCCGTTGGTGAAGTTCATGACGTTGCCGGAGACCCGGCCGTAGTACTTGACCGAGGGCTGGTTCGTGAAGGGCGTCACCGTCAGCGTGGAGGTGGCGTACTTGGTCCAGACGCGGTTGATGTAGTCGTTCATGACGCCGGCCGGCAGCGCCCCCGCTTCGATGCCGTGGCCGGGGGCGAGCGCGCGCAGGAGGGTGCCGTCGGCGCGCGTGTGGATGAGGTTCGCCCAGCCCCCGGGCTGGCCGCGGAGCGAGTCGAAGAAGCCGCGGTAGCCGCCCGGCTTGAGCCGGCCGGTGGTCGCGACGGCCCCGCTGGGGCGCTTGACGCCCACGGCGTACGGCGCGGAGACCATGTCGACCTGCGTGCTGTTGAGCCACAGACCGGAGTCGTTGAGCGTGTACTCGGACCAGTTGAACAGGATGTTCCGGTTCGGGTCGCTCGGATTCTGGACGGCGGGCTGCACCAGGCCGCCCGTCGCGACCTTGAAGACGAGCTTCTGTCCGTAACTGAAGTAGATCCGGCCCGAGAACTTCGGCAGACGGATCGTCATGGACCCGCCGTTCGCCGGTCCGGCGATGGCCGCGTCCGGCGCGGGCACGGGGACGGAGCCCCCGGCCGGCCAGGGGTGGAAGGTGCCGTTCGCGTCGGCCCAGCCCTGGCGTCCGGTGGAGAGCTCCGTACCGAGGTTGTAGACGTAGACCGGCTCGGTTCGGCCGGAGTTGTTGGTGAACGTGAGCGGGATCGTGGCCGGGACGGCTGCCTGGACGGTGGGGGAAGGACCGGCCACGGTGACGGCGGTGCCGATCAGCGCGGCGACGGCGAGGGGGGCGAGCAGGGTGAGCCTGCGGCGATGGCGGGAGGGCACGTGGGGCTCCTCGGAGGTGGGGGGAAGGGTGGGGACAGGCGTGTTCGAGCGGACGAACGCGCCTTGAGAGCGCTCTCAGAATGGTGAGAGTGAGGTGAGCCTGTCAATGGTTGTGACGGGCCGGCGGAGGTCCGGCGGTCAGGACGCGCGTGCGGGCCAGGCGCCTCGTCCGTGCAACCGGAGGACGAGCGCGGCGATGTTCCAGGCGTCGTCCTCGCCGCTGTGGTGCCGTCCCTCCAGGGGGAGCCCGGCGATCTCCAGCGCCTGGGCCATGCCCGGGCGCCGGGGCAGCGCGTTCGCCTCGGTGAACACGGCCTTGGCGTTGATGTGCCGATGCCCGAAGGGGTACTCCGTGCCGGTCACCCGGCACTGGTGCGCGAACTGCTTGCGGTCGTAGTCGCCCCAACTCGCCCACGGTCGCGACCCGGCCGCGTGCTCGGCGGCCAGCAGCCGGCAAGCGGCGGCGAAGTCCAGGCCCGTGTCCACCTCCGCCTGGGTGAGTCCGGTCAGCTCGGTGCAGAACGGGCTCACCGTCGACCGGGCGGGCCTGACAAGGATCCGGTGCCGGCCGATCCGCTCGCCCGCCTCCAGGTCGACGACGGTGAGACCGATCTCGATGATCTCGCTCACCGCCCCGGGCGGCCGCTTGCCCTCCCAGCAGGTCGCCTCGACGTCGACGACGTTCACCAGCTCTCTGCGATCCATGGCGTCGAGGGTAGGGAGCCGGGGTCGTGCGCCGCACGCGGATTATCGTCCACGGCGCGGACACCGCGGGTCGGTCCAGGTCGAGTGCCCCGCGGGTCAGTCCAGGTCCCCGTCCAGGTCGAGGACCTCGCGAAGCGCGGCCACCGCGTGGGCCCGGTGGTCGTGCAGCCAGCGCAGGGCGGCGTCGGTGTCGCCGTGGCGCACCGCCGAGATGACCGCCCTGTGCTCCCGCACGGCGCGCTCCCGGTTGGCGACCTCGGTGTAGTAGAGCGAGCGGTACGCGTCCGTGGAGTCCCACAGGGTGGCGATCAGCCGGACCAGCCGAGGCATTCCGGATGCCTCGACGAGCGTGAAGTGGAACCGGCGGTTCGCGGCGGCCATCGCCGTCACGTCGCCGGCGTCGGCGGCCCGCTCCACCTCCCGCTGGATCTGCTCCAGCGTGGCGGTCAGACCGTCTTGGCCCCGGGACACCGCGAGACGGACGGCCTCCGTCTCCAGGAGCTCACGGATGCGGTAGATCTCCTCCAGGTCGTCCAGCGAGAGTTCGGCGACGAAGTAGCCCCGGTGGACGTGGTGCACCACGAGGCCCTCGGCCTCCAGGGTCTTCAGGGCCTCGCGCAGCGGCACCCGGCTGACGTCCAGCCGCGCCGCGAGCGCGTCCTGGCGGATCTGGCCGCCCGGCTTCAGTTCGCCGCTGGTGATGGCGCGCCGCAGTTCCTCCAGGACGAACTGCTGGGCGGTCGGCGGCCGCCGCTTCTGTACCGCGCTGCTCATCGCCTGTGACCTTCCTTCGCTCGCTTACCGGCGGATCCGCGCTGCCGGTGCCGTACATCTTCCTATGAAGTGCGAGGGGGCAGCCCCAGCTCCGTTAGGACGGCCGCGGTGTGCTCGCCCAGGTGCGGGGGAGCGCCGCGGTAGACCGGCGGGGTGGCGTCGAGCGCGATCGGGTGGGCCACCTGGCCGGGTCCGGCGAGGGCGGCGGGGGCGCGTGCGGCCAGGCCGAGGCGGTCGGCGAGCGCGAAGGCGTCCGCCAGATCGTTGATCGGACCGCACGGCACCCCGGCGGCCGTCAGCTCCTCGAACCAGTCGCCTGCCGTCCGCCGGACGAGCGGACCCGCAAGCGCCGCGACCAGTTCCTCGCGGTGGGCGACCCTGGCGGTGTTGTCGGCGAACCGGGGATCGTCGGCGAGCCCGGGGGCGCCGAGCCGCTCGCAGAGCGACCGGAACTGACGGTCGTTGCCCACGGCGAGCACCAGCGGCCGGTCGCTCGCCTCGAAGACCTCGTACGGGGCGATGCTCGGGTGACGGTTGCCCATGGCCCGGGGCACGACGCCCGCGCCGAGATAGGCCGCCGACTGGTTGGTCAGGGCGGAGAGCAGCGAGCCGAGCAGCGAGACCTCCACCCGCTGGCCCTCGCCCGTGCGCTCCCGGTGCCGCAGCGCCGCGAGAATGCCCAGGCCCGCGTGCAGGCCGGTGACGACGTCGACGAGCGCGACGCCCGCCTTGGTGCCCGGACCGCCGGGCTCGCCCGTGACGCTCATCAGCCCGCCCATGGCCTGCACGAGCAGGTCGTAGCCGGGCAGATGGGCGCCCTCGGCGGAGCCGAAGCCCGTCACCGAGCAGTAGACCAGGCCGGGGTTGGAGGCCCGTACCTCCTCGTGGCCGAGGCCCAGCTTCTCCATCGTGCCGGGCCGGAAGTTCTCGACCAGGACGTCGGCGCGGTCGACGATCGCCCGGGCCGTCTCCAGATCCGTCGGGTCCGTCAGATCGAGGGCGACGGAGCGCTTGTTCCGGTTCACGCCGAGGAAGTACGTGGCCTCTCCGTCGGCGAAGGGCGGCCCCCACGCGCGGGTGTCGTCACCCGAGCCGGGCCGCTCGATCTTGATGACGTCGGCGCCGAGGTCGGCGAGAAGCATCGTCATGTACGGTCCGGCGAGCACCCGGCCGAAGTCGGCCACCACGATGCCGCCGAGGGCGGACGCTCCGGCGGGTACCCCTGTGTCGTGTCCGGAAGGCCTCGCGGGTGCCCCTGCGCCATGTCCGGAAAGCCCCGCGCGGGCCTCACGCGCGGTCTCACCGTTCTCACCGGCCCCAGGGTGCGGCTGCCCGTGCTCCTGAGGGTTCCCCGGCGTTGCCGGTCGATCAGCGCGCATCCCGCTCTCCTCCGCCGGCGATCGGATCCACCGCGAACGTACGCATCGGACAAGGGATATTCAATACTGGATCCAAAATCCGATCTCCGGCTAGGCTTCGCCCCGCCGTGTTGCCACCGCCGCCAGAGCAGCCAGGAGGCCGTCCGTGAAGTCGCCCGCCGCGTCGAAGTCGTCACCCGTCCACCCCTTCGATCTCCTCGCCATCGACGGTCTGCTGACCGACGAGGAGCGCGAGATCCGCGCGACCGTCCGGGCCATGGCCGACCGCGAGCTGCGCCCGCACGTCGCCGGCTGGTTCGAGCAGGGGGCGATCCCGGCGCGGGAACTGGCCCGCGAGCTCGGCGGCGTCGGGGTGCTCGGCATGCATCTGGAGGGGTACGGCTGCGCGGGCACCAGCGCCGTCGCGTACGGCCTGGCGTGCCTGGAGCTGGAGGCCGTCGACTCGGGACTGCGCAGCCTGGTCTCGGTCCAGGGCTCCCTGGCGATGTACGCCATCTGGAAGTACGGCTCCGAGGAGCAGAAGCAGCGGTGGCTGCCCGGCATGGCGGCGGGGGAGTACATCGGCTGTTTCGGGCTCACCGAGCCGGACGCCGGTTCGGACCCCGGGGCCATGCGCACCCACGCCAAGCGGGACGGCGGTGACTGGGTCCTCAACGGCACCAAGATGTGGATCACCAACGGATCGGTCGCCGACGTCGCCGTCGTCTGGGCCCGGACCGACGACGGCGTCCGCGGCTTTCTGGTCCCCTCCGGGACACCCGGCTTCAGCGCCCCGGAGATCAAGCAGAAGCTGTCCCTGCGGGCGAGCGTCACCAGCGAGCTGGTCCTCCAGGACGTGCGGCTGCCGGCGGACGCGATGCTCCCCGACGCCCGGGGCCTCTCCGGGCCGCTCGGCTGCCTGAACGAGGCCCGCTTCGGCATCGTCTTCGGCGCCCTCGGCGCGGCCCGCGACTGCCTGGAGACGGCGATCTCCTACGCGGGCGACCGCGTCGTCTTCGAGCGGTCCCTCGCGTCCTACCAGCTCACCCAGCAGAAGCTCGCCGACATGGCCCTCGAGCTCGGCAAGGGCATGCTGCTCGCGCTGCACCTCGGCCGGCTCAAGGACGCGGGGCGGCTCAGCCCCGAGCAGGTGAGCGTCGGCAAGCTGAACAACGTGCGGGAGGCCATCGCGATCGCCCGCGAGTGCCGCACGATCCTGGGCGCCAACGGCATCACCCTGGAGTACCCGGTGATGCGCCACGCGAACAACCTGGAGTCGGTGCTCACGTACGAGGGCACCAGCGAGGTGCACGCGCTGGTCATCGGCAAGGCGCTCACGGGCGAAGCGGCCTTCCGCTAGGGGTGGAGGCCGCGGGGCGGCGCTCAGCCCGCCGTCACCTTGGCGAGGAACGCGTTCAGATTGGTCATCATCCGGTCGATCCGCTCCTCCGCCATCAGCGACTCCTCCTGACGGCCCCCTCGCAGCTTGGGCTGCCGCTTCCCGCGGACGTACAGGGAACAGGCCAGGTCGGCACAGACGTAGGTGCCGACCGTGTTCCCCTCGCGCCCGCGGCTGCCCGCCAGGGGTGCGGCGAGCAGGGTGACCCCCGACGAGGCGTGACCCGTCAGGCAGATCTGGCACAGGCTGGACTTGACCGCGCTGGTGCGGTTCGTCGCCGGCACTCTCAGGGAGATGCCGAGCGGGCCGTCCTCGCGGGGCACGACCAGATGGGCGCGCAACGGCGCGCCCGGGTCGACCCACCCGAGGAAGTCGAGGTCGTCCCAGGGGAGTTCGGTGAAGTCGAGGGGCAGCCGGAGGCGGCTCGCCTCACCCTTCGTGCAGTTCACGAAGGACGAACGGATCTGTCGGTCGGTAAGAGGTTCCACTCGTTGGACGGTACACAGACCTCCTGACCCCGGCATCCGAATTTCGACGCCCCCGCCCCGCCGGCCGACGCCCTGGCCCGGACGCGGCGGCTCCCCGACCCGCACGCCGCGCCGGGCGCCGCGCCATCGATCGCCCGCACGGCCGCCTGCCCTCCCGGCCGGCAGGCGCCCGCCCTCCGCCCGCCTGCCCTCCGCCCGGTCGTCCGCCCCCGTGGTCGTCCGCCCTCCGCCCGGTCGTCCGCCCCCGGCGGTCGTCCGCCCTCGGCCCGGTCGTCCGCCCTCCGCGCCGAGCCCGCCGTGTGCCGAACGCGCGCGCCCCCAAGCGGACCGCCCCCGCCGGTACTAGCGTGTGCCGGGTGAGCAGTCACCTCGCTCGGTCCTGGGCGGAGGCCCTGGCCGCGGTCCTGGCCGGGTTCCTCGCGATGGCCGTCATGGCCGCACTCGGCCTGTGGGCCGCCGGAGCCGCCGACCTTCCCGGAGGCTTCGTCCCCCTCGTCGCCGCCGTGGTCGTCATGGCCGCCGGAGGCCGGATCGACGTCTCCGGCGACGCCGGCGCTCTCGCCGGCACCGACGCCGACCTGAGCGCCATGCCGCTCACCGTCACCCTGGTGGGCGCGCTCGTCACCGGAGCCTGCTTCCTGCGCCCCCTGCGCCGCCACGCCACGACCGGCACCGGCGACCTCCTCACCCGGGCCGGAGGGATCGTCCTCCTCTGGCTCGCCGCGCTCGCGGCGCTCTGCGCGGTCGCGCGGCACGACTTCCACATCAGCCTCGGAGGCCAGGAGCAGGAGGACCCGCTGGCCGAACTCTTCGGCGACCTCCTCGACGTGGTCGATCCCACCGTCGGCTTCCGTGCCGTTCTCGGTCCCACCCTCCTCTTCGGGCTGCTGTGGATCCTCGGCGTCCTCCTCGTCGCCCTGCTGGTCTCGCGGCGCACCCCTCTTCCGCCCCGGCTGCTGCGCCATCAGGAGACCGTGCGCCCCGCCGCCTCCGCGATGCTCCTGCTGGTCCTCGCGTACGTCGTGATCGGTCTGGGCGTCGGGCTTGTCGTGGCCGGTATCAAGGGCCATCCGGCCGACACCTTCGCCGTCCTCCTGCTCGGCCTCCCCAACGTCGCCTGGCTCGGGCTCGGCGTCGGCATCGGAGGCTCCTGGGAGGGCAGGGTCGAGGGACCCTTCGGCCTGCCCATGCCCCGGATCCTCGACGCGGTGCTGCGAACGCCGGAGGGCTCCGGACTCTCGACGGTCGACCTGTCCTCGCTGGCCGCCGAGGACTCCCGCGCCTGGTGGCTGCTCCCCGTCGCCGCCGTGCTCGTCCTCGTGGCGGCCTTCGTCGCCGCCGTCCGTTCACCCGCCGGGGTCCGCCCCTGGCAGCACGCCCTGCACCTCGGGATCGCCTTCGCGCTCACCATGCTCGTCATCGCCCCCCTCACGCTCGTCGAGGCGCGGCTCGGCCTCTCCGTCCTCGGTATCGGCGAGCTCGACTCCCTCGGCGGAGAGGTGGTGCTGCGCCCGCACGTCTGGAGGACGGCCGGCCTCGCCTTCCTGTGGGGCCTGGTCGCCGGCTTCGTCGGCGGCCTGCTCGCCTCCCGCGTCAGCCGCACCGGCGACGTCGCCCCTGATCGCCCCGGGCCCGGCGACGCGTCCGCGTGACGTCATCGGGGGTGACGGCGACGGCGCGGGCGACGACCGATGAGTTTCCACGCGCTCCGCAGTCAAAGATCATGGCTGGTGCGCGGCGAGGAATCGTGTGATCCCCTCGCGTACGAGCCGCACTGGCCGAGAACCGGACACGAGACACCGAGGACATCCCGATGCGTACCCTGATCAGCACCGCCTTCATCTCCCTCGACGGCGTCGTGGAGGCCCCGGGCGGCGAGCCCGGATACCGGAACTCCGGATGGACCTTCAAGGACGTCGAGTTCGTCCCGGAGGCGTACGAGATCAAAGGCCGGGAGCAGCAGGAGGCCACCGCCATGCTGCTGGGCCGGACCAGCTACCAGGCGTTCAGCCCGGTGTGGCCGGACATGGCGGACTTCGCCGACTACAAGGTGATGCCGAAGTACGTCGTCTCCACCACCCTCACCGAGGACGACCTGGTGTCGAACTGGGGCGAGACCACGATCCTGCGCTCGCTCGACGAGGTCGCCGCCCTGAAGGAGACCGAGGGCGGTCCGATCATCGTGCACGGCAGCGCCACCCTGAACCAGGCCCTGTCCGACGCGGGCCTGATCGACCGGTACCACCTGCTCGTCTTCCCGCTGCTGCTCGGCGCGGGCAAGCGACTGTTCAGCGCCACGGACAAGGACGCCCAGAAGCTGAAGCTCGTCGAGCACGAGACGTACGCCAACGGTCTGCAGAAGAACGTCTTCGACGTCGTCCGCTGACCGCGGTTTCCCGCTCTCACCGCCGGTGATCCGGGCCCGTCCGGGCCGATGGTCCCAGCCCCCGGAAGACGGGGCCCTGGACGGAAGAGGGCCCCACGGTGGAGGGCCGGGGAGGCGTCCGGGGCGGCGCCGGAGCCGGGGGCTCAGGAGCCGGTACGGGAGGCGGGACGGGCGCCGGGTGCGGCGCGGGGGACGGCGGCACGGGAGGCACGGGCTCGGACGCACGTGGCAGTGGCACGGGATGGGGCACGGGCCGAAAACGTACGGGCTCGGACGCACGCGGAGGCGGTACGGGATGGGGCACGGGCCGGGGACGTACGGGCCCGTCCGCGCCCACGGTCCGGCGGCCGGGGTGGTCGCGCCCGAGGCGGTGGACCCGGCGCGAACGTGCCGGGCGCGCCTCCTCGCCGACCGCGAGGACCGGCTCGGGTGCGGCGGGCGCGACGTGACGCTCTCCCATGCCTGGATTTTACCGTCCGGGGCCGATCCGGGCCCCGGAGAGCGGCCGGTATCGTGGCCGGGTCGACCGTGCCGATCCTGAGACGGTCCTCGGGCGATCCGTGGGTCGGCCGTGAACGAAGGAGGCCCGTCCGTGCCGAAGGGTGTCACCAAGCGCCGGCCGCGCACCCGGGCCGCCCTGCTCGAGGCGGCGCTGGCGGCCTTCGCCGAGAACGGCTTCCACGCCACCTCGATCGAGCAGATCTGCGAGCGCGCCGGCTACACCCGAGGCGCCTACTACTCGAACTTCGCGAGCAAGGAAGAGCTCTTCCTCGCCCTCTTCGACGAACACAGCGACCGGATCGTGCGCCGGCTGGCCGAGGCAATCGACTCGCTCACGGCCGAGGAGTACACCCTGGAGCGGCTGGCCGATCTCGCCTCGCGGGTCGAGCCCGACGAGCGGGACTGGTATCTGGTCACCACGGAGTTCACGCTGCACGCCATCCGCGATCCGCAGGCGGCCTGGGTCCTGGCACGCCACGACGCGCGGCTGCGGGCCGAGATCGCCCGCGGACTGCGGACCGTGCTGCACCGTGCGGGACGGGAACTGACCGTGGACGCCGACCGGTTCGCGCGCCTGCTGATCGCCCTGCGCGAGGGCGGACTCGCGCAGAGCTACGTGGAGCCGGAGGAGCTGCCGCCGGGGAGTCTCGAACGGGAATTCCTGACCCCGCTCCTGGAGGCGTCGACCCGCCCGTCCGGGGACGCGGACCGGCGGGACGGCGGGCCCTCGGCCGGCGACGCGGACCCGCGGAGCCCCGGAGCCTGATCAGTCGAAGAGGTCGGGGTCCGAGGCCGTGATCTGATCCCACAGCGGACGGGCCTGGAACCAGCCGGCCAGATGCGTGCCGACCTGTCCCCGGGTGATCAGCGCCGTCTCGCGGTCGATCAGCCGCGGCGTGCCCGCGGCCATCGCCAGCAGCTGGGCCTGGCAGGAACGCTCCATGGTGACGAACCACCACACGGCCTCGGCGACCGAGTGCCCGACCGTGAGCAGCCCGTGGTTCTTGAGGACCACCGCCTTGTACGAGCCGAGCGCCTTGGCGACCCGCTCGCCCTCCTCGCGTTCGTTGACCACACCGCGGTAGTCGTCGTAGATCCCGTGGTCCTCGAAGAACGCGCAGGCGTCCTGGGTGATCGGGTCGAGCGGGATGCCGAGGCTGGAGAACGCCTTGCCGTGCAGGGAGTGCGCGTGCGCCGCCGCGACCGCGTCCGGACGGGCGGCGTGCACCTGCGAGTGGATGACGAACGCGGCCCGGTTCACCGGCCGGTCGCCGTGGAGCAGGGTCCCCTCGTGGTCGACGAGGATGAGGTCGGACGCCTTGATCTGGGTGAAGCTCATGCCGAAGGGGTTGACCCAGAAGGCGTCCTGGCGTTCCGGATCGCGCACCGTGATGTGCCCCGCGACCCCCTCGGAGAAGCCGAACCGGCCGAAGAGCCGGAACCCGGCGGCGAGTTGTTCCTTGCGGTGACGGCGCTCCTCCTCGACCGTGTCGAAGACGGGCGGCAGGGGCAGGGTGACCCCTTCCGGCACGGGTCCTACGGCGGCTGCCAGGGCGGGCGGCAGAGTGCTCATGGCGACTCCTCCTGAAGGGAGCGGTGTCGTGGCCCGCCAGAAGATACAGAGATGTATCCGATACGACAATGGAGGGCGGGCGTTCGGCAGCGCGGACGTTTCGAGGATGCGAGAGGGCCGACGGCGCGGATGCTCCGACGGTGCGAGAGGGCCGACGGCGCGGATGCTCCGACGGTGCGGGAGAGCCGGCGGCGCAGGCGCTCCGACGGCGCGGCGGTCCGGTTGCGCTTGCGGCGGGGTGAGGTCCCTGGCTACGGTCCTCCGACCACCCTGCGGAAAGCGCTTACCCCCGGGAGCCTGCCTCGTGCCGACGTCGGACGTCCTCATCTACACCCGTACGGCGGGCTACCGCCACGACTCCATCCCGGCCGGTGCGGCCGCCCTCGCCGCACTGGCGGGCGCGGCGGGCTTCGGCGTGGAGATGACGGAGGATCCGGCGGTGTTCCGGCCCGGACGGCTGGCGCGGTGCGCGGCGGTGATCTTCCTGTCGACCACGGGGCCGGTGCTGGACGCCGAGGGCCGCACGGCCTTCGAGGCCTACGTCAGGGGCGGCGGCGGCTTCCTCGCGGTCCACGCGGCGGCCAACGCCGAACCGGACTGGCCCTTCTACGGCGAGCTCCTCGGCACCCGGTTCGCCGGCCACCCGGAGATCCAGCCGGGCGTCGTGTGCGCGCAGACCCACGACCACCCCGCGACCGCCGGACTGCCGAGCCGCTGGGCGTGGACGGACGAGTGGTACGACTTCACGTCGAACCCCCGGGGCGCGGGCGTACGGGTGCTGGCGACGGTGGACGAATCCACCTACGCCGGCGGCACCCTGGGCCCCGACCACCCCCTGGTGTGGTGCCGCGAGGCCGACCGCGGCCGCGTCTTCTTCACGGCCCTGGGCCATGCGGCCGAGGCGTACGAGGACGCCGTCTTCCGCGCCCACCTGGCGGGGGCGCTGGACTGGGTGACCGCGGCAAAGCCCTGACGGGAGCGGGTCGCCCGGTCAGGGAACACCGGTGGCGGGGCCTGGGAAGGCCCGGACGGGCCGGCCCGCCTCCTCCCTCGCGGGCACGGGACCCGTCACCCCCGCGTACCGCCTCCGATTGCGCCGAAGGCCACGGCGCGGCAGGGTTCCGTGGGAGTGGGAGACGGCAGGAGGAGACGACATGGGCATCGCCACCGTGAATCCGGCGACCGGCGAGACGCTGCGTACGTACGACACCCACGGGAGCGAGGAGATCGAGCGGCGCATCGCGGCCGCGCACGACACCTTCCGTCAGTACCGCACCACCTCCTTCGCCGAGCGCGCCCGCCTGATGCGCCACGCCGCGGAACTGCTCGACGAGGACGCGGAGGACGTCGCCCGCACGATGACCACCGAGATGGGCAAGCCGGTCACGGCCGCCCGGGCCGAGGTCGCCAAGTGTGCCAAGGCCATGCGCTGGTACGCCGACCACGCCGAGGAGCTGCTCGCCGACGAGCACCCCGCCGAGGCCGACGTCCGCGACTCCGGGGCCGACTCCGCCCGCGTCCACTACCGGCCTCTCGGCACGGTCCTCGCCGTCATGCCCTGGAACTTCCCGCTCTGGCAGGTCATCCGGTTCGCCGCGCCCGCGCTGATGGCCGGCAACACCGGTCTCCTCAAGCACGCCTCCAACGTCCCCAGGACCGCGCTCTACCTCGGTGACCTCTTCCGCCGCGCCGGATTCCCCGAGGGCTGCTTCCAGACGCTCCTCATCGGGTCCGGCGCCGTCGAGGCCGTGCTGCGCGACCGCCGGATCGCGGCGGCCACCCTGACCGGCAGCGAGCCGGCCGGCCGCTCGGTCGCCGCGATCGCGGGTGACGAGGTCAAGAAGACCGTCCTGGAGCTCGGCGGCAGCGATCCGTACATCGTGATGCCCTCGGCCGACCTTCCCCGGGCGGTCAAGACGGCCGTCACCGCGCGCGTCCAGAACAACGGCCAGTCGTGCATCGCCGCCAAGCGTTTCATCGTCCACCAGGACGTCTACGACGACTTCGCCGAGCGCTTCACCGCCGCCATGAGCGCCCTGACCGTCGGCGACCCCCTCGATGAGTCCACCGACGTGGGCCCCCTCGCCACCGAACAGGGCCGCGTCGACCTGGAGGAGCTGGTCGACGACGCCGTGCGGCAGGGTGCCACGGTCCTGTGCGGCGGAGGGCGGCCCGAGGACCGGCCGCGCGGCTGGTTCTACCGCCCCACCGTGCTCACCGGCATCACCCCGAAGATGCGCATCCACCAGGAGGAGACCTTCGGCCCGGTCGCCACGCTCTATCCGGTGACCGACATCGAGGAGGCTGTCACCGTCGCCAACGATTCGCCTTTCGGCCTCAGTTCGAACGTCTGGACCCGTGACGACGAGGACGTCGCCTTCTTCGTGCGCGACCTCCAGGCCGGCGGCGTCTTCGTCAACGGCATGACGGCGTCCCACCCGGCGCTGCCCTTCGGCGGAGTCAAGCGCTCCGGGTACGGTCGCGAGCTGGCCGGCCACGGCATCCGCGAGTTCTGCAACGCGACGACGATCTGGCAGCGCGCCTGAGTCGCGGGGCCTCTGGAGATCAGGTGCGCCTGGGATCGCGGCGGGCCTGGGATCACGGCGGGCCCGGGATCGCGGTGCGGCCCCTCAGCTCTCGCGCGTCCACGCCAGCAGCTCGTCCGCCGACCAGGTGTTGATCACCCGCTCGACCGGCACCCCGCACTCCTCCGCCCGCGCGCACCCGTAGATCTGCCACTCCAGCTGCCCCGGCGCGTGGGCGTCGGTGTCCACGGCGAAGTACACGCCCGCCTCCACCGCCCGGCGCAGGAGCCGACGGGGCGGATCGAGGCGCTCCGGCCGGCTGTTGATCTCCACCGCGGTCCCCGACTCGGCGCACGCGGCGAACACCCGATCCGCGTCGAACTCCGACTCTGGCCGCGGCCGTCCGCCGCTCACCAGCCGCCCCGTGCAGTGGCCGAGGACGTCCATCAGCGGATTGCGTACGGCCTTCTCCATCCTGCGGGTCATGGCCGGCGCGTCCATGCGCAGCTTGGAGTGCACCGAGCCGACCACCACGTCGAGCCGGTCGAGCAGGTCCGGCTCCTGGTCGAGCGAGCCGTCCTCGAGGATGTCGCACTCGATCCCCGTCAGCAGCCGGAAGGGCGCCCACCGCTCGTTCAGCTCGGCGACCACGTCCAGCTGCTCGCGCAGCCGCTCCGGCGAGAGACCGCGCGCCACCGTCAGCCGGGGCGAGTGGTCGGTCAGTACGGCCCAGTCGTGGCCGATCGACGCCGCCGCGCGCCCCATGTCCTCGATCGTGCTGCCGCCGTCGGACCAGTCGGAGTGCAGATGGCAGTCGCCGCGCAGCGCCGCGCGCAGGCTGTCACCGCCCTCGGCCCGCGGCACGTCGATTTCCTCCTCCAAGCGGGCCAGATAGGCGGGCACCCGGCCCGCCAGGGCCTCTCGGACCACCGCCGCGGTCTTCGGCCCGATGCCCTTCACCGACTCCAGCGTCCCGCCGGCCGTGCGGCTCTCCAGTTCGCCGTCCGCCATCGCCGCGACGGCCGCCGACGCCGTACGGAACGCGCGCACCCGGTAGGTGGGCGCCTGCGAGCGCTCCAGCAGGAAGGCGATCCGGTCCAGCGCCGCCACGGGATCCATCGCGCGACTCCTCCTTCGTCGTGACTCGTTCGTCGGTTCGGTGGCGGCCGTCGGTCCGCGGCGGCCCTCGGTCAGGTCGAGGGCGCACCGGCCGGTGTCGGCACCGGGCCGATCTCGCACCACACCGCCTTGCCCTCGCCCCGCGGCTCGACACCCCACCGCGACGAGAGCGCGTCGAGCAGCAGCAGTCCGCGCCCCGAGGTCGCCGCCTCGCCGGGCGTCCGCCTGCGCGGCCAGGCACTCGAACGGTCCTGGACCGACAGACGCACCCGCCGCACCGGCTCCGGAAGCACCTCGAGCGTGAGCACCGCACCGCCCTCCGTGTGGAGCAGGACGTTCACCAGCAGCTCGCCGGTCAGCAGCTCGGCGTCATCGGCCAGGTCGTCCATGTCCCAGTCCCGCAGCGCCTGCCCGACCGCCGCCCGCGCGTCCGAGAGCCCTTGCGGATCGGCCTGGTGGATGTACTGGTGGATGCGGGGCGCGCGGGGAGTGCCCGGGTCCGGGCTGCGCCGCAGCACGAGCAGCGCCACGTCGTCCTCCGCGCCCCACCGCTCCCACAGCCGTTCGGAGAGGTGGTCGGCGAGGGCCTCCGCCTGCGGCGGGCCGGTCCGCATCGCCTCGGCGAGCGCCGCCAGGCCCGTCTCGATGTCCGCGCCGGGCTGCTCGACCAGACCGTCCGTGTGCAGGACCAGCGTCTCGCCGGGCACCAGGTCGAGCCGGGTCTCGGGGAACTCCTCCTCCCCGAACACGGTCGCCAGGCCCAGCGGCAGACCGCCGCGGAGCTTGGGCCGGCCCACCCGGCCGTCCGTGTGCCGGATCAGCGGGTCCAGATGGCCGGCGCGCACGGCGCGCACGGTGCCGCCGGAGAGGTCCACCTGGGCGTAGGTGCAGGTCGCGAACCGGTTGGTGTCGAGTTCGGCGAGGAAGCGCGAGGCGCGGGCCAGCACGGTCGAGGGGGCGTGGCCCTCACCGGCGTACGCCCGTAGGGCGATCCGCAGCTGGCCCATGATCGCGGCCGCGTGGGTGTCGTGCCCCTGGACGTCCCCCACCACGATCCCCACCCGGCCGCGGGGGAGCGGGATGACGTCGTACCAGTCGCCGCCGACCTGCCGGCCGCTCCAGGCCGCGTGGTAGCGGACGGCGATCTCGCCGCCCGTGATCTCCGGGATGCGGCGGGGCAGCATCGTCTCCTGGAGACCGGTGGCGAGGGCCCGCTCCTCGTCGAAGAGGAGGGCGCGCTGGAGGGACTGGGCGACGATCGCGGCGAGGCCGAGGGCGAGGTTGCGCTCGTCCGCGCTGAAGGCGGTACGGCCCCGGTAGAACAGCGCCATGCCGCCGAGGGAGCGGGCCTGGGCGACGAGCGGCAGATAGCAGGCGGCCCGGAACCGCATCCGGGCCACGTACGGCGCGAGCTCCGGGAAGTCCCGTCCGAGGCCGGGGAAGGCGGGCACGAACCGGGGCCGTCCGCTCAGCACGGCCTCGGCCAGGGGCAGCCCCCGGTCGAGCCGGCGCGAACGGAAGTCCTCGAGGACCTCCAGGGACTCCCCGCTGAGCGCGATGAGGTTGAGCGAGCCGTTCTCCACGAGACCGAGCGCCAGGCCGTCCGCGCCGAGCCGGGCGAGCCCGCCGGGGCCGGTCAGGGCGGCCGTCACGTCGTCGACGGTCACCGCCCGCGACAGGGCGTGCGTGGTCCGCTCGACGATGCTGGTCTGCACCTCGCGGCGCCGCTCGAGCTCGAGGACGAAGTCGGAGTGCGTGACCTCGGCGGTGGTGTCCCGCACGATGCCGACGATCCGGTGCGCCATGCCGTCGGGCTTACGCAGAATCCGCGCCTGCACATGCGTCCACTGGGGTGTTCCGTCCTCCAGGTCGACCCGGAAGTGCGCGGTGTACGAGGTCTGGCCGGTGATGATCGCGTGGCGGATCACCGCGTCGAGGTCGGCCCGATCCTCGGGCGCGAGCGCCTGCACGAGTGTGGCGGGCCGGCCGTCGAAGGCGCCCTGTCCCATCCCGAAGACCAGCAGCCCGGCCTCGTCGACATCGATGGTGCCCGTGTCGAGGTCCCAGTCGAAGCTGCCGGTGCGATTCATGGCGAGCCGCTCGGTCGGCCCGATCTCGCCACGGCGGGTGCGCCGGTCGTCGTCGGTCATCCCCCCCATTGTCGAACCCGGGTCCCCCCGACGCCATGGCGGCGACACGGCGCGCCGCCGAAGTTTTCCGGGTCGGGCGCGCCCGGACGGGTCGATCGCGGCCTTTCGGGCGGGAAGGGGCGCCTCGGTGTGGCCGGTGAGGGGCGCCGGGGCGACCTCCTCACCTGCCCTGCCCTGCCCTGACCTGGCAGGGCCCGGGCCGCCCTGGCACACGCGGGGCGGAGTGGAGCCGGCTCCGGCGCCCTGGCGGCGCTCGCCTACCTCGTGGCGCCGTACCTCGTGGTGAGCCGGCTCGCCACGGCCGCGTGGGCGAGGGCCGGGCTCGGCGTTCCGGACGCCGCGGAGGACGGCGCCCGGCTCCTCGGTGCCTACGACGCACTCAAGGACACGGCCGGGGTGGGCTTCCGGCCGTTCACGGCGCAGACGGAGGCGTCCGTCAGGGAACGGGCCGAGCAGGCCCTGCGCGCGGTGCTGGACCGGCGGACCTTCACCGGGCGCTACGAGGAGGGCGGGCGCCTGCCGCTGAGGGAAGCGGCCGGCCTCGTCTGAGGCGCGGGGGGTCGCCGGTGATCGCCATGACATCCGGCCACGCCGGCGCCCGGATGCGGGACGGGAGGCGGGCCGCGAGAATGGCGAGTGCCGGAAGAACGAGGAGGCGGCATGAACGCTGAGTCCGAGAAGACATCCCGGGGGGAAAGCCCGACGCCCGACAGCCTTCTGCATGCCGGGTCCGAGGGCGAGTTCACGGCGGAGGACCTGGTCCTCGCCTCCGGCCGTGACATGAGTCCGAAGAGCCTGGCCTGGGCGGAACGCCGCATGGCGGAGAAGGGCCGCGCTTCCCTGGACGAGCTTCTTCCCTAGACGCGGTTCCGGCCCCGCCCCGCCGGGAGGAGAGAACTCCGCCATGCGGGGCGGCAGCCGGTTCCCCGGGCTGCCGTACGGAGCGGCGGCCGCTTTCCCGTCCGGCCGCACGGGGCGGAATCCCTCGGATTCCGCCGCTCACGCACGCCCTGATCACCCCGCGCCGGACGGACACCGCGTTCTCGCGGGCCTCACCGGGCGATCGGCAGGCCGTGATCCTCCTTGACCCGCTTCATGATGATCTGGGAGTTCACCTCGGTCACGCCCGCCAGGGACGTCAGCCGCTCGATCCACAGCTGCTCGTACGCGGCCAGGTCGGCCACGGCGATCCGCAGCAGGCATCCGGGGCTGCCGAACAGCCGGTACGCCTCGATGACGTCCGGGATGTCCTGCAACGCCTCCTCGAACGCCTGAACGGTGTCGCGGTCCCGCCGCACCTCGATCGAGACCAGGACCTCGAAGCTCCGCCCCACCGCCTCGGGGGCGATGACCGCGCGGTACCCCTGGATCACCCCGTCCTGTTCCAGCTGGCGTACCCGGCGCATGCAGGCCGAGGCGCTCAGGCCGATCCGCTGGGCGAGCTCCAGATTGGTGAGACGCCCGTCGTCCTGCAGCTCACGCAAGATACTTCGATCGATCCGGTCCATCACGCAATGATGCACGGCGAACGAGCGCGAACGAAGCCGACTTCGCAATCGCGTTGCGCGGCAACTGCCCTATCGTGTCGGCGGCGACGTGCGGACCGCTCGAATGGTCCGTCCGTTCGACCCCCCACGGCATCCCCACCCCCTCCAAGGCAGACACCTATGACGCGCGACGACCGGACACGGCGGATCGTTCTCATCAGCACCGGCGGAACCATCGCCAGCCGCTGGCAAGGGACGGGGTACGCCGCCGACGCGCCGGGCGACGACGTCCTGGCCACCGCCGCGCTGCCCGAGGGGATCGCGGTCGAGGTCGTCGACCTGTTCAACGTCAACAGCTCCCGTATGACCACCCGCCGACAGCTCACCCTGCTGCGTACGGTCCACGAGACGTTGGCCGACCCGGGCGTCGACGGCATCGTCATCACCCACGGCACCGACACCCTGGAGGAGACGGCGTTCCTGCTGGACCTCCACCACGACGACCCGCGCCCGGTCGTCCTGACCGGCGCCCAGCGCCCGCTGGGTACGGCAGACGGGGACGGGCCCGGCAACCTCTGCGACGCCCTCCAGATCGCCGCCAGCGTGCGTGACCTCGGTGTCCTCATCGCCTTCGACGGCCGCGTCCACGCGGCGCGCGGCACGGTGAAGACCCAGACCCTCGGTGTCGACGCCTTCTCGGACCCCTCCGACCAGCCGCTCGGCAAAGTCGGCTTCAGTCAGGTCCACGTCCAGCGCCGGCCCGACCGGTCCGTCCCCCTGCCGCTGCCCCTTGCCGCCTACGCTCCCGACGACGCGCCCGAGGGACTGCCGCGCGTCGACATCGTCACCCACCACTCCGACGGCGACCCGCTGCTCCTGAACGCCGCCGTCGCCGCCGGTGCGCAGGGTGTCGTCCTGGTGGCCACCGGCGCGGGCAACGCCACCCCCGAGATAGCCGCCGCCGTCGCCGACGCGGTCGCCGGGGGAGTCCTGGTCGCCGTGACCACGCGGGTCCCCGCGGGGCCCGTCGCCGAGATCTACACCGGGGGCGGAGCGGTCGACCTGGTCGAAGCCGGCGCCGTCCTCACCGGCACCCTCCGGGCCGGCCAGGCCCGTATCGCCGTGCTCGCAGCGGTCCTCGGCGAAACGGACCCCGCCCGGCGCGCCGAGACGCTCGCCCCCCTGCTGAACGGTCCCGTCCGCTCGGAGCCCGCCCTGGCGGCCGGCGGCTCCCGCTTCTCGGCCGGCTGACCGCACCCCAGGGCCTCGCCCCCGCGGTCTTGCGCCTTGCTGACGCACGCTCTCGCGGCCGACGCGCCTTCCCGGAGCTCGCGCCTTTCTTCCGGCCCGCTCTCGTGGCCGACGCCTTCCCGGGGGTCGTGCCCACTCGGCCCGCCCCGCGGCTGACGTCCTTCCGTCCGGGGACGGCGCCACTCCGGCAGGCGTGCCCCCGGCCCCCGCCGCCCCTGCCGCCCCCGACGTCCGGCCGAACGCCACCTCGAGGCGTCGGAGCGTCCGCCCCGGGGTCTCCGTGATCCCCTGGCCTCCGTAAGCCCCCGCGCCGCGAAGTCTCGTGCGGCCCGGGGCTTCCCCATTTGTGGAACACGTTCTACCGTGTCCGCCGTCGCGCGCACCGCCCCGCACCGAGGACGCTGCCCCGGGAGGCCCCCATGCACCTCGCGTACACGCCCGCCCAGCACCGCCTGCGCGCGGAGCTGCGTGCGTACTTCGCCGAGCTCGTCCCGGACAACGTCTACGCCCGCTACGCCGACCCGGCCGCCCAGAAGCGGTTCTACCGCGAGACCGTGCGCCGGCTCGGCTCGGACGGGTGGCTCGGGGTCGGCTGGCCCGTCGAGTACGGCGGGCGCGGTCTCGGCGCCATGGAACAGTTCATCTTCTTCGACGAGGCGGCCCAGGCCGGGGTGCCGCTGCCGCTCATGGCCCTGAACACCGTCGGGCCGACGATCATGCAGTTCGGGACGGACGAACAGAAGCGCTACTTCCTCCCGCGGATCCTCTCCGGGGAGATCGACTTCGCCATCGGCTACAGCGAGCCCGACGCGGGCACCGACCTCGCCGCCCTGAAGACCCGGGCGGTCAGGGAGGGCGACGACGCCACCGGTCAGTACACGGTCAACGGCCAGAAGATCTGGACGACCAACGGCGACACCGCCGACTGGGTCTGGCTCGCCGTCCGCACCGACCCGGACGCCCCACCGCACAAGGGCATCACCATGCTGCTGGTGCCGACCTCCGATCCGGGCTACTCCTGCACCCTGATCAACACCCTCGCCTCGCACGACACCACGGCGAGCTACTACGACGACGTGCGCGTGCCCGTCTCCCGCCGCGTCGGCGAGGAGAACAAGGGCTGGCGCCTGATCACCAACCAGCTCAACCACGAACGCGTCACCCTCGCGGCCCACGGCACCATGGCGATCCGCGCCCTGCACGACGTCCAGCGCTGGGCCGCCGACACCAAGCTCGCCGACGGCCGCAGGGTGATCGACCTCGGCTGGGTGCGCCGCTGCCTGGCGCGAACGCACACCCGGCTCGACGCGATGAAACTCCTCAACTGGCAGATGGTCCACGCCGTCCAGCACGGCACCCTCACCCCCCAGGACGCCTCCGCCGTCAAGGTCTACGGCTCCGAGGCCCGCCGCGACGCGTACGCCTGGCTCATGGAGGTCCTCGGCTCGGCGGGCCCCCTCAAGGAAGGCTCGGCCGGCGCGGTCCTGCACGGCGAGCTCGAACGCGGCTACCGCTCCGCCGTCATCTTCACCTTCGGCGGCGGCAACAACGAGATCCAGCGCGAGATCATCTCCTGGATCGGCCTGGGCATGCCCCGCGTGCGCCGCTAGGTCGTGTCCGTCACGTCTCGCCTGGGTCGCGCGTCGGCCCCCGGCGCTTCCCGCCGCACGGGCCGGCCGGTGGAGTCGTCGAGATGCCGGTCACGCCGCCGGCCCGCCGTCGCGGGGAGAGCGCGACGGCGGGCACGGGATGCGGAGTGGACGAGCGCTCAGATCGCTGCCTTGGACGGCTCGCAGGTGTTCGGCAGGTCGATGCGGACCGTCCGGTCGCAGAGCCGTTCCACCTGCGCGGGGTCGTGGGAGACGAGCAGGACCGTCCGGTTGCCCCGCAGGGCCGCCACGGACTCCTCGACCGTGTCGCGGCTCCGCTCGTCCAGGGCGCTCGTCGGCTCGTCGAGCAGAAGGGCCGCCGGTTCGAGGGCCAAGGCCCGGGCCAGGCACAGCCGTTGACGCTGGCCGTTGGAGAGCGTCTGGGCCGGCGTGTCCAGCCGGTCGGAGACCTCGCTCCACAGGCCCGCCTCGCGCAGCGCCTGCTCGACGCGGTCGTGCATCTCCGTCCGGGACGCCCGCACCAGGTGACGCAGGCCGAACAGGGCGTTGTCCAGGATGCTGCCGCCGAAGACCACGGGGGTCTGCGGCACCAGGACGACCGTGCTGCGCAGGCCGGCGTCGCCCTTGCCGTAGCGGACGGGACGGCCGAGGACCTCCACCTCGCCCTGACGGCGGAGCCCGTGGGGAAGCAGGTCGACCAAGGCGCGCAGCACGGTGGACTTGCCGGCGCCCGACGGACCGCACAGGCCGGTGGTGGATCCGGGGGCCAGCTCGAACGTCACCGGTCCGACCAGACGCTTCGTACCGTCGAGGATCTGCAGGTCGCGCGCCGCGATGACGGTCCCGTCGACCGTGGGGGCCGCGTTCGTGGCGCCGGTTGTCACGTCGTCCATCGTCGTGCTCCTTCGAAGCGGTTGCGCAGGAAGACCGCCAGGCTGAGCAGGCCCGCGGTGATCAGTACCAGGACGAGGGCGCTGCCCCACGCCTGGGCGATCGCCTCCGGGGCGCCCGAGTCCTGCGACAGGGTGAAGATGTGCGTGGGCAGGGCCTGGACCGGAGCGTCGACGATGCCGGTCGGGAGGGCGGGGGCCCCGAAGAACACGGTGGCGGTGAAGATCAGGGGGGCCGTCTCGCCCGCCGCGCGGGCCAGGCCGAGCAGCAGGCCGGTGAGCGTGGCCGGCCACGTGTACGGGATGACCACGGAGCGGACGTACTGGGAGCTGGTGAGGCCCAGTGCGAGCGCGGCCTCGGTGATCTCCCCCGGCATGCTCCGGATCCGGCCCGCGGTGGTGAGGGCGATCACCGGCACCACCACGGGCACCAGCACCACGGCGCCGGCCAGCCAGGAACGGCCCCATCCCATGGTCGTGCAGAAGAGGACGTACCCCGCGAGGCCGAGCAGGATGGTGGGCGTCCCGCCGACCGCCACGGTCAGCGTCTCCAGGACGCGGGCGGTCTTCGCGGAGGCACGCGTGCCGATCACGATGCCCGCGCCGTAGCCGAGCGGCAGCGCGATCACCGCGGTGGTCGCCAGGAGCAGGAGCGTCCCGAGGATCTGGTCGCGGATGCCGCCACCCGCCGCGCCTTCGGAGGGCGAGAACCAGAAGACCGGGTTCAGTGCCGCGCCGCCGCGGGCCAGCAGGATGCCGAGCATGCCGACGAGCAGGGCCCCCGGCAGCAGCAGGGCCCCGAGCCGGACGACGGTGGTGAGCCGGTCCTTCGGCGCGCGCAGCCACGCGGAGGACCGACGGGCACGCGGAGCGCGGGCGGCCCGTCCCGTGGAGCCGCGGGTGCCCCACACGGTGGCGACGGCGACCAGGGCGAGCAGGATGATGCCGAGACCGCACAGTGCCGCGAAGTACGGTCCGGAGGTGCCCGCGAGCATCGGCTCGGGGCCGGCCAGCTTGGTGGTGAGCGTCTGACCCGGGCGCACGAGGGAGGAGAAGATGTCCCCCCAGGACTCCGGCAGCCGTCCGTCGGCGCGGCCGATGACCATGAAGACCGCGATGGCCTCGCCCAGTGCCCGGGCCAGGCCCAGGAGGACGCCGGCGCGCATGCCCGACCGGGCCAGGGGACGGACGGCGGACCGGACGACCTCACGGCGGGTCAGGCCGAGGGCGTACGCGGCCTCCCGGTACCGGTCGGGTACGGCGGCCAGTGCGTCCACGCTGACGGCCACGATCGTCGGCATGATCATCACGGCGAGGACGATGCCGGCGGCGAGGAGGCTGTCGCCGCCCGGCACGTCACCGAGGTCCGCCACGAACGGCCGGATCACCATGATGCCGATCAGGCCATAGACGATGGACGGGACCGCTGCCAGGAGTTCGATGCTCAGGCGGAGCGGCTTGGCGAGGCGGGGCGGCAGGTACTCGGACAGGGCGACGGCCGCCGCCCAGCCGATCGGCACGGCGAGCACCAGTGCCAGGACGCACACGGCCGCCGAGCCGTAGATCATGGCCAGGCCGCCGAAGGCGAGGTCGCCCGGACTCCAGGTGGAGGAGGTGAACAGGGCCGCCCAGTCGACGGTTCCGCTCGCGATGCCCGTGATCAGGTAGCCGAGCAGGACCGCCAGGGTGACCAGCACGGACAGGATGCCGCTGTACGCCCAGCCCCAGACCCATCTCGCCCGGCTGCCGCGGCCGCTCCCGGAGGAGCGCCGCGGCACGGCGGGTCGGGGCGCCCGGGCGGGGCGCTCCAGAGTGAGACCCATGGTCAGAGGCCCATCTGCTCGCGCGTGAGGTAGCCGTGCTTGGGCAGCAGCTTCTGGCCCTCGGGCGAGAGGATGTGGTCGATGTACTGCTTGACGGTGCCCGTCGGGCGGCCGTCGGTGATCATGTACAGCGGACGGGTCATCGGGTACCTGCCGGATGCCACGTTCGCGAGGGTGGGGGCGACGCCCTCCAGGGGCACGGCGACCAGTTCGGGGTGACCGTCGATGAAGCCGGTCGACAGCGGGGCGACGGAACCGCGGGTGGACTTCAGTTTGTTGCGGGTCTCCAGGTTGCCGCCGACGACGGCGTAGTTCGCCGACTTGGGCGGGGCCGGAGGCGCGTCCTTGCCGTAGATGAACTTGTCGAGCACCTCGCGGGTTCCGCGGCCGGGCTCCTTGTCGTACACGAAGACCTGGAGGTCGGGGCCGCCGACCTCCTTCCAGTTGGTGATCTTCCCCTCGAACAGGCCCGCCACCTGAGCCTTGGACAGACCCTTGACCCCGCCGTCCGCCACTTCCTTGGTGATGATGACGCCGACGGCGTCCGCACCGACCTGCGTGGTGACGAAATCGGTGTCGGGGTACGTCTTGTGGTCCTTGTCGGACAGGGGCTTGGAGCTGAGGGCGATGTCGATCTGGCCGGTGCCGAGCTGGGAGATGCCGCCGGCGGAGCCGCCCTGCGTGGCGACGGTGATGTTCAGGCCCTTGGCCTTCAGCGCCTCGGCGGCGTCGGAGGCGACCGGGGCCACGGTGGTGGAGCCGCTGGCCTGGATGGCGTCCGAGCCGGCCTTCGCGGAGCCGGCGCAGCCGGTCAGGGCGGCGGAGAGGAGGAGCGCGGCGGAGGCGACGGAGGCGCCCTGGCGGACCCGGCGTCCGGTGAGGCGCGGTGCCGAGCTGCGTATGGAGGAGGACATGAAAGACATGGCGGTGCCTTTACGGTGAGGGAAGGGGTGGGAATCAGGAACTGCGGTGGGCGATCGCCCGCCCATGGGCGGGCGGGTCCGGGGCCGGGCGCGGCACCGGTGCGGCCGTGGGCGCCGGTGGCACTCACCGGCCGTGCGGACGAGGCGGGCGGACGCCCAACGAGCCCGCGAGTGTTCCGGGACGGCGAAGCGGTGGACACCGAGGGTGCGGATGATGGCGACGACGGCTTGCAGCCGGATGCCCTCGATCCCTACCGCGTTCCCCGTTGAACTCGCTCAGGACCGTAGGGGGCTGCCGTGGGACGCTCACGCGCCTGAACGACTGGTGCTCGGCCCACTCCCCTTTGAAGGGCCTGAAGCGTGAAGGCATCGGTACCGTGCACCCGCTGACCCCGGGTGCGGACCGCGATGCCGTGGGCGAACGTTACCGCCTCCGGGTCGTCCTGGCGACCTCTTGACTGCTCCGAAATCATCGATGTTTGGCGATTAAATCTGGACCCACAGCCCGGTCCCTCGGGTGTGCTCTCCCGGGCCGGCCACGGAATCCGCACACCATGGGTCACTCTGCGGCGCTGCCGCCCGTAACGGCCTCACGCTGCGTGAACAACCGAAGTTGAACGAGCCGTCACTCTTCGCAACCAGCCACAGACGGGGGCGAATCGGGGCAGGGGCATTCCGCGGCGACGGGGTCGTGGAGGGGCGGTCTTTCAGTCATTCATCGATCTATTGACATACATCGCTCAACGCTGGCAGGGTTCCGGCCGTCGGCCGACAGCGTCGTTACCGACCAGGGCTCTGACCCGGCCCCATCTCGATCCGTTCACGCTCCTTGATCACTCCCTGGGGGGAAGTGTGAGTAGTCCCCGTGTTCTGGTTGCCTCCGCGTTCGAAGCGGAGCTTCAGCCCCTGACATCCGCGTGTGCGGCCGCCGCTCTGCAGCACCACGGTGCCGACGTCGTCGGCTGGGACGCGCACCTGCTTCCCGACGCCATCCCGGAAGGCCCCTTCGACCTCACGCTCGTCTCCGTCCAGCAGTTCGAGGGCCTCGAGCGGGGCATCGCCCTGGCGCGCAGGGTCTCGGAGGCGTACGGCACCACAGTCGTGACCTTCGGCCAGTACGCGCAGATGAACCACCGGGAGTTCCTCGACGTCGCCGACGGCATCATCATGGAGGAGCCCGAGCTCATCAGCGAGGAGCTGGCCCAGCTCGCCGCCGGCACCCTCGCGCTCGACGCGGTGCCCGCCCTGATGACCCGCTCGGGCATGCGGCCCAAGCCCCCGCGTCGGCGCATCTCGGTCACCAAGCCCGCCCGGGACCTGTTCCCCTCCCTCGTGCACTACCCGGCGCACCACTCGCCGTTCGGCCTGATGGGCAACATCGAGGCGTCCCGCGGCTGCCACCACAAGTGCACCTACTGCTCCGTCTACGGCGCGTACGACGGCGGCGTCGCCGCCTACGACGCCGACAGCGTCCTGGCCGACGCGCTGCAGCTCGCGGAGGAGGGCGTCCGGCACTTCTGCTTCATCGACGCCGAGTTCTTCAACTCCCGCACCATCGGCATCGGTGTGGTCGAGCGGCTCGTCGAGGCCATCGGCCCGATCACGTTCGAGTTCACCACCCGCGTCGACCACGTCCTCGACTACACCAAGGAACTGGAGAAGCTCGTCTCGCTCGGGCTGCGCCGCGTCACCTGCGCGCTCGAGTTCCCCTCCAACCGCATCCTGCGCATCTTCGACAAGCACATCGACGTCGACCACATGCGCGAGGCGGTCGACGAGGCCGAGCGGATCGGCTTCGAGCTGTACCCGACGTTCATCCCCTTCACCCCGTGGATCGAGTACGAGGAGCTCCTCGGCTTCGAGGACTGGCTGGTCGAGACGGGCCTCGCCCGCGTCACCGACCCCACCGCCCTGCAGACCCGTCTGCTGCTGTTCAAGGGCTCGCCGCTGCTCTCCTCGCCGTGGATGGAGGACATCGCCACCGTCGACCGTGGCTTCTGGGTGGAGTGGACGCACCCCGACAAGCGCGTCGAGGAGCTCTGGCAGGAGCGCCGTACCGACGCCGAGGACGCGGGCAAGATCCGCTGCTGCGTGAAGTGCTGACCCGCCCGCTCACAAGACAAGGACACTGACATGGGTGGATCACCCCGCGTCGTCATCTCCACCGGCCAGGCCCTCCCGGACATGGACTGGACCGGTGAGCTCGCCGGCCTCACCGACTCGTGGCCGTACCTCGGACCCACCTGGCTGCGCGCCACGGAGAAGGTACTCCCCGACATCCAGCCCTGGCACACCCTCGCCCACCGCGCCCGCGGCGAACTGGCCCTCCTCCCCGGCTACATCCTCACCACCCCGCCGGTCGTCGACCACGAACCGCGCACCTACCTGGGATGGCAGGCGCCCTCCGGGGAAGAGGTGTGCTGCGGCGCCGAGACCGACGCCGCGCGCAGCGCCGAGGTCGACGCCCTGGGAACCGAGCCCTTCTTTCCGACGCTCCTGCTCGGCTCTCCGCTGGGCTACCGCACCGAGGTCGCCTACAACTTCTGGACCCCCACCCTGATGGGGGCCATCGTCGACAAGCTGGTGCCGGCCGCGTTCGAGGCAGGCATCCGCTGCATCGTCGCCCCCTGGATCCCCCGCCGACGCGGCAACGGCGCGCTCGTCGACGCGCTCGACGCCGCCGGCGCGTCCAGCACCTTCTGGGGCTACGAGGACTTCATGAGCCTCGACGCGCCGAACTGGGAAGGACACCTCGCCGCACTGCCGCTGAAGAAGCGTCAGCGCATCAAGGGCGACGTCCGCCGTGCCGAGGCCGCCGGCGTGACGATCGAGCGCGTCGACGGCACCGACATCCGCCCCTTCGTCGCCCGCATCGCCGAACTCACGTGCCTCAACCGCGAGAAGAACGGCGCGGGCGAGGAGCCCGAGCACATCGTCGGGGTCCTCTCCGCCCTCATCGACGAGGGCGCCGACGTCCGCGCCTACCTCGGCTACAAGGACGGCGCGCTGGTCGCCACCTGCGTCACCATCCGCAAGAACCACCGCCTCTTCCCGAAGTGGGCCGGGTTCGACTACGCCGCGATCGGCGAGCGCAGCGGCATCTACTTCGCCCTCGTCCTGGACGCGCCCGTCCGTGACGCCTACGCCGAGGGGCTGCGCACCGTCGAGTTCGGCGCGGGAGCCCACCAGGCGAAGGCCCTGCGCGGCTGCACCCCCCGCGAGGTCACCACCTCGATGCTGCTCTCCGACCCGGCGCTGCGCCCGCAGGCGAACGCCTGGCTCGACGCCTTCGGAAACAGTCGGCGCGTCGCGTTCGGCGCCGCGTCCCCCGCCCCGGCCCAGCCCGCGAGCCTGCCCCTCCTGGGCGGCTCCGGCGACAGCTGCTGCGGCTGACCCGCCCGACTCCACGACAAGGACGAGAAGGACCACATGATCACCTTCATCCCCCTGACCGGATTCCTCGGGGCGGGCAAGACCACGACCATGACCGCCGCCGCGCTCGCGCTCCAGGAGCAGGGCCGCAAGGTCGCCGTCATCACCAACGACCAGGGCGTCGAACTGGTCGACACCAAGCTCGTACGGAGCAAGCTCGACAGCGTCGCCGAGGTCACCGGCGGCTGTTTCTGCTGCAAGTTCGAGGACCTCGTCGAGGCGATCGTCGCGCTGGTCGCCTCCGACAGCGTCGACACCGTGATAGCCGAGGCCGTCGGCAGCTGTACGGACCTCCAGGCCACCGTCGTACGACCGCTGCGCCAGTACTACGGAGACGACATGGTCGTCGCCCCCCTGACCACCGTGGTCGACCCGCTGCGGCACCTCGCCTTCGCCCGCGCCGCCGAGCGGGGCGAGCCGGAGTCGGACCTGTCGTACCTCTTCCGCCAGCAGGTCACCGAGGCCGACGTCATCGCCGTGAACAAGCTGGACACCATCACGGCGGACCGCGCCGAGCAGCTCCTCGCCTCACTCCGTACGAGCAACCCGAAGGCGACCGTCGTCGGCTACTCCGCCACCACGGGCGCCCACCTGGAGACGCTCCTCGACGCATGGCAGGCGCCGGCGACGAACGAGGACGTCGTGCTCGACATCGACTACGACCGCTACGCGGCCGCCGAGGCCCAGCTCGCCTGGATGAACCAGGAGCTCGACCTCACCGCCGCGGGGAACGGGTTCGACGCGACCGCCTGGGCCCGCACGGTCCTCCAGGAGCTGTCCGCCTGGGCCGCGGAGCAGGACGCCGTGATCGGCCACGCCAAGATCACCGTGGAGACGGCCGACGGCGACTTCGCCAAGCTCAGCCTCACCGAGTCCGGTGCGCAGCCCACCCTCGACCGCGCCGCCGCCGCCGCGACCGCGCCCGCCGGCCGGGCCGTCGTCAACGCCCGGGTCGCCTGCGAGCCCGACGCCCTCGACGCGGCCGTGACCGAGGCCGTCAAGGCCGCCGACCTGGCCGCCGCCGTCACCTCCTCGGCGACCACCCCGGTGTCGTTCAAGCCCTCCTACCCGCGCCCCGTGCACCGCCTCGCCCCCGCCGGCGCCTGACCGAGAAGGACCACCCGTCATGAGCGACACCACCACCGCCGGCAGCCTGCAGGAAGAGGTCCGGGAGTACTACCGGGCCAAGGCCGCCGAAGCCGAGACGAGCGGCGCCTGCTGCTCACCCGACCCGCAGACCTTCGGCCCCGCCGCGTACGACGAGATCGGGCCCGGCACCGCGCCCGACACGGCCCTCCTCGCCAGCCTCGGCTGCGGCAACCCGAGCGCCGTCGCCGAACTGCGCGAGGGCGAGACGGTCCTGGACCTCGGCTCCGGCGGCGGCCTTGACGTCATCCTGAGCGCCCGGCGCGTCGGTCCCGACGGCCGCGTCTTCGGCCTGGACTTCCTGGAGGAGATGCTCGCCCTCGCCGCCCGCAACGTCGCCGACGCCGAGGTCGACAACGTCGTCCTCCTCAAGGGAACGATCGAGTCCATCCCGCTGCCCGCCGACACCGTCGACGTGATCATCTCCAACTGCGTGATCAACCTGTCGCTGAACAAGCCCGCCGTCTTCGCCGAGATGGCCCGCGTCCTGACCCCCGGCGGCCGCCTCGGCATCAGCGACGTCGTCGCCGAGGACCGGCTCAGCCCCGAGGAGCGGGCCGAACGCGGCGGACACAGCCAGTGCATCGCCGGCGCTCTCTCGGTCGCCGAGTACAAGGAACTGCTCGACGCGGTCGGCCTGAAGGACGCGGAGGTCGTCTTCACCCAGGAGGCGGCCGACGGCCTCCACGCCGCGATCATCCGCGCCCGCAAGCCCGTCGACGGTGACGCCGCAGCGCCCGCGTGCGCACCGGACGGCGCCTGCTGCTGACCACGTCGTCACACCCGGGCCGTGGCCGGAGCGGGAGCTCCGGCCACGGAGACCGGGCCGCGTCGTGTCTGCCGCCGGGTTCGCCCTCGTGACGATCCAGGCGCCCGCGACGGCCGACCGAGCGACGACACCCCCACGGGCCCGTGTCCCGTTGGGGGGACGCGGCAGCGCACCGCCACCGTCCACGAGACCGTCGGCACACCCGTCGGCCGCCCCCTTCGCTCCCCATCGCGGCCGGACGAGCAGGCTCCTGATCGCCCGGCCGGTCCGCCGCTCGCCGGGCCGGTGCGGCGGCGGTGAACCTCATGGTCCGCTAAGGATTCCCATGTCCGAAACGTCACTCGACCGGGAGACCGTCGAGGAGTACGCCCGCTGGTTCCGGGCCTTGGCCGACCCCACGCGCATCCGCATCATGCGGTTCCTGAGCGGTCGGCCGGGGCCCGTGCCGGTGGGTGAGATCGTCGCCCACCTTCGACTCAACCAGTCGACCGTCTCGCACCACCTGAAGATCCTCCACACCGTCCGCTTCCTGACCCGGCGCCGTGCCGGTGCCAGCATCCGGTACGCCATCAACCCCCGCTGCATCACCGAGTTCCCCAGCGCCGCCGACATCCTCATCGGTGCCCCGGTCCACTCCTGCCAGGAGCAGAGGGCCGGCTCCCGCCCGTCAGGTCCGACAACGGGACGGGCGGAAGCCGGTGTTCATGGGTGACGCCGCCGACGGCCGGGCGCGCACCGCGTCGAGCGGCGGTGGACGACGGTGGTCACGCCCCCGCTTCGCGTCGGTCTCGGCGACGAGGCCCTCGATCAGGCCCTTGATCCCGTCGCGGATCGGACGCACGGCCTCGACGAAGGCGGCACCGACGGCGGGGGAGTCGCCTCGCTCGGCGACATCGTCGCCGTATTGCCTGTATGCGAAGCTCCCCGAGCCATCGCGGCCCTTCTGCGACGAGCCCGTGGGTGAACGATTGGTGAACGCCTGACGGATATCGACCTCGGATTCGCCGTGCGATCTTGTCGGCTCGTATGGTGTCCGGATGGCGATTCCGTTGGCGGGCATACCGGTCGAGGACCTGAGCGCGGAGCGATGTGTTCCGTGCTCCCCGGGGCTGCTGATCGACCGCGACGAAGTCGAGCTGCTGACTGCCCGGTTGAAGGCGATGGCCGACCAGACCCGCCTCCAGATCGTCCACCTCATCGACCAGTCGCCGGCCGGGGAACTCTGCGTCTGCGACCTGACCGAGTCGCTCGACCTGGCCCAGCCCACGGTGAGCCGCCACCTGAAGATCCTCACCACGGCCGGGCTGCTGCGCCGCGAACAGCGGGGAACCTGGGCCTGGTTCTCCATTCGCTGGGACACCCTGGGTGAGCTCAGGCAGCGGGCCTTCCCGCGCGGTGCCGACGGCTCACCGTTCTGACGGTTCCCGCGTCCAGCCGTCTCCGGCTCTACGGAATGCGGGGCGCCGGAGAATCGATGATCGCCGATCGACTGCTCCGCGTGCTTGACCCACCCGGCAGCATCACGTGACGTGGCGACACGACCCGCGGGTGAGGGTGCCCGTGCGCGTGAACACCCCGGCAGCATGGCCCTACCGATCGTGAACGGGAACTCCCAGAGGTGGGCGCATCGGAGTGGCGGTGCGGGGGCAGATGACGGCCCCACAAGGGCAGCTCCCCGGCCTTTCATCGATCTATTGACATACATCGCTCAATGCTGGCAGGGTTCCGGCCGTTGGGCGACAGCGTCGTTGCCGACCCGGGCTCCGCCCCCCTCCGTCGGCCGGCCTCTGCCCCGACCACACGTCGACACGAAGGTTTCCCACCATGGCCGCCACGCCCCACCCGCACTCGTCCACCACCGAGGCACCGGTCCTGCTTCTCATGGGCAGCGGTGACCGCCGCTACCGGGAGTACATCGTGGCGGCCGTCTCCCGCCACTTCCGCCTGTGGCTCCTCGACGCCCACGAGCCGAGCTGGCAACTGCCGTACGTGGAGGGGACCTCACTCCTCGACACCAAGAACGTCGACGAACTCCTCGCCGAGGCGAAGACGGTCATGCGGCGGCTGCCCGTCGCAGGCGTCTTCACCTACGACGAGTCCCTCGTGCACGCCGCCGCGAGGCTCGCCGAAACCCTCGGCCTGCCCGGAAGCGCGCCCGACGCGGTACTCGCCTGCCGCGACAAGGCGACCACCCGGATGCGGCTGACGGCCGCCGGCGTGCCGCAGCCGGCCTGCGTCCCGGTCGCCACGGCGGCCGAGGCGCGCCGTGCCGCCGACGCGACCGGCTATCCCGTGGTGGTCAAGGCCCGTGGACTCGCCGGCAGCCTCGGTGTCGTCCGCGCCGACCACGGCGACGCCGTCGAAGCGGCCTTCACCGCCGCCAGCGGCGCCAGTTGGCCGGGAGTACCCCGCTACGAGGCCGACGTCCTGGTCGAGGAGTACCTCACCGGTCCCGAGATCAGCATCGACGCGGTCGTCGTCGACGGCGTGTGCACCCCGACGATCGTGGCGCGCAAGCAGGTCGGCATGGAACCGTACTTCGAAGAGACCGGCCACACCGTCGACGCCGCCGACCCGCTCCTCCAGGACTCCGAACTCCTGGACCAGCTGCACCGCATCCACAAGGCGCTCGGCTTCGATCACGGCGCCACGCACACCGAGTTCAAGCTCACCCCCCGGGGCCCCCGCCTCGTCGAGATCAACGCGCGCCTCGGGGGCGACTTCATCCCCCTCATCGGGATGCTCGCCACCGGCACCGACCCGGCGGTCGCGGCCGCCCACGTGGCGGCCGGGCTCACGCCCGACACCGCGCCGAAGGCACGGAGGACCGCAGCCATCAGGTTCCTCTACCCGGAGGCCGACTGCGAGGCGGTAGAAGTGACCGTCCGTACCGACCTCTTCGGGCCCACCGTGCACAGTGCGGTCGCGACGGCCGGACCCGGCACCCGGCTGGCCCTCCCGCCCCGGGCGTACATGAACCGGTACGGCTACGTCATAGCCGTCGGCGAGGACCACGAGCAGGTGACCGCCGACGCGGAGGCCGCGCCCACCCTGGTCGAACTGCGGTCGCGTCCCCTGACCGACTGACCGCCGCCGCCCCTCAGGCCCCAAGGAGCCGCCGCCCGTGAGCAAGCCCTCCGACCAGCCGTCACTGCGCTGGGACGGCGACGCGATCGTCACCCTCGACCAGCGCGCGCTGCCCCACGAGCGGCGCCTCCTGCGCCTGGCCACCGTGGACGACGTCATCACCGCCATCACGACCCTCGCGGTCCGCGGCGCCCCCTCCATCGGTCTCGCGGGCGCCCTGGGCGTCGCGCTCTCCGCGTACACCCACTGCCCGCCCCGGACCGACGGCCCGGGACGCGAGGCCGTACGCGCCGACGCCCGGCGCATCGTCGCCGCCCGTCCCACGGCCGTCAACCTCGCCTGGGCCGTCGACAGGGTGCTCGGGCGGCTCTCCGACGGCCCCGACGCCGTCCTGGCCGAGGCCACGGCGATGATCGACGAGGACAGCGCCGTCAACCGGCGGATGGTCGAACACGCGGCACGGGTCGTGCGGGAGCGATGCCCCCAGCGCTCCCTGCGGCTCCTGACCCACTGCAACACCGGCCGCCTCGCGACCACCGCCGTGGGCACCGCGCTGGGCACCATCCTCGCCCTCGCGGAGGCCGGAAGGGTCACCGAGGTCCTCGTCGACGAGACCCGGCCACTGATGCAGGGCGCCCGCCTGACCGCCTGGGAACTGGCCGAGGCCGGCGTACCGCACCGGGTGTGCGTCGACAGCGCCGCCGCCGCGGCCATGAGCCGAGGGCTCGTCGACTGCGTACTGGTCGGAGCCGACCGCATCACCTCACGCGGGGACGTGGCCAACAAGATCGGGACCTACGGGCTGGCGATCGCCGCCGCCCACCACGGCATCCCGTTCATCGTCGTCGCCCCCGAGTCGTCCTGGGACAGGTCCCTCGCCGACGGCCGGGACATCGTCATCGAAGAGCGCGACGCCGACGAGGTGACCACCTACGGCGGAATCCGCACCGCACCGCCCCACACCCGGGCCTACAACCCGGCGTTCGACGTCACCCCCGCCTCCCTGATCACGGCCATCGTCTCCGAGCACGGTGTCCACCACACCTCCGAGGTGACCGCATGAGCTACGCGCCGTCCACCGTCGCGGGCAAGCGGACCGCCGGGCAACTGGCCGACCTCTCCCGCACCCTCTACGAACGCGGGTGGATGCCGGGGACGTCCGGCAACGTGTCCATGCGACTGACCGACGATCCCGACCGGGCACTGATCACGGCGAGCGGCCGGGACAAGGGCGCGCTGACCGTCCGGGACGTGGTGGAGGTCGACGCCCGTACCGGCGAGGCATCCCGACCGGGCCAGGCCCGCCCCTCGGCGGAGACCTCCATCCACGCGGCGGTCTACCGCACCACCGGAGCCCGCGCCGTCATCCACGTCCACTCCCCGTACGCCACCGTCGTCGCCCACCGCGCCGCCGCCCTGGACGCCGTCTCCTCGGTACGCGTGGAGCGCTTCGAGCTGCTCAAGGGCCTGGGGCTGAAGGACCCGACCTCCACGGACCTGCCGGTGTTCCCCAACTGGCCCCGGGTCGACCGGATCGCCGACGACGTCGCCGCCCACCTCGCGGCCGACCGGGCAGGCCCGCCCGGGCTGCTCCTGGCCGATCACGGCATCACCGCCTGGGGCGACTCACTCGGCCAGGCCAGGAACCGGCTCGAATGCCTCGAGTCGCTCTGCCACCTGCTCGTGCTCTCCCACGCCGAACTGCATGTCACCCGTGCCGCGCAGGCACCCGACCCCAGGACCGCGCCATGACACTGCTGCAGATCATGCCGGACGACGCACCGGACACCGTCCTGCTCCGCACCCGCGACGAGGGGACCATCGCGCAGGCCCTGCGCGAACGGTCGGTCTCCTTCACCCGCTGGCCCCTGCGCACCCGGGTCACCCCGCAGGTGACGTCCGACGACCTGCTCGACGCCTACCGCCACGAGGTCGACGAGCTCTGCGCCCGCCAGGGACTGGGCCTCGTCGACGTCGCCCGCCTCCACCCCGAGGAGGGCGCGGAATGGCAGGAGCGGGCGGCGAAGGCCCGGTCGACGTTCCTCGACGAGCACCGGCACGCCGAGGACGAGGTCAGGTTCTTCGCCCAGGGCACCGGCTGCTTCTACCTCCACCTGGAGGACCGCGTCTACGCCGTGGTGTGCGAGGCGGGCGACCTGCTGTCCGTGCCCGCCGGCACCCGCCACTGGTTCGACATGGGACCCGTGCCGGACTTCTGCGCCATCCGGTTCTTCGAGAAGGAGGACGGCTGGGTGGGGGACTTCACGCAGGAGCCCATCGCCGGCGGGTTTCCCCGTCTCGACGCCCTGCTGAGGGACAGCTGATGACCGGGAGCGGACAGGACCGGGCGCCCCGGCCGGGGATCCGTGCCGTCGTCCTCGACATCGAGGGAACGACCGGCTCCCTCAGCCACGTGCGGGACGTCCTGTTCCCCTACGCGCGGGCGCGCCTGGCCTCATGGGTCACCGCCCACCGCGGCACCGCCGCGTGGCAGCGCATCCTCGACGCGGTCACCGCCCACACCGGGACGGCCGTCGACGCGGCGGACGCCCTCGCGCTCCTGGAGCGGTGGGCCGACGCCGATGTGAAGGCGGCACCGCTGAAGACGCTGCAGGGGCTGATCTGGGCCCGGGGGTACGAGACGGGCGAGCTGCACGGACACGTGTACCCGGACGTACCACCGGCGCTCAAGCGCTGGAAGGCGTGGGGTGTGGGCCGGTTCGTCTACTCGTCGGGCTCCGTCGCCGCCCAGCGGGACTGGTTCGGCCACACCGCGCTCGGTGACCTCCGGCCCCTGCTCGACGGCTACTTCGACCTGACGACGGCCGGCCCCAAGGCTTCCGCCGAGTCCTACGACGCGATCGCGAAAGAGCTGGGGCACGCACCGTACGACCTGCTGTTCGTCAGCGACGTCGGTGCCGAGCTGGAGGCCGCCGCCGAGTCCGGCTGGCGGACCGTGGCAGTCCGGCGCCCCGGTGACGAGCGTCCGGCCGTCCCCGGGCACGAGACCGTCACCTCCCTCGCCCCCCTCGTCTCCGGCCCGGGCCCGAGCGGTCCACGGCCGTCCCGTACGCACACCCAGGAGGACCGGAACGATGAGTGATCCATCCGAGGAGTCGCCGACGGCCGACATCGCCGTGATCGGCGGCAGCGGCTTCTACGAACTCCTCGAGTCGGTACGGCGCGTGGAGGTCACCACCCCGTACGGACCGCCGTCCGACGCGGTGTCCGTGGGAACCGTCGGCGACCGCGGCGTGGCCTTCCTGCCCCGGCACGGCAGTCGCCACGAGCTTCCCCCGCACCGCATCAACTACCGCGCCAACATGTGGGCGCTGCGCTCACTGGGGGTACGACAGGTCCTCGCACCCTGTGCCGTCGGCTCGCTGCGCCGCTCCCTCGGCCCCGGCAGCGTCGTCCTCCCCGACCAGCTCGTCGACCGCACCATGGGCCGGGTGCAGACGTATCACGACCGCGGCGCGGCCCACGTCTCCTTCGCCGACCCGTACTGCGCCGCCGGACGGGCGGCCGTGCTCAAGGCCGCGGGTGAGGCCGGGGCCGACGTCCACGACGGAGGTGTCATGGTGGTCGTCGAGGGGCCCCGGTTCTCCACCCGGGCGGAGTCCCAGTGGTACGCGTCGGCCGGCTGGTCGCTGATCAACATGACCGGACATCCGGAAGCGGTCCTCGCGCGCGAACTCGCGCTCTGCTACACCTCCGTCGCGCTCGTCACCGACTACGACGCCGGCGTGGAACGCGGGGAAGGCGTCTCGCAGGACGAGGTCTTCCGGGTCTTCGGCGCCAACGTGGAGCGCCTGAAGGACCTGGTCCTGCAGACGGTCTCCCTCCTGGACCACGAGAGGCGATGCGCCTGCGCGGCGGCGCTCGACGGCATGGACCTGCCCTTCGAGCTCCCCTGACCCGGCGGCCGGCGCGGGCCCGATCCGCGCCGGCCCGAACCCGCGCCCCGATGCCGGTCACCGAGGTGACCGGCATCGTCATTCCACGACCGGGCTGCGCCGCTCCACCAGCAGGACGTCGCGCCAGACGCCGTGATGGCGAGCCACGCGTTCCCGACGCCCGAGGACGCGGAACCCCAGGGACGCGTGCAGGGCGAGGCTCGCGGTGTTCTCGGGAAAGATGCCCGCCTGGATCGTCCAGATCCCCGCCTTCTCCGTGGAGACGATCAACGCCTCCAGGAGTGTGCGCCCCACGCCGGTTCCGCGCGCCGTGGGACTGACGTACACGGAGTGCTCGACGACCCCCGCGTACGCGGGCCGGGCCGAGACGCGCGACACCGCCGTCCAGCCGACCACCCGCCCCCGCCGCCCCAGCGCCACGAACCGGTGTGCCGCGAGCTTGGCGGTGTCGAACGCGCTCCACGGCGGCGCGGTGGTCTCGAAGGTGGCGTCGCCCTCGTCGATGCCCTGCTGGTAGATCGCCATGACGGCCGGCGCGTGGTCGTCGGTCATCGGGGTCAGGGTGACGTCCGGTCGCGGGGGTGTGGTCATGCGGGCTCCTTGCCTCGGTGCGTTCCCGGAACGGGGGGCACGCACGGTGTTCGTCGGCGGATACGGCGACGCTCCTGCGGCGTCAGGGGTCGCCGCAGGAGCGTGGGTGGGGGGTGAGGAGGAGTGCCGGGTCAGAGCAGGGGCAGCGCGACGAGGCCGATGCCCATGCTCCCGAGGAGGCCCACGCCGAGGTAGAAGGCGAAGACCTTCGTCTTGACGACGCTCTTGACGGCCACCATGGCGGGGATCGTCGTGATGGCGCCGCCGAGGAGGAAGGTGACGCCCGCCGCCGCGACCATGCCCTGGTCCAGGAGGCCTTCGACGACGGGGATGGCGCCGACGCCGTTGAGGTAGAGCGGCACGCTGATGAGGCCGGCGACCAGCACGGAGACGACGCCGTCCGTGCCGAGGATGCCCGAGACGACGTCGGTGGGGACGTAGCGGACGATCAGGGCCTCGAGGACGATGGCCAGGAGCAGCCACTTGCCCAGGATCAGCGAGTCGCTGACGATCTCCTTCAGGATCTCGCCGGCACGGAGGTTCTTGATGTCGCGCCGCACGAGCACGCGCCACGGGGTGCCGTCGTCGTCCGCGTCGTTCCGCGCGGCGGTGGAGCAGCCACCGGCCGCGGGCACGGTCTCGGCCTCCTGGGTGGAGCCACCGCAACCGCCCGCAGAGCTGCCGCCGCCGCTGCCGCCGCCTCCGACGGTCACGGGCTGGGGCACGGTCGCCTTCGCGGCCGAGCAGGCCGTCTCGGGCACGGCCACGGTCTCCTGCGAGCAGCTCTTCGCAGGCGCCTTCTCCTCCGTGGAGTCGAGGAGCGGATCGGCGAACCGGCCACGCCGTTCCAGTGCCAGCACGATGAGACCGGCGCCGAAGCTCAGTGCCAGGGCACCGATCAGGCGGGCGGTGGCGATGGGCAGCCCGAGCTGGGCCGCGGAGAGCGCGTAGATCTCCGGGTCCATGGACGGGGAGGCGATCCAGAACGACATCACCGCCGAGAGCGGAACGCCGGCTATCAGGAAGCGGCGGATCAGCGGGATCACGGTGAAGGAGCAGAAGGGGCTGAACGCTCCGATGGCGGTGACGATGGCGATGCCGAGAATGCCCCTGCGCCCGTGGGCGAAGCTGCGGCGCGCGACCACGTCGATCGACAGACGCTGTACGGCGATCCCCAGGACGATGGCGACCAGGAACCACGGGAGATAGTGCAGCACCTCGAGCAGGATGAACAGGCTAAGGGCCCGCAATTCGTCCACAGGTGAACCTCTCTGAGACGGTGACACATGAGGGGAGCGGCGCCGTGAAGCGACCTACAAGAGACGTGGCGATCCGCGCGGGGAGGCTCGTGCGGCATCCCCTTCTATCGAATATCGATGATAGACGATTAAAGAGAACGGAGGCAATGGAGATCCGGGGTCCCTCGCCGCGCGGCAGGGATGCGTCCCGCGCTTCCGGGCGCGGCTGCCGGAACGGCGGGCTTGTTCGCAGGTCGTGCCGGTGGGGATGCCCCCTGTGTGGCGCATACGCGGTCACTCGTGCCGGCCGTTTCGGACGTCCATGAGGCGCCGACGGGCCTCGGTGGGCCCTCCGTGAGCCTCCTCTGCGCGGCACGAACCTTGCCGTCGCGGGTGGTCATCGAATAACATCGATGGATCATGAGCGGTACGATGAATGCCCAGCTGATCGACCGAAGCACGGCCGAGTCCTACGCCACCTGGTTCAAGGCCCTCTCCGATCCCACCCGCGTGCAGATCCTCAATCTGCTCGCGCTCGCCCCCGGGCCGATGAACGTCGGAGAGATCGTGGACCGTATGGGCGTCGGACAGTCGACGGTCTCCCACCACCTGAAGCTGCTCGCGGACGTGCGGTTCGTCCTGCGCGAGCGCCAGGGAACGTCGATGCTCTACTCCATCAACGTCGCCTGCGTGGCCTGCTTCCCCAGCGCCGCGGACGCCGTCATGGGTCGTCCCGCGGCCACCGCGTGAGGTCCGGACCCTTGGCCGAGCCGACCCCTCACATATCCGGTACGCCGGCCGGAGCCTGCTGCCCGCCCCTCGTGACCGCCGCGCTGTCCGAAGGGGACGCCGAGGTCATGGCGGCCATGTTCAAGGCGCTGGCCGACCCCGTCCGCCTCCGGCTCCTGTCCCGGGTGGCCTCGCACCCCAGCGGTGAGGCATGCGTCTGCGACATCGCCGACGTGGGGGTTTCCCAGCCCACGGTCAGCCACCATCTGAAGAAGCTCCGGGAGGCGGGCCTGCTCACCTCCGAGCGGCGCGGCACCTGGGTGTACTACCGGCCGGCGCCCGGGACCCTGGCCTCGCTGGGCGCCTTTCTCGCCGACGCCGAGAAGACCGGCGTGGAGGAAGCGCCGCTGACGGCTCGGGTCTCCTGACGTCCCGTGCCGCCCCGCCCTCAGTCCTCCCGGGTGTCCCGTTCCCAGATGTGGAGGGCGTCGTGGGCCTGGGACAACGTCGACCACGCGCCCCTTCCCAGCGCGGACGGCGGGGAGAGGACCGGCGAGGGATAGCCGACCGGCACGGGTTCGCGGTCGTCCGTGGTGTCGATCAGCCAGTGCCGCACCGGCCCCCACTCCTCGTCGCTCTCGGTGGTCGACACGACGAGGGAGGTCTCGTCGACGAAGCCGCCCGCCCAGTCCCAGTAAGCGGGCAGGTCGCCGTCACCGTCCAAGGGCGCGTCGGGGTGCCCCGGGATCGTCGCCTCGGCGTCCCATTCCCACGCCTCCAGCACGGCGCCCCGGGAGTCGCGTAGGGCGAGTGAGTCCTGGTCGTGGGAGACGGTCATGAGCCGCTCGCCCGAGGGGCTGACGTCCAGCAGGCAGAGGTCGCCCTCCAGGTGGTTCACGTGCAGTTCCTGCCCGTCCCACGTGCCCCAGCGCAGGGGTGCGCCGTCCTGCCCTTCGCCGATGCTCAGCCCCATCTGACGCGGGTCGGTCGGGTGGGGAAGGTGGCAGCTCCCGGCCGCCGCGGCCTCCGCGTCGGCCCGCGCGAGCACGCGACCGGTCGCCGCGTCGAGCACGAGCCATTCGTCGACCGTGTCCGGGCTCGGTTCGCTGTCGAGCAGTGGCCCGCGTACGTGGGCCCAGACGAGTGCGCCGTCCGCGGAGAAGCCGACGGAGCCGCCGTCGGGGTGGCGATGGTCCTGACGGTCCGCGTACTCGCCGTACGACTCGTGCGTCTCCCGGCATGCGCCGTACCAGCATCCATGGCGGACCTCCCAGCGCGTCGCACCCGACGGCTCCACCGCGCGCACGGCGTGCACCCCGGCGAAGACGGCCAGGCCGGCGTCCGGCGCCACCTCCCACGTCCCGCGGTCTCGGGGCCAGGGTGCAGGGAAGCGCACGCTCGCGTCGGGGCGGGCGACGAAGGCGTCGTCCAGGGGCTGGGCCACGATCTCGTCGTCGCTCCGCTGGACGAGCATCCTGCCTCCGGGCAGGCCGACGATCTCCGGCGGTCCGGCCTCCGCCGGGGGCATGAGGGCGGGGACGGTGGCACGGAGCCGGGCACGAGCGGACACGCGAATCTCCCAGGTAGGCGAACGCGGGGAACGCTACGGCACCCCTCGGACAACGAGCCGTGCGCCCGGTGGCGGCCTGTCGGCGCGCTCGGCCGTGGCTCCTGTCCACCGGTCCGTCCTCGGACCGCGGTTTCAGGCGGAGGCGGCCTTGGTGAGAAGCGCTCCCATGGCCGCGAGGACGGTGGGCTCGACGCGGTAGTAGACCCAGGTGCCGCGCCGCTCGGAGGTGAGCAGTCCGGCTTCCTTCAGCTTCTTGAGGTGGTGGGAGACCGTGGGCTGGGAGACGCCGACGTCGGAGATGTCGCAGACGCATGCCTCGCCGCCCTCGTGCGAGGCGACGGCGGAGAAGAGCCGCAGCCGGACCGGATCGCCCAGCGCCTTGAACATGACGGCGGTCCGTGCGGCCTCCTCGGCGGTGAGCGGCCGCTCGTTCAGCGGCGGGCAGCAGGGCGCTATCTCGGGCTCCAGCAGCGGAAGCACCTTCACGTTCGACATGTATCTATGTTGACACACGTCGAACCAGCGGCCCCCGTCATTCCCCTCCCGAGGCTTACCTCGCTGCCCGGAGAATCCGAAGGCCGCGCCCAGAATTCGATGCATGTCTATGTTGACGCTTGTCGAATCAGGTGGCATGCTGACGACCAAGAGATCGACGAACGTCGAATCAGCAAGGGGAAGAGCCGTGAACAGCACCGCCACCGACCAGCTGCCCGTCGTGGTCATCGGGGCCGGGCCCGCCGGTCTGGCCACCGCCGCGCACCTCGTCGACCGGGGCCTGGAGCCCTTGGTCCTGGAGGCCGGCGCCCGGGCGGGCGCGGCCGTGCGGGAGTGGTCCCACGTGCGGCTCTTCTCCGCCTGGGCCGAGATCGTCGACCCGGTCGCCGAGAAGCTGCTCGCACCCACCGGCTGGGTGAAGCCCGACTCGGACACGTACCCGACCGGCGGGGACTGGGCGGACGGCTACCTCCAGCCGCTCGCGGACGTCCTCGGCGACAGGATCAGGCTCGGCGCCCGCGTCACCGGCGTCTCCCGCACCGGGCGCGACCGCGTCGTCGATGCCGACCGCGGGCAGCAGCCCTTCACCGTGCACGTCCGGTACGGCGACGGACGCGAGGCGCGGTTCCTCGCCCGGGCCGTGATCGACGCCTCCGGTACGTGGTCCACCCCGAGCCCGGCCGGTGGCGACGGCCTCCCGGCCCTCGGTGAGCGCGCGGCGGCCGACCGGGTCTCCTACCGCGTCCCCGACATCGAGGACCCCGCCGTGCGGGCCCGATACGCCGGCAGGCGCACCGCCGTCATCGGCTCCGGGGCCTCCGCCTTCACCACGCTCGCCTCGCTCGCCGCCCTCGCCGGCTCCGCGGACGGAAGCGGTACACGTGCCGCCTGGATCCTGCGCCGGGCCCTCTCGGGTGCCACCTTCGGCGGGGGAAGCGCCGACCAGCTGCCGGCTCGCGGCGCCCTCGGCCTCGCCGCCAAGGCAGCGGTCGACGAGGGGTACGCGGAGGCCGTCACCGGCTTCCGTACCGATGCGATCGAGCGCGAGGGCGAGCGGCTGGTCCTGGTCGCCGAGGACGGCCGCCGCATCGGCCCGGTCGACGAGGTCATCGTCCTGACCGGCTTCCGCCCCGACCTGACCTTCCTCGACGAGCTGCGCCTCGGCCTCGACGAGCGCCTCCAGGCCCCCGTCGAGCTCGCGCCGCTCATCGACCCGAACCAGCACTCCTGCGGCACCGTCTACCCGCACGGAGTGAAGGAGCTCTCGCACCCGGAGGAGGGCGTGTACCTGGTCGGCATGAAGTCCTACGGCCGGGCTCCGTCCTTCCTCGCGCTCACCGGCTACGAACAGGTCCGCTCGGTCGTCGCCGCGATCGCCGGGGACCACGCGTCCGCCGAGCGCGTCGAGCTCGTCCTTCCCGAGACCGGGGTCTGTGGCGGCGCCGGCCTCTTCGACCAGCCCGCCGACACGACGACCGACGGCGGCTGCTGCGCGACCCCGACGGAGCTCCTGACCGGCGTCGGAGCCCCGGCCGCCTCCGGCGGCTGCTGACCCATCCATCCACCCGCACATCGGAGGACACCATGTCCCGCGTCCAACTCGCTCTGCGCGTTCCCGACCTGGCGGCATCCGTCGCCTTCTACACGAAGCTCTTCGGCACCGGGCCCGCCAAGCTGCGCGACGGCTACGCCAACTTCGCCATCGCGGAACCGCCGCTCAAGCTCGTCCTCATCGAAGGCGCCGAGAACGAGGACACCCGCATGGACCACCTCGGCGTGGAGGTCGACACCACCGAAGCGGTCCACGCCGCCACCACCCGCCTGGGTGAGGAAGGGCTGGCGACGACGGAGGAGAACGACACCACCTGTTGCTACGCCGTCCAGGACAAGGTGTGGGTCCACGGCCCCGGCCGCGAACCGTGGGAGGTGTACGTGGTCAAGGCGGACGCCGGTACGCTCACCAGGCAACAGGGCAGCACCTGCTGCGCCGGCACGGCCGCCACCGCCGGCGACGACGCGCGTGAACCGGTCGCCGCGGGCGGATGCTGCTGATCTCCCGATGGCCGACCCCCACACCCGCGGAGCCGCGACCGGAGCAGGGGACCGGTCGCGGCCCGGCGCCGTCCTGCCTCTCGTCGCCAGGGCGACCTCACCCCCCCGGCTCCTTCCGAGTGCCGCGCGCCCCCGCCCCGTACAAACTCCGCAGACCGGCCGCCATACTGGACGGGCCGGGGAGGGCGCGACGAATCAACGGGGGCGACAGCACGAGATGGCGGAAACCAGGCTGATCCAGGGCCGCTACCGGCTGCACGACGTGATCGGGCGCGGCGGCATGGGCGAGGTGTGGCGTGCGACCGACGAGTCGCTCGGACGCCGCGTCGCGGTCAAGTGCCTCAAGCCGCTGGGGCCTCAGCGGGATCCCGACTTCACGCGGGTGCTCCGCGAGCGGTTCCGGCGCGAGGCGCGGGTCGCCGCTTCCCTCCAGCACCGCGGGGTCACCGTCGTCCACGACTTCGGCGAGTCGGAGGGCGTGCTCTTCCTGGTCATGGAGCTCCTGGAGGGCCACAACCTCAGCCAGCTCCTGGACGAGAACCAGCAGCACCCGCTCCCGGTCCACGACGTCGTCGACATCGCCGAACAGGTCGCCGACGCCCTGGCCTACACCCACCGCCAGGGCATTGTGCACCGGGACCTCAAGCCGGCCAACATCATGCGGCTCGGCGACGGGGCCGTGAAGATCTGCGACTTCGGGATAGCGCGCCTCGGCGCCGACATCGGCTTCACCTCGCGCCTCACCGGCACGGGCATCGCCATGGGGACGCCGCACTACATGTCACCGGAGCAGATCAGCGGCGGCGAGGTCGACCACCGCAGCGATCTCTACTCGCTGGGCTGCGTGCTGTACGAGATCGCCACGGGCGCCCCGCCGTTCGACCTCGACGACGCCTGGGCCGTGCTCGTCGGTCACCGTGACACCCCGCCGCGCCCGCTGCGCACCCACCGCGCCGAACTGCCCGACTATCTGGACCGGATCGTCCTCGACCTGCTCGCGAAGACGCCGGACGGGCGCCCCACCGACGCCGGCGATCTGCGCCGCCGGATCGTCACGGCACGGACGGGACCCGCCCCGGCCGCCGTCCACGTCTCCGCCGCGACCACGACCACCCACGCGAGCACCGCCACGACGGCGAGCGCTCACCCCGGTCCGGCCCGGACCGGCGGCGCTACGGCGACGGCGACGCCGTGGCCCGCGTCCCCGTCCTCCCGACTGCCCTCCTGGACCCGGGGCATGACCGTCGGTCACCAGGCGACCGCCGGCTCCGCCGCGCTGCGCAGGCCGGCCTACGACCCGTCCGTCGGGCTCACCGGGGAGTGGACCACGGCGCTGCCCGCCGTGCCGCCGGCAAAGCCCCCCGCGCCCGCCCGTCCCGCAGCCACCCCCGAGCTGCTCGCCGTGCTGGCCGGCCGGCACCGGGCCGGCCTCGGCCTCGGCCGGCTCGGGCGCTGGGACGAGGCCCGGGACGTCCACCGTTCCGTGGCGGAGGACCGCGAGCGGGTCCTCGGCCCCGACCACACCGACACCCTCGCCAGCCGGTACGAGTTCGCCTTCACGCTCGGCAGGCTCTCCCGTCCGGCCGACGCCCTGCGCGAGTTCGGCCGGGTCGCCGAGGGCCGCGCGCGCACACTCGGCGCCGACCATCCCGACACGCTGGCCGCGCGCCAGGAGACGGCGTACGTCCTGGGCCGGCTCGGGCGCCACTTCGAGGCCCACGAGGTCTACGCCGCCGTGCTCGCCTCCCGCGAACGCACCATGGGCCCGGACCATCCCGACACCCTGCGCTGCCGTCACAACCTCGCCTTCAACCTGGGCCGCCTCGGCCGCACGGAGGAGTCGTACCGGCTGGCGCGGGAGGTGGCCGAGGCGCGGACCCGGCTCCTCGGCGCCGACCACCCCGACACCCTGGTGACCCGCTACGAGGTCGCCTCCACCCTGGGCCGGCTGGGCCGTTGGTCCGAGGCCCTGTCCACCTACCGCGACGTCGAGGCGGCCCGCGGTTCCGTCCTCGGCCCCGACCACCCGGCCACGCTCGCCGCCCGTTACGAGGTGGGCATCTGTCTGGGCCGGCTCGGCCGCGGTGCCGAGGCCCTGGAGCTCTACCGCGACCTGGTGGCGGACCGCACCCGCGTCCACGGCCCGGAGGATCCCGAGACACTGCGCGCCCGGCACGGCCTCGGCGTCAACCTCGGGCGCCTCGCCCGCTGGGAGGAGGCCCTCGCCGAGGCCAGGGACGTCTGCGCCGTCCGCGAGCGGGTCCTCGGTGCCGAGCATCCCGATTCCCTCCTCAGCCGCCGCGAGGTCGCCGTCTGCCTCGGCTGGCTGGACCGCTGGGAGGAGGCCCTGACCGCCTACCGCCAGGTCGCCGAGGTCCGCGAGCGGGTCCTCGGCGCCGAGCACCCCGACACCCTCACCGGTCGCCACGACGAGGCACACTGCCTGGAGCGGCTCGGCCGCCACGCGGAGGCCGTCGACCTCTACCGCCGCGTCGCCGCCCTGCGCCCCCCGCCCCCCTGACCCGGCTGTCCGCGCCCGCTCTCGTACGCCTCCCGCTCCCGCGCCAGGGCGGAGGGCGGGGTTCCGCACCGGGATCTCCGCGTGCTAGCAAGAGACATGACCGCACAGCGCTCGTACGACGCCGTCATCGTCGGCGGTGGCCACAACGGACTGGTCGCCGCCGCCTACCTGGCCCGCGCCGGACGCACCGTCCTCGTCCTGGAACGCCTCGGCTCCACCGGCGGGGCCGCCGTCTCCACCCGGCCCTTCGCGGGCGTCGACGCCCGTCTCTCCCGGTACTCCTACCTCGTCTCGCTCCTGCCGCAGAAGATCGTGCGCGAGCTGGGCCTCCGGTTCGCCGTGCGGAAACGGTCCGTCTCCTCGTACACCCCCCGGGGTGACGGCGGGCTCCTCGTCGGCGGCGGCCCCGACCGTACCCGCGCCTCCTTCGCCCGGCTCACCGGCTCCGACCGCGAGTGGGAAGCCTGGCAGGCGTTCTACGGCCGCACCGCCCAGGTCGCCGAGCGCGTCTTCCCCACCCTCACCGAACCGCTGCCCAGCCGCGGCGAACTGCGCGCCCGCGTCGACGACGAGACCGCCTGGCGCATGCTGTTCGAGCGGCCCATCGGCGCCGCCGTCGAGGAGACCTTCCACGACGACCTCGTGCGGGGCGTCGTCCTCACCGACGCCCTCATCGGAACCTTCGCCGACGCCCACGACCCCTCCCTGGTGCAGAACCGCTGCTTCCTCTACCACGTGATCGGCGGCGGCACCGGCGACTGGGACGTGCCGGTCGGCGGCATGGGCGCGCTCACCGACGCCCTCGCGGACGCCGCGCGCACGGCGGGCGCGGAGATCCGCACCGGCCACGAGGTGACCCGTATCGAGACCGACGGCCGCCGCGCCGGCATCACCTACCGCACCGCCGACGGCGAGGGGACCGTCGAGGCGGAGCACGCACTCGTGAACGCCTCCCCGCAGGCACTCGCCGACCTCCTGGTCGAGACGCCCCCGCCGGCCGCCGAGGGAGCCCAGCTCAAGGTCAACATGCTGCTCACCCGGCTGCCCAGGCTGCGGGACCGCTCCGTCGACCCCCGCGAGGCGTTCGCCGGAACCTTCCACATCGCCGAGGGGTACGAGCAGTTGGCGACCGCCTACGCCGAGGCCGCCGCCGGCCGGCTGCCGAGCGTCCCGCCCTCCGAGATCTACTGCCACTCCCTGACCGACCCGACCATCCTCGGCCGCGACCTCGCCGCGCGCGGCTACCAGACCCTCACCCTCTTCGGACTGCACACCCCCGCCCGCCTCTTCGCCGCCGACAACGACACCACCCGCGCCGAACTGCTCAAGGCGACCCTCGCGGAGCTCGACGCCGTCCTCGACGAGCCGATCACCGACTGCCTGGCCCTGGACGCGGAAGGCCGGCCCTGCGTCGAGGCGAGGACACCGCTCGACCTGGAACGCGATCTGCGCCTTCCCGGCGGCCACATCTTCCACCGCGACCTCTCCTTCCCCTACGGGGACGACGGCGCCGGCCGGTGGGGCGTCGAGACCGCCCACGCCAACGTGCTGCTGTGCGGCGCCGGCGCCGTGCGGGGCGGCGGAGTCAGCGGTGTCCCCGGACACAACGCGGCGATGGCGGCCCTCGGACGGTGACCCGAACGACGCCCGCCGGCCGTCCCCGGCGGGTGCCCGTCGGCGCGTCCGCACCGGGGACGTGAAGCTGATCTGCGACCGTGCTTAAGAAAACCTCGATGGACCAGGGGCCCGGCGTACGGAAGATTCTCCTTCGGGGATCTTGGCGCGAAACCGTGCCCGGACCCCCTCACTCACAGGACTCGTACGTCGGGAGCCATGGCATTGAAGGCACTGGTCAAGCAGAAGGCGGAGCCGGGACTCTGGCTCACGGACGTGCCGGAGCCGGAGATCGGCGCCGGGGACGTACTGATCAAGGTCAGGCGGACCGGCATCTGCGGCACGGACCTGCACATCCGCGCCTGGGACGGCTGGGCGCAGAAGACCATCGCCACGCCCCTCACCCTCGGGCACGAGTTCGTCGGCGAGGTCGTCGAGACGGGCCGTGACGTCGCGGACATCGCCGTCGGCGACCTGGTCAGCGGCGAGGGCCACCTCGTCTGCGGCAAGTGCCGCAACTGTCTGGCCGGCCGCCGCCACCTCTGCCGCGCCACCGTCGGCCTCGGCGTCGGCCGCGACGGCGCGTTCGCCGAGTACGTCGCCCTGCCCGCGTCCAACGTCTGGGTGCACCGGGTCCCCGTCGACCTCGACATCGCCGCGATCTTCGACCCCTTCGGCAACGCCGTGCACACCGCGCTCTCCTTCCCCCTCGTCGGCGAGGACGTGCTGGTCACCGGCGCCGGCCCGATCGGCATCATGGCCGCGGCCGTCGCCAAGCACGCCGGCGCCCGCAACGTCGTCATCACCGACGTGAGCGAGGAGCGCCTCGACCTCGCCCGCAAGGCCGGCGTCTCGCTGGCCCTGAACGTCGCCGAGGGGACGATCGCCGACGGGCAGCGCACGCTCGGCCTCAAGGAGGGCTTCGACGTCGGCCTGGAGATGTCCGGCAACCCGCGCGCGATGCGCGACATGGTCGCCAACATGACCAACGGCGGCAGGATCGCGATGCTGGGTCTGCCCGCCGAGGACTTCTCCGTCGACTGGGCGAAGATCGTCACCTCCATGATCACCATCAAGGGCATCTACGGCCGCGAGATGTACGAGACCTGGTACGCGATGTCCGTCCTCCTGGAAGGCGGGCTCGACCTCTCCCCGGTGATCACCGGCCGGTACGACTACCGCGACTTCGAGGCCGCCTTCGACGACGCCGCGTCCGGCAAGGGCGGCAAGATCATCCTCGACTGGGACAGCAGGCTCTAGGGAGGGTCCGGAAAGTACTCGGCGTCCGCCCCCGGCCCAGCCCGACCCCACGGCCACGACCCAGGCCGTCGCCCCCGCACCGTCCCGCCTCTTCACCTCCTCAGGAGCCCTCGATGTTCTCCTCCGTACGCGACGACGTCCGCACCACCCTCGACGAGATCCGCGCCGCCGGCCTGCACAAGCCCGAGCGCGTCATCGGCACCCCCCAGTCCGCCACCGTCGCCGTCACCGCCGGCGGGCGGCCCGGCGAGGTGCTCAACTTCTGCGCCAACAACTACCTCGGCCTCGCCGACCACCCCGAGGTCATCGCCGCCGCCCACGAGGCGCTCGACCGCTGGGGCTACGGCATGGCGTCCGTGCGCTTCATCTGCGGTACGCAGGAGGTGCACAAGGAGCTGGAGGCCCGGCTGTCGTCGTTCCTCGGCCAGGAGGACACGATCCTCTACTCCTCCTGCTTCGACGCCAACGGCGGCGTCTTCGAGACCATCCTCGGCCCGGAGGACGCCGTCATCTCCGACGCCCTCAACCACGCCAGCATCATCGACGGCATCCGGCTCTCCAAGGCCCGCCGCTTCCGCTACGCCAACCGCGACATGGCCGACCTGGAGCGTCAGCTCAAGGAGGCCACCGAGGGCGGTGCCCGGCGCAAGCTGATCGTCACCGACGGCGTGTTCTCCATGGACGGCTACGTCGCGCCGCTCGACGAGATCTGCGACCTGGCCGAGCGCCACGACGCCATGGTGATGGTCGACGACTCGCACGCCGTCGGCTTCGTCGGCCCCGGCGGGCGCGGTACCCCCGAGCTGCACGGGGTCATGGACCGCGTCGACATCATCACCGGCACGCTCGGCAAGGCCCTCGGCGGCGCGTCCGGCGGCTACGTCGCCGCCCGTGCCGAGATCGTCGCCCTGCTGCGCCAGCGCTCCCGCCCGTACCTCTTCTCCAACACCCTCGCCCCGGTCATCGCCGCGGGCTCCCTCAAGGTCCTCGACCTGCTGGAGTCGGCCGGCGACCTGCGCGAGCGCCTGCGCGCCAACACGGCGCTCTTCCGCTCGCGGATGACCGAGGAGGGCTTCGACGTCCTCCCCGGCGACCACGCCATCGCCCCCGTCATGATCGGCGACGCGGCGGAGGCCGGACGGATGGCGGAGCTGCTCCTGGAGCGCGGCGTGTACGTGATCGGCTTCTCGTACCCCGTCGTCCCGCAGGGCCAGGCGCGCATCCGCGTCCAGCTCTCGGCGGCGCACTCCACCGAGGACGTGAACCGCGCGGTCGACGCGTTCGTCGACGCCCGCGCGGCCCTGCGAGACTAGGTCCTGCCCGGTCGACGATCCGGGCAGGACCGACCGGACGGGACCCAGCGGAATGATCGAAGCGCGGCGGCTGCACATCCTCCGGGCGGTGGCCGACCACCGCACGGTCACGGCGGCTGCCGCCGCGCTCTATCTGACGCCTTCCGCGGTCTCCCAGCAGCTCGCGGCCCTGGAGCAGGAGACCGGCCACCGGCTGGTGGAGCGCAACGCCCGCGGCGCGCGCCTGACCCCCGCCGGCGAGATCCTCCTCGACCACGCCAACGCCGTCCTCGCCCAGCTGGAGCGGGCCGAGTCCGAGCTCGCCGCGTACGGCTCCGGCGAGGCCGGTACGGTCACGGTGGCCGCGTTCGCCACCGGCATCGGCCTGGTCGTCGCCCCGGCGATCACCGGCCTCGCCTGCACGTCGCCCGGCATCCGGGTCCGGGTGAGGGACGCGGAGGGCGACGAGAGCCTGATGATGGTCCTGGACCGGCAGGTGGACGTGGCCGTCGCCGTCGAGTACCGGGGCGCACCCGGAGAGGACGACGCCCGGCTCACCCGCGTCCCGCTGTACGCGGAGCCCTTCGACGCCGTACTGCCCCTCGGCCACCCGCTGGCCGGCGGTGAGCGGGTCGCGCTGGCCGATCTCGCCAAGGACGCCTGGATCGGCCAGTCGGCGGGCAATCCCTGCCATGACGTGACGGTCCTCGCCTGCGAGTACGCGGGCTTCGCCCCGCGTCTGGAGCACTCCTCCGACGACTTCCGCGCCGTCGTCGCGCTCGCCTCGGCCGGGGCCGGCGTGGCCCTCGTGCCGCGTTCGGCGCTCCGGGGCATGGAGCTCGCCGACGTCGTCATCCGGCCGGTGGACGGCGTCGCCCCGACCCGCCGGGTCTTCGCCGCCGTACGGCGCGGGGCGGAGGACCATCCGCTGATCAGCCCCGTCCTGTCGGCCCTGCGCACGGCCGCGGAGTCCGGCGGCTGACCCACGGTGTGGGGCTCCTGCGCACGGCGGCCGGTCCACGGTGTGCGGCCCCTGCGCACGGCCGAGGAGTCCGGCGGCCGGTCCACGGCGTGGCCCCTGCGCACGGCCCACGGTGTGCGGCTCCTGCGTACGGCGGCCGGCCCACGGTGTGGGGCTCCTGCGCACGGCGGCCGGCCCCCGGCATGCGGCCCCCGCCTCGGCCCGCCCATCATGGAAGGGCTGCCGGATCTTCCGCCGCCGGTTCGTCTGCCGCCGGACTTCTCAGGAGGCGCCATGGCCGTCACCGAGGGCACCGTGCCGTTTCGGGGCTTCCACACCTGGTACCGGGTGGTCGGTGCCCTGCCGGCGCCGGGAGGCAAGCCGCCGCTCCTCGTGGTGCACGGCGGGCCCGGACTGCCCCACGACTACCTGGAGGACCTCGCCGCCCTGGCCGAGGAGAACGGGGCGGGGCGGACCGGGGAAGCCGCGCGGACCGTCGTCTTCTACGACCAGCTCGGCTGCGGCAGGTCCGACCAGCCCGACGATCCGGCCCTGTGGGCGATGGACACCTTCGTCGCCGAGGTCGACGCCGTCCGGCGCGCGCTCGGACTGGACCGCGTCCACCTCCTCGGCCACTCCTGGGGCACCCAGGTGCTCCTGGAGTACATGCTCCGAAAGCCGTCCGGCGTGGCCTCCCTCGTGCTGGCGAGCCCCATCGCGAACGCCCCCGCCTACGCGGCCGAGGCCCGGCGGCTGAAGGACTCCCTTCCCCCCGGGGTGCGGGACATCATCGACCGGTGCGAGGCGGCGGGCACGACCGACGACGACGCCTACCTCGGCGCCGCCATGGAGTTCTACCAGCGGTGGCTCTGCCGCCTGGACCCCTGGCCCGAGCACGTCGTGCGTTCCGTCCTCACCCTGAGGGAGGAGGTCGACACCGCGCTGTGGGGACCGGAGTGGAACGTCACCGGAAGCCTGAGGGAGTGGGACGTCAGCGAGCGCCTGGGCGAGCTCGCCCTGCCCGTGCTGCTGACCTCCGGTCGCCACGACGTGGTCGTGCCCGATCTGGTCCGGCCCCTGGCGGAAGCCATCCCGGGCGTCGCATGGGTCCTCTTCGAGGACAGCGCCCATCTGGCCACCGCCGAGGAGCCGGAGCGCTACCGACAGGTGCTGGCGCGGTTCCTCTCCGAGGCCGAGAAGGGGTGAGCGGCCGGCTCCGGTGAGGGCCGGCCCCCGCCCGGCTCGCGGGGCCCCATCCACTCGCTCGGGCCTCGGCCCCGGCCCCGGCCTCCGGCCCGTACCGCTCAGTCCGTCGACCTCGTCCAGCCCACCGCCTCGATCCCCGACGCATCCGAGGCCCTGGCCTCGTCGAACAGGACCCGGCCGGCCCCGTCGACGACCCGCAGCCCGTCGACGTACACCCCGCGCCCGACGTAACGCTGGTCCGTCGTGTACCGCCAGCGAAGGCGCACGGAGGCCGATCCCCAGGCCGTGAGGTCGGCGGTCGCCTCGTGCCAGACCCGCCCGGACCAGCCGCTCACCGCACCCGCGGGCCGGGGCAGCGGCTCCTGTCCCTCGCGTCCGGTGAGGAACGGCACCGGCTCCCAGGTCGCGCCGTCGTCCCGCGAAGCCTCCAGGAACGCGGCGTCCGTCCCCGGCTCGGTGTCCCACCACAGGGCGCACCGCAGACGCGCGACGCCCGGCGGCAGCGCGGGAAGGGCGAGCGTGGCGGTCGCGGCGCTCGCCATGCCCGAGAACCAGGCGGTCCGGCCACGCGCCGGGCGGACGGGCACGGCGCGGGCCAGGCCGTTCGCGGCGGCGACCCGGGGCGCGGAGCCGGAGCGCCAGGTGCGCACGGGGTGCACGGAGTTGCCCAGGACGACGAGGAACGCGTCGGTGGTGGGGTCGAGGACCAGGCTGGTGCCGGTGAACCCGGTGTGGCCGGCCGTGCGCGGGGTGGCCAGGGCGCCCATGTACCAGTGCTGGTTCAGTTCGAATCCGAGCCCGTGCTCGTCGCCGGGGAACGCGGTGTTGAAGTCGGTGAACATCAGCTCCACGGACTCCGGGGCGAGGATCCGGGCGGGCCCGTAGGCCCCGCCGTTGAGCAGGGTGCGGGCGAGGACGGCGAGGTCCCACGCGCAGGAGAAGACACCGGCGTGCCCGGCGACGCCGCCCAGGCCGTACGCGTTCTCGTCGTGCACCTCGCCCCACACCATGCCCCGGTCGAGTCCGGACCAGGGCAGCCGGGCGTCCTCCGTCGCGGCGATCTTCGGCCGCCAGGAGGGGGGCGGGTTGAAGCGTGTGCGGTGCATCCCGAGCGGCGCCGTGATCTCGTCCCGGAGCAGGACGTCCAGGGGGCGACCGGTGATCTCCTCCAGGATCAGCTGGAGCGAGATCAGGTTCAGGTCCGAGTAGAGGTACGCCGTGCCGGGGGCGGCGGCGAGGACCTCGTTCCACAGCAGGCGCAGCTTCCCTTCCCGGGTCGGCTCCTTGTAGAGCGGGATCCAGGCACGGAACCCCGACGTGTGGGTGAGCAGCTGACGGACCGTGACGTCCTGCTTGCCGCCGCCGCCGAACTCCGGGAGGTACGCCGTGACCCTCGCCTCCAGCTCCAGCGCCCCGCGCTCGATCTGCTGGACCGCGAGGATGGAGGTGAACAGCTTGGAGACGGACGCGAGGTCGAAGACCGTGTCCTCGGCCATCGCGATCCGCTGCTCCGCCGGAAGTTCGACGCCGGTGTCCGTCTTCTCGTCGTAGCGCGCGTAGCGTACGGCCGAGCCGATCGCCCGGTGCAGCGCGACCGTTCCGCCCCGCCCGGCGAGCAGCACGGCCCCCGCGTACCAGGGATGGGCGGGGGAGGGTCCGAGGAAGGCCTCGGCGTCGGTGACGAGCCGGTCGAGATGCCCGGGCAGGAGTCCGGCCCGCTCGGCGGACCCGTGCCGCAGGGTGGGCCGTCCGCCTCGGGCGGCCCCGGATGCCGCGCTTTCCCGCCCGGGGCCGGAGGCCGCGGCGGCCCCCGGAATCGAGCCGACCATCACCGCACCTCCCAGAGCCAGCAGCCCGCCGCCGAACGCGCGGCGACCGACTCCCCGGCCCACCGACCCCTCTGCCGTTTCCTCCGTCATCCCCTACCCTCTCCCACGCCGCTGAAAGAATCCTTCGGGAACACCCGTCACATCTGAAACTTTCTTACCGGGGTGAGGGTGCGTCAAGGAAGCGGGCGGGCACCCAAAGAATCTGACACTGCATCAGAAAAGCTCTTCCCTCGGCTGTTCCGCTGCGGCATCCTGCCGCCCATGAAGACGGAGCTGAGCCAAGAGCTGGGGATCGAGCACGCCATCTTCGGCTTCACGCCCTTTCCAACGGTGGCCGCCGCCATCACCAGAGCCGGAGGGTTCGGCGTCCTCGGCGCGGTCCGCTACACCGCCCCCGGCGACCTCGCCCGCGACCTGGACTGGATGCAGGACCACACCGAGGGTCTGCCGTACGGCCTCGACGTCGTCATGCCGGCCAAGAAGGTGGAGGGGGTGAGCGAGGCGGAGGTGGAGGCGATGATCCCCGAGGGGCATCGGGAGTTCGTCCGCACCACCCTCGCCAAGCACGGCGTCCCCGCCCTCGCCGAGGGCGAGGCCTCGGGATGGCGCATCACCGGCTGGATGGAGCAGGTCGCCCGCAACCAGCTCGACGTCGCCTTCGACTACCCCATCAAGCTGCTGGCCAACGCCCTCGGCTCCCCGCCCGCCGACGTCGTCGCCCGCGCCCACGACCGGGACGTCCTGGTCGCCGCGCTCGCCGGAACCGCGCGGCACGCCCGCCACCACGCCGACGCCGGCATCGACATCGTCGTCGCCCAGGGGTACGAAGCGGGCGGACACACCGGCGAGATCGCCTCCATGGTCCTGACCCCCGAGGTCGTCGACGCCGTCTCCCCGCTGCCCGTCCTCGCCGCCGGCGGCATCGGCAGCGGCGAACAGATCGCCGCCGGGCTCGCGCTCGGCGCCCAGGGCGTCTGGCTCGGCTCCCTCTGGCTCACCACCACCGAGGCCGAACTCCACTCCCGGGCCCTCACCGCCAAACTCCTCGCCGCGGGATCCGGCGACACCGTCCGCTCCCGGGCGCTCACCGGCAAGCCCGCACGCCAGCTGCGCACCGAGTGGACCGACGCCTGGGACGACCCCGACGGGCCCGGCACCCTCCCCATGCCCCTCCAGGGCCTGCTGGTCGCCGAGGCCGTCTCCCGTATCCAGAAGTACGAGGTCGAGCCGCTGCTCGGCACGCCCGTCGGGCAGATCGTCGGCCGGATGAACTCCGAGCGCGGCGTCCAGCAGGTCTTCGACGACCTCACCCGCGGTTTCGAGCGCGCCATGGACCGCCTGAACCGCGTCGCCGGAAGGAGCCAGGGGTGAACGAGCAGCAGACGAACGGTTTCTGGTCCCAGGCCGCCGCCGACCCCACCCGTACGGTCCTCATCGCGCCAGACGGCACGGAGTGGACCGCCGGACGCCTCCACGCCGACGCCAACCGCCTGGTCCACGGACTGCGCGCGGCCGGCCTTGAACGCGGCGACGCCTTCGCCGTGGTCCTCCCCAACGGTGTCGAGTTCCTCACCGCGCATCTCGCCGCCACCCAGGCCGGCTTCTACCTCGTGCCCGTCAACCACCACCTCGTGGGACCCGAGATCGCCTGGATCGTCGCGGACTCCGGCGCCAAGGTGCTCATCGCCCACGAACGCTTCGCGGCCGCCGCGACCGCCGCCGCCGACGAGGCGGGGCTGCCCGCGAGCCACCGGCACGCGGTCGGCGAGATCCCGGGGTTCCGCCCGTACGCCGGACTCCTCGCGGACTTCCCCGAGTCGGCGCCCGAGGACCGCACCCTCGGCTGGGTCATGAACTACACCTCCGGCACCACCGGCCGCCCGCGCGGCATCCGCCGACCACTGCCCGGCAAGCTTCCCGAGGAGACCCACCTCGGCGGCTTCCTCGGCATCTTCGGGATCCGGCCCTTCGACGGCAACACCCATCTCGTCTGCTCGCCGCTCTACCACACGGCCGTCCTCCAGTTCGCCGCGGCCGCCCTCCACATCGGGCACCCCCTGGTTTTTATGGACAAGTGGGCGCCCGAGGAGATGCTGCGCCTGATCGAGGCGTACCGCTGCACCCACACCCACATGGTCCCGACCCAGTTCCACCGGCTCCTCGCCCTGCCCGGGGAGACGCGCGACCGCTACGACGTCTCGTCGATGCGCCACGCCATCCACGGCGCCGCACCCTGCCCCGAGCACGTGAAACGGGCCATGATCGACTGGTGGGGCGGATGCGTCGAGGAGTACTACGCCGCGAGCGAGGGAGGCGGCGCCTTCGCCACCGCCGAGGACTGGCTCAAGAAGCCGGGCACGGTCGGCAAGGCCTGGCCCATCAGCGAGCTGGCCGTCTTCGACGACGACGGCAACCGGCTCCCGGCCGGCGAACTCGGCACCGTCTACATGAAGATGAGCACCGGTGGCTTCGCCTACCACAAGGACGCGTCGAAGACCGCGAAGAGCCGCATCGGCGACTTCTTCACAGTGGGCGACCTCGGCGTCCTGGACGAGGACGGCTACCTCTTCCTCCGCGACCGCAAGATCGACATGATCATCTCCGGCGGGGTCAACATCTACCCCGCCGAGATCGAGGCGGCCCTCCTCGCCCACCCGGCGGTCGCCGACGCCGCGGCCTTCGGCATCCCGCACGCCGACTGGGGCGAGCAGGTCAAGGCCGTGGTCGAACCGGCCGAAGGCCACGAGCCGGACGAGGCCCTCGCCGCCGGCATCCTCGACCACTGCGCCCGGCGTCTGGCCGGCTACAAGTGCCCCAAATCCGTGGACTTCGTCACGTCGATGCCCCGGGACCCCAACGGCAAGCTCTACAAGCGGCGGCTCCGCGAGCCGTACTGGGAGGGCCACGACCGGGCGATGTAGACGACCCGGCCGGGTGAACCGCGCGGCGGCGTCCGCCCGGGCCCCCATGGACCTTATGGCCGGTGTACACACCCTTTGTGGCAGTATGCTGATCATGAGTTCGAGCGCGGCGGGTCTTGCACGGCAGTGGACCACCTGGGGACCGGTCGTGGCGGCCGTCGCCCTCGGCGTCGCGTGGGGACGCGACCTGCCCGGCTTCGCCGTGGCGCTCATCGCCGTCTGTCTGATCGCCGCCGTGCTGGCGGCCGTCCACCACGCCGAGGTCGTCGCCCACCGCGTCGGTGAACCCTTCGGCTCGCTCGTCCTGGCCGTCGCCGTCACGGTCATCGAGGTCGGACTCATCGTCAGCCTCATGGCGGGTGGCGGCGAGAAGACCTCCACCTACGCGCGCGACACCGTCTTCGCGGCGGTGATGATCACATGCAACGGCATCGTCGGTCTCTCCGTCCTGGTCGGCGCCCTGCGCAACCGCGTCGCCGTCTTCAACGCCGAGGGCTCCGGCGGAGCCCTCGCCACCGTCTGCACCCTCGCGACGATGACGCTGGTCCTCCCCTCCTTCACCACGAGCCACCCCGGGCCCGAGTTCTCCAGCGCCCAGCTCGCCTTCGCCGCCGTCGCCTCCCTGTGCCTGTACGGCGTGTTCGTCACCGTCCAGACCTTCCGGCACCGCGACTACTTCCTGCCCGTCACGCCCGACGGCCAGGAGGCGCCGCTGTCGGAGGACGAACACGCCGCGCCGCCGACGCTGCGCCAGACCTGGGCCAGCCTCGGCCTGCTGGTCCTCGCTCTCGTCGCCGTCGTCGGCAACGCCAAGCTCGTCTCGCCGACCATCGAGGACGGCGTCCAGTCCGCCGGCCTGCCCAAGGCGGTCGTCGGCGTCGTCATCGCCCTGATGGTGCTGCTCCCCGAGACCCTCGCGGCCGTGCGCGCGGCCCGCCGCGACCGCATGCAGACCAGCCTCAACCTCGCCTACGGCTCCGCGATCGCCAGCATCGGTCTGACGATCCCGGCGATCGCGCTCGCGTCGATCTGGCTGTCCGGGCCCCTGGTGCTGGGTCTGGGGCCCCTCCACATGGTGCTGCTGGTGCTCACCGCCGTGGTGAGCGCCCTGACCGTGGTGCCCGGACGGGCCACGCTCCTCCAGGGCGGAGTCCACCTCTCGATCTTCGCCGCGTTCGTCTTCCTCTCGTTCAGCCCCTGACCCGCGCCATCCGGTTCCGGGTACTTGACCCGCCCCTCGGTGCCCACCGAGGATCCGGGCATGGAACGACTCCTGAGCCGTACCGTCGACGGTGTCCTGCGGATGAGCGCGCAGCGTGTCCCCGACCGGATCGCCGTGCGGTACGCGGACCGCTCCTGGACCTACGCGGAGCTGGACGCGGCGGTGTCGACGGGCGCCGCCGTCCTGCGTGAGCGGTACGGACTGGCGGAGTCCGCCCGCGTCGCGACGTACGGTCACAACTCCGACGCCTATCTCATCGCCTTCCTGGCCTGCTCGCGCGCGGGCCTGATCCACGTCCCCGTCAACCACCACCTGACCGGTGACGACCTGTCGTACATCCTGGGACAGTCCGGGAGTTCACTGGTCCTGGCCGACCCGGCCCTCGCCGGCCGTGTCCCCGACGGCTTCGCCGTGACGGCGCTGAGGGACGCGGACGACTCGTTTCTGGCGGCCCTCGCCGAACCGGGCACGTACGACGCCGACCGCGACGCACGCGCGCACGTGCAGCTGCTCTACACCTCGGGAACCACGGCCCTGCCGAAGGGCGCGGTCATGACCCACCGCGCGCTGGTCCACGAGTACGCCAGTGCCATCGAGGCCCTGGACCTCCACGAGGACGACAAGCCGGTCCACTCGCTGCCGCTCTACCACTCCGCGCAGACGCACGTGTTCCTGCTGCCCTACCTGGCGGTCGGCGCCGAGAACACCATCGTCGACGCCCCCGACCCCGCCGTCCTCTTCGGTCTGATCGAGGCGGGACGCGCCGACAGCCTCTTCGCCCCGCCGACCGTCTGGATCGGCCTGTCGAACCATCCGGACTTCGGCGCCCGCGATCTGTCGGCCCTCCGCAAGGCGTACTACGGCGCCTCGATCATGCCCGTGCCCGTCCTGGAGCGGCTGCGGGCCCGCCTGCCGGGGCTGCGCTTCTACAACTGCTTCGGGCAGAGCGAGATCGGACCGCTCGCCACCGTGCTCGGTCCCGACGAGCACGAGGGCCGCATGGAGTCCTGCGGGCGGCCCGTCCGTTTCGTCGAGGCGAAGGTCGTCGACGAGGACGGCGGAGAAGTCCCGCACGGCACACCCGGCGAGATCGTCTACCGCTCCCCCCAGCTGTGCGACGGGTACTGGGACCGGCCGGAGGAGACGGAGGAGGCGTTCCGGCAGGGCTGGTTCCGCTCCGGCGACCTCGCCGTCCGTGACGCCGAGGGCTACTTCACGATCGTGGACCGGGTGAAGGACGCCATCAACTCCGGGGGAGTGCTGGTCGCCTCCCGCCAGGTCGAGGACGCCCTCTACACCCACCCGGGCGTCGCCGAGGTCGCCGTCGTGGGACTCCCCGACGAGCGCTGGATCGAGGCGGTCACGGCCGTCGTCGTCCCGAAGGCCGCTGTCACCGAGGACGAACTCCTCGCCCACGCGCGGGAGAAGCTCGCCCACTTCAAGGCCCCGAAGAAGGTCCTCTTCGTGGACGCGCTGCCGCGCAACGCCAGCGGGAAGATCCTCAAGCGCGAGCTCCGGGACCGCTTCGCCACCCGGGCGGACACGACCTGAGTCCCGCCTGTGCGGCGACGCCCTCCGCACGGACGCCGCTGTGCGGCGACGCCCTCCGCACGGACGCCGCACCTTCCGGACACTCCCTACGGGCCTGCCGTCCGGGCCGTGCCGCCCTCGTCCTGCCGGAGGTCCACGATCCGCCTGATCTTGCCCACCGACCGCTCCAGCGTCTCGGGGTCGACCACCTCGACCCCGACCGAGACCCCGATCCCGTCCTTGACGGACCGCGCGATCGCCCGGGCCGCTTCCGCGCGCTGCTCGGGCGTCGCCTCCGGGCGGGCCTCGGCCCGTACCGTCAGCGCGTCGAGGCGCCCCTCGCGGGTCAGCCGCAGCTGGAAGTGCGGCGCGACCCCCGGCGTACGCAGCACGATCTCCTCGATCTGGGTCGGGAAGAGGTTCACCCCGCGCAGGATCACCATGTCGTCGCTGCGGCCGGTCACCTTCTCCATCCGCCGGAAGACCCGCGCCGTGCCCGGCAGCAGACGGGTCAGGTCCCGGGTGCGGTAGCGGACGACGGGCATGGCCTCCTTGGTGAGCGAGGTGAACACCAGCTCGCCCTCCTCGCCGTCCGGCAGCACCTCTCCCGTGAGCGGGTCCACGATCTCGGGGTAGAAGTGGTCCTCCCAGACGTGCAGTCCGTCCTTGGTCTCGACGCACTCCTGCGCCACCCCGGGGCCCATGACCTCCGAGAGGCCGTAGATGTCCACCGCGTCGATCGCGAACCGTTCCTCGATCTCCCGCCGCATCGCCTCGGTCCACGGCTCCGCGCCGAATATCCCGACCTGAAGCGAGGTGGTGCGGGGATCGACGCCCTGACGCTCGAACTCGTCGAGCAGCGTCAGCATGTACGAGGGCGTCACCATGATGATCTCGGGCTCGAAGTCCTGGATCAGCTGGACCTGGCGCGCCGTCATGCCCCCCGAGGCCGGGATGACCGTGCAGCCGAGACGCTCGGCGCCGTAGTGCGCGCCGAGCCCGCCCGTGAAGAGTCCGTAGCCGTAGGCGACGTGCACCCGGTGCCCGGAGCGCCCGCCGGCCGCGCGTATCGACCGGGCGACCACGTCCGCCCAGACGTCCAGGTCGCGATCGGTGTACCCGACGACGGTCGGCCGCCCGGTGGTCCCGCTGGAGGCGTGGACGCGCCTGACGCGCGAACGGTCCACGGCGAACATGCCGAAGGGGTAGTGGTCCCGCAGGTCGGTCTTGGCCGTGAACGGGAAACGGGCGAGGTCCGCGAGCGAACGGCAGTCCTCGGGACGCACTCCCGCGCCGTCGAAGGACCGCCGGTAGAAGTCCACGTTCTCGTAGGCGTGGCGCAGCGTGGAGCGCAGGCGCTCCAGCTGGAGGGCCTCCAGCTCCGCGCGTCCCAGCCGCTCGCCGCTGTCCCACAGGTCCGTCATGCGCCGTACTCCCGTCCCGGTGCCCGCCCCGGCGGCGGCCGCCCGTCCGCAGCGGGCGACCGATCGTTCGGTTGATCCGTCCGGATCAGTAAATCCGGCCGGACCCCGTCCTTGGCAAGGGGGTGGGACGAGATTTCCGCGCCCGTCTCCGTGTGTGTCCGTATGCGTGGGGCCCCGGCCGGTGGCCGCGTGGTGCGCGGCGCGGGTGCCGCACGCGCCCGGGTGTGCGGGCGGCAGACCGTGCTCCGGGCCGCCGCAAGATCACGCAATGGAGTGCGTTTGACCTCCTCCGTGCGCATGCGTGCGAAAAGCGGGGGATGGGTCAGGGGAGTACCGGACCCGCACGCACCCGCACCCGCGAAGGCCGCCCCATGACCACGACCGTCACTTCCGAGTCCGCCGACGTCCCCCAGGTCCATTTCTGGGCCGTGCCCGACCTCACCGGCCTCGACTTCGATCCCCTGCTCGCCCGGCTGCTGCACGAGGACCCGGTCACCCGCGTACGGCTCCCCAACGGCGAGGGTCACGCCTGGCTCGTCACGCGCTACGAGGACGTCAAGTTCGTCTCCGTCGACCCCCGCTTCAGCCGGCAGGCCGTCTGGGGGCGCCAGGTCACCCGGCTCGCCCCGCACTTCATCCCCATGGACGGAGCCGTCGGCTTCGCCGACCCGCCCGACCACACCCGGATGCGCCGGGTCGTCGCCCGCGCCTTCAGCGCCCGCGCGCTGCGGTCCCTGCGTGACCATGCGCAGGCCACCATGGACCGCCTCCTCGACGCGGTGGAGGTACACGGCGCCCCCGCCGACCTCATGGCGATGGTCAACCGCCCCTTCCCGCTCGCCATGGTCAGCGAGCTGATGGGCGTGCCGGAGGGCGACCAGCCGCTGATGGCCCAGTGGTCCGACACGATCATCTCCGCCGGGGCCGGCCGCGAGGCCAGCGAGAAGGCCAAGGCCGAGATGGGGCAGTACTTCACCGATCTCATCGGCCGCAGCCACGGAACGGGCAAGGAGACGCTCGTCGCCGTCCTCGCGGACGCCGTCGGCGACACCACCCTCGAGGAGCACGAGGCCGTCGGCCTCGCCGTCCTCATCCAGATCGGCGGAGCGCACGCGGTGCGCAACAACAGCGCCAACATGGTGTACGCCCTCCTCACCCACCCCGAGCACCTCGCCCGGCTGCGCGCCGACCCCGGCCTGCTGCCCCAGGCCGTCGACGAGCTGCTGCGGTACATCCCGCACCGCAACGCCGTCGGCCTGTCCCGGATCGCCATGGAGGACGTGGAGGTCGGCGGCGTGCTGATCCCCCGGGGCGAGCCCGTCTACGTCTCCTACCTGACCGCCAACCGCGACCCGGAGGTCTTCCCCGACCCCGAGCGGCTGGACTTCGACCGCGACTACAACCCGCACGTCGCCTTCGGCCACGGGCCCCACTACTGCCCGGGCTCCGCACTGGCGCGCATCGAGTCGGAGATCCTCCTCGACACCCTCTGGAAACGCTTCCCCGACCTGCGCCTCGCCGTACCCGAGGATCAGATCCAGTGGCAGCGCGGCGCCCTGATCCGGGGCCCCGAGACCCTTCCGGTCACCTGGTGACCGGGCCGGCGCGGTCGCGCGGCGAAGGCACGGCGACGAGAGGACGGAGGACCGCATGACAGCCATTCAGGCGCGCGGGGGGCTCGTCGTGCCGCCCGGCCACGGTAAGACCCTCACCACCGCCGCTCAGCGGGTCACCTTCAAGGTCACCGGCGAGCACACCAGGACCGCCTCCACGTTCGAGGTCGAGGTCCCGCCCGGGTTCGACGTCGGCGCCCACACCCACGGCCACAGCGAGGAGCTGTTCTACATCCTCGAAGGCGAACTGGACGTGCTCGCCTTCGAGCCGCTGGTGCGCACCCCCGACCGCTGGCGGGACTGGGAGTCGGCCGCCGGCGAGAGGGTCGTACGCGCCACTCCCGGCACGCTGATCCTCGTGCCGCCGGGCTGCCCGCACGCCTTCGCCAACCCGACGGGCGAGCCCGCGCGGATGCTGTTCCAGGCGTCCCCGCCCCCGGACCACGAGCGGTACTTCGAGGAGCTGCTCGAGATCCTCGGCTCCGGCGGAGAGGTCGACCACGCGGCCGTGGAGGAACTGCGCCGCCGCTACGACATCGAGCAGCTCACCCCTTTGCACCACTCCACGGCCTGAGGCCGGGAGGCGGCGCGACGCGGCGGAGCGCCTGGCCGGGCGCCCGGGCGGAGGTCCGCGCGACGCCCTGGACGCGCGACCCGCCGCCAGGGCGTCGGCCAGGCCGTGGCCGGCGGATGACGGCGAAGTCCGGAAACCCGTTTGCCCGCCTCCGGGGGCCGGTGCTGGAGTGACCGCATGGACTCCTCGGACCACCCGGCGATACTGCGCCGGTACGACCGGCAGCTGCGGCTCGGCGCCCGCCCCGACGGCCCCGGCAGCCGGGTCGAACGGGACGGCCCGGTCGTCCGGCAGACCGGGCCCGAGCACGCCTGGAACGGCGTCCTCTGGTCCGGACTCGACGAGACGGACGCCGACGTCGTCATCGCCCGGCAGATCCGCCACTACACCCGGCACGGCCGACGCGCGTTCGAGTGGAAGCTGTACGGCCACGACGGCCCGGCCGACCTCGCCGTTCGCCTGCGCGCGGCCGGATTCACCGCCGAGGACCAGGAGACCCTGATGGTCGCCGAGGCGGCGGCGCTGCCGACCGCCGTGGAGCTGCCCGACGGCGTCGAGCTGCGCCCGGTGACCGACGCGGCCGGGGTGCGCCTCGTGACCGAGGTCCACGACCGGGCCTTCGGCGGGGACAGCTCCCACATCGGCCGGCAGCTCATGGACCGGCTCGCCGCCGACCCGGGGACCGTCACCGCCGTCCTGGCCATGGCGGGCGACGAACCCGTCAGCGCCGCTCGCCTGGAGCTGTATCGCGGCACCGACTTCGCCGGGCTCTGGGGCGGCGGCACGGTCCCGCCGTGGCGCGGCAGGGGCCTCTACCGCGCGCTCGTCGCCCATCGCACGCGCGTTGCCGCCGCACACGGCCACGCCTACGTCCAGGTCGACGCGGCGGACACCAGCCGCCCGATCCTCCAGCGCCTCGGATTCGTCCCGCTGACGACGACGACCCCGTACGTCTACGTTCCCTGAGGGCCGGGAGCGGCTCGGCGGCCGCCCGACGGAAGGGGGCCCCGCCGGGGCTCCCCGGCGGCTTTCAGCAGCGCCCGGCCCAGTGGGAGGGGCGCTCGAAGCCCTCGGGGAGCAGGGTGGCGGCGTCGCCGCGGGCCGCGTTGAGCTGGGGCTGGGTGAGGAAGAGCGCGCCGGTCAGGTCGGCGCCCGACAGATCGGCGTCGCGGAGGTCGGCGCCGATCAGGTCGGCGAGGGACAGGTCGGCGCCGCTCAGGTCCGCCGCGATCAGCAGCGCCCCGCGCAGGTCCGCGCCGCGCAGTTTCGCCCCGCGCAGCCGGGCCCCGATCAGGTCGGCGCCCCGCCGGTTCTTGGCCTTGCCCCCGGCCGCCGCCCGCACGAGCGCGCTCGCCTTCAGCAGCAGCGGGTTCACCTCGGCCCGCACCGCGGCCACGTCCAGTTTTTCCAGCTCGTACGCCGTCCCCCGCGTGAGCTCCTCGACCCGGGCCAGGGTTCCGCCCGCTTCGGTGTGCAGCGGGCGGGCGGCGGGCAGCGCGAGGACCTCGGTGAGATAGCGCAGCAGCTCGTGGAGCTGCCGCATCACGGGGAAGACCTCGTACATCAGGTGCGCCGTCTCCGGGGCCTCCCGCCAGGAGACCCCGCCGAACGTGATCTGCGAGACCTTCTGGCCGGCGCCGAAGCAGTCGTACACCGTGCAGCCCGAGAAGCCGCTCGGCCGCAGCCGGGTGTGGATGCCGCAGCGGAAGTCGTCCCGCAGGTTCCGGCAGGGCTCGCCGGAGGACTTGTCCACCGCGAAGTCCGCCGACCGGGCGAAGGGAAGCGCCACGCAGCACAGCCCGAAGCAGTTCGCGCAGTCACCGCGCAGGGTCTCGGACATGGTGGTGCGGTTCCTTCATGCTCGGGGGGAGGCGGCCGTCTTCCGGGGACGGACGTACCACGGTATCGCGTCGCGCCCGCGGCGAACCCGCTGGCCCACGGGAGTTCGCGGCCCGGTGCGGCGTGCTTCCGACGACGTCCCCCAGGGATCGTCCCCGATGTCCCGGGCGCGCCCCGCGCCTACGGTGGTCGAGGGAGCCCGGGGGCGGTCGGGAGCCTTTCCGCACCGTCGACGCGCGTTACGGAGGCCCCGGTGAAGGCGATCCTCCAGGACGGAAACGGCTCGCCCGACGTCGTGGCGCTCGGCGAGCTGGTCGAGACGGGTCGGCTCATCCCGGTCATCGACCGGACCTACCCCCTCGGCGAGGCGGCGGAGGCCATCCGCTACGTCGAGGTGGAACACGCACGCGTCAAGGTCGTCCTGACCGCCTGACCGCCTGACCGCCTGACCGCCTGGCCCGTGGGCCTCTGGCGGCCGGGCGCCGACGCCCGCTTCCCAGCTCAGCTGCCGCCGTCTCCGGCCGACGCGACGGACCTCGCCCAGCGGTAGTCCGCCTTGCCGCTCGGTGAGCGCTGGATGCTGTCGGTGAGCACGAGCCGGCGCGGGATCTTGTAGCCGGCCAGCCGGGAGCGGCAGTGGGACTGGACGGCCGACAGGTCGAGCGCCTCAGCCCCGGCGCGCAGTTGCACCACCGCGGCCACGTGGTGGCCCCACTTCGCGTCCGGCACTCCCGCGACGAGGGCGTCGTAGACGTCCGGGTGGGACTTCAGCGCCTGCTCGACCTCCTCCGGATAGACCTTCTCGCCGCCGGTGTTGATGCACTGCGAGCCCCGCCCGAGGACGGTCACGATGCCGTCCTCGTCGACGGTCGCCATGTCGCCGAGGAGGACCCAGCGCTCGTCGCCCCGGCGGAAGAAGGTCTCGGCCGTCTTCACCGGGTCGTTGTAGTAGCCGAGCGGCACGTGCCCGCGCTGCGCGAGGCGCCCCGGCACGCCCACGGGCACCGGTTCGTACGTCACTGGATCCACCACCCGGGTGCGTTCGTTGACCTCCAGTCGGAAGCCCCTCTCCGGGCCCGAGTCGTCCGTCGCCCTGCCGTTCGAACCGGACTCGGAGGAACCGAAGTTGTTCAGGAGCAGCACGTCGGGGACGAGTGCCTGGAACTGCGCCCGTACCGTGTCCGACATGATCGCTCCGGACGAGGAGACGCTGAAGAGCGACGACAGGTCCGTGCCCTGGAGAGTGCCGTGCAGGGCGTCGACGAGGGGCCTGAGCATCGCGTCGCCGACCAGCGACACGCTGGAGACCTTCTCCTTGGCGATGGTGCGGAGCACCTCCTCCGGGACGTACTTCCGGTGGAGGACGAGCCGCTGCCCGTAGTTGAAGGCGACGAACGAGGTCAGCGTCGACGTGCCGTGCATCAGCGGGGGAGTGGGGAAGAAGGTGATCCCCGCTCCGCGCGCCGCCACCCGCTCCGCCAGCTCCTCCGGGCGTTTCACGGGCTCGCCCGCCGGTTCTCCGCCGAAGAGCCCGGCGAAGAACAGGTCCTCCTGGCGCCACATGACGCCCTTGGGCATCCCGGTCGTCCCACCGGTGTAGATGATGAAGAGGTCGTCGCCCGACCGCGCCGGGAAGCCCCGCTCCGGCGAGCCGGACGCCTCGGCGTCGGTGAAGTCCGTCCAGGCGTGGCCCGGTGCCGCCGTCCCGCCCTCGGTCCGGGTCCCCACCCGGACGAGGTGCCGCAGCTTCTCCGTCCGCGGCAGGGCGGCGGCGACCCGGTCGGTGAACTCCGCGTCGAAGACGAGCGCGGCCAGGTCGGCGTCCCGGTAGAGGTAGACCAGCTCCTCCTCGACGTAGCGGTAGTTGACGTTGACTGGGACGATCCGCGCCTTGAGGCAGGCCAGCACGGTCTGCAGGTACTCGACGCCGTTGTAGAGGTGCAGTCCCAGGTGCTCGCCAGGACGGATGCCCGAGTCGATCAGATGGTGGGCGAGGCGGTTGGCGGCGGCGTCGAGCTGCGCGTAGGTGAGCCGGCGCTCGGAGCCGGTGCCCGGGTGGTCGACGTACACGAGCGCCTCGCGGTCGGGGACCACGTCGACGACCGATTCGAACAGGTCGGCAAGGTTGTACTCCACCGTTCCTCCTGACCCCGCTGGTCGTCACGGCCGGAACTGACCCGGCGGTCATTAGAGCGCCGACCGGCGGAAGGGGGAAGGGGGCCCGCGGAGAAAACTGACTGAGTGTCAGAAAACTATTGAACTGGACCGTCGCCTACTGCAACCTGTTCTAGGCCGGCCCTGGGTCTGGAGACGGGAGACGACGATGAGTGGGACCGAACACCTCGGCGTGCGGCGCGAAGGCGCCACACTCGTGCTCACGCTCGACCGGCCGGAGGCCAAGAACGCGCTCTCACTGCCCATGCTCGTCGGGCTGTACGACGGCTGGCTGGAGGCGGACGCCGACGACACCGTCCGCTCCGTCGTCCTGACCGGTGCCGGCGGGGCGTTCTGTGCCGGGATGGACCTCAAGGCGCTGGCGGGCAAGGGGATGGAGGGGGAGGGGTACCGGGAGCGGATGAACGCCGACCCCGACCTGCACTGGAAGGCGATGCTGCGCCACCACCGCCCCCGCAAACCGGTGATCGCCGCCGTCGAGGGCCACTGCGTCGCGGGCGGCACCGAGATCCTGCAGGGCACCGACATCCGGGTCGCAGGCGCCTCGGCCACCTTCGGCCTCTTCGAGGTACGGCGCGGGCTCTTCCCGATCGGAGGATCCACCGTCCGGCTGCCCCGCCAGATCGCCCGCACCCACGCCCTGGAGATGCTGCTCACCGGCCGCCCGTACAGCGCGGAGGAAGCCGCCCGGATCGGACTCGTCGGCCAGGTCGTCCCCGACGGCACGGCTCTGGACAAGGCCCTGGAGATCGCCGAGCGGATCAACGCCTGCGGACCGCTCGCCGTCGAGGCGGTCAAGGCGTCGGTCTACGAGACGGCCGACATGACCGAGAGCGAAGGGCTGGCGGCCGAACTCAAGCGGGGGTGGCCGGTCTTCGAGACGGCGGACGCGAAGGAGGGCGCCCGCGCCTTCGCCGAGAAGCGCGAGCCGGTGTACCGCCGGCGGTGACACGGGAGCCGAGAGGCGGCGGCCCGCTCGCGGGCGCGCCGCCGCTGAACCGGCGGCGCACGGCGTGATCCGACGACCCGCCGCCACCCCGCCGACTGCCGACTGCCGACTGCCGACAGCCGGCGGAGCGAACCGTGCGGCCGCCGAGGGATCAAGCCGTTCGGGCCGCCGCCTCGGGTCGCCCGCATGGAGCAAGCCGTGCGGCCGCCCGCCCCGCGCCGCCCGCCCACCCACGGAAGGAGCCCCATCCATGACCGCCGCCCCCGCGCCGGACACACTCCGCGCACCCCTCGTCGTGGAGTTCCCCTTCACCCGCTCGCTCGGGCCCGTCCAGTCGGCCTTCCTGACCGGGCTGCGCGAGCGGACCGTCCTCGGGGTGCGGACCGGTGACGGACGTGTCCTCGTCCCGCCCGTCGAGTACGACCCGAAGACCGCCGCCGAACTCCGCGAACTGGTCGAGATCGGCGCCACCGGGACCGTCACCACCTGGGCCTGGAACCACGCGCCCCGCCCCGGGCAGCCGCTGGCGACCCCCTTCGCCTGGGTCCTCGTCCGCCTCGACGGCGCCGACACCGCCCTGCTGCACGCCCTCGACGCCCCCGGGCCCGAGGCCGTCCGCACCGGGATGCGCGTACGGATCCGCTGGGCCGACGACCGGCACGGCGCGATCACGGACATCGCCTGCTTCGAGCCGTACGCGAGCGACCCCGCCACCGAAACGCGGGACCACGACGGGAGGTTCGACGACCCCGTCACCGGGATCGTCGCACCGGCCCGCCTGGACTACACGTACAGCACCGGACGCGCCCAGACCGGCTACCTCCGCGCCCTCGCCGAACGCCGGACCGTCGGCGAACGCTGCCCGTCCTGCGCCAAGGTCTATATCCCGCCCCGCGGCGCCTGCCCCACCTGCGGCGTCGCCACCACCGACCGGGTCGAGGTCGGTCCGCGAGGCACCGTCACCACCTTCTGCATCGTCAACATCAAGGCGAAGAACCTCGACATCGAGGTCCCGTACGTCTACGCCCACATCGCCCTGGACGGCGCGGGCCTCGCCCTGCACGGCCGGATCGGCGGCATCCCCTACGACCAGGTCCGCATGGGCCTGCGCGTCGAGCCCGTCTGGAGCGAGGACGGCCGCTTCCCCGACCACTACCGCCCGTGCGGCGAGCCCGACGCCGACTACGACACGTACAAGGAGCTGCTGTGAGCGCCGAGCGAGCGACGCCCGACCGGCAGGTGGCCATCGTCGCCTTCGCCCAGACCGACCACGCGCGGCACACGGACGACGTCTCCGAGGTCGAGATGCTCATGCCCGTCCTCCACGACGTCCTGCGGCAGACCGGCCTGAGGACCGCCGACATCGGGTTCACCTGTTCCGGCTCCTCCGACTACCTCGCCGGACGCGCCTTCTCCTTCACCATGGCCCTCGACGGCGTCGGCGCCTGGCCGCCGATCTCCGAGTCCCACGTCGAGACGGACGGCGCCTGGGCCCTCTACGAAGCGTGGGTGAAGCTCCTGACCGGCGAGGCCGACACCGCGCTCGTCTACGCCTACGGGAAGTCCTCGGCCGGCTCGGTCCGCGACGTCCTGACCCGGCAGCTCGACCCCTACTACCTCGCCCCCCTCTGGCCCGACTCGGTCGCCCTCGCCGCCCTCCAGGCCCAGGCACTGATCGACGCCGGCGACACCGACGAGCCCGCCCTCGCGGGCATCGCCGCCCGCAACCGCCGGGACGCCACCGCCAACCCCCACGCGCAACTGCCCGGCGCCCGCCCCCAGGGCGACTACCTCGTCCGGCCGCTGCGCACCGGCGACTGCCCGCCCGTCGGGGACGGCGCCGCCGCCGTGATCCTGGCGGCCGGGGAAAGGGCGCGCGACCTGTGCGCCCGCCCCGCCTGGATCCGTGGCATGGACCACCGGATCGAGGCCCACGCCCTGGGCGTACGCGACCTGACCGACTCGCCCTCCACCCGGCTGGCCGCCGAACGCGCCGGAGCCTTCGAACGGCCCGTCGACGCGGCGGAACTGCACGCCCCCTTCAGTGCGCAGGAGGTCGTCCTGCGCAAGGCCCTCGACCTCGACGACAGCGTGAGGGTCAACCCCTCCGGCGGAGCGCTGGCCGCCAACCCCGTCATGGCCGCCGGGCTCATCCGCCTGGGCGAGGCCGCCGCCCGCATCCACCGGGGGGACTCCGACCGCGCCCTCGCCCATGCCACCTCCGGCCCCTGCCTGCAGCAGAACCTCGTCGCCGTCCTGGAAGGGGAAGCACGTGCCTAAGGAGCCCGTGGCCGTCGTCGGGATCGGCCAGACCAAGCACGTCGCCGCCCGCCGGGACGTCTCCATCGCCGGACTGGTCCGCGAGGCGGCCCTGCGGGCCCTGGAGGACGCCGAGCTGACGCGGGCGGACGTCGACGCCGTCGTCATCGGCAAGGCCCCCGACTTCTTCGAGGGCGTGATGATGCCGGAGCTGTACCTCGCCGACGCCCTCGGCGCGGTCGGCAAACCCATGCTCCGCGTCCACACGGCCGGATCGGTCGGCGGGTCGACCGCCCTGGTCGCCGCGAACCTCGTGGCCGCCCGCGTCCACCGCACGGTCCTCACCCTCGCCTTCGAGAAACAGTCCGAGTCCAACGCCATGTGGGGGCTGTCCCTGCCCGTCCCCTTCCAGCAGCCGCTGCTCGCCGGCGCCGGCGGGTTCTTCGCCCCGCACGTCCGCGCCTACATGCGCCGCACCGGCGCGCCCGGCACCGTCGGCTCCCTCGTCGCGTACAAGGACCGGCGCAACGCGCTGAAGAACCCCTACGCGCACCTCCACGAGCACGACATCACCCTGGAGAAGGTGCAGGCGTCGCCGATGCTCTGGGACCCGATCCGCTACTCCGAGACCTGCCCGTCCTCCGACGGGGCCTGCGCGATGATCCTCACCGACCGGTCCGGCGCGGAGCGCGCGCCCCGCCCGCCGGCGTGGGTGCACGGCGGCGCGATGCGCAGCGAGCCCACCCTCTTCGCCGGCAAGGACTTCGTCTCACCGCGGGCGGGCCGGGACTGTGCCGCCGACGTCTACCGGCAGGCGGGCGTCACCGACCCGCGCCGGGAGATCGACGCGGTGGAGATGTACGTCCCGTTCTCCTGGTACGAGCCGATGTGGCTGGAGAACCTGGGCTTCGCCGAGGAGGGCGAGGGCTGGAAGCTCACCGAGGCGGGGGTGACCGAACTCGACGGGGACCTGCCCGTCAACCCCTCCGGCGGGGTGCTCTCCACCAACCCCATCGGCGCCTCGGGCATGATCCGCTTCGCCGAGGCCGCGCTGCAGGTACGGGGTCAGGCGGGAGCGCACCAGGTGGAGGGGGCGCGCAGGGCGCTCGGACACGCGTACGGAGGGGGCGCGCAGTTCTTCTCCATGTGGCTCGTGGGGGACCGGCCGCCGGCCGGCTGAGATCCGCCCGGGGAGTGGCCGAGGCTCCGTCGCCGGGTCTCGGCCCGCCCGGAGCGGCGGCCGTTCGTGTCGACCCGGTGACGCCGATCCGACCTGATGTGACACGCCGTCACGTCTGACGCCGGTCCCGCCCGCCCTAGGGTGGTGATCATGAGTGCAGAGCGTGATCTGACCCGGCTCGTCGCCGGGATGCGGCCGGAGCTGAACGCCGGCCGCTATGTCTTCGTCACCGTGGCCGGCCCCGTCCCGGCAGGCGTCGCCCCGGTCGCCACCGTCGCAGAGAGCGAGGGGCTCACCCTGGTCGTACGCCAGGAGGAGGCCGACGCGGCCGCACTGGAGTACGACTACGTGGCGGGCTGGATCACCCTGCGGGTCCACTCCGCGCTGGACGCCGTCGGCCTGACGGCGGCGGTCGCCCGCGAACTCGCCGACGCGGGCCTGAGCTGCAACGTGCTGGCCGGCTTCCACCACGATCACCTCTTCGTCGAACACGCCCGCGCACGGGAGGCTTTGGCGGTTCTGCGGACCCTGTCCGAGCGCGCGTCCCACTCCGCCGTCTGAGGTCCGAGCGGGCGTGCGCCGGGCGTCGGGCCCCCGGGCACCGAGGCGCCCTCGGACGAGGGGCGGCGCTCGCCACCGGGCGCGGGAGCCCCGGACGACAGGCCCGCCCACCCATAAGGTGCCCACGGCCCCTGCCCACGATCCCGGCCCGTGGCCCGGCTCATGCCGCCGTCGGCCTCGCCCGCCCCGCCCTCGACGCGTTCGTCGGTCCATGTCGCCGAGCCTCCCGCCGACGGGTGGCGGTCAGGACGCCCTTCAGCTCGGTGCCCCGGTTGCCGCGCTCGGCCTGGAGCCTGCCGCCGCGACGGCGTGGCCGCGGCCTCGGTCCCCCGGTGCCCCGGCGCCCCCTGGCGTCCCCGCACCCCGGTCGCGGCCCGGCCGCGCGCCCAGGCCGGCCCATGCCGCCGTCCGCCTCCCCGGCACGAGGGCCTCGGCCCCGTCCCGGCCTGGTCACCCCGCCCGAGCCGGCCCCATCCCCTCGGGCGGGCGGACGGACCGTCGTCGCCCGGATCCGGACGGTGTGCGCCGGGGTGCCGGGGCACCGGGCGACCGAGGTCGCGGAGCGGCCCGGCGGCCGGGTGGCCGGCCGGGCGGCGACCCGCCGGGAAGCCCTTGCGGGGCGGGCCCGGGACGGCTTCGGCGGGTTCCCCATGGACCCCGCCCCGGCGCTCCGTGTCGCGCGCCCGGGCACGTACCATGGCCGTATGTCCTTCCTCCGCCGCCGCAGCGCCGCCACTCCCGCGGGCCCGGACTTCGACGTCCTGGCCATGGACCCGGGCGACTGGCCCGGCAACCTCGGCGCCGGTCTGCTCCCCGCCCCCGACGGCACCTGCCAGGGCGTCTTCCTGCGCTACGACCTCTTCGGCGGCCGCGGCCCCGCGATGATCATCGGTAACCTCCCCGAGGGGTCCCCGGCGCGCGAGCTGGCCGACGGGCAGATCCCCTTCGAGGTGGCGCAGCTCCTCGCGGCCCTGGAGAACGACGAGCCGGTCGAGGTCCTGGAGACCGAGGACATGCCCGTCATGCAGGGCGACAACCTGCTGATCGTCCGCCGGGTCAAGCTCTCCGAGAGCCGCATCTCGTGCGTGCAGTTCGACCGCAGCGACAACGTCCTGGTCACGATCGCCAGTTGGGACCGGCCGATCACGGACGACCTGTACGCGCTCCTCAAGCCGCTGCCGGCCGAGCTGTTCCAGCAGGGCTGACGGAGGCGGGGGCCGATGAGCGCACGTGTCGACAGCTGGATCTGGGCGGTCCGCCTCACCAAGACCCGCTCGCAGGCCGCCGCGGCCTGCCGGGCCGGACACGTCAAGGTGAACGGCGAGCGGGCTAAGCCCGCCCAGCCCGTGAAGCCGGGCGACGAGGTCCGCCTCTTCCACGGCGGCCGGGAGCGGATCGTCGAGGTGAAGGAGCTGCTCACCAAGCGCGTCGGCCCGCCCGTCGCCGCCGAGGCCTACGTCGACAACAGCCCGCCGCCGCCCCCGCGTGAGCACGTCGCCCTCGCGGCGGTGCGTGACCGGGGCGCCGGACGCCCGACCAAGCGTGAGCGCCGCGAGCTCGACCAGCTGCGCGGGCACCGCCCCGCCTGACGCCGGCCCCGCCCCGGCGGCGCCGCCCCCGTGGTGGAGGGCGCCGGAGCGATCCCGGCGCCCCCGCGCTCGCTACGCCGTGAACAGCGACGCAAGCCGTGCTGCCGAGGTCCCGATTCCCGTCGGGCCCGGGCGCAGCAGCGCCGTACCGCTCCCCGCGTGCACGTCCCCGGCCGCGTAACGGCGGATCTCGCGGTGCCAGTGGAGGATGCCGGCCATCCAGTCCTCCAACTCCCGCACGTACGCCTCCATCGCCGCGCGCCCCTGGCTGCCCAGGCCGAAGTCCGCGTAGAGAACGGGGAGTTCATGCTCCTTGGCGTGCAGGAACTCGCTCAGCCGCCCCCGCATCAGGTCGTCGATCATCCCCACGGCGGTCGGATAGTCGATGTCGAAGAACTTCTGCACCACGAGGACGCCGTTGTGCACCTCCCCCTCGACCTCGATCTCCTTCTGGTAGGAGAACAGGTCGTTGGCGAGAGAGGCGTACGTCGACGCCGACTTCTCCAGACGGGTGACCGTCCCGGAGCGGAAGATCCCCCGGGGGAGGTCGTGCGCGTGCCGCAGCCGGCAGAGCGACATCGTCAGCTCCGAGCCGAACGTCCTGTGGCGCATCTCGAGGTAGTCCACCGGGTCGGGGACCCGGTGCTGCGCCTGGTTGTGCAACTCCCACATCCAGCTGTCGAGCATCAGGTCCAGCGCCTCGCGCAGCTGCGCCCGGGCGCCCGGACCCATCGGCGCCGTCGTACGGGTCCACAGATCGGCCAGGGATCGCTCCATCGGCGTGACGGCACGTGCCGCCCCCGCCGCCGGATCGTCCACGGGCATGCACCCCTTGAGCCGTTCGGTGCACTCCTTCGCGCCGGCCAGGTCGCGCGGGCGGCCGAAGACCAGGGGGTAGTAGTCGTCCCCGTACGTCCCCCAGGTCAGCCACTCCGCGCTGAGTTCCAGTTCCTCCGGCGTGGCGTCGGGATCGATCCCGGCCGAGCAGAGCGCGAAGTCGAATCCCTCCAGCATCGGGCGGTCCCAGATGTCGTCCAGGAGGCCCATCCGCCCGGCCCACTCCACGGACAGCCGCTTCGCCTCCTGGTGGTGCGGGCTCAGCGTCAGCGGGAAGGGCAGGTCGAACGCGGGCAGGATCGAGGCCCCGACCGTCTCGTGCGGGACATGGGTGAGGCTCCGCAGCCGTGCCGCCGCGGGCCGGCCGAACACGTTCCTGATGTCCAGCGCCGAGGTGCCCAGGACGCCGGAGAGCCGCGACGGACCGTGGTCCGCACCCTCGTTCATGTACCGGCTGGACCGCATGTGCCACTCGTGGCCGCCCGACTGCCAGTCCTGGAGGCCCTTCGTGTAGGCCGCCACGGCAGCGCACTCCGCCGGTGTCAGCCCCTTCTCCAGGCAGAGACCGGGGACCTCCGTGAGCGCGGTGTTCTCGAACTGCTGGAGCCGCGAGGTCAGCAGGTCGTTGACGGCCTCCGCGGCCTCCTGGGTCGTGCATCCCAGGAACTTCTCCAGGACGAGGACGCCGTTGCTGTTCTCCCCCTCGTCCTCGACCTCCCGCTGGTAGGAGAACAGGTCGTTGCGCAGGTGCACCGCGTCCGAGAAGGCGTCCCGCAGCACGCACAGCGGCCGGGAGTGTGCCACCTGCTCGGGTACCTCGGCGTCGGCGGCGTACTCGACGAGTCCGGCCGACCACGGCGCACCGCCCACCTTGCGGCGCATCTCGATGTACTCGAGGGGGTTGGCGATCCGCCCCTCGTTGATGTTGTCGAGCTCCCACAGCGACTCGTACAGCAGGTGCTCGGTGGACTCGGCGAACCGTTCCCTCCACGCCGTCGACATGGACGGGACCGTGCGCGTCCACAGGTCCGCGAGCCCCGCCTCGACGGGGTTGGTCGGCTCCGGCATGACCGCCGCCGCGTCCATCGGCATGAACAGCGGCAGCCGGTCGAGGTACGCCTTGCCGCCGGGCCGGTCCTGGGGGCGCTTGAACACCTCGAGGAAGTGGTCGTCGAAGAAGAACACCCAGGTGTACCAGTCGGTGACCAGGGACAGCGCCTCGGCGTCGCAGTCCGGATGCGTGTAGGAGCACAGCAGCGCGTAGTCGTGGGACTCGAGGTCGTGTTCCTCCCAGACGCCGGAGCCCTCCAGCATCCCCATCGCCCGCGCCCACTCGCGAGTGTGCGAACGGGCCTCCTCCACATGGGGGTTGAGCCGCGCCGGATACGGGACGTAGAAATCCGGCAGAACGAAGGGCTGAGCCATGCGTGCGGGGCCTTTCGGTGAAGCGGTCGATATCCGGCCCAGCCTTACCCCTCACCCGTACGACCCACGCCGCACCCGAGATAGTCATACGAACACCGAGGGGCGTCGCGCGGCCCTCCGCCCGGCCGCACTCCCCGGCCTCCCGTCCGGGGCGCGGGTCAGGCGCGGTGAACCCGCACGTCAGCGGCCTTCACGAAGGCGATCCGGTGACCGAACTGGATCTCGTAGTACTCCTCCTGCCCCCGCACGACCCGGTGTCCCGTCGGATCGAACACCGGCGCGAAGTAGTACTCGCCCGGGGTACGGCCCCCCACCACGTACTCCTGCCCTGCAAGGAGCTTGTACGGCAGCGGGGACACCGACTGGACCGGCACACCGGCCGGATACGCCGACGCCTCCGGATAGGCGCGTCCGTACACCGGGACCTCCGCGACGCCGTCCTTCGGGGTCAGCACCCACCCCCGCGCGCCCACCGCCGTCGGCCGCGCCTTCGGATCGTGGAACCACGCCTTCTGCCCCAGGTACCAGATCGCCGTCCAGTCGCCCCGGCGCTCCGCCACCGCGTACTGCTGGCCCGTCGAGGCCCGCGCACCGGTGTCGTTCACGCCGGTGGTGGAGGACCGGCCGTCCGGCCGCAGGCCGATGTCCTTCACCAGGGGGGCGTCCGCATTCGGCTCGGAGTGCAGCCGCACCGCGCCGCTGCCGTGCGGGGCACACGCCTGACCGGCCGTCACACAGTCCGTGTAGAGCGGCTGGTGCGCGGCGTAGTCCGGCCGGATCGTCACCACACCCGCGTCCGGGCCCGCGGTCGGCGTGAACGGGCGGCCGAGCAGCCGGAAGTAGTGCGCCCAGTCCCAGTACGGGCCGGGGTCCGTGTGCATCCCCCGGATGGTCGAGGCGACCGTACCCGGCACGTTGTCGTGCCCGAGGACGTGCTGACGGTCCAACGGGATGTCGTACCGCTGGGCGATATGGCGCACCAGGCGCGCCGAGGCCCGGTACATCGCCTCGGTGTACCAGGCGTCCGGGGAGGTCAGGAACCCCTCGTGCTCCAGACCCACCGACTTGGCGTTCACGAACCAGTTGCCCGCGTGCCAGCCGACGTCCTTGAGCGGCAGATGCTGCGCCACGTGTCCGTCCGAGGAGCGCAGGGAGTACTGCCAGGACACGTAAGTGGGGTCCTGCACGAGCTTCAGCGTGACGTCCCAGGTGGCCTCGGTGTCGTGGACGACGATGTAGTCGATCGACTGGGAGGCGGGCCGCTCGGCCTTGTCGTGGTTGCCGTAGTCGCCGTCCCCGAATTCCTCGTACGGCGCCGGGACCCACTCGCAGGCCACGGTGGGCGGGCACTCCGTCCGGGCGGTGTCCGCCACCCGCAGACCCAGCGACTCCACCTGCCCCGTCGCGGGAGCGACGTCCGCGTCGGCCGGCAGCCTGACCACCTGCCCGCTGTCCGTCGTACGGGTCGCACCGGCCCGGATGACGGCGTACACCTCGTTCGCGTACGCCCGTGCCGTCGCGACGTCGTCCGCGCCGGAGTAGCGCGCCACCGCCCCGAACCAGTCGGCCGGATCGGCGCTCGCCGGCCGGCCGGACGCCCGCTGGGCGGCGGCGAGGAGCGCCGCACCGCCCTCGATGTTCGCCGCGGTGCTCGTCCGCAGCTCCTCGGCCGGCAGCCCGGACAACGCGGCCGCCCGGTCGAGGGTCCGCAGGCGCGCCGGCAGGTCGGCGGCCGTCGGCGGCGCGACCGGGGTGTCCGCCGCGGACCGGTGGGACCGCGATGCGTCGCCGCGCGCGTCCTCCTCGCCGTGCGAGTGGTGCGGGGCCGCGGCGAGCGCGGTCACCGCGTCCGTCAGGTGCAGCGGGCCGTAGCCCCCGGTCACACTCGGCGCCCCGCCGTGGGTGTCCCACCGCGACTGGAGGTACGCCACCGCGAGCAGCACGCTCTCGGGGACACCCTGGCGAGCGGCCGCGGCCGCGAACTGGCGCTGGAGCGAGCCCGGCTCCGGAGCATCGGCGGTCGCCGGCGGTACGGCGCCGAGGAGCGGGAACAGCAGAGCGGCGGACGCTGCGACGCCCACCGCCCGGGAAACCCGTCTGTGCGGTGCGGAACGGTGCAAGGCAGCCTCCGGGTACGGGGTGACGAGAGGGCGCGCGAGGCCGAGCCCGTACAGGGGTACCGGCTCCCGGACGTTCCGTCAATCACCCGCTCCGCGCGGGATTTCCCACGTCAGCGGTGATGGCACCGGGTTTCGGGACGCGAGGCCATGGGCCTGCGGCGCGTCAGTGGAGTGGACCAATGCCCTCCCGGCGCGCCGTGTGGCGCGGTGGCTGTCGCGCCCGGTCGGTCCGTGCTCCCGAGTGCCGCGCCGATGCGGCGATGCCCCGCCCGTCCGGTGTGCGGCACCGGACGCGCGGAGCGTTCCCCGTGTCGGCGGTCGGCTCGCCCCCGGCTCAGCGCGTGCCGACCGCGGCGCGCACGGCCCGCCGCGCCATGGCGCAGTCGTCGTGCAGCCGCCGCAGCAGCAGCCGCTGCTCCTCGCCCGGCGAGACCGCGCCGGAGGGAACGGGAACCGAACCGGCGGGCGGCGCCTCCTTGATGGTGCGCTGCACCGCCGTCTCGTACGTACGGATCTCCCGCGTGAGCACGATCATCAGGTTCACCAGGAAGGCGTCCCTGGACGCCGGCCCGGCCTGCTGCGCGAGCTGACTGATCTGGCGTCGGGCCATCGGCGCGTCGCCGAGCACCGCCCACAGCGTCGCCAGGTCGTACCCGGGCAGGTACCAGCCCGCGTGCTCCCAGTCGACCAGGACCGGGCCCGTGGGGGAGAGGAGGATGTTCGAGAGCAGGGCGTCGCCATGGCAGAACTGCCCCATGCCCTGACGGCCGCCCGCCTGCGCGAGGCCGTGCAACAGCTTCTGGAGGTCGTCCCGGTCACGGTCGGTGAACAGACCCAGCTCGTGATAGCGGGCGATCCGTGACGCGTAGTCGAGCGGGGCGTCGAAGGTCCCGGCCGGCGGACGCCAGGCGTTCAGCCGGGCGATCGCACCGAGAGCCGCGCGCACGTCCGCCCGGGGCGGAGCCTCCAGGGGGTGCCGCGTTAGCGCCGCCGCCCGTCCGGGAGTCCGCTCGATCACCAGCGTGCAGTTCTCCGGATCCGCGGCGATGAGCCGGGGGGCGCGCACCGGTGGCCGGTGCCGGACGAAGGCGCGATAGGAAGCTATTTCGTGCTGGAACCGCTCGACCCAGGCCGGGGAGTGGTCCAGTAAACACTTCGCGACCGCCGTCGTCCGCCCCGTGGTTCCGACGATGAGGACCGACCGGCCGCTGCGGCGCAGCACCTGCACGGGATTGAACTCCGGGCAGATCCGGTGGACGGAGGCGATGGCCATCCGCACCTGGGCCCCCTGCGGGCCGGACAGATCGATTCTTCCGCTGGGCGCGGGGGTCACACCACCGGCCCAGCGTCGCGCCCGGACCGTCGGGGCCGCGGGGGCCAGGTACGGTCCGGCGCCGGTCGGCATGGAGCGGTGCTGCGGCCGGGGCGGGGCGGACACGGAGGACGATGCTGTGTACATGGAGGTGACAGATCCCTTCGTGCGCCGACGAGTTGCGTGCGTCGCCCCGCCCGGCCTCCGGGCCGCACCCTGGGGAATGAGGGCCGGCTGCCGGGGCGGGGTGGCGCGTTCCTACCTGACACCCCGGCGCGGGTGGCGGAACATCGGGCGCACCCTGGCGAACCCTGGCGAATAGTCGCCAGCCCTATGACACGGGGTTAGTGTCAACTCAGCCGAGAACCTGGGGGCTTTGACGTGACCGGACAGACCAACACCCGCCTGGCAGACCTCTTCGGCCTGACCGGCTGGTCCAAGGGCGAACTCGCGAGACTCGTGAACCGGCAGGCGGCGGCCATGGGCCACCCCCAGCTGGCGACCGACACCTCGCGGGTGCGGCGCTGGATCGACACGGGGGAGACCCCGCGCGATCCCGTACCCCGGGTGCTGGCAGCGCTGTTCACCGAGCGACTCGGCCGTGTCGTGACCATCGAGGACCTCGGGTTCGTACGACGCGGGCGTGCAGGCAAACGGCAGAACGTCAGGAACACCGACAACCCTGACGCGCTGCCCTGGGCGCCCGAGCGTACGGCGGCGGTCCTCACCGAATTCACGGGAATGGACCTCATGCTCAACCGACGCGGCCTGGTGGGCGCGGGTGCCGCGCTCGCGGCAGGCTCCGCACTCAGCAACGCCATGTACGACTGGCTGCACACCGACCCCTCACGCAAGCCCGGCGCTGCCCGGGCCACCGATCCCCTGCACGCCGATCCCGCCGGGTTCGACCGCTACGAGGCCGCCCCCATCGGGTCGGAGGAGATCGACGCGCTGGAACGCTCGGTGGAGGTGTTCCGCGCCTGGGACGCCTCCCGGGGCGGCGGCCTCCAGCGCAAGGCGGTCGTGGGCCAGCTCAACGAGGTGGGCGGCATGCTCGCCTACCACCACCCCGACCACCTCCAGCGGCGCCTGTGGGGCGTCGCCGCCAACCTGGCGGTCCTCGCCGGCTGGATGTCCCACGACGTGGGCCTGGAACCCACCGCACAGAAGTACTTCGTCATCGCCGCCCACGCGGCGCGCGAGGGCGGCGACCGGCCCCGGGCCGGCGAGGCACTGTCCCGGGCCGCCCGGCAGATGGTCCACCTGGGCCGGCCGGACGACGCCCTCGACCTGATGAAGCTCGCCAAGTCCGGCTCGGGTGAGGAGGTCCTGCCCCGCACCCAGGCGATGCTGCACACCATCGAGGCATGGGCGCAGGCGTCGATGGGCAAGGGCCAGGCCATGCGGCGCACCCTCGGGGAGGCGGAGGAACTCTTCGTCTCCGACCGGGCGGACGTCGAGCCGCCCAGCTGGATGCAGAACTTCGACGAGGCCGACATGCACGGCATGCAGGCCCTCGCCTACCGCACCCTCGCCGAGCACGACCCCGCCGCCGCGGTCCCGGCACAGCGCCACGCCAAACTGGCCCTGGAGCTCCGCCGCAGCGGCCACAACCGCTCGAAGCTCTTCGACTACATCTCGCTCGCCTCGGCCTGCTTCATCGCCGACGACCCGGAACAGGCGGACCGGTACGCCCGGTTGGCGCTGGTGTCGATGGGCGACACGTCCTCGCACCGCACCTGGGACCGGCTGCGCGAGATGTACCGGCTGACCGGGCAGTACGCGGGCTACGCCAGGATCGAGGACCTCCGCGAGGAGATCGCCCTCGCCCTGCCCAAGCCCGCGGCGAAGCGCCCGAGGATCGGCGGGATCTGAGCCGGGCGGTCCGCCGCCGACGACGACCCACGGCACCCGCAGGCTCACGTACGTACGAGAAAGGGCACACCGGCCCGGCCGGTATGCCCTCCATGGCGCCGGCGCGTGCCGCCCGACCGAAGCCCGGCCGCAGCCCTGCCGCCGCCCTGCCGAATCCGCGTTCCGCGATCCGGAACCCCTTCGCCCAGGGCTAGCCCACCCTGACCACCATCACACAGGCGTCGTCCTCGCGCGGGGCCTGGCCGAACTCCTCGACCACCGACCGTACGCAGTCCTGCGCGTCCCGGGCCCCGGCAAGCCGTGGCGCGAGGGAAAGGAGACGCCGCGTACCCGAATCGTCGTGGGCACCGCCCGTCCCGCGGGTCAGCCCGTCCGTGTGCAGAATCAGCAAGTCGCCCGGAAGAAGCCGGACTTCGGCCTCTTCGTACGCGGCCCCGGTCGTCGCTCCCAGGAGTACGCCGTCGGGCCTGGCCAGGACCCGCCCCGCCCCGTCACGGAAGAGCAGCGGGGCGGGGTGGCCCGCCTGCGCCCAGGAGAGCGTCTGGCTCGCGGGGTCGTAGCGGCAGCACATCGCGCTGCCCAGCGCCGGCTGCGCGGCGGTCTCCAGGAGACGGTTGAGATGGCCCATCAGGGCGCCCGGCCGGATCCCGGCCACGGCCATGCCGCGCAGCGCGCCGAGAAGCATGGCCATCGAGGAGGTGGCGGAGACGCCGTGTCCGGTCAGGTCGCCGACCGTCAGCAGGGCGTCGCCGTCGGGAAGCGCCAGCGCGTCGTACCAGTCGCCGCCGATCAGACCGGTCGAGGCGGCGGGGAGGTAGTGACCGGCCACGTCGAGCGGCGCGCCGGGGCCGCCGTGGGCGAAGCTGAGTGAACCGCGCCACGGTGGCAGCACCGCCTCCTGCAGCTCCACGGCGACGCGGTGCTCGGTGCGCTCGATGTGCCGGCGGTGCTGGAGGGAGTCGCGTGACTCGCGAACCGCGCGCTCGCTGCGGCGCAGCTCGCTGACGTCCCGTAAGACGGCCCACATGGACGCCGTGCACCCGTCGGCGTCGAGGACCGGCTCGCCCGTCATGTGCAGCGTACGGACCCGGCCGTCACTGCGGACGATCCGGAACTCGCCGTCGATCGGCTTCCCATCGATCAGGCAGTCCGTCACCATCGCCTGCAGGAGCGGCTGGTCCTCGGCGAACACCATCGACGGCAGTTCGTCGAGGGACATCGGTCCGCTTTCCGGAGCGCGGCCGAAGATCTGGAACAGCTCATCGGACCAGCTGACCTCGTCGGTCAGCAGGTTCCACTCGGCGCTGCCCACCCGGCTCAGCAGGGAGCCGGTGCGCGCCGGGACGGGGCCGCCGTACGCCGCGCCGGGCTCGGAGGCGAGCTCGGGGCCCGCTTCGCTCTCCGGAACCTCAGGGGCGGGCGGGGCGGCCGACTCCCCGGGCATGCCCACCTTGAGCTGACTCAAGTGCGCCCCGAGGTCGTCGAGTTGGTGCACGGCGAGGTCGCACAGGGCGCGCTGCCAGCGGTTCTGGGGGTCGTCCTCGTCCATGACCGCGTCCCGGCGCACGGCGTCCACGTCTCCGCGCAGACGACGTGTCTGCGAGATCAACGCGTCCACCATGCCGGGCTCCGGCGGCTGGGCGGGACGGTCCGCGAACAGATGGGACGGCATGTCGTACTCCGATACAGGCGCGGCGCGGCCAGGTGTGGAAAACAAGGCCCGGTTACGACTGTTGCACAGGCCGACACACGTCGTAAGGGATTTGGCAACACTCGATCCGGTGGTGCTTCTGACATATGCCAACGGCCCGCCGATTATCGGCCACCCGTGCTCGGGTTACGGTGCTGCTGTGGTGAGCGACGAGGTGGACACGGTGGGGACGGCGGTGCTGCTGGCGGCCGCGCCGGCGGGACGGGGCCGGGCGATGGACGCGGCGTCCGTGCTCCCGGCGCTGGCGGCGGTACCGCCTAGCGTGCTGACCGGCACGCCCTCGGCGACGGTGGTCGAACTGGCCGACCCGCTCGACCCGCAGACCGTCCTGACCCGGTTGCGGGCGGCGGCCGCGACCCGGGGGCCGCTGGCGGTCTACCTCGCGGGCCAGCTCCACCTGGACCGCCGCCAGCACCTGCCGCACCTGGCGCTCGCCCGCACCACGTCGACCACCCTGCGCTACACCGGGCTGCCCTGGCACTGGCTGGCGGGCGAACTCGCGGTGCGTGGACCGGGAACGACGACGGTGGTGGCCGACCTGGTCGCGGAGCCGGAACTCTGGCAGCGCCTGACCGCCGCGCCCGGCCTCCTCTCCCTGGGGCCCGGCCCGCTCCTGTACGGCCGTGTCGGCCGGGCGCCCCGCCGCGGCGAGCCGGTGACCCCGGACTACCTCCGTACGTTCGCCACGATCTGGCGCTCGGGCGCCCGCCCCTCTCTCGCCGACCTCCACCAGCAGGCGGCCGCCTCCGTGGCCGACGGTGGCGAGGCGCTGCTGCTGACCCCGGCCTCGCCAGTCGGGGGCCCGGGGTCAGCCCCTGTGGGTTTCGCACCACCGGCCTCGGGCAGCACCCCGCCCCCGGCCCCCGGATGGTCCACCGGCGCGCAGCGCGTTCCCGCGAGCCGGACGGTTCGCCTCACCACGGCGCGTACGAAGGGAACGACCTGGCCCGTCAAGGGGCCGGCCGAGGGCGTGACGCCGACGGGAGCACCGACACCGGCGGTGACGGCCGAATCGGCGGCGGCGCGGGCGATGGGCGCACCGGCGGCGGTGTCGGCCCCGCTTCCGCCGCTCGCGACGGCGGAGCCTGCCGCCGCCCTGCCGTCCGAGCCGTCGGCGGCGGTGGCGGGGCGCGTCGGAGCGGTTCCGCCCGTCGGCGGGACGGCGGACGAAGCACGTCATGCCCTCGCCGACGCGTTTCCGGCCGGCCCTCCTGACGTGGGGGTCCATCCGGCCGACCGTGCCACCGCACCCCCGGAGGCCGCGAGGGGCGGCGCGGATTCATCCGGTGCGCACGCGGACGCCGCTGCTGCGGACGTGCCCCCTCCCGGGCCCCTCCGGCACGAGCCCGGCCCTGAGCGGGGCGGCGAGGTCATGGCCTCTGGGCGGAGCGCGTCCGGGCCCGCTCCCGCACCGGCCCCGGCTTTCGGTCCCTCGCGGGCCCCGGCCCACGCGCCGGTTCCCGCTGCCGCCCCGGCCCAGGCGCCGGCACCCGCGCCCGCCGCGCCGGTCCAGGCCCCGGCCGCGCCGGCCCATGACCCGCACCGTGAGATCCTCGCCGCCGCCCAGGCGGGGCGGCACGGGGAGGCCATCGCGGTCGCGGCGGCCTGGGAGCGGGAGGCGTTGCGACGACACGGGGCACGCTCGCAGGAGGCCGTGCACTGGATGGAGGTCCGGGCCGATCTCGCGCGTCTCGCCGGGGACCCCGCCCGCAGCTGCGAGTTGTGGATCTCCGCCGCGCAGGCCCGTCTCGGACTGCGGCAGGGCCCCGGTGACCCCGATGTCGAGGGCGCCGTGGACCGGGCCCACCACCAGTGGGAGCAGATCGAGGACCCCGCCCGTGCCCGGGAACTGGGCCCTGTCCTCTACGCCTTGCGCCGAAGAGTGCCGGGCCGTCAGCCCGGGGCGCTCGCCGCACTCCGACGCCGGATGCGCTGACCCGCCCGTACCCCGCAGCGTCGCCCGGGGCGGGGCGCGCGAGGACGCGGGGGACTGCCATCATCGGGGGTATGGCGACCTCCTCCGCCCCGGCCGCGGGCGACCGAGCCGACAGGACGACGCTCACCACCGAGCGTCTGCTGCTGCGGCCCGTGCTGGCGGGCGACGTGCCGGCCGTGACGCGGTTGTGGACCGACCCGCTGGTCCGCCGCCATCTCGGAGGCCCGGTCACCGAGCAGGTCGTACGGATCCGGCAGCGGCGGGTCGTCGGCGCGCCCGGCGTCCACGCGGTGGTGCGGACGTCGGACCGGACACTGCTGGGCCTCGTCACGCTGGAGCCGGACGCCCGGGACGGGGAGACCGAGGTCTCCTACCAGTTCCTGCCCGAGCACTGGGGACACGGGTACGCCCGCGAGGCCGTCGCCGCCGCCGTCGACCGGGCTCTGGAGAGCGCACCGAGCGTGGTCGCGGTGACCCAGGAGGCGAACGACCGGTCCCGGCGGCTCCTGGCCGGGATCGGCATGACCCACGCCGAGTCCTTCGTGGAGTACGACGCCCACCAGGTCCTCTACCGCAAGCGTCGCGAGCACGTCTGAACCCGCCACGGACCCGGACCGCGAGTGAACTCCCGCCCGGATACGCCCGCCGACGACGTCAGAAGCGCGCGTGCGTGGTGATGTCGGACTCGAACTGCGTGATCATCTCCGGTGTCACCGTCGGCCGGCACTGGGCGATCGCCGCCAGGTAGTCCGCCGTGCTCGCGCCCGGCACCCGTTCCTCGGCACCGCCCCGCGCCCCGACCGCCACCAGGTCGCGCTCGAAGGAGTTCTGGGCGGCGATCCGGGCCGCGTGCTCGATGTCGGCGGGAGTGAACAGCTCGCTCGCCGCGACGAGTCCGTCGATGTCCACATCCGTCCTGCCGTCGGTGTAACGCGTCCAGATCGCGGTGCGGGCCGCCTCGTCCGGCGTACCGATCGGGATGAGGTAGTCGAACCGGCCGGGGCGCAGGAAGGCGGGATCGAGGGAGCGGATCGAGTTGGTCGCGCACACCAGGAGCCGTTCGTCGCGCTCCCGGAAGCCCGGTATGAGCTTGAGCAGTTCGTTGGTCACGCCGTGCATGCCTCCGGGCTGCGCCGGTTCGGAGCGGACCGGGGCGATCTCCTCCACCTCGTCGATGAAGACCAGGACCCGCTCCAGCTCCGCGATCCGCGCGAAGGCGGAGCGCAGTGCCGCCGCCAGGTTGCCCTCGTCGGCGAGCCGGGAGGGCAGGATCTCCACGAAGGGCCACCCGAGGCGTGAGGCGATCCCGCGCGCGAAGGTCGTCTTGCCCGTTCCCGGGGGGCCGAAGAGGCCCACCGCACGCGGCGGACGCACTCCGTGGCGCGCCGCGCGTTCCGGCTCGGCGAGGGGAAGCACGACACGCCGTTCGATCAGGTCCTTCTCCCGCTCCATGCCGGCCACCTTGGCCCACAGGTCGCCGGGAAGCAGCCGCCCGCCGAGGTCCTCGAGGAGGTTGGCGGCGGGGCCGTGCAGCGGCTCGACCTTCTCGAAGTAGGCGACGGCGGGCTGACGGGTGTAGCCGGCGTTGAGGAGCCCTTCGCCGAGCAGGTCCTCCTCCGGCAGGACGTAGGCGATCCGGCCCACCCGCGCCGCGACGAGCCGCCGCTCCAGCTCGACCAGGAGGGCGCTGGCCAGTCCGCGTCCGCGCCACGCCGAGGAGATGGCGATCCGCATCACCCAGGCCCGTTCGCCCGCCACACAGGCCAGGGCGGCCCCGATGGGAACGCCCTGGTGGACCGCGACGACGGCCGGCTGGCGGGAGGTCAGGGCGCCGATGCACTCGGCGAGGGAGAAGACCGACTCCTGACCGAGCTCGGCCGTGGTGTCGATCAGGTGGACGACCGCGGCGAGATCGCTCTCGCGGTAGTCGTGGATGAGCCAGTTCACCGGTACCGCCCCTCGTTCGTACTGTTGCGGCGAGGCTAGGGGCGGCCGGTGACGCCGGTCGTGTGCCGGTGTGCACAAGGCGGAGGCGGCGAATGCTACGAACCGTCACTGGTCCGTTCCGGTGGCTCGCGGCACGCGCGAGGGGCGGGGGGCACCGCCCCAAGGCGCGCACGCGCGCACGGGAGATGCGCGAAGCCCCCGGAGGAAATTCTTCCGGGGGCTTCTGGACACTACCTGCGGCGCTGCCGTCAGTACGCGGGCGCGAGCTTCGGGTTCGGGCCGTGGGCGTTCTCGGTCTGGTTGCCCTCGCTCGCGTAGAACACGATGAGGATGATCGCGCCGACGAGCGGGATCAGACCGATGAGGATCCACCAGCCGGAGCGGCCCGTGTCGTGGAGCCGGCGGACGGAGACCGCGAGCGTCGGGATCAGCACGGCCAGCGAGTAGATCAGGCTGAGCAGCTGGATACCCAGCGCGCTGTCGATGATGGTGAGCACGATGCTGATGAGCACGCTGAAGAGCGTGAACATCCAGAATTCCTTACGGCGCGCACGGCCGCTGAATACCGCGTACTTCTTGAGAACGTCGAGGTACCAGTTCACTTTGTCCCCCCAAGGACTGGGATGCGAGCGGGAGCCTGTCCCTGTGGAGCAAGCTTACGCAGAACTTATGTGGCTGAAACGGCGTGGGTCAATTCGTTACCTACAGAGGGGCGTTGGGCGGCGATGTGTCTGGATTTGCGCAGCCTGTGGGTCGATACACGAGAGCGGCGTCGCATCCAGGGGGTGCGACGCCGCTCGGCAGAGGATCAGAAGTTCCTCATGTCCTTCGCTTGCTCATCAGCAGTCCGCCTGCCGTGAGCGCAAAGAGGCAGACGCACGCGCCCGTGATGACGTTGCTCACGATCGCGCCGGTGTCGGCGTCCCTGGCGACCACCCATGGGGAGATGATCATCCAGACTCCGAACAGCAGGACGGCGAGATTGAGGTCTCCCGTCCGCTCCGGGGCGATCGACATGCACAGGCCGACGACCGCGAGGGCGATGCCGACGATCAGGTTGGTGAGGGCGAGGTCCGGAGCGGCGGCCGCGAAGTGCACCGTGTAGGGGGAGATCGCGAACCAGACTCCGGCGAGGATCACCAGTTCCTCGACTGCCGTAACGCCACGGGTCTGGAGCATCCGTGAGTAACGGTCCCGCATTTCCGGGGCGTCGGGGTGGCCCCTGATATCACCCGGGCGATGAGAGACGTCAGACATACGACTCGCCTCCTTCTGGCGTCATGCACGTCCGACCATGCTTGCGACATCGTGCCGCGCTTACATTGTGCTCTTATCTGGGCCTTATGTGTAGATCTGTCCGGTAAGAGATTTCTACGGAAATCAGCCGCCGAAAGTGCCTCGGCGACCGCCAGGTGAATGACCGTTCGGTGAATGAGCGACGACCGACGAATGGATACGCACCTTCGTATCCTCATGCGCGTAACCCCGCCTACCTGGCGTAAGGGCGCGTCATGATCTCCAGGTTATGGCCGTCGGGGTCGGCGAAGTAGGCGCCCCGGCCGCCGAAGAGGTGGTTGACCCGGCCGGGGTCCCGGTGGTGCGGGTCCGAGAAGTACGTCACCCCCACCACCTCCAAGCGGGCGATCATGGTGTCGAACTCCTCGTCCGGCACCAGGAACGCGTAGTGCTGCGGGACGAACGTCAGGTCCGGGTCCTCGTAGAAGTCGAGGGTGACCCGGTTCCCGGTGTCGACCGGCACGAAGGGCCCGAACGGGGCGCCGACCTCCAAACCGAGGATCGTGGCGAGGAAGCGTGCGGAGAGGTGCTTGTCGCGGGCGTGAACGGCTGTGTGGTTGAGCTCGACGGCCACAGGGGGTCCTTTCGGAAGGTGGGCGAGGGTGTCCTGGCTTCGTCTCGTCGCGCCGGCGGCGCCCGTCGCGGGCGACGTCGCGGACGACGCGGTGGCACGAGGTCGCGGCGGTCGCGATGCCTTCATGCGCGGGGAGACGGCCAAGGCGGGCCTCGCGCCCGTCCGGCGGAGCTCACGCCATGGCCGGGTGCCCTACTCGCTCACGGCCCATGGCCGACCCGGCAGTCATGGGGATCACGCTAGCCGCTGATCAGGTCGAGCGGCAACGCGGTAGCGGTGGGAGCCGTCGGGCGTAGCCTGGAAGTGGACTCGGGGGTTCTCTGTCCCACCGCCCAGGAGGCGGATGACCATGACCGGAATCGTGCGCCGGAGCTTCGACTCCGCAGACGAGACCCGCCCCTTCGAAGACGGAACGGGCCGGCTGGAACTGCTGAACACGGAACACGGCCCGGTGGGCCGCGCTGTGTTCGAGCCCGGTTGGCAGTGGACGAAGCACGTCAAGCCGATAGCCGGCACCGACAGTTGCCAGGCGTCCCACGTCGGCTATGTGGTGAGCGGCCGGATGAAGGTCGTCATGGACGACGGCGAGACCCAGGAAGTCGGCCCGGGAGACTTCTTCACGGCCACCCCGGGGCACGACGCGTGGGTCCTCGGCGACGAGGCGTGCCAAGTCGTGGACTGGGCCGGATTCGGCGACTACGCCGTGCGCAAGGACGGTTGACCCGGCCCGCCTCGCGAGGGGCGGGGGAGGATGACGTCGTCAGCGGTCTGACGGGTCGTCGCCATGAGCGGTCACCGTTCCGTCGAGCAGCCCGGCCAACTCGGCGAGCGGCCCGCTTACCGCCCGCTCGCGGCAGGGCGCGCCGCCACAGGGTGACCGGGGAAGACCGGCCGGCCACCGACCCGCGTCGTATATCCGCTGATCACGGGGGCGTTGCCCTGTTATCGTCGCCCGCATGCCCGAACTGATCGCCCCCACGGCACGCCTCCACACCTCCTGGCTCACGGCGCACGCGGAGTGGAGTCCCGGCGCCCGGCAGGACGGCGGCGGCATGCGTCTGGCGGGGGAGGACGTCCTCGCGGATCCCGACGTCTTCGCGGCCTGGGTGCGGCGACTGCGCGAACAGTCGGACCCGGATCGGCCCCTCGCCGAGGGCTGGGTGCACGCCACCCACTGGTGGATCGTCGAGGACGACACCTATCTGGGCGCCATCGACCTGCGCCACACCCTCAACGACTTCCTGTTCCGCGCGGGCGGTCACGTCGGCTACAGCATCCGTCCCTCCGCCCGGCGCCGGGGCCTGGCGACCTGGGCGCTGGGCGCGGTGCTCCCCGAGGCCCGTGCTCTGGGTATCGAACGACTCCTGCTGACCTGCGACGACGACAACATCGCGTCCGCGCGCACGATCGAGCGCAACGGCGGCTTCCTGGAGGACGTGCGGCAGACGGAGATCGGCCTCAAGCGGCGCTACTGGATCACGCTGTGAGCGGCGTGGACGGCAGCGGCACGGACGGGCGCGGTACGGGTGGCATGGGGGCGGACGGGCGCGGTACCGAAGGGGGCGCCTCCCATGGAGGCGTGAACGGCCGCGGGGTGGAGGCGGAGGCGGGAGTGGGGCGGGCCGTCGACGCCTCCGGTGAGACCGGACGCTCCGACGGCCATGAAGCCGCCGAGGTTCGCGAGGCCCGCGACGTCCACGAGGCCGTCGCGGCGGAGCTGCGGCTCATGGAGCCGGCCGTCCGTTCCTCGCGGGAGCTCGCCGGCGATCTGCTCGACCCCGACTTCGTCGAGGTCGGCGCCTCGGGCCGCCGCTGGACGTACGCGACCATGCTGGCCGCGCTCCCCACCATGGCCGGCGCGACCGCGGACGGCCCTCGTCACGAGCCGATCGGAATGACCGGTGCCGTTCTGGCCCCCGGACTGGTCCACCTGACCTACGAGACGGTGATCGAAGGGCAGCGGGCGCGCCGCAGTTCGCTGTGGCGGCGCCGTACGGACGCGGCGGGGCACGGCTGGCGGCTTTACTACCACCAGGCCACGCCCGTGCCGAGCGCTCCGCGACAGCCGTAGACCCACGGCGGACGGCCGGCCCGAACGACGGACGATCCGTCATCCGTCATCCGTCACCCGCCATCCGCGTTCCGCCATCCGCGATCCGAACGACGAACGACGGGCGACGAACGACGAACGACGGGCGACGAACGACGAACGACCGGCCGCGGACCCGCCGCGCCGCCCCGCGCGATCAGATGTAGGCGTCGGTCATGCACTCCGCGGCGTGGTCGCCCCGCTCGTACTGACACCGCAGAGCGGCCGCCGCCCGTGGCCGTTCGACGTCCTCCTGCCCGAAGTGCTCCCGTGCCACCCGCACCACGTCCTCCACCGTCACGATGGCCGGCTCGCCGGGGCCGGCCGCGCCACGAGCGGTGGCGATCGCCAGATCGGCGGCCCGCAGCAGCGCCCGCGCGGCCCTCCGCTCGGCCACCGCCCGCGCCCGCTCCGCGGACAGCGGCTGCACGGCGCGCCCCCTCCGCAGCACGCCCACCGCGATCAGGGCCGTCCCACCCGCCACGATCAGAACACCGACCGCCGTGTCAGCGCTCATCCCCACGAACCCGCCCCCCGCTCTCCTCGTGCCCCGCGCACCCGGTTTACCCGAGCGGAGAAGGCGGCACACGACAGGTGTCTTGACATGGCCAAGTTACACGTGTCACCTTGACGATCGTCCCTCAGCGCGCTGTCCGGCCAGGAAGGCTCCCCATGTCCGCCCCGACCTCCCCGCGTCCCCCGGCCGCCACGCCCGCCTCCGACTCGCGGAGCGCGGACGCCGTCGTCGTCACCACCGGCAGCGGTCCCGTGCGCGGTGAGCGCCACGCCGACGACAGCTTCCGCTTCCTGGGTGTCCCGTACGCGCGGCCCCCCGTCGGGGACCTGCGGTTCGCCGCGCCCGTACCGCCCGAGCCGTGGACCGAACCCCTCGACGCCACCGCCTACGGGCCGACGGCGCAGCGGCGCCCCTTCGCGGACGTCACCACCATCCCCGAGCCGTCGGTCCCGGGAGCCGGCGTGCTCAACCTGAACGTCTTCACCCCCTCCACGGAACCCGCCACTCCGCTGCCGGTCCTCGTCTGGATCCACGGCGGCGGTTACGTCGCCGGCTCGGCGGCCAGCCCCTGGTACGACGGGGCCGCCTTCAACCGCGACGGTGTCGTGCTGGTCTCCGTGGGATACCGCCTCGGCATCGAGGGCTTCCTCCACCTCGACGGCGCACCGGACAACCGCGGGGTGCGCGACTGGATCGCCGCCCTCGAATGGGTGAGGGACAACATCGGCCGCTTCGGGGGTGACCCGGCTCAGGTGACCATCGCCGGCCAGTCGGCGGGCGGTGGCGCGGTGCAGACCCTGCTGGCGGTGCCCGCGGCCCGGACGCTGTTCCGCGCGGCAATCTCCGTCTCCGGCGCGGTGATGCGGCCCGACGGTCCCGAGGTCGGCCGGGCCGTGTCCCGGCTCTTCACCTCACGTACCGGAGTGCCCGCCACGGCGGCCGCGTTGCGGGGTCTGAGCGACGACGAACTCCTCGATCTCCAGGGCCGCCTGGGGGAGCCCGGCCCCGACCGTGCGGGCCTGCCCCCGCTGCTGTCGCTGGCGCCGTTCGCCGACGACGAGCTGATCCCGGCGCCGGTCCTCGGCGCGCTCACCTCCGGCGACGCGGGCGCCGAGGTTCCGCTGATGCTCGGGTTCACCGCGCACGAGTTCAACGCCTTCCCCGCGCCAGGGCCCGAGGGCCCGCCCCTACCGGTGATGCTCGGCGCCCTGGGGCTCGACGAGGCCCGGGTGGAGCGCTTCATCGCGGCGTACGCGGAGGGTGCGGGCGAAGGAGGCCAGGACCGGCTCTTCGGGCAGGCGCTGACCGATGCCACCTTCCGTGCCCCGTCCCTGGCCGTCGCCGATGCCCGCGCGGAGCGCGAACGGCCGACGTGGCTCTACGAGTTCAGGTGGGCGTCCCCCGTCAACAGCCTGGCCTTCCACTGTCTCGACCTGCCGTTCGCGTTCGACCTGCTCGGCGCCGAGGGCGTCACGGCGGCCGCGGGAGAGGCGCCGCCGCGAGCGCTGGCCGACGCGATGCACCGGGCCTGGGTGGCGTTCGTACGGGACCAGGACCCGGGCGAACAGTGGCCGCGCTACACCGTGTCGGACCGGGCCACGATGGTCTGGGACGCGGAGCCGCGCGTGGAGAGCGACCCCCTGCGGCAGGTCCGCGAGATCTGGCGGCCCTGACGCGGCGGCCACCCTCCGGCATCTGTCGGACGCCCCCTCGTGAGGACGGCGGGGCTTCCCGGCACGCTGACGGCGGCGGGCCGGGGGCGACGGCAGACACCGCGTCGCCCCCGGCCCGGTCCGAGGGGTGTGGAGGGCTGTCCGATCACCGGTCTCCGGCGCAGGGCCCTCGCGCACGATTCCGGCTCAGGACGCCGTGGCCCCGAGGGCCTCGATGATGGCTTCGGAGAAGGGCTCCAGATCGCCGGGATTCCGGGAGGTGATCAGTCGGAATCCCTCGGACGAGTCGACGGCCACCTGCCGGTCCACCCAGTTGCCACCCGCGTTCGTCACGTCGGTGCGCAGCGACGGGTAGGAGGTGAGTTCCCGGCCCTTGACCAAGCCGCTCTCCACGAGCAGCCAGGGGCCGTGACAGATCGCCGCGACCGGCTTGCCCGCCTCTGCGAACGACGCCACCAGCCGGCACGCCGTCTCGTCTATCCGCAGATTGTCGGCGTTGACGGTGCCGCCGGGGATGACGACCGCGTCGAAACGGTCGGCCGACATCTCGCCGTACGTCGTGTCCGGAAGCACCCTCTCGCCCGGCTTGCGGTCGGACACCAGGGTCTCCACCGGCTCCGCCTTCTGGGCCGCCACGGTCACCCGTGCGCCCGCGTCGCGGAGCGCCGCCACCGGCTTCTTCAGTTCGTCCTGCTCCGTCCCGTAGTTCGTCGTCATGACGAGCACGCGCTTTCCGTCCAGGGTCACGGCCGTCTCCTCCTTGATTCATGGCCTTGGCGTCACCCTTTGCGTGTCACCCCCTGACGCGATCCCAAACCGGGACACTTCGGGAGCACGGGTCCGGCCCCGCGCCGGCCCTGACGTCAGCCGCCCTCGTCAGCCGGCCCTGACGTCAGCCGCCCACGTCAGCCGGCCCGGAATCCGATCGTGCCGTCCGGCAGGACCGCCTCCACCGTCGCGCCGTGCTCCACGGTCCTGCTCACCGTGCAGTGCTTCTCGTGCGTCAGCCGCACGCCCCGGGCGAAGACCTCGGCGGCCTTCGGATTGCTGTCCGGAAGCTCGAACTCGTAACTGACCCTGATCCGGCCCACCCGCCCGTCGTCCTCCGGGCCCGAGACCGACTCCACCACGATCCGCAGGTCGTCGTGGTCCACCGCGCGCGCCGTGCGGTCGATGACGAGACCGCCGCACCCGCCCATCGCCGCGAGGAGCAACTCGACGGGGGTGAAGGACGGCTGCGTGGTGTCGTCGTCCGCGGCGCCGATCCGCACCTCGGCCCCTCGGTCGTTGCGGGCGGTCCAGTCGCGGTAGCCGTTGCGGACGGTCTCGATGCGGTAGTCGGCCATGACGGCGGTGCTCCTCGGCTCGGGGTTGGTTCGTTACGGGTCGACGGCCCACGCAACCCCACGCGTCGTGAGCGGCCAAGGGGACGCGCCGGTCCGGCGCTCGGCCTGGAAGCGCGGTCGCGCGGGGATCCGGACGGCCGGACGGATCCCCGCGTGAGTAGGTGCGTACGCGCGAACTGAGTACGGCGCCCGATACCCCACCATCGCCCGCGCTGGTGGAATCGGGGCATGACCTCGGAGACCCGGCGCAGCCGCCGCATGCAGCACGTCACGACGACCGGCTCGGCGCTGGCCGTGGCGATCGTTCCCCTGGTCGTCGGCGTCCTGGTCGCCAAGTCGGTCGGCGCCGACCCGATGGCCCCGGTGAACGCGCTGATCACCAGTGGAGGGCAGCGGGCCAGGCTCTCCCGCTCCCAGCTGCGCACCTGCTCGGACCGGGTGCTCCGCAGAGCCGGCGCCCGGACGCGACGCCCCGTCGGTCAGCCGCGGAAGGACGCGGGGCGCTCCGGAGAGGCCTCCGCCAGGGCCTTCGTCACGGCCTCGACCCCGCCGCGCAGGCCGTAGACCGGGGTGTCGGGCTGCTGGCGCCAGGAGTCGTCGATGCCGCCGGCGTCGACCGTGTCGAAGCCGAGTTCGTCGATGAGGGCCCGTATCTTCCGCTTGGCCGCCTCGTCGTCGCCCGCCACCGGGAGCGCGATCCGCTCCGGGTCTCCGGCGGGGCGCGGCTTGTCGAGGATGTCGGCGGCGTAGGTGCCGTTGAAGGCCTTCACGACGGGGTGGCCCACGTGCCGCTCGGTCCAGCGGCTCTCGGTCAGACCCTCGTCCTCGATGGCGGCGATGCGGCCGTCCCGCTCACGGGGGTAGTAGTTGCCGGTGTCGAGGACGGCGAATCCGTCCGCGGCGCCGTCGAAGAGACCGATGGGAAGGTCGGGGACCGCCTTGAGCGGGACGGTGACCACGACGACCTCGGCGCCGCGCGCCGCCTCGGAGACGGGCACGGGCGTCGCCCCGGTCTCCTCCGCGAGGGCGGTGAGGGTCTGCGGGCCGCGGGAGTTGGCGACGGACACGTCGTGGCCGAGTGCGGTGAGCCGCCGGGTGAGGTTGCCGCCGATGTTGCCCGCGCCGATGATGCCGATCTTCATGGAGCTTCCTTCCGAACCGGGTGCGGCCGAATGCCACGCCAGGCCAGAACTGCCGACCGTGTGCACCTATTCCCGGCCGTCCGCCGGGGATTGAGCGGGGGGACCGGCAGGATCACCCGAGGCGGGAGGCGTGGCACGGCCTCGACGGCGCGGCGTGCGGCTACTGTCGGCCGCGCGCCGGATCACGACCGCGGTCGGCGGTGCCGCCGGCAGCGCGAGCCGGACCAGAGCGAGGAGAGGGAGACCGAGCCGTGGCGAGAAAGATCATCCTGTACATGTCGGTCTCGCTCGACGGCTACATGGAGGGGCCGGACCGTTCGATCGACTGGCACACGGTCGACGCGGAGCTGCACCGCCACTTCAACGAGGAGCTGGCCGCCGTGGGCGGCTTCATCGACGGCCGGGTGACGTACGAGCTGATGCAGGACTTCTGGCCCACCGCCGACAAGGATCCCGCGAGCACCCCGGAGATGGTCGAGTTCGCCGAGATCTGGCGCACGAAACCCAAGATCGTCTACTCCACGACCCTGGAGCACGCCGACGGCAACACCACGATCGTGCGGAGCGTCGACCCCGACGAGGTCCGTGCGCTCAAGGAGGAGCCGGGCGGTGACCTGGCGCTCGGCGGGGCGGACCTGGCGGCCGCGTTCGCGGAGCACGACCTGATCGACGGCTACCACCTCTGCGTCCATCCCGTCCTCCTCGGACGCGGCAAGCCGCTCTTCCCCGGCACGGACACCCTCACCTCCCTCCGCCTCGTGGGGACCCGGACCTTCGGCACCGGCGTGGTGCTCCTGCGCTACGAACGGGACCGGTAGCAGGCGTCGCGCGGACGTGTTCCGCCCGGACTCTTGTGGCGGGAGCGACAACTGCCTACTTTCGAGTAACTCGACTTACTCGGAGTAACTCGCTCTCGCCGCAAGGGTGTCGGTGCCCCGCGACGGCCTCCTGGAAGGAACACGGATGTCTGCTCCCCGCTCGGGTCGCGGCGCACGCCGCCTCCTGCTCGGCTCCCTCGCCGCCGCCCTCGCGCTCGCCGTCGGCAGCGGCTCGACCGTGGCCGCGGCCCCGGGCGGCTCCGGCGCCCCGGCGGCCACCGGCCTGCGGGAGGTGATGTTCGTCGGCAACAACTGGGACGGCACGGCCGACGTCATCGAGGCCGGCGGCGACTTCCGGCGGATCGCCCGGATCGACGTGGTCCCCGACCGCGAGCGGCGGATGTGGGAGATCGGCCTCAACCCCGTGAAGCTGGCGTTCTTCCTCGGCGTGCGGCAGGGACCCGGTGAGGGACACGACCAGCTGGTCGACGACATGTACGCCACGCCCGACGGCACGGCCATGGTCGTCTCCCGCCCCAGCTTCGCCGACGTCGTCTCCCTCGACCTGCGGACCGGAGCGATCAACTGGCGTTTCCCCGTCTCGGGATTCCGCTCCGACCACATGGCGGTCTCACCCGACGGCACCCGCGTCGCCGTCTCCGCCTCCACCTCCAACACCGTGCACGTCCTGGACATCGTCACCGGCAAGCAGGTCGGCTCGTTCGCCACCGGCGACAAGCCCCACGAGAACGTCTTCAGCGCCGACGGCCGGTACCTCTGGAACATGGCCATCGGCGAGGTCACCACCGCGCTGGACGAGCCGTGGCTCGACTGGACCAAGGGCGACCGCCGTATCACCGTCGTCGACACCCGCACCTTCGAGACCGTACGCGTCGTCGACATGCGCGCACGCCTCGACGCCTTCGGCCGGAAGGACCTGTCCGACGCCGTACGGCCCGTGGCCCTCACCCCCGACGAGTCCACGCTGTACTTCCAGGTCTCCTTCTTCAACGGCTTCGTCGAGTACGACGTCGTCGCCGACCGGATCACCCGGGTCAAGGAACTCCCCAAGAACCCCGCGACCGACCCCGACCGCACGGCCTGGGTCAACGACTCCCGCCACCACGGCATGTCGATGAGCCCCGACGGCAGCCGACTCTGCGTGGCCGGCACCATGGACGACTACGCCACGGTCGTCGACCGCGCGACCCTCCAGGAGGGACCGCTGGTCGAGGCGTCCAAGCCCTATTGGGCGACCGTCAGCGGCGACGGCCGCTCCTGCGTCATCTCCGAGAGCGGCGCGGACCGGGTCACGGCCATCGACTTCGCCACCGGCCGCAAGGTCGCCAGCGTCCCCGTCGGCGACCACCCGCAGCGCGTCCGGCTGGCCCGGGTCCCCGCCGGCTGGGCCGGCCCGACCACGCGCTGACGCCTCCCGCCCGGCCCGGCCCGTCCCGCCCCGCGCGGCACCGTGACGCCGGAAGGTGAGGTGCGGGCGGGGCATGGACGGGGCGCGGAAGCGCGAACGTCGGGCGGCAGGCGCTCCCGAAGGCCGTGCGCCCGGCGCGCGGAGGCACACGACCGCGCCCGGGCGTACCGGAGGAGTACCCCCGGGGCCGAGGGGAAGTGTCCCCGCCGTGAACCAGGACGAGCCGACACGGCCCCCTCACGAGCCCCTGCTGCGCACGACGTCGTTCACACCGGAGGACGAGGCGAGACACCGCCAGGACTTCCTGGCGGGCACGGTGTTCGTCGCCGCGGCCGGCACCATGGCGGCGGGCGACGGGGCGGTCCTCGAACCCCTGGACCCGCTCTTCGTCGTCTACGTCCACGAGGACGAGCGGACCTTCGGCGCCGCACCGCAACTGCGGGAGGCGTTCGCGCTCCTCGACCAGGCCGGCGCCGCCGACACGTACGGCCGGATGGAGATCGCCACCGGCTGGTCCGGCATGGGCGGCCGCGACCCGCTGCTCAAACTGCACCTGCGGTTCCCCGGCCCGCGCCCCGCGGCCGGGGTGGCCGAACTGGTCCTGCCCGGCAGGCGGTACGCCACGGTGTGGCAGCACGTCGTCGACGGCGGGCTCATCGGCATCAGCTCGCAGGAGCGGATGGCGCGAGCCGTCGGCGGGCCCGAGGCCTCCTTCGCCGACGGCATCGACGCCTGCGTCCTGCTCGCCACCGGCAGCTCGCCCGTGCTCGACCGGTTCATCGACACCTACGGCTGGCCCCGCCGCGCACGCTCCACCCCGTGCTGAGCGACGGACACCCCCGGCCGCTGCCGCCGGGGTGAGCACCGCAAGGCGAGGAGCGGATCAGCCGGTGCCAGTGGCCGCCACGAGCCCGACGCGGGTGCGGGAGGGATCGAGTGCGGCGAACGCCGTGGCCGAGAGGTCCGCGTGAAACCAGCGGCCCATCGGCGGCGGCCACGGAGCCCCACGAAGGGGGGCCGTGGCCGTTTGCCGGTGCCGGACGGCGGGCGGCACGCGCCGTCCGGCGGGCAGTGCCCGGGTCAGGCGGCCGGCGGCACCCGCGACGGGCGGCCGGAGCCGCGGGTCAGGGAGTAGCCGCCGATCCCGGCGAGCGCGCCGAGCAGTCCGCCCACCGCCGTCCACACCCAGCGGTCGGACCACCAGCCGGAGGACCAGCCGTCCTCGGGGGCCCGCGCCTCGACCGCCGACGGCCTGGACGCGTCGGCGTCCGCGTCGGCCACGTCCTCGGTGGTGGCGCCCGGCACCAGCGGGGCTGCCAGCGAACCGCCGCCCGCGACCGCACCGCCCCGCTCGACGGAGACCGCCCCGACCTTCGTCGTGAACGGCTGGCCGAGGTCGTCCTCCGGAAGACCGGTCACCGTCAGCCGTACGTAGTAGCTCCCCGGCAGCGGGTCCTCGTCCCACGTCTCGGCCCAGGGGCGGACCGTGCGCAGCGTGCAGGACAGCTCCACGGTCGCGGCCTCCTTCACCGCGACCCGGGACTGCATGCCGTACATGCACGGCTGACGGCGGCGCAGGCCGTCGTAGACGTCGACGCGCCAGGTGGAGGAACCGTGCCGGGCGGCCGGCTCGGGCAGGGTCACCGAGGCGGTCACCGTCGGCCGCTGCCCGCTGTCCGCGGGGAACACCCAGTAGAGGTAGTCGCCGGTGGACGCCTCGGCCGTGGCCTGCTGCCCCTGCCGGAACGCGGCGGCCGTGCGGAAGGTGGTGCCCGCCTCCGTCGGACCCGCCTCGGGGGTGCCCCCGTCGGTCGGCGTGGCCGTCGCGCCCGCCCCGTCGCTCGGCGACGGGGAGTCGGCAAGGGCGAGGCCGGGCGTGCCGAGGAGAGCGGCACCGGTCAGCAGGACGGTGGTCAGCGTGCGTACGGTAGGCATCAGTTGGTCCTCCAGACGGCGACGCGCCAGCGGGACAGCCAGCCCCACAGCAGACCGCCCACGAAACCGGCCAGTACCAGCACTCCGAGCAGCCACCAGCCGCGCCCGAGGCCGAAGGCGGCCACGTCGGACGCCTCGTCGGGCGCGTCGACCACGTCGACGGCCAGTTCGATCGGCATGCCGGGCGTGGTCTTCACCGAGAGGGGCGCCGAGAAGGAGTTGCTGACCTGGAGACACACGGTCTCCGCGGCCGGCTTGACGTCCCCGTCGACATCGTCGAGCGGCGGCTTGGGGTAGCGCAGACCGGTCGAGATCACGTCCGTCCGTCCGTCGCCCGCCTCCGAGCCGCGGACGATCTCCCGGCCGCGCAGGGTCACCGCGCGCAACAGGACGCCGTAGTCGTCGTTCACCGCGCGGTCGGCGGAGATGCTCACCGAGGCGCGCAGCTCCTGCCCGGGCAGGACGTCCACGCGGTACCAGCGGTGCTGTCCGAAGGTCTCGCGGTCGGTGTACAGGCCGGGCGTGAGCGTCGGGGCGTCGGCGCACTTCCCGGCGCCTTCGGTGGCGACGGGAGTGACGACCGGGTCGGCCGCGCGGTAGACCAACTGCCGCACACGCTTGGAGAGTTCCTCCGTGTGCCGGACCGAGGTGTAGGTGCCGCCGGTCGCCTCCGCGATGCAGGTGAGCTGCTGGCGGATCTTGGCGTTCGGCACCAGACCGAGGGTGTCGATGGTCAGATGGATGCCCTTGGCGGCGATGTCACGCGCCACCTCGCAGGGGTCGAGCGGGGCGCAGGTGTCCTCCCCGTCCGTGATGAGCACGATCCGGCGGGTGGCGTCACCGCCCTTGAGGTCCTCGGCCGCGCCCAGCAGGGCGGGCCCGATCGGGGTCCAGCCGGTGGGCGCGAGCGTGGCGACGGCCGTCTTCGCCTCGGTCCGGTCGAGCGGGCCGACCGGGTAGAGCTGCCGGGTGTCCTCGCACCCCTTCTTGCGGTCCTGGCCCGGGTAGTCGGCACCGAGGGTGCGTATGCCGAGCTGTACCTCCTCCGGTACCGCGTCGAGCACCTCGTTGAAGGCCTGCTTGGCGGCCGCCATCCGGGACTGGCCGTCGATGTCGCGTGCCCGCATCGAGCCGCTGACGTCGAGCACCAGCTCGACCTTGGGGGATTCCTTGGCCGCCGGTTCGTCGGCGGCGGCGCCTGAGGGGACGAGCCCGACGGCCAGGGCGGCGAGCAGAGCGCACGCCCCGGTCGCCAGCCGTTTTCTCGTGATCATCTGCCGGATCGTAGGGATGATCGTCCGACAAACCAAACGGGAGCCTCAGCGGTGCTCGGGGTTGGGGAAGTCGGCGCGGCAGCCCGCGTCCCAGGCGGTGCGCTGGTTGCCGTGCGCGGGGATGCCGCCGGCCGCCTTGACCATCGCCGCGAGGTGCATGAGGTTCCACGCCATGAACGAGGTGTTCCGGTTGGTGAAGTCGTTCTCGGGGCCGCCGGAACCGGGGTCCAGATAGGACGGTCCGGGGCCCGCCTCGCCGATCCAGCCCGCGTCCGCCTGCGGCGGGATGACGTAGCCCAGGTGCTGGAGGCTGTACAGGACGTTCATCGCGCAGTGCTTGACCCCGTCCTCGTTCCCCGTGATCAGGCAGCCGCCGACCCGGCCGTAGAAGGCGTACTGGCCCTCGTCGTTGAGCAGACTGGAACACGCGTACAGCCGCTCGACGACCCGCTTCATCACCGAACTGTTGTCGCCGAGCCAGATGGGACCGCACAGCACCAGAATGTCCGCGTCCATCACCCGCCCGTACAGCTCCGGCCAGGCGTCGGACTCCCATCCGTGCTCGGTCATGTCCGGCCACACCCCGGTCGCGATGTCGAGGTCGACCGGCCGCACCAGAGCCGTCGCCACGCCCTGCGCCTCCATCACGACCCGGCTGCGCTCGATCAGCCCCTCCGTGTTGCTCGCCTCGGGGGTGCGCTTCAGCGTGCAGTTGAGGTACAGGGCGCGCAGATCGTCGTAGCGGTACGCAGTCGCCGGCATCGGCCGTCTCCTCGCGAGGGTGGGGGGTACCGGACGCCAGCCTCCACACCGACGTCGGCACGGGCCACCCGGGAGCGCTGAACGGGTGGGCCGCCTCACCACCGCACGCGCGCCGCGACCGGCAGGTGGTCGCTCCCGGTGTCCGGCAGCGTCCACGTCTCGACCACCGTCGCGCCACGGGCCAGGACGTGGTCGATGCGCGCCAGGGGCAGGCCGGCGGGCCAGCTGAACGCCCACGCGTCCCGGCTGCCCCGCAGGAGGCCGGTCACCGGGCGCAGCCCCCGGTCGTCCACGGTCCCGTTGAGGTCGCCGAGGACCAGGACGGCGGCCTCCCGGTCGGCGGCCAGCGCCCGGCCGAGCCGCGCGGCGCTCTCGTCGCGCCATCCCGTGGCGTACCCCTCGGTGGGGCGGATCCTGACCGACGGCAGGTGCGCCACATAGGTCGCCACGTCTCCCCGGGGGCCGCGCACGACGGCGCGCAGCCCGCGGTCCCAGTCGGGGCCCACCGCCCGTGGCCTGATGTCGACACGGGTGACGTCCCTCAGCGGGTACGTCGACCAGAGGCCCACCGTGCCGACGCTCGCGTGATGGGGATGGGTGCGGGCGAACGCCGCGCGGAAGGCGGGCAGACGGGACGGGGTGACTTCCTCGAGGGCGACGAGATCGGGATCGGCGGCCAGGACGGTCCGCGCCACGCGCCCCGGGTCGGGGTTCTCGTCGCTGACGTTATGCTGCACGACCGTCATGTCGTACGTGTCGGGGTCCGCGGGCAGCAGTGTCCCCCGGAACACCCCCGCCCAGACGACCGCGAGCGCCAGGCAGGCCACCGCCGCGAGCCACGAGCGCCGTACGGCCGCCAAGAGGAGCCCGGCCGGCACGGCGAGGCCCAGCCACGGCAGGAAGGTCTCCAGAAGACTGACCGGCCCGCCCGGCAGACGGGGCAGCAAGAAGTGGAACAGCAGCACGCAACCGGCCGCCCCCACCAGCGCCGCCGTCACCGCACCGGGCCGTCGCCGCGTCCGTGGGGCCGCCGGTGCGGCGGCCGTGCGCTCTCGCATGATCGTTCCCCTCCCAGGCGCCCCGGTCTCCTCCGCCGTCCGCACGCGCCCTTCGGCGTCGTCCCGGACCGTCTTCGGCTGTCCGCGAGCGTCCTCGACCGGCCCCGGCGTGGGGCGTATGCGCCGAGGAGCCGAGAACAGGGACGCCAGGGGCGGGTGATCCAGTTGCGGGACCGAACCGACCGGGCACGCCCAGGGTGCGTGCCGGGCGTTCCCGGCCGCACCGGGTGGTGGCGACACTCCCTAGAGCACCGCGATGCCGAGGGGCCGTTCACCCGCGGCGAGGCGGCGGGTGTCGCCGGTGGCGAGGTCGAGGACGGTGATCCCGTTCCAGTAGCCGTCGCGCGTGAATCCGCCGCTGACGTAGGCGGTCCGGCCGTCGTCCGACACCGTGACGTCCTCGTGGGCGCCGTCCAGGGGGTACACACGCTCCTTTCCGCCGGGCTCCCGGACGGTGAGCGACGGCCCGCCGTCCGACGACGGATCGATCGGGCCGGTCCCCACCACGAGGAGCGTGCCGTCCCGCGTGACCGTCGCGCCGTGCTGGTGGGTGTTCGCCGTCATGGGCTCGATCTCCGTCCGGCCGGTGCGCGGATCGACGACCACCAGGCGCTCGCCCTCGAAGGGGAGCAGCAGCCTGCCGTCCGACGGACGGACGACGGCGTAGTGCGGCTTGAGCCAGGAGCCGAGTCCGCCTTCGGTGCCGTACGGCGCGACCTCGACGCGCCGCGGGACGAGCGAGCCCGTCGGGACGACGGTCACGTCGAAGGAGTCGTGATGCGTGGCGTACACCTCGGAACCGTCGCGCGAGACGTCGACGTCGAAGGGGCGCCGCCCCACGGGCACGGTGTCCGTCACCTCACGGCTCACCGTGTCGACGACCTCCAACGTCCCCTTGCCGCCGGGGACGTTGACGCCGACGTACACGCGCGTGCCGTCGGGGGAGAGCGCGATGCCCATGCCGCCGCCGCGGTATTCGCCGGTGGTGACGGGGCCGGTGTCCGTCGTGTACGGCACGAGGCCGACGCGGCTACGGAGGCGGGTGTCCACGACGGCGACGCCCTCCGCCGTGGAGATCCAGGCGCGCCCGTCCTCGCCGACGGCCACGCCGTACGGCGCGGTTCCCACCGTGACCGATCCGATCGGACCCCGTGCCGGGTCGACGAAGGTGACGGTGTCGGCGCCGAAGTCGGCCACGAGGAGGGTCCCGTCGGGTGTCCTGCCCGTCGACGCGGCACTCGACGCGCCACTCGGTGACGTCCCGTCGTCCGATGACGGCACGGCGTCCGATGACGGGCCGCTGCCCGCGGAGGGCGCCTTTCCCGCGGAAGAGGCCGTGGGGGAGCGGCCGTCGGTCCCGGCGGATCCGCCCGGCGCGCAACCGACGAGCAGGGCCAGGGCGGCGACGGCGGGCGCGAGAGCACGTGCCCTCATCGGACGTCCGCCCGCCGGGCGGTGGCCGCCAGCAGGCCGGCGATCGCGTCGAAGCCGCGCCTCCGGGCGTGCTGGAGCGGTGTGGTGCCGTCGTGGTCCGCGAGCAGCGGATCCGCGCCCGCCGTGACGAGCAGTTCGACCGTCTCCTGATGGGCGCGGCCACCGTCGCCGAGGATCACCGCCTCCAGCAGCGCCGTCCATCCCAGCCGGTTGACGTGGTCGACGTCGGTGTCCGTATCGCGCAGGACGGCCCGCACGTACGCGACGTGCCCGCGCTCGGCGGCCGGGATCAGGGACGTGCCGCCGAAGCGGTTCGTCAGGCTCAGGTCCGGCCCGGCGGGGAGCAGGGTGCGCAGCATGGGCACGCTGCCCGTGACGCCGGTGACCAGCCACGGTGTATCGCCCGAGTCGTCCCGGGCGTTCGGATCGGCGCCCGCCGCGACCAGGAGCTCCGCGACCTCCACATGACCGGCGAGGGCGGCCAGGAGGAGCGGCGTACGCCCCTCGTCGTCGCGGATCTCGACGTGCGCGCCCGCGGCGAGCGCGGCACGGACCCCGGAGGTGTCCCCGTGGCGCGCGGCCGCCGACAGCCGGTCGTTCTGACGCATGGACGTCCTCCTGGAGGCGGTGGCCGCTCCGACGGCTGCCGGAGCGGGCGGGCGGCGGGTCGCGGTGGACCGTGGACCCCGAAGCGGGGACAGGTGGTGGACAGGGGAATGACGCGGTGGCCGAGGGCCCCCGCGCTCTCCATCCTGGGGCCGGCCCTCGGCCGCCGCGTCGGCTCGGTGACTGGGAACGCCTGGCCGGCCGGTGGACCCCGGGGTCCACCGATCGGCTGACCCCGACACCCTCGTCCCGTGTCCCCGGCCACGCCCCGACCCACGGTGGCCGGGGCTTATTCGGTGTCGGACCCGGCCTCCCGTACGTGACAATGAGTCACCACACGCCAGGAGGAATCCATGAGCCAGGGGACCCTGACTCTTCACGCACTGCTGCCCGCCCGGGAACTGGCCGCCGCGCTCGACGCCGGTCATGTCACGCGCAAGGCGCACCCCGAGCTGCCGCTGTCGATCTACACCTACACCCGGGCCTGCCAGTACGAGCGGATCTGGAACCGGGTCACCACCCGCTGCCGCGGCCTCGTCGCCGACGACGTCACCGGTGAGATCGTCGCCCTCCCGCTGCCGAAGTTCTTCAACATCGGTGAACACGAGGCCGGACAGCCCTACGCGCCCGCGCTGCCGGACGAGCCGTTCGAGGTCTACGACAAGGTCGACGGCAGCCTCGCGGTGGTCTTCCACTACGCGGGCCGGTGGCGGGTCGCCTCCAAGGGCTCCTTCATCAGCGCGCAGGCGACCTGGGCGCAGCGCCGGCTCGACGGTGCCGACACGGCGGCGCTGGTCCCCGGGGTGACCTACCTCGCGGAGATCCTCTACCCGCAGAATCGTATCGTCGTCGACTACGGTGACCGCCGGGACCTGGTCCTGCTCGCCGCCTTCGCGGCCGACGGCACGGAGATACCGCTCGCCGACGCCGCCACCCACTGGCAGGGCGTCGGGTCGGTCGTCACGGTCTGGCCGGCCATGGACCTCGCCGACCTGGTCAAACTGACGGAGTCCAACACCCTCCCCGGCGGCCGCGCCGCCACGGGTACGGACGCCGAAGGGTTCGTGCTGCGCTTCGCCTCCGGCGTACGGGCGAAGGCGAAGCTCTCCGAGTACGTACGGCTCCACAAGGTCCTGACCGGAGTCACCGCCCGCGACATCTGGCGCAGCCACGGCGTCCAGCGGTTCGCCGGGGTGTCCGCGAAGCGGCTCGCCCAGGGCCTCGGCTGCTCGGTCGCCGAACTCGGCGGTGTGAGGGCGGCGGGCGGGCGGCCGCTGGACGCGCTGCTCGAACAGGTGCCGGACGAGTTCGACACCTGGGTACGCGGAGTGATCGCGCGCCTGGAGGACGAGGCCGCGGCGCGCCGGCGCGCCATCGACGAGGCGTTCCGCGGCGTCGAGCACCTGGCCGCAGACCGGGGCGCGTTCGCCCGCGCCGTGCGCCGACTGCCGCACGACGTCCGGGCGGCGATGTTCCTGCGGCTCGACGGGCGCCCGACCGACATCCTCGTCTGGCGCGCCGTGCGCCCCGAGGCATCCGACCCCTTCGCGACCGACGAGGAGAACTGAACCGTGCCTGTCGTACACGTCATGACGGGGCTGCCCGCCTCGGGGAAGACCACGGCCGCGCGGGAGCTGCAGGCCGGGGCCGAGGGCCGGATGCGCCGCGTCAACCTCGACGACCTGCGCACCATGCTCGACCTGCCCGACGCCGGGCGGGGCCGCTCGCACGCGCACGAGCAGACCGTCCTCGGCATCCAGGACGCCGCCGTGCGCGCCGCCGTCGACGGCGGGTTCGACGTCGTCGTCGACAACACGCACCTGACGCCGCACATCCCCAAGCGCCTGAAGGCGGCCGTCGCCGGCCGGGCCACCTTCGTGGTCCACGACTTCACCCACGTGCCCGTCGAGGAGTGCGTCCGCCGGGACGGCGAGCGGCCCCGGCCGGTCGGCGAGGAGATCATCCGGATCCTGGCCGACAAGCACGCCAAGGCGACCCGGGGCGGCTGGCGCCTCACCGACGCCTGGCTGAACGACCAGCCGCCCGTCCAGCCGTACGTGCCCGACCCGGCGCTGCCGTCGGCGGTGATGTGCGACATCGACGGCACGCTCGCCCTGCGCGGCGACCGGGGACCGTACGACTTCACCCGCTGCGACCTCGACCTGCTCAACGGATCCGTACGGGACGCGCTGCGGGCCTTCCAGGACGCGCACCGCGACACCATCGTGCTCCTGTCGGGACGCAACGAGGACCACCGCGCGATGACGGAGGCCTGGCTGCGGCACCACGGCGTGCCGTACGACGAGCTGTGGATGCGGGCGTCCGACGACGGCCGCCCCGACGACATCGTCAAGGCCGAACTCTTCGACGCGCACGTCCGGCACCGGTACGCCGTGCGGGTCTCCCTGGACGACCGCGACCGTGTGGTCGCGGTCTGGCGTCGCATGGGGCTGCCGACCTGGCAGGTCAACTACGGCGACTTCTAGGCCGTGTCTTGCAAGGAGGCGGGGTGCCGGTGACGGCACCCCACCTCCCCGGACGTCGGCGTCTACCCTGGACGTATGGGCACTGACCTGGTCAGACTGTTCCTCGGCGGAGACGTGATGCTCGGCCGGGGGATCGACCAGATCCTCCCGCACCCCGTCGATCCGGCCCTCCACGAGCAGTACGTACACGACGCGCGCGTCTACGTCGACCTCGCGGAGGCCGCGAACGGGCCGGTGCCCCGCCCGGCCGACTTCGCCTACCCCTGGGGCGACGCGCTGAGTGCCCTCGACACCGAGGCGCCCGACGTCCGCGTCGTCAACCTCGAGACGGCGGTCACCGCGCGCGGCGATCCCGCCCCCGGCAAGCCCGTCCACTACCGGCTGCACCCCGCGAACCTGCCGAGCCTCGTCACCGTCCGCCCCGACGTGTGCGTCCTCGCCAACAACCACGTTCTCGACTACGGGCCCCGCGGCCTGGACGACACCCTGCGGGCCCTCACCGACGCCGGCCTGCGCACGGCCGGGGCGGGCCGGGACGCCGAGGAGGCACGGCGTCCCGCCGTCGTCCCCCTCCCCGGAGGCGGCCGGGTCCTCGTGTTCGCCCTGGGCATGGCGTCCAGCGGCGTCCCCCGCGACTGGGCGGCCACGACGGAGCGCGGCGGCGTCCACTTCGCCGCGGCGCCCGGCCGGGAGGCCGCGGCCCGCCTGACCTCCCGCCTGCGGGACGAGAAGGCCCCCGGCGACATCGTCGTGGTGTCCCTCCACTGGGGCTCGAACTGGGGCTACGCCCTCCCGGCCGCCGACCTCGACTTCGCGCACGCGCTGATCGACGGCGGCACGGACATCGTGCACGGGCACTCCTCGCACCACCCACGGCCGCTGGAGGTGTACCGGGGCAAGCTCGTCCTGCACGGCTGCGGCGACCTGATCAACGACTACGAAGGAATCACCGGATACCACGAATACCGCGACGACCTGCGGCTTCTCCCTCTCGTCACGGTGGCCGTCGAGGACGGCGGACTCCAGGAGGTGCGCCTGATCCCGATGCGGGCCCGGCGCATGCGGCTCGAACACGCCTCCGGCGCCGACACGCGGTGGCTGCGCACCGTCCTCCACCGGACCAGCACACCCCACGGCGTCCGGATCACCCCCGCCCCGGACGGCGCCCTCACCGCCCGTCCCGTCCAGGGGCGGGAGCCCTGGCGCGGGACCGCCGCCGCCCGTCCGTTCTCCAGACCAGGGAGACGAGCACACCATGTACTTCACCGACCGCACCGACGCCGGCAGGCAGCTCGCCGCCCGCCTGGACCATCTCAAGGGCCGTGACGTCGTGATCCTCGCCCTCCCGCGCGGCGGAGTGCCGGTCGCCGCCGAGGTGGCCGACGCCCTCGGCGCCCCCCTGGACGTCTGTCTCGTCCGTAAGCTGGGGGCGCCGTTCCAGCCCGAACTGGCCATGGGAGCCATCGGCGAGGGCGGCGTGCGGGTCGTCAACGACCGGGTGCTGCACGGGACCGGCGCGTCCGAGCGCGACCTCGCCGCGGTGGAGGAACGCGAGCGTACGGTCCTGGAGGAGCGGATCCGGCGCTACCGCGGGGACCGCCGGCCGGTACCCCTGGAGGGCCGTACCGTCCTGGTCGTGGACGACGGAATGGCGACCGGCGCCACCGCACTGGCGGCCTGCCGCGTGGTCCGGGCCCGGGGCGCCGCCCGGATCGTGCTCGCCGTCCCGGTCGCCCCTCACGGATGGTCCGACCGGGTCCACGGCGAGGCGGACGAGACGGTCTGCGTGCACGAACCCGACGCCTTCTACGCCATCGGCCAGTTCTACAGCGACTTCGCCCAGACCGCCGACGAGGAGGTCCTCGCCTGCCTGGCCCGCCACCGCCCGGCGCGCGGGCCGGAGGCGGGCCCTCCCGCCCGGGCCGAGCGGGAGGACACCGACGTACGCATGCCCCTGGGCGAGGCCACGGTCTCGGGCCGGCTGGTCGTTCCCGAACGGGCCACCGGTGTCGTCCTCTTCGCCCACGGCAGCGGCAGCGGCCGGCACAGCCCCCGCAACCGCGCCGTGGCCGACACCCTGAACCGCGCCGGCCTCGGAACGCTGCTCTTCGACCTGCTCACCGAGGAGGAGGCCGCCGATCGCGCCAACGTCTTCGACACCGAGCTGCTCGCGGGGCGCCTCGCCCAGGCCACGAGGTGGCTCGCGGACAGGCCGGGCACGGCGGCCCTCAGGGTCGGCTACTTCGGCGCCAGCACCGGCGCGGCCGCCGCCCTCCGGGCCGCGGCCGACTCCTCCGCCTCCGTGTCCGCGGTCGTCTCCCGCGGCGGCCGCCCGGACCTGGCCGGCCCGCGCCTGGCCGCGGTCCGCGCCCCCACCCTCCTGATCGTGGGCGGCGCCGACCCCCTGGTCCTCGACCTGAACGAGCAGGCCCGTGCCGCACTGCGCTGCGAGAACCGGCTCGACGTCGTCGCCGGCGCCGGCCATCTCTTCGAGGAACCGGGCGCCCTGGAACGGGTCGGCGACCTCGCCGCCGGCTGGTTCGCCGACCACCTCTCCCGGTGACGACGGCCGCCCGACCCGGTGACGCCGACCACCTCTCCCGGTGACGACGGCCGCCCCTCCCCGTCGGCGTCCGCACGGCGGGACGCCGTCGCCCCGCCGCGCCTCCCCTCGGCATACTGACCCCTCTTGATCACCGCAGATCCGCGACACCCAGGAGGAGTGCATGGCCGCAGCTTTCAAGACCGTCATCGAGGTGGGCCCGGACCACCTCGACCAGGCCCGGGCCATCGACCGGCTGTTCCAGGAGGCGATCGCCCCGGCGACCGTCAACTTCGACTTCGACAACATCAGGGAGGCGGCCTCCGCCATACCGGACAGCGCCATCGTCAAGATGGTCCGGGGCTGGGGACTCCAGGAGAACGCCCCGGTCGTGGTCATGGTGCTCTCCCTCAAGGAGGCCGTGCGCCAGGCGCTCCCGGAGGAGTTCGCCGACGCGTCCTTCTGGGACACCATCGAGCAGGAACTCGTCCACGCGTTCACCGGCCTCGCCGCGCAGGAGGGCGAGCCCGGGCTCTCGTACTACGAGGAGGCGCAGGAGCGCACCCGCTACTACCGCGACCTGTTCTTCGCCCTGCAGGACGAGGAGACGGGCGCGTACATGTACGCGATCGCCTTCTGCATCGACGTGACCGTCGGCCTGGACAAGGAGCGGGTCGGCGCCCTCGGGATCGCGGACGTCGCCCCGTACACGATCCGCCTCAACGCGATCGTGGTCCGCCAGCAACTGGGTCTGGCCGCCTGACCCGTACCCGACGGGCGCCCGTCGCCCCGGCCCGCCGTCCCGGGCCGGACGAGGACGCCGCCGTCCGCCGCCCCGTCAGGCCGCCGCGTGCCCTGGACGGGTGAGTGTGCGGACCCGGGGCAGGAGACGGAGGCGGAGCGGGTACGGATCGCTGCGTTGCTCCGCTCCCCCCAGCGTCGGAGGATGCCGTCCCATGCCTGTCCGCAAGGCCGCCCTACGAGCGTTGACGACCACCCTGTGCGCGGCGCTGCTCCTCGCCGCCTGCACCGAGGCGCCACCCCCCGCACCCGTCAGGGGAGCGGCGGGACCACCCGGCGACCGCGACTCCGTACCGCACGTCCGCCCGGCCCCGAGGCCGGAGGCCGCCTGGGTCGACCGCATCCCGGGAGTCGGCCCGGCCACGCGTGCGGCCCTTCCCGTCGGCACCACCCAGGCCCTCGTGGTGCTGGGGGAGACGGCGACCACCAACGAGGCGACGGCCGTGCTCTACGAGCGGGACGCGAGCAGGCGGTGGAACCGGGTCGCCGGACCGTGGCCCGCCCACAACGCGCTGCGCGGCTGGACCGACGACCATGTGGCCGGTGATCTGCGCTCACCGATCGGGGTGTTCCGCGTCGGCGACGCCGGCGGGCGGCTCCCGGACCCCGGCTCGCTGCTGCCCTACGACCAGGACGAGGAGTTCGCGCTCCAGGGCACGGGCTTCGCCGGCGAGCCCCTGGAAGGCTCCTTCGACTACGTGATCGCCATCGACTACAACCGGATCCCCGGCACGACCCCCCTCAACAAGAAGAGGCCGCTGGGAGCGGCCAAGGGCGGCGGCGTGTGGATCCACGTCGACCACGGCGGGCCGACCCAGGCCTGCGTCTCGCTCGCCCGCGAGGTGATGCCGGAGCTCCTGCGCGCTCTCGACCCGGCGAGGGAGCCGGTCATCGTCATGGGCCCGAAGGCCGACATCGCCCGCTAGGCCGTGTCCGGAAGGCCCCGCCGTGCGCCGCCGCCATCGGGCGCGCGGTCGAGGCCCGGGCGCGGAGGACCCGCGAGGACACCGCCGCCACCCGGCGGTCCCGGGCGGCGGCGGTTCGCGTCCGGCGGAGCCGCTACGGCAGGTACGCCTGGCGGCTCGCGCAGCCCCAGACCACCGGCCGGGCGATGCCCGCCGCGTCCACGGCCACGCCGCCCACGCGGTCGTCGTCCGAGACGGCCCGGGCGCGCGCGGAGCCGTCCGGGGCGAGGGACGGCAGGGCGCGGACGGGGCCCTGCCCGGGCCACAGCTGGGCCTGGTACGGCTTGAGGGGGGCGCCCTCCTCATGGGTCATGGCGGTGCCGACGGAGACGTTCGTCGTCGGACTGACCGCCTCGAAGGTGCCCTCCCGCTGCCCGGCGAGCACGCCGGGCGAGCCGCCGTGGTCCGCGTGCGGCGGCGTCCAGACCCACGGCTGGTGGTCGGGGTCGAACCGGTCGGTGACGGCGACGTACCCGGCCACCCGCCCCGCATCGTCCACGCCCTCCGCCAGGTTGTGCACCAGGTACTCCGCCCTGGCCACCGGCAGCGCCCGCGCCGGGCCCCCGTCGGCCGGCCACAGGACGGGGAACGAGGCGAAGGCGAAGCCCTCGTCCGACTCGTAGGACCGCTCGGCCGCGCCGACGACGTCCCCGCGCGCGTTGATGCCGGTGACGCGGGTGACGATCGTGCCGGGGCCGGCGTCCGGGGGCAGTGCGAGGGTGCGCAGCAGGCGTCCGCCACGCCACGCCTTCGGTGTGCCGTCGGTGTCGACGGCCGCCACGACGCCGGAGTCGCTGACGTCGATGTCGGCCTGGCCCGAGGTCCCGCCCTCGCCGAGGAGGCGGACCGCGGGGTCGCCCCTGCGGAAGGTGAACAGGGCCACCGTGCGGTCGGACCGCCGCGTCAGCCAGCCGGCCATGAGCCCTTTGCGGTTGACCGCGCGGACGACCCCCTCGTCGTAGCCGGCGGGGAGCGGCACCGGGTGGACCCGGTCGCCGGTCCAGTACACGGGCAGGCCGCCGCTCGCGCCGACGGCGAGGCGGCGGGGGCCGAGGTCGTGCACGCCCTCGGTGGCAAACGCGCCGCCCGTCGAGGCCGGGAGCGAGGGCAGGACCGTCGGTCCCGGCTCGCACATCCCCGCTCGCGCGGTGGCGGCATCATCGGCCGTGGCGGGCCCCGCCCCGGTGATCAGAGCCGCCAGCGCGACCGCGCCGGCGCACCAGGCGATGCTTCTCTTCAACTGTCTCCCCCTTCGACGACGACCCGCGGTCTCCCCGGCCGTGGGTCTGCGAAGGGCCCATCCTGCCTTCCGTCGTCGGCGCGCGGGACGGAATGCCGCAGACCGCTTACGGGGCGGTCGGTGGGCGCACGGCGACGGCGAGGTCCCGGCCCCCGAGCGGCCGGGTCCTCGCCGTCGTCGTCCTCACCGGCCGCTTAGTAGGGGCCGTTGACGTTGTCGATCGAGCCGTAGCGGTCGGCCGCGTAGTTGCAGGCGGCGGTGATGTTCGCGACGGGGTCGAAGAGGTCCATCGACGTACCGGGGACGTGATAGGCGAGGAAGGTCGGCTCGATCACCTGGAGCAGGCCCTTCGAGGGAGTGCCCTTGACGGCGTTGGAATCCCAGAGGTTGATGGCCTGCGGATTGCCGGAGGACTCCCGCATGATGTTGCGCTGGATCCCCTCGTAGGTGCCGGGGATCCCGTACGACGCCATGACGTCCAGCGACTCGCGGATCCAGCCGTCGAGGTCGTTGGTGTAGCGCGGAGCGGCGGGGGCGGCCTGCGCCGCCTTGACCGGTGCGGCGCCGCGGTCCTGCGAACGGCTGGCGCGGTCGGTGCTCGTGCTCGCCGTGCTCTTCGGCTTGGCCTTGGCCTTGGCCTTCGCCTTCGGCTTGGTCGTCGTCTCCGCCTTGGCCGGCGCCTTGGGCGCGGCCGCCTGCTTCCGGAGCGTCAGTTCCAGACCCGGGTGGATGAGTGACGGGTTGTCACCCACGACGCTGCGGTTGATGTTGTAAAGGACCTTCCAACCGCCGCGCACGCCCTGCTCCTGCGCGATCAGGGAAAGGGAATCACCGGCCGTGACCGTGTAGGACCGCGCCGGGGTCGCGGCGGCGGGAATCGATTCTTTGATCTTTTCCACGGCGCTGGAGACGGTCTTCTCCGTGGCAATTCCGGTGGACGTTCCGGAGGCGGCGGAGGGCGTCGCGTGGGCGGCGGCGGTCGCGACCAGGGGCAGGGCCAGGGCGGCGCCGCCGGTGCCCGCGAGGGCGAGACCACGAGTGAGGGGACGGTGCTTGGGGCGCCGGTGCTTACCGTGTGCAGGCATGATGGGTTCCTCTCCGGCGCCTGCGGGGTGAGCTGTCGGGTTCGGGCTGGAGATGCCCGGCCGCACGTGTGCGACTTCACCCCGATCCGATCCGGAATCCCGAACCGGAGAGAAAAGTGGGTCCCCCGCTCCTGCCGACGGGTGAATAGGTGGTCTTTCGGGCGGTGGCAGGATTCGGCGATCCGCTCGAATGCAGGTGACCGTAGGCGAGAAATGTCGACGAAAACAAGTCCCGGGCCGTGCGGGTAATTCCGGAATGTGCGCCCGTGGTGTGACCTGGCCCTCGATACGGGGACGGGCCGGGCCGAACTTCCTTGGGAGGCAGGGGGTCGCCGGGTCGCCGGGGGTCGTTCCGCGCCGCGGCGTGATTCACGTCACCGGGGGAGTGATATCAGTCTTTATGAGGGATTCACCGGAGTGTGCAATCTCCAAAGGGAAAGTGCATTAATACTCCTCAATATCCCTTTTGGCCACTTGTGTCCGATGCGAGGGGAGGGTCGGGGGGGAATGCCTTGCGGTGCAAGGTAGTCGCTCACTATCATGCACCGCATGACAAAGGAGCTGCCGGGCGCCGGTGACCAGCGGCGCAGCCAGCTTCTGCGCGGGGTGCTCGACCTCTGTCTGCTGTCCCTGATCGCCGAACGGCCGCGCTACGGCTACGAGTTCGTCGAGGCGCTCACGCAGAGCGGTCTGGAGCTGGTGAGTGAGGGAAGCATCTACCCCCTGCTCGCCCGGATGGAGCGGGCCGGGCTCGTCGAGTCGTACCGGGCGCCGTCGGCCAGCGGCGGCGCGCCCCGCAAGTACTACCGGCTCACCGGGCCGGGCCGGGCCGAACTGGACGGCGGGCGGACCGTCTGGCGGGACTTCGCCGCCCAGGCCGGCCGTGTCCTGGCCGGCCCGGCTGACCGCACCATCGAACCGACGGGGGAAACGACCACATGACATCCGAACGCATACTCGCGGTCTGCCGCAGCAACTGGGAGTACCGGGGCATCGACGACGCGGCCGTCCGCGACATGCTCGCCGAGCTGGCCGCCCACCTTCAGGACGCGGAGGCCGCCGGGCGCACCCCGCACGACGTGGTCGGCGAGGACGTCAAGGCGTTCGCCGCCTCCTGGGCCGACGCCCGCCGGCCACTGCACCGGCGAGTGGCCCGCCTCGCGGCGATGATCCCCTTCGTCGCGGGCGTGCTGCTGCTGATCACCCACCTGCGCCGGTGGACCCCGGGCGTGGACGTCACCGCGGGCCACCTGGCCTTCTGGGCCGCGATCGCCGTGGTCACCGTCGCGCTGGAGCTGCGCCGAGGCTCCCTGGGCCTGGGCAAGGGCTGGCTCGTCGCGCTCGTCGTCGGCCTCCCGGCCCTCGTGATCACCGACCGGCTCGCCGGTGCCGAGCCGCTGTTCGGCGTGCCGCTGTGGGCGAGCGTGGCGCTGGTGCTTCCGGGACTCGCGTACGCCGTCGCCGACGGACGGGCTCGCAAGCGCGCGGCGGGCGAGCCGGACAGGCCGTGACCCTCCCGGCGCCGGGCCGGCATCGTTCGCACCGATGGCGGGAGGGGAGAGGGCGGCGGCCGCCGCCACGACGTACCACGTCGGAGCGGCCCGCGCGCCGCCGCTCCGAGGGGTCTGGACCACGACTGACGCTCGGGCTGAGGTGGCCGACTCGCGAACAGCGACGACGGCGGATTATGCGATTGCCGGGCTGTGGGCGCCGTGGAAGCCTGTGCAACCGGACGGACGGACGGACGGACCGGCCGAACCGCGAACCGATAGGGGACCATCTGTGGGTGTGCCAGCGGCCCGGGCGACCGTGACGACGAAGCTCGGCGAGGTCAGGGGCACGATCACCGACGGGCTGCGCGTCACCCTGGGAATCCCCTACGCCGCACCGCCGTTCGGGGCCGCCCGCTTCCGCGAGCCCCGGCCCGTCGAGCCCTGGGACGGGGTACGGGACTGCACGCGCTTCGGGCCTGTCGCCCCGCAGTCCGCGGAACTGCCCGGGGCCCCGGTCTGGCGCCCGGGCGACGAGGACGTCCTGACCCTCAACGTCTGGGCGCCGGAAGACGCAGAGGGCCCGCTCCCCGTCCTGTTCTGGATCCACGGCGGCGCCTACACCTTCGGCTCCTCCGCCCAGCCCGACTACGACGGATCCACCCTCGCCCGCGCCGGTCTGACCGTGGTGACCTGCAACTACCGCCTCGGTTTCGAAGGGTTCGGCCACGTGCCCGGCTTTCCCGACAACCGCGGACTGCTCGACCAGATCGCCGCGCTGGAATGGGTACGCGACCACATCACCGCCTTCGGCGGCGACCCGGCCGACGTCACCGTCGCCGGGCAGTCCGCAGGCGCCGGGGCGGTCGCCTGCCTCATGAGCAGCCGACGTGCCGACGGCCTCTTCCACCGCGCCATCGCCCACAGCGTCCCCGACGCCTCCTTCCCGCCGGACCTCGCCGCGGGCCTCGCCCGACAGGTCGCCGACGCCGCCGGTGTCCCGTTCACCGCCGAGGGCCTGCTCACCGCGCCCCCCCAGGCGCTCGTCGGGGCCTCGGACCGCGTCGTGGCGCGGTACGCCGCCGACCCCGACTCCGGACCGCTCCACTACGACACGGTCATCTACGGGCCGGTCCTCGACGGCGAACTCCTCACCGCCGACCCGTTCGACGCCTTCGCCGACGGCGCCGGCCGCGACATCGACCTCCTGGCCTGTCACACCACCGAGGAGTACTGGCTGATGCACCAGGTCGGCAGCATGCCCCCGGCCACCACCGAGGACGACCTCGCGCGCTTCGCCGCGCACTGGGACCTCCCCGACCACCTCGTCGAGCGCTACCGCGTCCTCATGACGGGCATGCCGGTGCTGGACATCTACCTCGCGCTGGCCGGGGACGCGCTGTTCGCCGCCCACACCGTGCGCCTCGCGCGGTCCCATGCCCGCGCCGGCGGCCGCACGCGCCTCTCCCGGTTCGACCGGCGCCGCACCCGCGCCGACGGGACTCCGGTCCGCGCCTGGCACGCGGCGGACGTCCCCTTCGCCCTCGGCACGCTGGACGCCGTCGGCGTCGACTTCCTCACCGGCGGCCCCGCCGACGCGGACGACCGGGCCCTTTCCCGGCGCATGGTCCACGCCTGGGCCGCCTTCGCCACCGACGGGGACCCCGGCTGGGAGCAGCTCGACGGCCGGACCGGCGGTCCGGTCCACGTGTGGGCCGTCCCCGCCGACCGCGACGAGGGCCCGGTGGAGGCGCACGGCCTCTGGGAAGACGTCCGAGCGACGCCGCTGCGGCTGTGACCCGCCACCGAAGCGCTCCTCAGCGAGGCGCCCACCCGGAAGGCGCTCGCCCGTGAGCCCCCGCCCCTGAGGCCGGCGCTGCGGTTCACGCCCGCGTGGCCCGCCCGCCCGTGAGGCCCCGCCCGTAGGGCCCGAGCGCGGGAGCACCCCGCCGTGCGGACCCCGCCCTTCCGGGCCACCCCCGTCCTTCCGGGCCCAGCCCCTCCCGTCTGCCCCCGCCCGTCCGGCCCCGCCCCTTCGGGCCCGCTCCCCGTCCACCGACCGACGGCGCCGGCCGGACCGCGGCGGCCCCCTTCGCCCGGCCCGCGCCGCGACGCGCGATAATCGCGACGCGCCTGCCGGCGGCCGGGGAACCGGCCACCGCCGCGCGCCGTGCCCCACCCGCGAACCACCCGGGAGGGCGGGTCGACCCGCGCCCGCCCCAGGAGAGGAAGACCTGATGGACGCCCAGCACTTCGAGCGCGTCACCGCGTTCATCGAGGCGCGCCTGCGCCCGCTGTTCGACGCCGAGACCGGCAGCGAGCACGGCTTCGGAATGGACGACACCTCCCGCTCCCTGCGCGCGCTGCTCAACACCGTGAAGGCCGCCGCGGCCGTCAAGGGCCTCGCCGAGCAGCGGGCCACCGCCGACCGGACCACCCGGGACATCATCGACCAGGCGCTGGAGCACAACTGGGACGTCTTGCGCGGCGTCGCCCGCCACTGGGAGGACCACCCCGACTTCCTCCGCGAGTTCAAGCGCCACTCCTGGGAACTCGACACCCCCGCCCCGGCCGCTGCCGCCCCCACCGACGCGTGACCGACACCGACAGCGGCATCGACGCCGGCGCCGACCCCTATCTGTGGCTCGAAGAGACCGACGGGGAAGCGGCGCTGGCCTGGGTCCGCGAGCGCAACGCCGAGACGGTCGCGGAACTGACCGCCGATCCGGGGTTCCAGGCCATGGCGGCCGACCTGCGCGAGGTCCTCGACGCGCCCGACCGGATCCCGTACACCCGCCGCCGGGGCGCGTACCTCTACGACTTCCGGCAGAGCGCCGACCACGCCCGGGGAGTGTGGCGCCGCACCACGCTGGAGCAGTACCGCAAGGACGAGCCGGAGTGGGACGTCCTCCTCGACCTCGACGCCCTGGCCGCGGCCGAGGGCGAGGACTGGACCTGGCACGGTGCGCGGACGCTGGCCCCCGAGCACCGGCACGCGCTCCTGAGCCTCTCGCGCGGCGGCGGGGACGCCGTGGTGGTGCGGGAGTTCGACCTGCTCACCCGCCGTTTCGTGGACGACGGCTTCCGGCTCCCCGAGGCCAAGACCAGCGTCTCCTGGATCGACCGCGACCACCTCTACCTCGGTACCGACCTCGGCCCCGGCTCGATGACCGCCGCCGGCTATCCGCGTACGGTACGACGCTGGCGGCGGGGCACCCCTCCCGCCGAGGCCGAACTCCTCTACGAGGCGGCGGAGACGGACCTCTCCGTCTCCGCCTGGCACGACCCGACGCCGGGCTTCGAACGCGACTTCGTGGCCTGTCACAAGGACTTCTGGCACCAGGAGACGTATCTGCTGGGCGAGGAGGACACGCTCCGGAGGATCGACGTCCCCGACGACGCCGAGTGCTCCGTCCACCGCCGGTGGCTGCTGGTCACCCTCACCTCCCCCTGGCTGGGGCACGCCGCCGGAACCCTGCTCGCCTTCGACTTCGAGGCCTTCATGGCGGGCGAGCGCGCGCCGGCCGTGCTGCACGCCCCGGAGGAGCACACGGCCCTGATCGGCCACGCCTGGACGCGCCACCACCTGATCACGGAGACCCTCGACCACGTCGAGGGCCGCGTGCACGTCCTCACGCCCGGGCCCGACGGGTGGGAACGCCGGCCGATGGCGGAGGTGCCCCCGATGGCGTCCGCCACCCTCACGGACACCGATCCCGACACCGGCGACGAGTACTTCCTCGCGATCACCGGATACCTCCGGCCCTCCACCTTGTACCGGGGCGAGATCGGCGCGGAGAGCGAGGTGATCAAACGGGCGGCGGAACGGTTCGACACGTCAGGGCTCTCCGTCCGCCGCCACTTCGCGACCTCCGCCGACGGCACCCGTGTGCCCTACACCGTGGTCGGCCCGGAGTCCGGATCCGCACGGCCCGGGCCCACCCTCCTCACCGGGTACGGCGGATTCCAGGTCGCCCTCACGCCCCACTACGACGCCGTCCGCGGCCGGGCGTGGCTGGCGCACGGCGGCACCTACGTGGTGGCGGGCATCCGTGGCGGCGGGGAGTACGGGCCGGACTGGCACCGCGCCGCGCTGAAGGCGGACCGGCAGCGCGCGTTCGAGGACTTCGCCGCCGTCGCCCGCGACCTCCACGCCCGCGGCGTCACCACCCCGGACCGGCTCGGGATCACCGGCGGCAGCAACGGCGGTCTGCTGATGGGCGCCATGCTCGTCGCGTACCCCGAGCTGTTCGGCGCGATCGTGGCCCACGTCCCCCTCCTGGACATGCTGCGCTTCCACCGGCTCCTCGCCGGAGCCAGCTGGACGGCCGAGTACGGCGACCCCGACGACCCCGCCGACCGGCTCCACCTGGCCGCTCTCTCGCCGTACCATCGGCTGCGCGCGGACCGTCCCTATCCGCCCGTGCTGCTCACCACCTCGACCAGGGACGACCGCGTTCACCCGGCACATGCCCGCAAGACGGCCGCCCGGCTGCGGGAGCTCGGTCACCGCGTGCTCTTCCACGAGACGCTGTCCGGCGGCCACGCGGGAGCCGCCGACCACGCGCAGACGGCCTTCAACGACGCTTTGGAACACACCTTCCTCCGGCGGACGCTCCGGCCGGAGTGACCGCACAATGGTGATCATGCTGCAGTCCTTCATGCCCGTCCTCGAGCGCATCGCCGAGGAGATCGAGAGCCTCACCGGCCGTGGCCGCCCCGCCGACTACATCCCGGCGCTCGCCTCCGCCGACCCCGGACGCTTCGGGATGGCCGTGGCCGAATTCGACGGCACGGTGTACGGGGTGGGGGACTGGCAGCACCCCTTCTCCACGCAGTCCGTCACCAAGGCCTTCACCCTCGCGCTCACCCTGGCCCGCGAGGGGGACACCCTCTGGGAGCACGTCGGACGGGAGCCGTCCGGCAACCCCTTCAACTCGCTGGTCCAGTTGGAGTACGAGAACGGCATCCCCCGCAATCCGTTCATCAACGCCGGCGCGCTCGTCGTCACCGACCGGCTGCACCGGCTCAGCGGGGACGCCTCGGGCTGCCTGCTGGACTTCCTGCGCGCCGAGAGCGGCAACGAGGACCTCGACTTCGACCGGGACGTGGCGGCCTCCGAGACCGACCGGGGCGACCGCAACGCCGCACTCGCCCACTTCATGGCGTCCTACGGCAACATCGTCAACCCGGTGCCCACGCTGCTGCGCGAGTACTTCCGCCAGTGCTCGATCGCCGCGTCCTGCGCCGACCTGGCGCTCGCCACGGGCTTCCTCGCCCGCCACGGCATCCGCTCCGACGGATCGCGCCTGCTCTCCCGCAGCCAGGCCAAACAGGTCAACGCCGTGATGCTCACCTGCGGTACCTACGACGCGGCCGGGGACTTCGCCTACCGTGTGGGGCTGCCCGGCAAGAGCGGGGTGGGCGGCGGCATCATCGCCGTCGTCCCCGGCCGGTGCACGCTCTGCGTCTGGAGCCCGGGCCTCGACGAGCGGGGCAACTCCGTCGCGGGCGTGGCGGCGCTGGACCGTTTCACCACGATCACCGGCCTCTCCGTCTTCTGAGACCGGTGATCGTGATGCCGTGCGACGCGGATCAGCGGCTTCCCGCCCGCAGCGAGGCGGTGTGGGCCCGTACCTGGTCGGGGGTCAGATAGGCGTCGGTGTACTCGAAGTCCCGCAGCGTCCCGGACTTGGACGCCAGGAATCCGGTCCGTACGAAGTCGTCACCGGCGACGGCGTTGAGCAGCCAGTTCGTCATCACACGGGTCTTGGCGACGTTCGTGCGCAGCGCCGACCAGTGGTAGGCGCGGGCCACCGCCTGGGCCGGCATGCCGTGCAGTTCGACACCGAGCGGCTTGGAGACGCCGTCCCGGCCGCCCAGGTCCACCACGAGGCCGAGATCCTTGTGGACGTAGGGGAAGGTCTGCTGCCCGCGCAGGGCGGCGACGAGGTTGTCGGCGACCTTCCGGCCCTGCCGCAGCGCGTGCTGGGCGGTCGGCGGGCAGATGGCGTCGTCGCCCTTGGCCAGGTCCGGCACGGCGGCGGCGTCGCCGAGGGCGTGGATGCCGTCCAGCCCCGGCACGGTCATGTCCGCGCCGACCACGAGGCGGCCCTTGTGCGTCTCCGCCTCCAGGGTGCCGATCAGCGGGCTGGCCGCGACACCGGCCGTCCAGATCAGCGTGCGGCAGGGCAGCACCCGGCCGTCGGTGAGCGTGACGTTGTTGTCGTCCACGGATGCGACCGACACCCCGAGCGAGACCTCGATCCCGCGCCGTCGGAGGATGTCGAGGGCGGCGCTGCCGAGCTTGTCGCCCAGTTCGGGCATCAGTTTGGGCGCGATGTCCACCAGGTGCCACTTGATCAGCTTCGGGTCCAGCCGGGGGTAGCGCTTGACGGCGGTGTGGGTGAGGCGCTGGAGGCAGGCGACCGTCTCCGTCCCGGCGTAGCCGCCGCCCACCACCACGAACTGCAGACGGGCCGCGCGTTCGGCCTCGTCCTGGCCCGCGTCGGCCAGATCGAGCTGGGCGATCACGTGGTCGCGGATGAAGACCGCCTCGGCGAGGGTCTTCATCCCGCGGGCGTGCTCGGTGAGACCGGGGATGTCGAAGGTCCGCGTGATGCTGCCGGGCGCGAGGACGAGGTGGTCGTACGGCTCGTTCACGATCTCGCCGGTGATCGTGCGGACCACGCAGACCTTGGCCTTGGCGTCCACGCCGATCGCGCCGCCGGGGATGATCCGGGTCCGGTGCCGCTCGCTGCGGCGCAGCGACACGGCGACGGACTGGGGCGTCAGCACGCCCGCCGCCACCTGGGGGAGCAGCGGGAGGTACAGCTGGTACGAGAAGGGTGTCAGCAGCGAGATCTCGGCCTCCCGGCCGGCCAGTCGCCGCTCAAGCCGCCGGACGCAGGCGACTCCGGCGAAGCCGGCGCCCACGACGAGGATCCTCGGTCGGGTCACGGTGTCCGTCCTTCGGGGTGGGGAGTCCTTGGATCTCCAGTAACCGCATCGGGGAAACGGAAACCCGTGCCGCCCGCCGATGGAGTGACGGCCGGGGCCCTCCACGGCCCGGCGGCCTCGGCTCGGCGCGCCCCGGCCGAGGACGAGCGTTTGCGCCGGTACGGCTCGGTTTCTTCCCTGGCCGGAACCCGCGCTTCGGGGTGCCGGTCCTGGCGGAGTTCTGTACCGGGCCCACGGGCGGTCCCTAGCATGGTCGGCCTGGGTTTCCCTGCGAGCGAAGACACGGGTGAGGACTGGATGCAAGGCAAGTCGTGGCGCCCGGACGCCATCGACACCAGCGTGCCGAGTGTGGCGCGTATGTACGACTACTTCCTGGGGGGCGACGACAACTACCAGTCGGACCGCGACGCCTGCGAGCAACTGCTCGAGCAGGTTCCCAGCACCAAGGTCCTCGCCGTGAACAACCGGCACTTCCTCCGCCGTGTCGTACGGATGCTCGCGGCCGATTACGGGATCCGGCAGTTCGTCGACCACGGATCCGGGCTGCCCACCCAGGACAACGTGCACCAGGTCGCCCAGGCCGTCGACCCGTCCTCACGGGTGGTGTACGTCGACAACGACCCGATCGTCCTGGCCCACGGGCGGGCCCTGCTGGAGGAGAACGACCGGACGGCCGTGATCCAGGCCGACATGCGGGACACCGACGGGATCTTCGGTCACGAGGAGACCCGGCGTCTCATCGACTTCGACCAGCCCGTCGCCGCGCTCTTCGTCTCGGTGCTGCACTGCATCCCGGACGAGGACGATCCGGCCGGGCTGATCCGCCGGGTCGCGGACCGCCTCGCGCCAGGCAGCTTCCTGGTGGTGTGCCAGCTCGTCAGCGACCGCCCGGAGATCCGGAAGTTCGTGACGGACTTCATGGCGGAGGCCACCGGCGGTCACTGGGGCCGGGTCCGTGAGGAGAGCGAGGTCGCCGGCTTCCTCGACGGTCTCGACATCCTCCCGCCAGGGCTGGTGGAGGTCTCGACCTGGCGGCCGGACAGCGACCTGGCGCCGGTGCAGCCCAGCGACGAATGGCTCGAATGGGGTGGCGTCGCCCGGCTGTGACGCGCGTGGGCGGGCGGCCCGGGGCCGCCCGCCGGACCGCCGTGACCCTCACAGGAGGCCGAGGCGGTCCTTGACCCGTTCCAGGGACTCGGCGGGAGTCAGCGCGCACGCGCTCAACCGGTCGAGCATGTCCCGGTACTGCTCCACGTCGGCCGGCTTCTGACTGAACGTGCTGTCGGTCAGGTGCTCGATGTAGACGGCGTCCTTCAGATCGCCCAGCGCGAACCGCAGATACGTCACGCCGGTACCGACGCCGATCGCCGCCGTCACGTCGAGCGGCGCGATCTGCAGCGTCACCCGGGACCGGCCCATCAGGTCGACCAGGTGCTCCAGCTGGCCCCGCATGACCTCGGGGCCGCCGACGCTCCGCAGCAGCACCGACTCGTCGATCACCGCCCACAGCCGGGGCCCGCCCGGCCTGTCGAGCTGTCGCTGCCGCTCCTGGCGCAGCTCGATCCGGCGCTGGACCTCGTGGGGGAGGAGGCGGCCCGGCCCCGATCGCACCACGGCGCGCGTGTACGCGGCTGTCTGGAGCAGGCCCGGGACGTAGAACGGTTCGTAGGACCGGATCAGTGCCGCCGCCCCTTCGAGGGCGACCAGCGGTGCGAAGAAGTCCGACAGCACGTCGCTGAAGGACCGCCACCACTCGGCCTGCCGGGACTGCCGGACCAGTCGGAGGAACTCCTCCGAGCGGGCGCCGTCCGTCACTCCGTACAGCGCGAGAAGGGCCATCGCGTCGGCCGGTTTGCAGCCGTGCCGTCCCAGCTCGATCCGGCTCGTCTTGGAACGGGAGAAACCCAGGCGGGCGTCCACGTCGGCCGGTTCGAGGCCCGCCGCCACGCGCAGTTCGCGCAGCTTGCCGCCGAGGATCAGCTTGAGTGCGGTGGGGTTGTTCTCGACCGTCCCGATGGAAGGGACGAACAGGGGCGAACTCGGTTCGGCTCCAGCCATCACGCGCTCCCGCATCTTCATGAGGGGACGAGGTTAGCGGGGAGGGGCGACGTCCGGCCAGGGACGCGGATCGCAGCGGCGGTTTTCAGCCGATTGCGAAGTCGAAGTCCCCGTCGCGCGCACCGGCGATGAACGCCGCGATCTCGTCGCGCGTATAGACCAGCGCGGGCCCCTCGGGGTCCCGCGAGTTGCGCAGCGCGACCCCGCCGTCGGGGAGGGCGGCCAGCTCCACGCAGTTGCCCGTGGCGTTGCTGTGGCGGCTCTTGACCCAGCTGACCGGGGCCAGCGCGCTCGCCCTCATCCCGTTGAACAGTTCCGCGGCCATGGGCCCTCCTGATCCGTACGGCATCCGTACATCCGTCCACGAGATCGCACGACTGCAATCCCAGATGCAATTGCACTTTCGGTGTGCCCTCGACAATACTCGTTCCTCATAGACCGCCGCAGCATCGAACTTCGGGGCTCGCAGGGAGACATGACAGGTGATCACTCACAGGTCGGCCTTAGCGCTCGATCCCATGTCCGCTCCCGCACGAGGTGAAGCGGACCTACCGCTCGGCTTCGCAGCGTGCGGACTCGACGGGCGCCCGCAGAACGTGTCACGCGCCAGACGGTTCGTCCTGCTGACGCTGGAGGGCTGGGTCCTGCCCGCGCTGGCGGCGGACCTGGAGCTCGTCGTCACCGAGCTCGTCACCAACGCGGTGCGCCACGCGCTCGGCTGTCCCGAGAGCGCCGTGGAGGAGACCGAGTACCCCGTGTGGCTGGGGCTCTCGCTGCACTCGCGCCACCTCGTCGCCGCCGTCACCGACCCCAGCCCCGTGCCGCCCCGTCCGCGGCCCGTGGAGGACCTGGGGACCGGCGGACGCGGCATGCACCTGATCGAGGCGCTGAGCGACAGCTGGTCCTGGGAACCCGCAGCGCCCCGGGGCAAGACGGTCTGGGCGGCGCTTCTCCTGCCGACCGTCCGCGCCGCCTGACCCAGGGTCAGGAGGGATTCTCCGTCGCCCCTCCCGGGCGCGCTCCGTCGCCGTCCGACGGCTTCCCGGAAAAACCGGTGTCCGAGTCCCGGTCCGACTCCCTACACTCGCGGCACGCGCCGCCGACGTCCCGGCCCGCGCCGGGACCAGTGAGGGGAGACCGACCGTGCGTCACCGCACCGATGTCGTCGTCCCCCGGTCACGGTACGACGTGATCCTGATGTCCTCGTCGTCCCGGTGCCGGCCGCGCGGCCCGCACCGGAAGCCCGTGACGAACTCCTGACCCCGTCCACGGCCCCCCGGCACGAAGCCGGCGGGCGGTCACGCGGATGAGCGGACCTGACGAGCGGACGCCCCCACGCCGGGGCGCCGCCGGCACCGCTCCAGGCCCCCCTTCGTCCGGGAATCGCGCCGCCCTGTTCTCCATGACAGCGAAAGGCCTTGGGCCGTGCGTACCGACGTTCGACGCCAGACGACCACCTTCACCGGCACCTCCCTGCGGCAGGTCCGGAACCTGGGCATCCTCGCCCATGTCGATGCCGGCAAGACCACCGTCACCGAGCGGATGCTCTACCTGACCGGCGCCACCCACAAGCGGGGCGAGGTCCACGACGGCACGACCGTCACCGACTTCGACCCGCAGGAGCGCGACCGCGGCATCACCATCTTCGCGGCGGCGGTCAGCTGCGACTGGGACCACCACCGGATCAACCTCATCGACACCCCCGGGCACGTCGACTTCTCCGACGAGGTGGAACGCTCGCTGCGCGTGCTCGACGGCGCCATCGCGGTCTTCGACGCCGTCGCGGGCGTCGAGCCCCAGAGCGAGTCGGTCTGGCGGCAGGCCGACCGCCACCGGGTGCCGCGGATCGCCTTCGTCAACAAGATGGACCGGGCCGGCGCCGACCTCGACGCCGCGGTCGCCTCGATCAAGGACCGGCTCGGCACCGTCCCGCTGGTCGTCCAGCTGCCGATCGGTCAGGAGGACGGCTTCACCGGCGTGGTGGACCTCCTCCGCATGCGCACCCTCGTCTGGGCCGCCGGCGGCGACACGTACACCGAAGGCCCCGTGCCGGACGGTCTGCGGGAGGAGGCCCTCCGCCGCCGCCGAGCCCTGGAGGAGGCGGTGGCCGAGCTCCATCCCGCCGCGCTGGAGGAGTTCTGCGCGGAGACGGTGCTCGGCGCGGACACCCTGGTCACCGCGCTGCGCGACCTGACCCGAAGCGGTGAGGGTGTGGTCGTCCTGTGCGGCTCGGCCTACCGCGACCGGGGGATGGAGCCGCTCCTCGACGCCGTCGTGGCGTACCTGCCGTCGCCGCTGGACGTCCCACCGGTGCGAGGGACGCTCGACGGCGCCGAGATCGAACGGGCCGCCGACCCGGCGGAGCCGTTCGCCGCCCTGGTGTTCAAGGTGCACTCCACCGCCACCGGACGGCTCACCTACCTGCGTGTCTACGCCGGAACGATCGGGAAGGGGGACGCCGTGCTCGACGTCGGCGCACGACGTACCGAGCGCGTGGGGCGCATCCTGCGCGTGCAGGCGGACCGGAACACCGACGTGGACCGGGCAGGGGCCGGTGACATCGTCGCCGTCGTCGGGCTGAAGGCGGCCCGCCCCGGCGCCACCCTGTGCGCGCCCGACGCGCCGCTGCTCTTCGAACCGCCGGCCGTGGCGGCGCCGGTGGTCTCCGTCGCGGTCGAGGCCCGCCGCAGCCTGGACACCGAGCGGCTGGCGTCCGCGCTGGCCCGGCTGGCCGAGGAGGACCCCTCCCTGGCCGTCCGGACCGACCCTGAAACCGGACAGACCGTGCTGTCGGGCATGGGCGAGCTGCACCTGGAGGTCGCGGTGGAGAAGATCCGCCGGGCCCAGGGCGTCGACATCGCCGTCGGCAGGCCGCGGGTGGCCTACCGCGAGACCGTCGTGCGCGGGGTGTCGGGCCATGTGTACCGGCACGTCAAACAGGAAGGAGGGGCAGGGCAGTTCGCCTATGTCGTCCTCGACGTCGGGGCGCTGGAGGAAGCGGCCGACGGGGCCGGCGGTGCGGCCTGTGCGGCCGGGGCGTCCGGTGCCGAGGGGTTCGCGTTCCGCTCCACCGTCACTGGTGGGCGCGTGCCGCAGGAGTACGTCCGCGCGGTGGAGGCAGGCTGCCGCGACGCGCTGCTGGAGGGCCCGCTCGGCGGTCATCCGGTGACCGGGGTGCGGGTCACGCTGACCGACGGGGCCACCCACTCCAAGGACTCCTCGGAGATGGCGTTCCGGACGGCGGCCCGGTTCGCGCTGCGTGAAGCCCTGCGGGCCAGCGCGATGACGCTGCTCGAACCGGTGGTCGAGGTCACCGTCACCGTGCCCGACAGCGCGGTCGGCGGAGTCCTCGGCGACCTCGCGGCACGGCGCGGCCGTGTCTCGGGCTCCACCGCACGGGCCGGGACCGCGGTGGTCACCGCCACGGTCCCGCTGGCCGAGCTCTTCGGCTACGCGTCCCGCCTGCGCGGACGCACCCAGGGCCGGGGCACGTTCACCACCCGGCCCGCCGGCTACGCCCCGGTCCCGGCCGGCCTGACGGCCGACCGGTAGCCCGCCTCGGGCCCGCCTCCTCGGGGGCGGGCCCGTTCGTGGGCCTCACCCTCGTCCTCGGGCGTGTTGCGAAAGCAGCGCCCCGCCCTCCTGGCGGACGCCGATACGTTCCGGACGCTCCCCAGGGGGCTGATCCGTCCGTCCGTGGGGCGGCACCCTGACGTGGTGCTCGTCGACGGCGTGCCGGGTGGTGTGCACCCACCCGGCGCTCAGGCCGGTCCGGCCACCACGTCGATGCGCAGCGGGGCCCGGAAGGAGAGCAGACCGAGCATCGGCGGGTCCGCCGGGGCCGGGGCGAGCCGGACGGCCGGCAGGCGCCGGGCCGTCGCGCGCAGGGCGACGGCAGCTTCCGTGCGGGCCAGGGACGCGCCGGGGCAACGGTGGCGGCCCGCCCCGAAGGCGAGGTGATGGCGGACCTCCGCCCGGTCCGTACGCATCAGCGCCGGATCGGTGAAGACCTCCGGGTCGGAGCCGCTCCCCATGAGCATCAGCAGCAGGGGGGCGCCGGCGGGCAGCCGTACCCCGCCCAGCTCCACCGGCCGCGAGGTCACCCGGCGCCAGGAGGTGACGGGCGGTTCGCGGCGCAGCACCTCCTCCACCCAGGCCGGGGCCAGCGGCTCCTCGTGCGCCGGCCGGGGCCAGAGCCCCGGTTCCGCCAGCGCGCTGCGGAGCACCGTGGAGATCAGCTGCCCGGTGGTCGACTGGCCCGCGACGAAGACGAAGAAGCAGGCCCCGACGGCGGTCTGGACGTCCAGTGGCCGTCCGTCGGGCAGCCGGTGGCGGATCAGGGCGCCCATGAGACTGTCCCCGGGCACCGCCTCGCCGTTCACCGCCGCGGTCAGCCACTGGTGGAACTCGCCCACCAGCTCGGCCAGTTCGAGCTGCCGCTCGGGAGTCGGCCGCCCCCAGAACAGCTCCAGCGACGCGTCGCTCCAACGGGCGAGGGTCGCCGCGTCGAGGGCGTCGACCCCGAGGAGTTCCATCATCACCCGGCAGGGAAGCACCTGGGCGAAGGCGGAGAAGAGGTCGCATCCGCCCGTGGCGCCGAGGCGCGCCCGTACCCCGTCGAGCAGTTCGTCGGCGATCCGCTCGATCAGCGGCACCGCCGCCGCGACCCGGTGGGCGTTGAAGAACCGGGTCACCACCCGGCGCAGCCCGGGATGGCTGTCGGTGCCGTTGTTGGCCAGGGCCGGCCGCACCCGGAAGCCGGCGCGGGCGAGCACCCGCAGCGCCGGGACGCCGAGGGGGGTGACCGCGTGCTGGGCGTTGTCGGGGAGGAACGCCTTCTGGTCGAGCAGCACCGTCCGGATGTCGGCGTGCCGACTGACCAGCCACAGACCGGTGGCGGGATCGTGGTGGACCGGCGACTCGCGGCGGAGCGTGTCCATCCAGGGGTACGGGTCGCGGACGAAGCCGTCGCCGAAGAGGTCGAGGAGTCCGTGCCCGTCGAGGGAAGCGGACGAGTCCGTGACGCCGCTCCCTGCCGAGGCGTCGGCCGTGACCGGGGCTCTGCGCGTACCCGCGGCGTCTGCGGGGCCGTACGGGCAGCCGCCGCTCACTCCGCTGTGCGGCGCGGGTCCGGTCACGGCCTGGTAGATCACGGCGGGACGCTAACACGAGCCCGCGCGGTCTCCGTGGCCGTGTGCGGAGGATCACGCGGCCCGCCATCGTCGCGCGGGCGGGGGCGGGCCGAAGCCCCCGGGGCGGGGGACCGGGCAGAATGGCCGGATGACGCGGCGATCGTTCGAGGAACTGGTGGCGGAGGCCGACACGGTCTCCGTGGACGGGTGGGACTTCTCCTGGCTCGACGGAAGGGCCACCGAGCAGCGGCCGTCCTGGGGCTACCAGCGGTTGATGGGTGCGCGCCTGGCCCGTGCCACGGCGGCGCTCGACATCCAGACCGGAGGCGGGGAGGTCCTCGCCGGCGTCCCCGTCCTGCCGAGGACGATGGTGGCGACGGAGTCCTGGCCGCCCAACGTCGCCAAGGCCACCGCGCTGCTCCACCCGCGCGGCGCGGTGGTGGTGGCCGACCCGGACGAGCCGCCGCTGCCCTTCGGGGACGGGGCCTTCGACCTCGTCGTGAGCCGGCATCCCGTCAAGGCGTGGTGGCAGGAGATCGCCCGCGTGCTCGGTCCGGGCGGCGTCTACTTCTCCCAGCACGTGGGGCCGGCGAGCGTGTTCGAACTCGTCGAGTACTTCCTGGGGCCGCAGCCCGAGGAGGTACGCCGCGCCCGGCACCCGGACGACGCCGTGGCCGAGGCGGAAGCCGCGGGCCTGGAGGTCGTCGAGGTGCGCTCGGAGCGGTTGCGCACCGAGTTCCACGACATCGGCGCCGTCGTCTACTTCCTGCGCAAGGTGATCTGGATGGTGCCCGGCTTCACCGTCGAGGCGTACCGCGACCGGCTGCGCGAGCTGCACGACCTGATCGAGTCGGACGGGCCCTTCGTGGCCCACACGGCGCGCTTCCTCGTCGAGGCCCGCAAGCCCGCCGCGTAGAGCGGGCCCGCGTCCGGACCCCGTGGTGTCCCGGAAGGCTCAGCCGCCGGAGGTGACGGCGTTGCGCCAGACGGTCACGTCCAGGGTCAGGTAGGTGCTGGGCGAGTCCTCGGCGGAGAAGCCCTTGACCGTGACGAGCCCCAGATGGCCCGTGCCGGTCGTGACGCAGACCTGGCGGCCCTCGGAGAGCTTGTTGACGTAGACGTCCTTCGTGAACCGGGTCTCCGCGCGGCAGGTGGCGAGCGAACCCTCCTGGTCCGGGTCGAGCAGTACCAGGTTCCCGTCCTGGCTCTCGGCGTCCAGATAGCCACCGGTGTCGTACGACAGTTCGTAGCCGCCGTCCTCGCCGATCTGGGGGCGGAGGCTGCCGTCCCCGAGGGTCAGGTGGTATCCGGCCGTCAGGTTGATGCCCTTGTGGACGTCGGGCTTCGGGTCGGGCCTGGCGGTCGGCTTGGCTCCGACGGTCTCTCCGCCGCCCTTGCCCGTCCCGGTCTCCGGCGGCGTCCCGCGGCCCTGGGCGGTCTCGCGACCCTCGTCCTTGAGCAGGGCGTACGCCGTCACGCCGCCGACGAGACCGAAGACGAGCGCCGCGGCGAGCGCGATGACCGCCGTCCTGCCGCCCGTGTTCCGCGCGGCGGGGGGCTGTGCGTAGAGGGGCGGGCGGTTCTGGCCAGGCTGCGTCCCCGGCGCCATGGGCGCCGACTGCCCCGGGTGCGCCGCCTGGGTCGGCGCGTAGGCGTGCGGGTACGCGGCCGGGGGAGGGGCGTAGGGGCCGGGGGCCGGTGAAGGGTGCGGGGGCCGGTGCGCCACGGGCGGGCCGTAGCCGGGGGGAGGGCCGGTGGGGCCGGCCGGCACGGTGGGCGAGTACGCGGCGGACGCCGGCGGAGCCGTGGGCGGCGGCGGGGTCTGCACGGGCGCGGGAGCCGCCGCGCGTACGGTGATGTCGGCGGCGACCGCGCCCGGCAGCCAGTCCTCGGGGCGGCGCAGCACCGTCTCCGCGTTGGCGGACTGGCAGAGGGCGATGACCTCGGCGATGGTCGGCCTGGCCTCGGGGTCCTTGGCGAGACAGTGGGTCACCAGCTCCCGCAGCCGGTCCGGCACCGCGCCGAGGTCCGGCTCCTCGTGGACGATGCGGTAGAGCACGCCGTGCGAGGTGCCCTCGCCGAACGCCGGGGTCCCTGTCGCCGCGTACGCCGCCACCTGGCCGAGCGCGAAGATGTCCGTGGCCGGGGTGACCCTGCGGCCCGCCGCCTGCTCGGGTGCCATGAAGGAGGGCGTCCCGATGGTGACACCGCTGCCGGTGAGCGACGTCGCGTCGGCGGCGTAGGCGATGCCGAAGTCGATGACGCGGGGGCCGTCGGCCGCGAGGAGCACGTTGGACGGCTTGAGGTCGCGGTGCACGATGCCCGCGCCGTGGATGACGTGCAGCGCCTCGGCCATGCCGGCGATCAGCAGCAGGACCGTCTCGACGGGCAGCGCGCCGTGCGCGACGACCGCGTCGGCGAGCGAGGGGCCCGGGACGTACGCGGTGGCCAGCCACGGGTGCGTGCCGTCGGTGTCGGCGTCGATCACGGGCGCGGTGAACAGGCCCTGCACGCGCTGCGCCGACTGCACCTCCTGGGCGAACCGGCGACGGAACTCGGGGTCTTCGCCGAACTCGGGGCGGATCACCTTGATCGCGACGGGCCGGCCGCCGGGGGTGTACGACAGGTACACCTTGCCCATGCCGCCCGCGCCGAGCTTGGCCGCGATGCGGTATCCGGCGATCGTCGCCGGGTCGTCTCCCCCGAGGGGCTGGAAGACCTGCGGGGCGCTGCCCCGGTCCGGCTGCTGACCGCTCATCAACTCATGCCCCCCGCACCGCGCGTCGATATCGAACGGCACCCTATCGAAGGACGGGGCCCCGTGCCCCCGGCGAAGGGCGCGGCGCACCTCGTCCGAGAGCCTCAGCCGCGCAGCCGTCCGCGGGTGCCCTTCGCCGCCGCCACCAGTTCGGGAAGGGTGCCGAGCTTGACCCGCGGACGGCCGTCCGCGCGGCCACGGGCCAGCTCGGCGCGATTGATGGCGGCGAGCCCCCGCGCGTCGACGACCTGGCGGGCCCGGCTCCGGGCCAGGCGCTGGAACGCCCGCGCGGTCCGGGTGGCCGAGGGAAGGGCGCCGGCCACCGCGTCGGCCAGGAGCGTACCGACGGTCTCCGCGGCGCAGCCCCGGTTGGCACCGATCCCGCCCGAGGGGCCGCGCTTGATCCAGCCCACGACGTACGTCCCGGGGAGTCCGGTCACCCGGCCCCGCTCGTGCGGCACGGTTCCGGTCGCCTCGTCGAAGGGCAGTCCCGCCACCGGCACACCGCGGTAGCCCACCGCCCGCAGGACTATGCCCGCCGGGATGACGCACTCCTCCTGACGGTCCGTCACCCGTACGTCCGTCACCGCGTTCTCGCCCAGGATCTCCAGCGGTGCCGAGTGGAAGCGGAGGACGAGGCGCCGCCCCGGAGCCGGAGGATCGGACCAGTCCACCGCCGTGCGGGTCACGCCGCGCAGCAGGGCGGCCTTGTCACCGTCCGCGGCGCCGTCGATCGCCGCGCCGGTCCGCGGATCGTGGTCGTCCACGACCAGGTCCACCCCGGGCAGATGCCGGAGCGCCAGCGCCTCCGAGGCGGTGTACGCCGCGTGTTCGGGGCCGCGCCGCCCGAGCAGCACCACCTCGCGCACCCTGGAGGTGCGCAGGGCCGCGAGCGCGTGGTCGGCGATGTCGGTGCGGGCCAGGGCCGCCGGGTCCATGACGAGGAGGCGGGCCACGTCGAGGGCGACGTTGCCGTTCCCGACCACCACGACCCGCTCGGCCGAGAGGTCGACCGCGTCCGGCGCGGTCTCGGGATGGGCGTTGTACCAGGAGACGAACGCGGTCGCCGAGACGCTGCCGGCGAGGTCCTCGCCGGGGATGCCGAGCCTGCGGTCGGCGGAGGCGCCGACGGCGTAGATCACCGCGTCGTGGTGGGCGGCGAGCTCCTCGGCGGTGACGTCCCTGCCGACCTCCACCCCCAGGTGCATCCGCACCCGGGGGTGGGTGTGGAAGCGCGCGAAGGTGTCCCCCACCTTCTTGGTCGCGGGGTGGTCCGGGGCCACGCCGTACCGCACGAGCCCGCCGGCCACCGGCAGCCGGTCGACGAGCGTGACCTCGGCGTTGGTGTGCAGGAGCAGGTCCTCGGCGGCGTACATGCCGGCCGGTCCCGTGCCGACGACCGCGACCCGGATCGGCGCGAAGTCGGACGGCAGGCTCCGCTCGAAGGTGGGGCCGCCCCAGGCGTGGAAGTTGGGACCCGCGTCGACGGGCTCAGGGTCCTGGTCCGCGAAGTACGCCGCGTTGATCGCGGCGTACTCCTTCTGCGGCCCCGTCAGGCTGTCCACCGGGAAGATCGCGTCGACCGGGCAGGCGTCGGCGCATGCGCCGCAGTCGATGCACGCCTTCGGGTCGACGTGGAGCATCTCCGTACTGCCGAACGCGCGCTCCTGCGGCGTCGGGTGGATGCAGTTGACGGGGCACACCGCGACGCAGGTCGCGTCGCTGCAGCAGGTCTGGGTGATGGCGTAGGTCATCTCGTCATCCGTCGGCTCGGGTCGTCGTCGGGGGCGGTGGGGTCGTTCGGGCGGGCGGCCCGGGCCGGTTCAGATCAGGTGGGCGCGCTTGTAGAAGGCCAGCGCCGGCCTGGTGAGCAGGCGGGCGGAGGCCAGGAACTCCATGAGTCCCGAACAGCTGGACCGCATCAGGGACTTGTGGTGCTCGTTGGCCTTCGCCTCGGCGAGGGCGCGCCGCGCGTCGAGGCCGGCGTTCGCGTAGACGTCGCGGTTCACCATGCTGGTGACGATGAAGTACGAGGCGACCGCGATGACGAAGGCGTGGATCTGCCGGCGCACCGGACCGGCGTGCCGGAGGCGCTTGCGGGTCTCGTCGCGGGCGAACTTCATGTGCCGCGACTCCTCCACCACGTGGATGTTGTTGATGGTGCGGACGAACGGCACCACCCGCTCGTCGCGCATCCAGTCGCGCTGCATGACGTCGAGGACCTCCTCGGCGACCAGGATCGCGGCATAGGCCGCCTCGCCGAACGCGAGCGTCTTGAAGGCCCTGCCGAGTTCGACGACCATCCGGGGCGGCCGGTAGGCGGGCGCACCGAGCTTCGCGGCGCCGCGGGCGAACATGATGGAGTGCCGGCACTCGTCGGCGATCTCGGTGAGGGCCCACTGGAAGCGCGGGTCCGTCGGGTCCTTGGTGTACATGTCGCGCAGCACCATGTGCTGCAGGATCATCTCGAACCAGATGCCGGTGCTGGCCACCGATGCGGCTTCCTGCCGCGTCAGTTCCTTGCGCTGCGCGTCGGTCAGTTCGTTCCAGTACGCCGTGCCGTAGAGGGTGCTCCACTCGGGGCTCGCGCCGTGGAAGTCCTTGTCCAGGGGGGTGTCCCAGTCCACCTCGACCGCCGGGTCGTACGACAGTTTCGCGGCCGAATCGAGCAGCCGCCGGGCGACGTCCTGCTCGAGGCGCAGGTCCTCGTTCTCCGGCCGGACGGTGCTGCTTGCCATGCTGCGGCTCCTTTGACTCGAGAGATCGGCGAATGCCACCGCGCTTGTTAGATGTCGCATCTAGCAAGCTGTTAGACGGAACGTATAACAAGGCCCCCGGGTCGGCCTACCCCTCGGTAGGAAATCCGTGCGAAGTCTTCACGGCCGTCGCCGCGAACCGGCGATGGAGCGCCCCGTCATCTGTCCGATGACGACGCATTTGTCGTCATTTGGATGACGTGCTAGAACGGAGACGCCCCCGGCACGACCACGGCCGGCCGGAGCGAAAGGCCACGACCATGGACACCGCACCCGCGCTGAAAACCGCGCTCACCCGGAGCGGCTCCCACACCACCGTGACCGTCGCGGGCGAGATCGACATCGACACGGTGGCCGAGCTGCGCCAGGCCCTCGCGACCGCGCTCTCGGACGGCGCGCGCCTGATCGACGTCGACTTCACGGACGTCTCCTTTTGCGACTGCACGGGCCTCGCCGTGCTGCTCCGTGCCGGTCGGTACGCCCGTGCCCGAGGGGCCTCGCTACGCGTCGTGAACGTCACGTCCTCGCTGGTCCAGCGCCTGTTCGTGACCACACGGACCGCGGGCGTCCTGACCGGCCCCCCGCCCGCCCGGCCCCTGACGCCCTCGTGACGACAGGCCCGGGCCCGGACGGGCATGGGAAGCCCCCACGGGGGAACGGGCGAGGCAGGCGACACGAGTGGGGCGCCCGTGGCGGACGGGGCCGCCGATGCGTACCGGATGCCCGAGACGCGAGGCGGACAGGGTGCCCGTGCCACGCGCGGGCCACGGTAGGAGGCAGGGCATGGTGGTGAGGGCCGCTGACGTACTGGGCGCGCCGTGCTGGCTGAGCCTCGTGGCGCGGGACCTGCGGGCGGCGGAGGATTTCTACGGCGCCGTCCTCGGCTGGAGCTTCCGGCAGGGCAGCTTCGGGCGGGCCTTCTCCGTCGCCGAGCGCGACGGCGTGCCCGTCGCCGGCATCGGCGCCGTCGCCGGACAGCTGGCCGTCCCGGTGGCCTGGACGGCGTACTTCGCGGTCGACGACGCCGACGCGGCCGTCGCCCGGGTACGCGAACGCGGCGGAACGATCGGGGTGGGCCCCGTCTCCTATCCGCCCCGCGGCCGGGCCGCCCTGGTGGCCGACCGGGAAGGAGCGGTCTTCGGCATCTGGGAGGGAGGCGTCCACGCGGACTGGCGCGTCGGAGAGGGGGCGGCCCCCGCGTGGCTGGAGCTCCACACCGGGAACGCCTTCGACGCAGCGGTCTTCTACGGCGAGGTCCTGGGGTGGGGCGAGCCCGGGGACCACGGCTGCGACGTGTTCTACGAAGAGGACCAGGTCGTCCTGCGACGCGCCGGTGAGCCCGTCGCGCGGCTCAACAGCGGGCCCGTCGAGGAGGGTGCACCGAAGCCGCAGCGCCGTCCCCGCTGGCTCGTCCACTTCAAGGTCCGGGACCTCGACGCGGTGAAGGCCGTGGCCGTCGACCGCGGCGGCAGCGTCGTCACCGGCGCCGACTCCGCATGGGGCGACGGGCGCAGGGCCACCCTGCGGGACCCCGAAGGCGCCCTGTTCACCCTCGACGAGTCGCCCGACGGGGTGTGACGCTGACGCCGCGCCCGTCGCCGGCCGGCCGCGGTCGACGGGCCCGGGAGCCCGCCTGCCCGCGGGCCTGGGAACGCTGACCCGGCGTACCTGCTCCTCGGGGCGGGGTCATCCCGCGCCGCCTCGCGTCCGCAGGAGCAGCAGGGCGATGTCGTCCGTGCGGTCCCGCGCCGGGCGCACCTGCCGCAGCAGCGTGTCGATGACCTGGTCCAGGTCTCCGTCGGTGGCCCGGGAAAGGCACGCGGAGAGGCGGGCGACGGACTCGTCGATGTCGGTCCCCGGCGTCTCGACGAGACCGTCGGTGTAGAAGGCCAGCACCAGCCCGGGGGTGAGCGGGATGTCGGCGACGGGATAGACCGCGTCGGGGTCGATGCCGAGGAGCGGGCCGGGTGTGATCTCCAGGGGAGCCGTACGGCCGTCCGGCTTTCGCAGGAGGGGCGGCGGATGGCCCGCGCTCGCGACGTGCAGATGACCCTCCGCGAAGTCCAGGTGGGCGTAGAGGCAGCTGGTGAAGAGTCCCGGGTCGAGGTCGGTGAGCAGCCGGTTAGTCGCGGACAGGACGATGTCCGGAGCGGTGCCGAGCGTGGCGTGGGCGTGGACGCCCGCCCGCACCTGCCCCATCAGTGCGGCGGCGGCGACGTTGTGCCCCTGGACGTCGCCGATGACGGCCGCCGCGGCGCTGCCGCCGAGCCGGATCACGTCGTAGAAGTCGCCGCCGATGTCCATGCCCCGGGTGGCCGGAAGGTACCGGGCGGCGACCTCGAGGCCCGGAACCAGGGGAAGGGTGTGCGGCAGCAGCGCCTGCTGGAGGCCGTGGGCGAGCTGGTGCTTGATGTCGTAGAGCCGGGCGCGGTCCAGGGCCTGCGCGATGAGTCCGGCGAGCGAGGACATCAGTGCGCGCTCCTCGGCCGAGAACTCGTGGGGCTGGTCGTACGTCAGGACGCAGCAGCCGACCGCCCGGCCGGAGATGATCAGCGGCAGGAACGCCCATGCCTGCTTGCCGCTGACCGGGGCTGCCTCCGGGTAGATCCGCCGCAGCTCCTCCGGGTCGGCGAAGAACGAGGGGATGCCGGTGGAGAGCGTGCGCCCCGCCGGTGTGAACTCCGTGTCCACCGGCAGACCGTCCAGACGTTCGATGACCTCGGGGGGATAGCCGCGGTGCCCCGTGATCCGCAACCGGCCGGCGTCCTCGGCGGACAGGACCAGACCGTTCGCGCCGAAGGCCGGCATGATCTGGTCGGCGACCAGATCGACGACGTCCTGGACGCCCACGACCTCGGTGAGCCCGGCGGCCAGGTGCATGAGCTGGTAGAGCTGCCCCGCACGGGCGGGCGTGGCGGTACGCATCGAACGCCGCGGGGCCGGTGAGGGCGGGGGCTGCGCGCCCGTCGGGACGATCCGCACGCTGATGCCGCTGGCGTCCGGATACAGATGGAAGTCGAGCCAGCGGTCGGGCGGGCGGCAGGCCGTGAAGGAGACGGGTTCGCGACTGATCACCGCCGCGCGGTAGCGGTCCTCGTAGGTCGGGTCGTCGAGCCAGGGCAGGGACAGCCACGGCAGCGTGCCCAGCAGGTGCGCGGCGTCGCGGCCCAGCAGCTCGCACCCTCCGGAGGTGACGTAGCTGATGCGTCCTTCCAGGTCCAGCGAACAGGAACCGCCCGGCAGCCGCTCGGCGAAGTCGGCGGCCGCCCGGACGGGGCTGGCGGGCCTGCCCCCGGCCTCCACCGGGATGACGCGGGGCGAGGCGCCCCCCTCGACCGGTCTGCCGGACTCGAGGGCCTCGTCGAGGAGCCGGGCCAGGCGACGGCAGTGGGAGGCGATGTGGCCGCGTTCCCTGCGGCTCATGCGCGCGGGCCGGGTGGGCGGCCACATGAGCAGCAGTGACCCCCAGGGCCGACTGCCGGTGATCGGAGCGGCGGCGAGCGACAGCGGGTAGGGCAGTGCCATGGCCGTACGCGGGTAGAAGCGGGCCATCTCCTGCTGACTGCCCACCCAGACCAGGTGGTCCTCGCGCACGGCCTCGGCCACCGGGGCGGGGGCGTTCGCCGGGACCCGTGCCCAAGGAGCGGCGAACTCCAGCGGCGCGCCGCACAGCGTCTCCAGGTGCAGGGCCCGCTCGTCCGGGGTCAGGAGATAGACGGCGCCGATCGACGCGCCGGTCCTGCGGGCCGTCTCGGCGAGCGCCTCGTCCAGCGCGGCGGCGGTCGGGTGCGCGGTGGTGGTCGACGCCCCGACCGGGATCGGCGGGGGGACGACGGACGGATCCGTGTCGGCGGAGGGCACGGTGCCGGGGGGTGGCGCGGCCCCACGAGGCGGTGCGGTGGCGACGTACGGATCGGCCGGGACGTGCGGTTCGGCGGCGCTGGACGGCTCGGCGGCGACATGCGGATCCGCACCCCCGGCCGCATCCGTCCCGTCCGCCGGGTCGGCGGCTTCGTACGGATCCGCACCCCCGGCTGGATCCGGTCCGTCCGCAGGCTCGGTGGCGTCGTACCGAGGCGCCCCGTCCGCCGGACCGGCGGGGTCATGCGGATCGGCGGCATCCGCCGGATCGCTCGCATTCATCACGGAGGCACCTCCAGCGTCGCGGCCGGTTTCCTCCCCGTCCCGCCATCCCCACGGACCGCCGGACCCCTGGAGCCATTATGGCGCTCAGCAGCCCGCGAGCGGCGTCCGGCCTGATCAGACGGGCTGAGGACGACCGAAGAGCACGTCGTAGCCGACGGGCAGCTGAAGGAGGATCCGGCTCATCAGGTCGTCCCCGGCCAGGTCGGCCACGACGCCGAGCACCGCTTGGACGTCGGACGGCGCCGTCTTCTCGTCGGCCCCCTCGATCCACGCGGCCGTCGCCCGGACGAACCTCTCCGGCGGCAGCGGCTCACGTGCCTGGAGGGGGTTGAGCAGCACCGTCGCCACCGTCGCGGGGAGCCGGTCGGCCAGTTCGGACCGGACCTCGCCCACCAGATGGGCGCCGAGCAGGGCGAGAACGACGCGGGTGGCGCGTTCGGCCTCGTCCGGCGAGGCGTAGGCGCCGCGTTCCTGGACCTCACGCAGCAGCGCGTCCTCGTGCACAGGCATGCTGACCTCCCACACGTCGGGATGCACATGTCGGACACTCTGCCTATATACCTCCGCGCGTCAGAGCTGACAACCACCGGCCGAAGCCGGATCGGCGGTGTACGGCGGGGGTTCGGCCTCGTCGCCGAGGTAGCGGGGATCGTCGCCCTGGCGCAGGTCGAGCATGTCGAGGAGCCGCGCCAGATCGGCGGGCCCGGTGGCGCGCTGGGTGACGGCCAGCCGGGCGGCGCGTCGCTGGGCGGCCGTCGTCGAGGGGGCCCGGTCGTTGCCTTCTGCTCGCTCCATGAGCAGATCCGACCACGCCCCCGCCGCCCCCGCAGCCCGACGGCCGCCTCGCACGCGGCGTGGGCGCCGTCCGATGGTCCGTCCGGCGGATCCGGCCCGGCGTCGCCGCCGCGGCCCGATTCCGGCGGCCTGCGAGGTGTGAGTCCCGCCCGGGAGGCGTCACGCCGGAGGAGCGGGCTCCGCCGAAGCGGCGCCCAAGTCCTGTGCCTTATAAGGGGGTAGAACTCGTGACACCCTGCCTTGGGACGCCCCGGCTCCGTATGATTGCATCATGCATCCTCTTGTCGCCGCCGCGCCCCTGCCTCCGACCGCCTCCCGATTCGCGGGAGTCGCCGCGTCGCCCGTACGGGAGATCCTGGCGCTCACCGCCCGCCCCGACGTCATCTCCTTCGCCGGCGGCCTTCCCGCCCCCGAGCTCTTCGACGTCCCCGGCCTGCGCGCCGCCTACGACCGGGTCCTGACCGACAGCCCGGGGCAGGCCCTGCAGTACTCCACCACCGAGGGGGACGCGGGGCTGCGTTCCGCCGTCGCGGAGCGGCTGACCGTCCGGGGACTGCCCACGGAGGCCGACGACCTGCTGATCACCACCGGCTCCCAGCAGGCGCTCACGCTCCTGGCCACCGCCCTGCTGGAGCCGGGCGCCGTCGTGCTGGTGGAGGATCCCTGCTATCTCGCCGCCCTGCAGACCTTCGGGTTCGCCGGGGCGCGTGTCGTCCCCGTGCCGACCGACGACGACGGGATCATCCCCGCCGCTCTGGAGGAGATCGCCGGACGGGAGCGGGTCACGATGCTGTACCTCGTCCCCACCTTCCAGAATCCGACCGGCCGTACGCTGCCCGAGTCCCGCCGCGCCGCCGTCGCCGAGGCCGCGGCGCGTCACGGCTTCTGGATCGTCGAGGACGATCCGTACGGCGAACTGCGGTACGACGGTGACCCGGTGCCGTGGATCGCCTCCCTCCCCGCGGCGGCCGACCGCACCGTCCTGCTCGGCTCGTTCTCCAAGGTCATGGCGCCGGGGCTGCGCCTGGGCCATCTGCGCGCGCCCGCCGCCCTGCGCCGCTCGTGCGTGATCGCCAAGCAGGCGGCCGACCTGCACACGTCCACCATCGACCAGGCGGCCGCCGCGCGTTACCTGCGCGACAGCGACCTGGACGCGCACGTCGGGACGATGCGCGCCGTCTACCGTGAGCGCCGGGACGCGGTGCTGGCCGGCCTTCCGGCGGCGCTGCCGGTGGGCAGCCGCTGGAACCGTCCCGAAGGCGGCATGTTCGTCTGGGTGAATCTCCCGGAGGGGTACGACGCCACCGAGCTGCTGACGACCGCCGTCGGCCACCGCGTCGCGTACGTGCCGGGGGCGCCGTTCTATGCGGGCGCCCCCGACCGGGGGGCGATGCGCCTGTCGTTCACGACGCACTCGCCCGACGAGATCGGCGAGGGACTGCTCCGGCTGGCGAAGGCCTTCGCCTGAGGGTGGCGCCCCTGCGGGCGGCGGCCCTCACCCGCGGGCGCACCCGCTGCGCTGGCGCGATGACGGTGGGTGACGCTCTGGGATGCGCGGGCGGGCGGCCGCTGCTTCTCTGAGGACATCCGCTCACCCCCCAGATCCCAGGAGTGATCATGAGCGTTGCAGGAGAGTCCGGCGGTCGCGTGCAGCAGCTGCGCCAGAAGGCGCAGGAGATGGAGCAGGCCGCCGACCGTGCCACCGACCCGGACGAGCGTCAGCGGCTCAAGGACCGGGCGCGCCGGCTCCAGGAGCAGAGCAAGCGCGAGTCCGAGATGGGTGGCATGACGGACCCCATGTGACGGCTCCGCGCCGGCCGGCCGGTGGCAGCCCCGCAGGGGGCCGCCACCGGCCGGCCGTCTGCCGGGGGAGCCCTCGGGGAGAACGGCGAGGGGATCGCGGTTCGACATTGCTGATATGGGCATGTCAGCCGCGACCCTGTCGTTCTCCTCAGGAGGCCCCGCTTGAAGACGAGTTCGCGGATCCGCAGACTGGCGTTCACCCTCGGCGCGTCCGTCACCCTGGTTCTCGCGGTACCCGGCAGCGCGCTCGCCGCGCCCCCACCGTCCCTGCCCGGCAACGCGGACGGGCTCGAGCAGACCTTCCAGCCCGCCTACGACTACGACACGGACGGCTGCTACCCCACCCCCGCCATCGGACCCGACGGGACCGTCAACGGCGGCCTCAAGCCGTCCGGCGCCGTCAACGGGCAGTGCCGCGACGCCGGGGACCTGCGCAACACCAACGGATACGCGCGCTCCGCGTGCAACAACGGCTGGTGCGCGATCATCTACGGCCTCTACTTCGAGAAGGACCAGGCGGTCGCCGGCAGCGGGCTCGGAGGCCACCGTCACGACTGGGAGCACGTCGTGGTCTGGGTGCAGGACGGCGTGGCCCGGTACGTCTCGACCTCCGCCCACGGCTCCTTCACCGTCCACGCGCGTGACCGGATCCGGTGGGACGGCACCCACCCCAAGATCGTCTATCACAAGGACGGCATCGGTACCCACTGCTTCCGCGCCGCCAACAGCAACGACGAGCCGCCCGAGAACCACGACCACGTCTGGCAGTTCCCCACCCTGGTCGGCTGGAACGGCTACCCCCCGACCGTGCGGGACAAGCTCGTCCAGGCCGACTTCGGCAGCGCCGTCTTCGGCCTGAAGGACGGCAACTTCACCTCCCACCTCGCCAAGGCGAAGCCGCCCGCCGTCCCCTTCGACCCGTACGCCTGACGCACGACGCGCCTGACGGGCCCCGTGCGGGGCGCGGGCCTCGCGGTCCCGCCCCGCATTCGGGCGTCCCTGGCGAGACGGCGGTGAAGGGACCGCGCAATCCCCCCGGCCCCTTCCGGACGTTCCGCACCTCGCGCGTCACCTCAGGCAACCCCCGCACGCCGGTCGCCCTCCTTCGAGGCGAAGGAGGCGCCCCGGGCGACCGCGGCGCCTCGACGTGACCGACGATGAGGACGACCGCTTTGATACGTGTCACACGCGCGGTGACCACGGCCCTGGCGTTACTGGCGCTGACCGCCGCGGCGCCGGGGCCGGCGCACGCCCAGCCGTCCCCCGCACCCCGGACGACAGCGCCCTGGACCCCGTACGACGCCGAAAACCCGCCGGAGGGCTGGCGGTTCACCGGATCGGGCGCCGACAGGCAGCTCGTCTGGACCGCGCCCGAGCCGGTGCCCATGGGCGACGCCCGCATCGAGTTCCACGCCGGCGACCGTCCGCTCGGCCGGCCGACCGCCTCGCGTGACCGGCGGACGTACCGGCTCACCCTCGGGGACACCCCGATCCGGACGGCCGCCGAGCTGCGCGTGACGGCCGGCGGCCGCCGCCTGGACACGGCCGGCGCCGACGATGCCGCCCGCCGTCCGTCCGCGCGTGCCCTGCCGCCCGCCACGCCCCAGGGAATACCCCCGGCCCACCCCGTCGACCCCGGAGTCCCCGGCCCCTACCGCACCGTCAGCGGTGAGTACGCGCTCGACCCCGTGCGCCTGCCGGGCTTCCCCGCCCCCGTCGAGATGCGCGCCACCGTGGTCGGGCCGGCCGGCGCGCCCGGCCGGCGCCCGCTGGCGCTGTTCCTCCACGGCCGTCACGCGACCTGCTACACCACCGCCGGCGAGGTCACCGGCGACTGGCCGTGCGCGCCCGGCGCCCGGCCGATCCCCAGCCATCAGGGCTATCTGCGGGCCCAACGGCTCCTGGCCTCGCAGGGATACGTGACGGTCTCCCTCGCTGCCAACGGAATCAACGGCCAGGACCACCTCGCCGAGGACGGGGGAGCGCAGGCCCGTTCGTCGCTGGTCCGGCTCCATCTGTCCCGCTGGGCGCAGTGGGCCGCCGGCCGCCCCGGCGCCCCGGCCGCCGTGCGCGCGGCCTCGCCCGCCGACCTGTCACGGGTGCTGCTCGTCGGCCACTCGCGCGGGGGCGAGGGCGTCAACCGGGCCGCGCTCGACAGCCTCTACCCGCCGCCCGCGGACCAGGACGGCCACCGGGGACCCGTGCGCTGGACCATCCGCGGCAACGTCCTCATCGGCCCCACCGTCTTCGGTCAGAACCCCGTCCCCGACGTGCCCTCCACCACGATCCTGCCCGGCTGCGACGGTGACGTCTCCGACCTCCAGGGCGAGATCTACGTCGACGGCACCCGCGGGGTCGGCCGCGGCGCCGCGCTGCACAGCGCGGTCTCCATGGTCGGCGCCAACCACAACTTCTTCAACAGCGAGTGGACCCCGGGACAGGCCCAGGCGCCGGCCGACGACGACTTCTGGTCCGACGACACCCCGGACCCGGTGTGCACACCGGGGACGAGGACCCGGCTCACCGCCGAACGGCAGCAGGCCGCCGGCGCCACGTACATCGCCGCGTCGGCCCGGCTGTTCGTCGCGGGCGACGACCGGGTGCGTCCGCTGCTCGACGGCACCGGCCGGCGCGCCCCCTCCGCCGACCCCGCCCAGGTGCTCACCCACGCCGTCGGCGCCCACCGCACCCCGGCCCTCCTGCCCGGCCCCCAGCTCGCCGTGACCCGTGGCCGGACCTGCGCCCAGGTCGACCCCGACCCGGCCCGCGCCTGCCTTCCGCCGGACGCGGGCGGCCGGTCGCCGCACTTCGCCTCCTGGGAGACCTCGCCCGAGCCGGGCCGCGACGCGATCGCGATGCGGTGGACGAACGCGGGCGCCCCGACGGCTATACGCGCCCCGCGCCCCTTCTCCCTCGCCGGCAGCGACGCCCTGGCCCTGCGCGTGATCGTCCCGCCCGGCTCCACCGGCACCCTGCTCGACGTCGCCCTCGTCGACACCTCGGGCCGCCGCGCCCGGCTGGGCCGGGCAGGCATCGACGGCCTCCCGGGCAGCGAGCGGACCGCCTCCCACTGGGCGCGCGAGATCCGCGTCCCGCTGTCCGCCGCCGCCCGGACCGGCCTCGACCTCACCCGGGTCACGACCCTCGAACTGACCCCGCGCAGCCGCGCCGGCCAGGCCTGGCTCATGGACGCCTGGGGGTGGCGCCCGGGCACCCCGGCGGCCCGCCCGGCCCCCGCGCCGCGCGTCGACATCGGCCGCCTCACGGTCGACGAGGGGGACTCCGGAGTCCGGACCTACCGTGTGCCGGTGCGCGTCACCGGAAGCGGCAGCGGCCAGGTCCGCTTCTTCGTACCCCGGCCGGGCACGGACGAGGTCACCCACCGGACCGTCACCGTCCGGCCTGGCAGCGGCTCCATCGACGTTCCCTTCGCGGTCCGCGGCAACCACCGCTATGGCCACGACCGTTCCCAGGAGGTGTTCGTGAAGGCGGTGCGCGGTGCGGTCGTCGGCTCGCACCACGGCGGGGTGACCGCACGCGACGACGACCCCATGCCCACCGTCACCCTCACCCCGGTCGCGGACGACGTCACCGAAGGCAGGGCGCTGACCTGGAGGGTCACGCTCTCCGCCGCCGCCGACGCGGACATCGCCGGCGAGCTCGCCCTGCTGCCCGTCGCCGGCGGCGCGGAGCTGTCCACCGCCGACGTCGACCGAGGCTGGCTGGAGGAGCTGTTCGGCGAGGCCCCCCATCCGCCCCGGCCGCTCTCCTCGGTCGTGGAACAGCCGTCCCTGCCGGTGACCGTGCCCGCCGGCCGGACGAGCGCCGACGTGACCGTCCCCACTGTCACGGACCGGTCGAGGGAGCCGAGGGAGTCGCTGCGCGGACGTCTGATCACCTACGACGAGTCCTGGGAGCCGCGCCCAGGACCGGAGTTCACCGGATCGGTGCGCGACGCTTCGTAACACCCACCGCACCGCCCGCCGTCGGCGCACGGACCCCACCGGGGAACCGTGCGCCGACGCGTGTCCGAACGCACTTCCGGGGTACGCGCATCTTCCTGGAGCAGTACGGAGTTTGGGGGGATTCATGACGCCGCGTATCGGATGGCGCCGCACCACGGCCGAGCAGCCGGAGGAAGCGATTCCACAGGCGCCCCCGGAGAAGGCGGAGGCCCCGCGAACCGGGCCGGGCCCCTTCATCCGCGTCCTCGTCACGGTCCTGGCCCTCGCGGCGATGGTGGCGTTCGGCGTCGTCCTCGCCCGGCTGACCCTCCAGCCGTCACCGGCCTCGGAGGTGCTCACCCATACGAACCTCCGGCCGGGCGACTCGATCCGGGCCTACCTCTCGCAGCCGGCCTTCCGCGACACCGTCAAGCAGCTCGGCGGAAACGTGCTCCTGGGCGTGCCCTTCGGCCTGCTGCTGCCGGTCGTGTCCCCGCGCACCCGCGGGTTCGTCCGCATCGCGCTGCTGACGGTGGTGACGATGCTCCTGGTCGAACTGGTCCAGGGGGCCCTGATCACGGGACGCGCCTTCGACATCGACGACGTGCTGCTCAACACGGGTGGCGCCCTCCTCGGCTACGCCCTGGTGGGCCGCCGTCTGGGCAGGGCGGTGCACCCCCGGCGCAGGCGCCGGTGGTGGGCGCCGCGCCGCACCTGACCCGGGACGAGTACGACCCGACCCCCTACCGCGCTCCGGACGAGGGGCGCGGTGAACCGATCTTCGCAGGAGGAGATGTCCATGGACACGGGAAGGAACGGCGCGACGCCGACGGACGAGCGGCGCCAGGAGCCGTACGGCGAGAGAGCCGGCGGCACGGCCGCAGTGCCCGGCCAGCGCTCCGACGACAGGCCGGACGGCCGGGCCGAGACGGAGGTCGAGCGCGCGGACCGGCGCTGGCAGGAACTCATCCAGGAGATACGGGTCGCCCAGACCGGCGTCCAGATCCTCCTCGGCTTCCTCCTCACGGTTGTCTTCACCCCGCTGTACAAGGGACTGGAGCAGACGGACAAGACGATCTACATCGTGACCGTCGTCCTCGGGTCCCTCGCCACGGGCGCCCTGATCGGACCGGTCCCCTTCCACCGGATCGTGTCCGGTCGGCGCATCAAGCCGCAGGCCGTGGTCTGGGCGTCCCGGCTGACCTTCACGGGACTGATCCTGCTCCTCGCGACCCTGACGTCGGCGCTGTTCCTCATCCTCAGGGTGGCCACCCACGACCCCTACGTGCCGTGGCTCGTCTCCGGCGTCCTGCTCTGGTACCTGCTCTGCTGGTTCGTACTGCCGCTGTGGGTGCGGATCCGCTACACCAGCGGGGGCTGAGCCCTCCACCGGCGGGGACCGAACGAGCCCTATACCGGCGGGCACCGGGTCCGCCCCCGGTGCCGCGCCGACGGGCCGAGGACGGCCACCGGTTCGGGTGAACCCCCGTGTGACCGGCGCGGGGCGTGGAATGCGTCCCACACCAGTCCGCACCACAGAGGAGGAACCCATGCGTCGCTTCGCCGTCACCGCCGTTCTCGCCCTCGCCGCGCTCTCCCTCGCGTCGGCCGTCCCCGCCGCCGCCGACGAGCGGGAGTCGGAGTACACCAGCAGCTTCGAGGTCCACGTCGGGGGCGTGCACATCGTCGAGAACGTCGACTTCGAGGAGGAGTTCTCGACCGGCGAGTGAAGACGGAGGCCGGCAACGGCCGAACGGGCCGACGGCGCCCACCCCGCACGGGGCGGGCGCCGTCGGCCCGTTCGGCCGTTCCGCTCAGTCCGTGAGGGGACGGTAGACGGTCAGCGCGTCGGGCAGCTTGTCCAGCCGGAAGGCGCCCGGAGCCGGGACCACTTCGCCGTCGTAGGCCATGTGCGTGCCGTCGGGCAGGCCCGAGACACGCAGGGACGTGACCCGGGCGGCCGCGTACAGCCGCGTCCTGGCCAGCCCTCCGGCCACCGCCGTGGCGAGCAGCCGGGTGCGGGCGAACCGGCCGCCGTGGGCGATCCGGACGTCGAGCACACCGTCCGCGAGGTCGTGGCGCCGCAGTGGGGCGAGCCCGGCGCTGCGGTAGGCGCCGTTGCCGGCGAACAGGAGCCACAACGACTCGGGCCGGCCGTTGACCTCGGCCCGCAGGGGGCGGGACGTCCGCAGGACGCGCCCCACGCCGAGCAGGGACGCCAGGGGGCCGCCGAGGCGGGGCGACCAGCGTTCCCGGAGCCGTACGAGCTCCGGATAGACGCCCAGGCTGAAGGTGTTGAGGAAGTACGAGCGGGACCCGTCCTCCTCGGCGGTGATCCGGCCGACGTCGGCGCGCACCGCCTGCCCCTCGGCCAGCGCCGCGCAGGCGTCGGCCACCGTGTCCACACCGAGGTCCACCGCGAAGTGGTTGAAGGTGCCGCCGGGCACCACCAGCAGGGGCACACGGTGTTTCAGGGCGGGCTCCACCGCGGCGTTCACCGTGCCGTCGCCACCGCAGACCCCCAGGACGCCACCGCGCTCGGCCACCTCGGCCGCGGCCGCGTCCAGGACGTCCGGCAGCGGACCCGCCTCCTCCTCGTACAGGATGACCTCGGCGCGGGGCAGGAGCGTCCTGATCTGGCGTACGGGATCCAGGAGCTGCGGCTGGGCGCCGGAAGCGGCGTTGACCACGACGACGAGCCCGTCGCCGTCGGGCAGCGCCCGCGCGTCGACGCGGGGCCGGGCGGGCGTCGCGACCAGGTCGCGGGTGGGGGCGAGGCCCCGGACGGCGTAGGCCGCGCCCACGCCCAGGCCGGCGCCCACCAGGACGTCGCTCGGGTAGTGGACCCCGGTGTAGACACGGGAGAAGGCGACCGAGGCGGCCACCGGGAGCACGGCGGCCGCCAGGCCGCGCGACTCCAGGGCCACGCCGGCCGTGAAGGCGGCGGCGGAGGCGGTGTGCCCGGAGGGGAAGGAGCTGGTGAACGGCTGGTGCGGCAGCCGGCGTACCAGCGGCACCGTGTCGATCAGCGGACGGTCGCGGCGGACGGCCCCCTTGGCGAGCGTGTTGACGGTGGCCGAGGCCAGCGCAAGGGACGCCACCCCGCGCACCGCGGCGCGCCGCCCGCGCGGCCCGCCCAGGGCCCACATCCCGGCCGCGATCCCGAACCACAGCAGCCCGTGGTTCGCGCTCCGGCTGAGCCGGGGCAGGACCGGCTCGGCGCCGGGCCAGGAGCGGTTCGCGACGTGCCCGAAGACCTTGCGGTCCAGCCGTCCGAACGCGCCTGTCATGCGTCCTCTGGCGACCTGGCTCATCACATCTCCTCGTCGTCGGTCCGGACGCTCGAACACGCGCCCGGCCAGCGCCAACGTACCCGGCTGAGCCGGAATGACACGTGACTCGCGCCGAGTCGAGGCGTGGCGGCGTCGGTACGACGGTACGCCGCACCGGGGCGACGCGCTCCGATGTCAGGAGGTGGCGAGATGGGCGTTCGCCGCGGTGTCGCTGTCGGGGTGGATCGCGAAGATCCGGTCGAGGCCGACGATGCCGAGAACCCGCGCCACCGAGGGTGGCACGGAGGCCAGGGCGATCGACGCCGCGGCCGTGGTGGCGGTGTTGCGGGCCGTCAGGAAGGCGTTGATCCCACTGGAGTCGCAGAAGTCCAGACCGGCGAGATCCAGGACGAGCAGGGCCCCCGGCGCGAGGTCGACGGCCCGCACCCGCTCCCGCAGGTCCGGCGCTGTCTCGTAGTCGAGGGTGCCCGTGATCGTGAGGACGGTGCCCGCGGACGAGGTTCGTGTGGTGATGTCCAGTATGGTCATGATCAGTCTCGGTCGGTGGAAGGCTGGGCGGTGGTCGCTCGGCCGTCCGGCGTGGGGTCCCGGGCGTACCGGTCGCCGTTGCCGCCGGGGCCGCCGACGGGCACTCCCAGGGCGAGGAGGGCGGTGTCGTCGCCCAGCCCGTCCCCGAAACCCTCGAGGAGCCCCGTCAGCGCGGTGACGATACCTCCCGGTGTGGCGGGGGCGCGCTCTGCGACGAAATCCCGGAGGGCCTCGTCCCCGAACAGGTCACGGGCGGCTCCCGTGCGGGCCTCGGTGAGGCCGTCGGTGTACAGCAGCACGCTGTCCCCGGGACGGAGCGTCGTGCGCGCGGAGACGAACCTCGCGTCCGGCAGGATTCCGAGCAGGAGCCCACCGGGCGTCGACAGGAACTCCGTCCGGCCGTCGTTCCGTACGACGAGCGCCGGCGGATGGCCGCCCGAGGCCAGTTCGAGCGCGAACGACCCGTCGGTCCCCCGGGGTTCCAGCACGCCGAACACGGCGGTGCAGTAGCAGGTCTCGCCCGCCGGATAGTGCTCCGTGAGCGCGGTGTTGAGGGTACGAAGCGCGGCGACGGGATCGGGGTCGTGGAGCGCGGCGGCCCGCAGCGTGTACCGCGTCAGAGAGGTCAGCGCGGCGGCCTCGGGCCCCTTGCCGCAGACGTCTCCGAGGAAGAACGCCCAGCGTTTCCCGTCGAGCGGGAAGAGGTCGTAGAAGTCGCCGCCGAGGCGGTCGGGAGACGCCGTGTGGTAGTAGGAGGCGGCGTCCAGGCCGGGGACGGACGGCAGCCGGGCGGGCAGCAGACTGCGCTGGAGCACCGCCAGCGCGTCCTGGAGCCGGGCCCTGTCGGCCTCCGCGGCGCGGCGGGCCTCCTCGGCCTCCCTCCGGCTGCGCAGCAGCTCGGACTCGTAGGCGCGCCGGTCCCGCGCGTCCGTCAGCGTGATCCTGGCCAGCAGCGGCCGTCCGTCGGAGCTCGTCCGCACTATGGCGCTGGCCAGGACCGGCAGCGGTTCGCCGACGCAGGCCAGCTCCAGCGGAACACCGCCCACCTCTCCGTTCAGGCGGAGCGCGGGGGCGAGTTGCGCCTCGTACGAGAGCCGTCCCGCGGGGGTCAGGAGGTCGCCGAACTCCACCCGGCCCACCACGTCGCTCCGCCCGAGCCCGAGCCACTGGAGGAGGGTGGTGTTGATCCGGGCGACCGTGCCGTCCAGCAGGATCGAGACGTAACCGCACGGAGCGGTGTCGTACAGCTCCTCGGCGCTGTCCTCCAGGACGGCCATGTAGGACTCGAGGGCGACGGCGGGCGAGCGGAGGCCGGGCTGGTCGTGGCCCGTTGTGCCGTGGTTCATGAGGCTCCTGAAGCGGTCGGCCACGTGTCGGGCCGGCACGGCGGAGGGGGCGGCTCCGCGGTCGCGGAGCCGCCCCTCTCTGCCCGGGCGGGGTCAGTGCTTGAAGGCGTCCTTCGTCTTCTCCTTGGCGGCGCGGGCGTCGCCCTTCGCCTGCTCGGCCTGGCCCTCCGCCTCGAGACGCTCGTTGCCGGTCATCCGCCCAGCCGCTTCCTTGACCTTGCCCTTGGCCTGCTCGCCCTTGGCCTTCGCCTTCTGCTCACCGGACACAGCCGATCACTCCCTGTGCGTTGGGTCATGTCTGACGTCAAGGCGCCTGACCGCGAATCGCGACGCTAAACCAGCCGGGAGAAAGGAAGCGGCTCACAAGGCCCTATGCAATTCCGCGAAGCCCCTTGCAATTCCCCGGATCGACCGCGAAAAACTCGCCAATTCGAAGGGATGTTCACCAAAGCCGGGGGTAAGCGGTCGCCGGGAGGTTGATAGGAATGGTTCCTCTTCTGCTGGTTCTTCTGCTCGCGCTGATTCTCTTCGGCGCAGGTTTCGCGGTGAAGGCGCTCTGGTGGATCGCCGTCATCGTTCTCGTCCTCTGGCTGCTGGGCTTCGTGGCCCGGCCGAAGGGCGGCACAGGCCGCTGGTACCGCTGGTAGCGGTCGTCACGGCGGACGCCGATCGCAAAGGCTCGTGGGCGCCACCCCTCAGGGGTGGCGCCCACGCCCGTGTCACCCGCGCGCACCGCCTCGGCGTCCGCGCGCGTCCCCCTCCGCGTCACCGCTGCGGCCCGTGTCACTGCTCCAGCGGGACGACCGCGCGGATCGTCTTCCCGCCCTCGTGGACCGAGACGGTCACCTCGCGGCACAGACGCTGGACGATGGGCCAGCCGTAGCCGCCCGGGGTCAGCGCCGCCCCGCGCCGGTTCTCCGGCAGGGTGCCGCTGGCGTCCGTGACGGACACCGTCGCGCTGTCCCGCGCGAGGTCGAGACGGAAACCCGTGGGGCCGCCCGCGTGCCGCTCGGCGTTGGCCACCAACTCGGAGACCACGAGCAGGAGGTCGTCCACCTGCGACCGGTTCACCGGCCGGATGCGCGCGAGCCTGCGCCGCGTGGTCTCCCGCGCGTCGGCCGAGGTCCGCACGCCTTCGTCACCGCCGCCGGCGGAGACGTTCTCGGCACGCGTTCGCGTCGTCGTATGGGACCAGGCCTCGTCGTGAGGCTGCATCGTGGTTCCCCTTCCTCCCGTTTTCCAGGCATTCGCTCCCCGCTCGTTTTCCCGCCGTCGCCGAGGTGACACACGAGCGTAGGGCCGTATGCGGCGACCGGGCCGCTACCGGGGGTGACGCGGCCCCGGCGCGCCGACCGGCGGAGTCACGAGCTCACCGCCCCTCCGCGCCCCTCGCGGCACGGGCCAGGACGCCCGACAGCTCGACCCGCGAACGCACACCCAACCGGGCGAAGACGTTGCGCAGGTGGTGATCGACGGTCCGCGGACTGATGGACAGGCGGTCGGCGATCTCCCGGTTGGTCGCCCCCTCGGAGGCCAGCGCGGCGATGCGCTGCTGCTGGGGCGTCAGGTCGCCCGGCGCCGCCGTCCCGCTCGGGCCCCCCGCCGCTCCGCCCGTGGCACGCAGCTCGGCACGGGCCTGCGCGGCCCAGATCTCGGCCGCCGCCCGCTCGAAGGTGACGAGCGCGTCGCTCAGCCGCACCCGGGCCTCCAGCGAACGCCTGCGCCGCCGGAGCCACTTGCCGTACGCGAGCAGGGTCCTCGCCCGTTCGAAGTCGTTGCCGGACGTGTCGTGCCGGCGCATCGCCTCGGCGTACCAGTGCGCCGAGTCCTCCGGCGCGGTCAACAGCGCCCGGCAGCGCGCCAGCTGCGCAGGTGCCTGCGGATCGACCCCCTGGGCCGCCCACACCGTGAACTCCTCGGCCGCCGCGCGCGCTTCGTCGCCCCGGCCGGTGGCGTCGGCCGCCTCCACGAAGCACGGCACGGCGAGCATACGGAGGGCGAAGTGGCCGGAGCGGGGCCCTGGCAGCACCAGCTGGGCGAGCCGCGCGGTGGCCTGGGCGGCCAGGCCCTGCCCCAGTTCCGCACGGGCCAGCGCCCACTCGGCGAGCGTGGCCGCCTGCGCCAGGCCGTGGCCGCGCGCCACGGCCAGCGCCTGCCGGGCGTGCTCCTCGACGGACGCCGCGTCCCCGGCCACCGACGCGACCAGGGCCAGGACCGCGTGCTGATGGGCCGCCACGTTGTGCTGGCCGGTCAGCTCCGCGGCCCGCAGCCCCTCCCGGGCGTGCGTCCCGGCCCGGCCGTGGCGTCCGGCCCGCAGCTCCGCGTAGGCGAGGTGCTCCAGGACACGGGGGATCATGGCGTTGCGGCCCTCCGCCCGGACCCGGGCCAGCGCCCGGCCGTAGACCCGGGCCGCCGACGCCGTGTCCCCGAGCACGAGGGCGGCCGATCCCGCGCGGAGCAGCAGCCGCGGGTCGTCGGACGTGCCGTCACGCGCCACCACACGGGACAGCGGGGCCCGGGCCTCGTGGAGGCGTATCGCGAGCGCCGCGCGCATGCCGTCGAGGAAGTCCTGCTCCGCGCCGTCCCCGCCGGTGTGACAGCCGTCCCCCGGCGCCGTACCGCGGCGGACGGACGCCGCCCCGTCGCCGCCGTCCAGCGCGGTCAGGCAGGCGACGGGGTCGCCGGCCGCCCACGCTGCCTCCATCGCGAGGAAGCGGGCGTCGGCCGCCTCCCGCGGGGCCTCGTCGCGCAGCAGCCCGGAGGCCAGCAGCAACGCCTGATGGGCGTCCCCGACGGGCCCGTCGGCCAGGTCCGTGAGGCCCCGAAGGAGCTCCGCCCGGCCCCGGACGACGTCCGCGAGCGACCGCACCTCGTCCGGGGCGCGCAACCGGTCCGCGCGGTGACTCACCGCCCGGAGGAGGGGGAATGGCTGCGGTCCTGCCGTGCGCCGCGCGCCGCTCCGGGAGGCGGGGGAGGAGGCGGCCGCGGACGGGCCCGGGCCGGCGCCGAGCGGCCCGTCGTGACGCCCGCCGGCGACCGTGGCCCGCCTCCGGGCGTTCGGGGCGCCGGCACGCGCGCTCCGCCCGTCGGCGTGACCCCTGGTGCGGGGCGCGTCCGCCGGGGCACCACTGTCGTACGCCGCGCCCTCGTGCCCCACGTGGTCGAGGTCGGTGCCGGCGTGTCGCCCCTCGTCCACACCGGGCGCCGGCTCGTCCGACGGCGGGGTGAACAGGGCGTCGGCGGAGCGGCGCCACGACGCCGGCGTCCCGGCGAGGACCGCCCGCCGGAGGAAGGGGTCCTCGAAGCGCAGCGCGGGACGGGCGCCGCCGAGCAGCCCGTCCGCGAGCAGCCCGTCCAGCGCCTCCGGCGACGTCCGCGTCGCCCGCGCGGCGGCCAGCACCGCGTCGCCGTCGACCGTGGGCCGCGCCGCCCCGTCCGGGCCGCCGGCCGCCTCGCCCGCGACGGCGACCAGGGCCAGCAGCCGCCGGCTCTCGGCGGGCAGCGAATCGAGGAGCCCGCCGTACACCTCCGTGAGGACCTGTCCGTCGGTCAGCGGGTGGGGGAGGGGAGCCCGCCCCGCGAGCTGCGCGGCGGACAGCCGCCGGGCCGTGGCGGTCAGGACACCGGGATGGCCCACGGCCTCCCGGAGCAGTCCGGCCCGTACGGAGGGGGCCACGGGGCCGGGGCTGACGTCGTCGAGGAGCCGGCCCGCGCTCTCCGCGCTCAGTGGCCCCAGGCGCACCACCTGCGCGCCCGGCACGTCCGGGGAGCGGTGATGGCGGGCGTGGGACACCAGCCAGCCCACCCCCGCGGGCCCCCCGGCCCGCAACGCCGAGGCCAGCGCGGCGCGCGAGTGGGCGTCCCACAGATGGTGATCGTCCACGCACAGCAGCAGCGGCCGTTCGGGCACGAGGCCCGCCACCGCGGCGCCGAGCCCCTCCGGGCCCCGGGCGACGCGCAGCGCCCGCCGGGCCGCCGAAGGGCCCGGGCCGAACGCCGACAGCAGAGCCCGCACCCCGCTCCACGGCACCCTGTTCCCGGGCGGCGGCAGGACCAGACGGGCCGTGCCGGAGAATCCCCGCGCCGCGTGGCGCAGCAGTGCCGTGCGTCCGGTGCCCGGGCTGCCGGTGACCAGCAGGACACCGCTCGACCCGGCGCCGACGCGGGCCGAAAGGGCGTCCACGGCGGCGAGTTCGGTCGTGCGGCCGTGCAGCCCCGTGGCAGCCGCCGCGCTCGTCCCTCCACTCACGGCCGTTACGTTACTGCCCCGTAAGTAACGTGGACAGCCCCCGGGCAGGGACCGATGGATCCTGGCCCATGCCCGGGGGCGCGGCTCTGTGAGCCCGCACAGACGACCTGACGTCAGGAGTGCGGGCACACCTGACGTCAGGAGTGCGGGCACGTCCCCCGGTACTCGGCGATCGTCAGGCTGGGCCGGGGAGCCGGGCAGAGGAACTGCTCGTACCGGGTGTCGTTGTCGATGAACCGCTTGAGCCACGAGATGCTGTACTTCGCGATCGTCGTGTTCGACGTGTTCGGTGTGAAGTGCGTCGCACCGTTGAGCTCCAGGTACGCCTTGTCGAGCGAGCTCGGAAGGTTCTCGTAGAACGGCTCGGAGTGCGTGGCCACGGGGGCGACCGTGTCGCCGTCCGCGCCCACGACGAGGGTCGGCGTCGAGATCTCCGGCCAGGTCTTGTCGGTGTTCCAGCCGGTGAGGGGGATCGCGGCCTGGAGCGACGGCCGGCTCTTGGCGGCCTCGAGCGCACCGCCGCCGCCCATCGAGTGGCCCATGACGCCGAGCCGGGTGCTGTCGATCCGGCCCCGGACGGAGCTGCGCTGCGTCAGGTAGTCGAGCGCGGCGAGGAGCTGCCGGCCGCGGCTGTCCGGCTGGTCCACGGTCGTGTTCGTGTCGATGGTGAAGACGACGAAGCCCTGCGAGGCGAGGCGCGGGCCCAGCCAGGCGATGGACGACTGGTACGCGGTGAACCCGGGCGAGATCACCACGGCGCCGAAGGTGCCGTCGGAGGTCGAGGTGGGGTAGTAGATGGTGCCGCCGCCGAAGCCGGTGACGGCCAGGGAGGAGACGCTGAGGTCGGAGACGGCGTACGAGCCGCGCAGCGCCTCGATGCTGGAGACGGTCGGAGCGGGGCCACGCTCGTACGGGTTGTCCGCCGCCTGTGCGCCGGGGGCGGTGAGTACGGTGATGCTGGCGAGGCTGCAGAATGCGGCGGCGGCGGCGAGGTGTCGTTTCACGACGGAGTCGTCCTCTCGTGTCGTGTACGGCCGCTGCCGGAGCGGAAGCGGCCGTGGAATGACTGGCCCGGTCAATGTCCGGGCCGCGAGGGACGAAGGCATCGGCAGAATCACCGGCCTCGGCGCGCAGGCGCCGCGCACGGGGGCAGGCGTCGCCGGCCGGGCGCCGTGCACGGGACACGACGAAGCCGGCACACCCTCCCGGAAGGGGTGTGCCGGCTTCGGTCCGCCGCTTTCAGGCCATCAGCACCGAGTCGCCCTCGGGACGCGCGCCCGGCAGCCGGTGCCGGGCGGCTATCAGCGCCGCGTCCACGTCCCGCGTACCGGTGGAGACGCACAGCGTGTACGCGAGGTCGTCCATCCGCTGCCGCACCTCCTCGCTCCCGTTCTCCGCGTGGAGCACCCTCAGAGTCGTGTACTGCTCGATCAGGTTGCTCAGTACCGCGGGATGGGCCATCAACACTGTGAGTCTCCCCTCACGTCAGGGCGCCGACCGCCCGGCTCGAAGCGCCGCGTACCCCCGCTTCCCCGGTGTATGCGGGGTGGGAGGACGGGTCCGGATCACGTCGGTCCGCTCTCGTGATTCACTACCGTCTCCCTCGTGACGATCACGGGGCGGTAGTCTCGTCTTTATTGCCGTACGACAACGGTCCAGCGCCGGGAGTCGTACGGGAGGGGCGGAGCCCCGGCGCGAGGAACCGTGCCGGGCCGGACCCTCGGAATGTCGGTGAAGCCAACGAGGATGGATCATGTCCAAGACGACGATCGACAGTTCCTCCGCGGCACGGCGGCCCGGACCGGCCGCCGTGGGGGAGCCGGAACTGCGCCAGCTGCTGGCGGGCCTGACCGCCGTACGCGACGGTGACTTCGGCACCCGGCTGCCGGACGACGCCAACGGGCTGATGGGCGAGATCTCCGCCGTGTTCAACGGCATGGTCGACCAGCTGTCCCTCTTCACCTCCGAGGTCACCCGGGTCTCCCGGGAGGTCGGCACGGAGGGCACCCTCGGCGGCCAGGCCGTGGTTCCCGGCGTCTCGGGCACCTGGGCCGACCTCACCGACTCGGTGAACGCGATGGCCGGCAACCTCACCCGGCAGGTCCGTGACATCGCCCAGGTCGCCACCGCCGTGGCCAAGGGAGACCTCTCCCAGAAGATCGACGTGGACGCCCGCGGTGAGATCCTGGAGCTGAAGAACACCATCAACACGATGGTCGACCAGCTCTCCTCCTTCGCCGACGAGGTCACCAGGATGGCCCGTGACGTGGGCACCGAGGGGATCCTGGGCGGTCAGGCGGACGTCAAGGGCGTCTCCGGTACCTGGCGCGACCTGACCGACTCCGTCAACTCCATGGCCGGCAACCTCACCGCCCAGGTCCGCTCCATCGCCCAGGTCGCCACCGCCGTCGCCAAGGGAGACCTCTCCCAGAAGGTCAGCGTCGACGCCCGCGGCGAGATCCGGGAGCTGAAGGAGACCATCAACACGATGGTCGACCAGCTGTCGGCCTTCGCCGACGAGGTGACCCGCGTCGCCCGCGAGGTCGGCACCGAGGGGAACCTCGGCGGCCAGGCCACCGTCCGGGGAGCGTCCGGCACCTGGAAGGACCTCACGGACAACGTCAACGTGATGGCGTCCAACCTCACCGGGCAGGTGCGTTCGATCGCCCAGGTCGCCACCGCCGTCGCCCGCGGTGATCTGTCCCGCCGGATCACGGTGGAGGCGAAGGGCGAGGTCGCCGCGCTCGCCGACACCATCAACACCATGGTGGACACCCTCTCCGCCTTCGCCGACGAGGTGACCCGCGTCGCCCGGGAGGTCGGCACCGAGGGCCGGCTCGGCGGCCAGGCGCGGGTGCCGAACGTGGCGGGCACCTGGAAGGACCTCACCGACAACGTCAACTCGATGGCGAACAACCTCACCGGCCAGGTCCGCAACATCGCCCAGGTGACCACCGCCGTCGCCAACGGTGACCTGTCCAAGAAGATCGACGTGGACGCCCGCGGCGAGATCCTGGAACTGAAGACGACCATCAACACGATGGTCGACCAGCTGTCCTCGTTCGCCGCCGAGGTCACCCGCGTGGCGCGCGAGGTCGGCAGCGAGGGACGGCTCGGCGGCCAGGCCGAGGTCGAAGGCGTCTCCGGCACCTGGAAGCGGCTCACCGAGAACGTCAACGAACTCGCCGGGAACCTCACCCGCCAGGTCCGCGCCATCGCCGAGGTCGCCAGCGCGGTCGCCGAGGGCGACCTCACCCGCTCGATCACCGTCGACGCCTCCGGCGAGGTCGCCGAGCTCAAGGACAACATCAACTCCATGGTCGGCTCGCTGCGCGAGACCACCCGGGCCAACCAGGAACAGGACTGGCTCAAGTCCAGCCTCGCCCGGATCTCCGCGCTGATGCAGGGCCACCGCGACCTGTCGGTCGTCGCCGAACTCGTCATGGACGAACTGACCCCCCTCGTCCGCGCCCAGTACGGCGCCTTCTACCTGGCCGAGGAGGGCTTCGACGGCATCGAGCTCGGCCTCGTCGGCTCCTACGGCCGCCCCGCGGGCAGCCCCGAGGGCCGCCGCTTCCGGCTGGGCGAGTCCCTCGTCGGACAGGCCGCCCGCAGCCGCCGCGTCATCGCCGCCGACGACGTCCCCGGCGACTACGTCTCCATCTCCTCCGGACTCGGGCAGACCGCGCGCGGCAGCCTGATCGTGCTCCCGATCGTGGTCGAGGACCAGGTCCTCGGCGCGATCGAGCTGCTCTCCTTCACCCCGTTCACCTCCGTGCACCGGGACTTCCTGGAACAGCTCATGGAGACCGTGGGCGTCAACGTCAGCACGATCGTCGCCAACGCCCGTACCGACGAGCTGCTCGGCGAGTCGCAGCGACTGGCCGACGAGCTGCGGGCCCGCTCCGAGGAGCTCCAGGTGCAGCAGGAGGAGCTCCAGCGCTCCAACGCCGAACTGGAGGACAAGGCCGCCCTGCTGGCCTCCCAGAACCGCGACATCGAGGCCAAGAACCTGGAGATCGAGCAGGCGCGGCAGGAGCTGGAGGACCGCGCCCAGCAGCTGTCGCTCGCGTCGAAGTACAAGTCCGAGTTCCTTGCCAACATGAGCCACGAGCTGCGTACCCCGCTCAACAGCCTGCTCATCCTGGCCCAGCTGCTCGCCCAGAACCCGACGCGGAACCTCACCGCCAAGCAGGTCGAGTACGCGGGCATCATCCACTCGGCCGGTTCCGACCTGCTCCAGCTGATCAACGACATCCTCGACCTGTCGAAGGTCGAGGCCGGGAAGATGGACCTCAACCCGGAGCGGGTCGCGCTGCGCCAGCTCCTCGACTACGTCGAGGCGACGTTCCGGCCGCTCACCACCCAGAAGAACCTCGCCTTCACCATCTCCACCGCCCCCGGGGTTCCGGTCGACCTGGTCACCGACGACTCCCGGCTGCGGCAGGTGCTGCGCAACCTGCTCTCCAACGCCGTGAAGTTCACCGAACGCGGCAGCGTGCACCTCAGCATCGAGCCGGCCTCGGACGACGAGCTGCCCGGCACGGTGCACCGCGGCGGCGCCGTGGTCGCCTTCCGGGTGAGGGACACCGGCATCGGTATCGCCCACCAGCACCTGGAGGCCATCTTCGGCGCCTTCCAGCAGGCCGACGGCACGACCAACCGCAAGTACGGCGGCACCGGTCTCGGCCTCTCCATCAGCCGTGAGATCGCCTATCTGCTCGGCGGCGCCCTGACGGCCGACAGCGAGCCGGGCGCGGGCAGCACCTTCACCCTCTACCTCCCCGTCGCCCGGGCCGACTTCCAGGCGCAGACCGCGCCCGAGGCCGGGGCGCCGGCCACGCCGAGGGAGCCGGGGGAGATCGCCGAGAGGCCCAGCCGCACCCCCCGGGCCGCCCTGCCGGCCGTCCCGCAGCCCCGCCAGCCCCGACGCCTGCTGGTGATCGAGGAGCGCTCCCGCGGGCTGCTGTCGCTGGTCGCCGAGAACGCCGTGGCCGAACTGGCCGACAGCCGGGACCTCACCGACCAGGCGGACATCGAGGTGATCGCCGCCGTGGGGCCGCAGGAGGCCGCGACCGCCCTCGCCACCCAGCCCTTCCACTGCGTCGTGCTCGAACTCGACATGGCGGACAACGAGGCCCTGAACTTCCTCGACGCCATGGACGGCGACGCTGCCCTGCGGACCGTCCCCGTGCTCGCCCACAACAACCGCAGACTCGCCGCCGAAAACGAGCGCACCCTCCAGGCCAGGGCCCGGCAGCGGCCCCTGGAGCTGCTCTCCAGCCTCGACGAACTCCGCGAGCGGATCGCCCTGCACCTGCTCGCCGACCAGCCAGGCGACGTCGTGCCCCTGCTCCGCGGCGAGCAGCGCCAGCAGGCGCCCCACACCGTCGACGCCGCCCTGCACGGCCGTACGGTGCTCGTCGTCGACGACGACGCCCGCAACCTCTACGCCCTGAGCGGCATCCTGGAGCTGCACGGCATCGAGGTCCTCCACGCCGAGAACGGCCGCAAGGGGATCGAGGCACTCGCCGCGCACCCCGACATCGACCTGATCCTGATGGACGTGATGATGCCCGAGATGGACGGTTACGCCGCCACGGCGACCATCCGGCAGATGCCGGCCTACGCCGGGCTGCCGATCGTCGCGGTCACCGCCAAGGCGATGCCGGGGGACCGGGAGAAGAGCCTGGCGTCCGGCGCGAGCGACTACGTCACCAAGCCGGTGGACGCCGACGACCTCATCGCCTGCATCCGGCGGTGGCTCCGCGACGACTAGCCCGCCGCCGGAGCAGGCGGACCCCCGCCCGCGTCCGCCGCGCCTCCCTCCCGCACCCGCCCCGCATCCCTCCCACGGCCCAGGCCGTCACATCCGAGGAGTCCACGCCATGAGTGCTCCCCCCGATCACGGCCCAGACGCCGCCGGAGGACATCTCGGGGACGGCAGGGCGTCGGCCGAGTCCGCCCCCGCGACCCGCCCCTCGACAGGGGCGGGCACGGTCCCGATGCCCCGGGAGACGACGGACGGCGACCCCTACGGCGCCCTCACCGGAGCCGCCGCTTCCTTCGCCGCCACGCCCGAGGACGACGGGGAGGGCCCCCTCCCGGCACACCACTCCACCGTCGGCCGGCTGGCCGCGACGGTGGAAAGGCTGCGCGGAGAGGTACGGGCCGCGCACGCCGCGGCCGACGGACGCGCCCTCATCGAACTCGCCAAGGGCATCATCGTCGAGCGGCTGCGGTGCGGCCCGGCGCAGGCGGCCCGGCAGCTCGCCGAACTCGCCGCCCAGGCCGGACTCTCGCCCCTGGAACTGGCCGCCGACATCATCAACCAGGCCGCCCACGACCAGGTCGCCGAAGTCGCCGAGGACTTCGTCAGACGGGCGGTGAGCGAGCCGGACACCGGTGAACCCGAGACCGGGCAGGAACCGTCCGTCGCCGTGCGACTGCGGACGGCCGAGAGCGCCGCCCTGAACGCGGGCGACACCCAGACGGTGGCCGAGTCCCTCCTGGCCCACGCCCTCGCACCCCTCGGAGCCACGGCCGTCGCCGTCTGGACCGCCGGGGCCGACGGTTCGTTCACCCTCAGCGGCCACGCCGGCTTCGGCGGCGACGAACCCGCACGCTGGCGTTACGTCCCGCCCGGCGTCGTCACCGTCGCCCGCCAGGCCCTCACCGAGCGCCGCACCGTCTGGTTCCCCTCGCTCGCCACCGCCGGCGTCCCCACCATCGGACACGCCCGTACCCCCGACGGCGGACGGGTGGCGGTGCCCGCCGGCACCGGCGGACGCATCCACGGCGTCCTCGAGATCTGCTGGGCCCACCCCCTGGGACCGCAGCCCCAGGCCGTGGAGCGGCAGCTCGAAGCGCTCGCCGAGCTGTGCGCCCACACCATCGACAACCTCCCCGGCGACCCCGTGCCGACGCCGCCGCGGGATTCGACCGGCGTCGCCGAACTCGTGGACCTCTCCGACGGCCTCTACGACCCCGCGCTCGTCCTCATCCCGCACCTCGACGCGGACGGCCGGCTCAGCGACTTCCGCATCCTGCACGCCAACGACCACTTCCAGGACCCGGCCGGACGGCCCCGCGGCGCCGTCGTCGGCGCCTTCCTCCTGGAGGCGTACCCCACGGCGGCCGGCGAGGGCGAACTCTTCGACCGGATCGAGCGCGTCTACGCCACCGGGGAGCCCTTCCGCGCCCGCCGCGCCCCGCTGACCGCGCTCGTGGACCAGGTGGCACTCGCGTCCACCGCCGACCTCAGCATCAGCCGGCACCAGGGCGGAGTCCTGCTCATCTGGCGCATCGAGGACGAGACCGCCCGCCTGGCCAACCTGCTCCAGCACGCGCAGCGCCTCGGCCGCATCGGCGGCTTCGAGGAGAACGTCCTGACGGGCGAGATCACCTGGAACGGCCAGCTCTTCGACCTGTACGGCCGCGAGCCCGCCGAGGCTCCGGTGTCCCTGCGGGACCTGGCGGCCCACGCCCACCCGGACGACGCCGTCGCCATCGGCCGCTTCCTGCAGGCCGTGCTGCGCCACCGGCGGGCGACCTCGACCGCGTTCCGCCTCGTGCGCCCGGACGGCGTGACCCGGCACATGCGCGTCATCGCCGAACCCGTCCTCGGTCCCGACCGCCGCCTCCTGGCGGTTCGGGGCGCCTACCAGGACATCTCCTCGCAGCACTGGACCGAGGTCGCCCTGGCGGCGACCCGCGACCAGCTCGCGGTCACCGAGCAGGAGTCGGCGGAGCGCAACCGCCTCGCCCTCCAGCTCCAGCACGCCATCATGCCCCCCACCCGGGGCCCGCTCGACGCGCCCGGCCTCCAGATCGCCGTGCGCTACCGGCCCGCCGAGACGGAGGCACTGGTCGGCGGCGACTGGTACGACGCCGTCGTCCTGCCGTCCAAGAAGATACTGCTGTGCGTCGGGGACATCGCGGGCCACGGGATCGAGGCCGCCACCGGCATGGTCGTGCTGCGCAACGCGATGCGCGGCCTCGCCGTCACCGGAGCCGGTCCCGCGCAGCTGCTCTCCTGGCTGAACATCGTGGCGCACCACCTCACCGAGAGGGTCACGGCCACCGCCGTCTGCGGCGTCTTCGACCCCGAGAGCCGCACGCTGCGCTGGGCCAGGGCCGGGCACCTTCCCCCCGTCCTCGTACGCGGTACGGAGGCCACCACGCTGCCCCTGCTCAAGGGGCTGCTGCTCGGGGCGCTCGCCGAGGCCGAGTACGAGGAGGCCGAGGTGCAGCTCGAGGCGCAGGACACGGTCCTGATGTACACCGACGGCCTGGTCGAGCGGCGGGACACCGCCGTTCAGGACTCCCTGGCCCAGCTCCTCGCCACGGCCCAGGCACCGGCCGACACCCTGGAACGCCGGCTCGACACCCTGCTGACGCACAGCAAGTCCGACACCGACGACGACACCTGTCTGATCGGCGTGCGGGTCGCCTGAACGGGCCCCGCACGCCCGGCACCCCCCACGCATCCCTTCCCCCGACCGAAATGAGGACCATGCCCCAGCCGGAAGACAACCTGGACGTCGAGGTGGAGATCCTCGACGACACCACGGCGGTACTGTCCGTGGGCGGCGAGCTCGACATCGAGACCGCCACACTGCTCCACCACCACCTGGCCAACCAGTTCCTGCACGGCCGCCGCCACCTGGTCATGGACCTGTCCCGGCTGGAGTTCATGGACTCGTCCGGCCTGAACGTCCTGATCAAGGCGGCCCGGGACGCCCGCCAGGCGAACGGGGACCTCCACCTCGTGGCGCCGACCGAGGCCGTACGGCGCATCCTGGAGATCACGGGGTTGTCGATGACGACGCCCCTGCACGCCGATGTGGACGAGGCGCTGACAGCCGCCGGCCGGGCCGGATAGACGTACCGGACCGAGCGGACAGAAGAGAAACAGGAACCCGTGGACGAGATCGCCGTTGTCGAGCAGGCGCTGCGCCGGGCCGCGCCGCACATGCTGATGAGCGTCGTGGAGGAGGCGCTGCGGACGTACTACGGCGCCCAGGAGGTGGAGCTCCGGCTGGCCGACTACGGCCTGCGGTCGCTCCAGCTGGTGGGAAGCAGCCCGCACACCGTCCAGCCGCTGCCGATCAGCAGCAGCCCGCAGGGGCGCGCCTTCGGCTCCCAGGAGCCGTACGTCACGGAGACGGCCACGGCGGTCGCGGCGCATCTGCCGGTCACCATCCGGGGCGACCGGATGGGCGTCCTGACCGTGACGGTGCCCAAGGACCACGACATCGTCCCGCAGCTGCCCGAGCTGCAGCACATCTGCGAGGCCCTCGGCCACGAGATCCTCGTCGCCGAGCGCGACACCGACCTGTACGTCCTCGCGCGCCGGGCCGCGCGGCTGACGCTGGCGGCCGAGATGCAGTGGCAGCTGCTCCCGGGGCGGTCCTGCGCCCGGCCCGAGTTCTCGCTCGGCGCGCACCTGGAACCCGCCTACGCGATCTTCGGGGACAACTACGACTGGTCCGCCTCGGCGGACCACCTGACCCTGACGGTCACCAACGGCATGGGGGCGGGCATCGAGGCCGCCCTGCTCACCAACCTCGCCATCAACGCGCTGCGCAACGCCCGCCGCGCCGGTCTCGGCCTCGTGGACCAGGCGGCCCTCGCGGACCAGGCCGTCTACGCGCAGTACCGCGGCAGCGCCTACGTCTCCGCGCTGCTGCTCCGTTTCGACCTGACCACCGGCGAGGTGGAGGCCGTGGACGCCGGTTCACCCCGGCTGTGGCGGCTGCGCGAACGGACCGTCGAGCCCGTCTCCTTCGAGGCGCAGCTGCCCCTGGGGATGTTCGAGGAGACGGCCTACGTGGCGGAGCGGTTCACGGTGCGCCCGGGGGACCGGCTGCTGTTCGGCAGCGACGGGGTGTACGACGCGCCGTCCCCCGACGGGGAGAGCTACGGCGAGAAGGCGCTCGCGCGGGCGCTGACCTCGACCAGGCTGCTGCCCCCCGCCCAGGTTCCCGGCGCGGTCCTGCGGCAGCTCGCGGAGTACCACGGGGGCACGCCCCTGGAGGACGACGCGCTGGTCGTCTGTCTCGACTGGCGTGGACGGAAGGACGCCGGGGACCGCGTTTCCCGGGAAGCCGCCGAGGTCTGACGGGGCGTCCGCGCGTCCACGTCCACGACCCGACCATGCGTCAACAGTTGCCGAACGGCAAATGTATTCTTGGGGCAACACTCCTGGCTCGTGCCCGGAAGTGCACACGTCCGAGGCGACCAGAGGGTGACAAGTGGGACAAGGGGCGCGTGACCGGACGGCGGTCCCGCTGCGGGGCGGTCAGGCGGACCGGGCGCTCCCGAGCGGGGCGTTCCGGCGCGACGAGGAGTGTTCCTTGTCCAACGCCTCCTGGAAACCCGTCAGTCCGCGCAGCAGCGCCTTCCGGGTCGTCGGCGTCATGGTGGTGATGACGGCCAGCAGGGCCTCCTCGCGCTGGCCCCTGAGGTCCCGCAGGTACGCCTTGCCCTGGACGGTCAGGTGCAGTTCCAGCTGGCGGCGGCTCACCGGACTGGGCAGGCGCTGGACGAACCCCAGGGCCTCCAGCCGGTCGCACATGCGGCTCACCGAGGGCGGCGCGGAACCGAGCAGCTCGCCCAGGGCGCGGAGGTTGATGCCCTCCTCGCGGTCGAGGCTGTAGAGCACACGGAGCTGCGAGGCCGACACGGGCGTCGACGACACCATGTCCCTGCCGCGCTCCCACATCACCTCCAGGAGCTCGATGAGCTCCCGCGCTGCCTCCGTCGTCTCCTGCGGCTCCCGCTGAGACGGGGCGGGGTTCGTGTCCATGGTTGGTGACACTCCTCAGGCGTCCGGGGCCGAGGCCGTCGGTCTCGCGACGCGCCGGTCATCTACATCTCTCCAGAAGGCGGTACGGATTCGGTGGATCGACGCTCGACAGTGGAACGCGCTCTGCGCGAAGCGCCGGCACACCGCCTCCTGGACTCCCTCCGTATCGATCTGGCACAGCAGTTCGCCGCGTTCTCCGCCGACCTTCTGCTCGTCGACTACGGACTCACGGAACTCCGTCCCGTCGAGCCCGTGCAGGCTCCGGCGGGGTCACAGCCCATGGCCGTGGAGGCCGGGCCCGCGGGGCGCGCCTACTCCACACAGCAACCATATCTTTTCGGGGGAGACGGACCCACGGCGACCGCGTTCCTTCCTGTGACGGTTCGCGGCGATCGCTGTGGCGTTCTTGTGGTCGTCCTTCCTTCGGACCGCCTCACGCCGGAGACGACCGAGGAGCTCGCCGCCGTCGCGGAGATGCTCGGACACGCCCTGCGGGTCGCCGACCGCCATACGGACCTGTACCGGCGGACACGCCGGGCGCGGGCCCTCAACATCCCCGGCGAGATGCAGTGGGACCTGCTGCCCGGGCGTGCCTGCGTCGGCGAGGAGTTCGACCTGCACGCCTACTGGGAGCCGGCCTACACCTCCGGCGGGCACGTGCTCGACTGGTCCGTGACGGAGGAGGAGCTGACGCTGGTCGTCGCCAACGGCACCGGCCCCGGCACCCAGGCCGTCCTCGTGAGCAGCCTCGCCCTCACTGCCATCCGCAACGCCCGTCGGGCGGGCCTCGACGTCGTCGGCCAGGCGACCCTGACGGACCAGGCCCTCTACGGTCAGCACCGAGGCGCGAGGACCCTCTCCGCCCTGCTGATGAGCTTCGCGCGCGCCACCGGCGAGGTACGCGTCGTCGACGCGGGTTCGCCCACCGTCTGGCGGGCCCGGGCCGGCGCCGCCCCCGAGCGGCTCCACCTCGAGCGCCAGCTTCCGCTGGGCATGTTCGAGGACACCGTCTACCTCACCCAGCGACTGCGGATCCTCCCCGGTGACCGTCTGGTCTTCGTCGCCTGCGACCGCGCCGAGCCCGCCGAGGGGGCGGACGAAGGACCGGACCGGGCGGTGAGCCGGGCGATCGAGGCCACGCGTGGGCTGACCTGCGCGGACACGCCCCGGGAGGTCGTGCGGGCCCTGCGGTCCCGGGAGGGTCCGACCCCGGACGACCTCCTCGTCCTGTGCCTGGACTGGCACGGCCGCCGAGCGGCCGGGACACCGCCGTCGACACACCCCGGACGGTGACGCGTGTCCCTCCCGCAACCGCCACTCGCGTGTCCGCGTCCATATTTCCGGGGTGAGTGCGGTGTGGAACGAGCGCGCATGGGAAAATGCGCCGGACGAGGCGAGGAGTGCGACAGTCACGCGAGGAAGGAAGGGCGATGGGTGAGGTGATCGCCAGGAGAGGCCCGGTGTGCCGGCCGTCGCTGTCCGCGAGCGTGGTCTACGAGAGCGCCGACGCGGGGGACGGCATGATCGCGTCGGCGCGCGACTTCACCGCCGACTTCCTCACCGCCGCGCCGGCCGGAGGGGGCGAGCCGGTCTCCCGGGAGCGCGTGGACATCGCGCGCCTGGTGGTCAGCGAGCTGGTGACCAACGCCGTGCGGCACGCCCCGGGCCCCTGTCGCGTGCTCCTCGAACTGTTCGAGGACGCGTTGGAGATCTCCGTCTTCGACGGTCTGGACGTCTCTCCCGTGCCGCGGGCCCACGATCCCCGGCGGATCGGCCAGCACGGCGTCGAGATCGTCCTGGCGGTGTGCGAGAGCGTGAGCGTGGAGCCGCAGCCGCCGGGCAAGCGCGTCCGGGCCCGTCTCTCCCTCGCGTGAACCTCCCCGGCGTGGTGGAGTGGTCCGGCCGGAAAAGTTTTTTCCGCCGGTCGAGAATTTTCTGGCATGCCTCGCGTATGACGGGGTAGGCGGGGCTCTCACGGGGGATTGAAGAGCTGACGATGGACGAGGGAGGTCATCAGAGTGCCGACTGCGGTGACGACGGAGACGAGGACCGGTGTCGAGACGGGAATGGGAGACCTTCCTGTACTCGAATCCCCCCGCAAGGTCGCTCCGAAGGACGCACGTGAGCTGTCGAAGGTCTTCTTCGACAAGCTGGCGGTACTGGAGGAGGGGACCCACGAGTACCAGTACGCGCGGAACACCCTGATTGAAATGAACATGTCGCTCGTGCGCTATGCGGCCGGACGGTTCCGGGCCCGCGGCGACGAGATGGAGGACATCGTCCAGGTCGGCACCATCGGTCTGATCAAGGCCATCGACCGGTTCGACCTCTCCCGTGAGGTGGAGTTCACCAGCTTCGCCGTCCCCTACATCGTCGGGGAGATCAAGCGCTTCTTCCGCGACACCTCCTGGGCCGTGCACGTGCCGCGCCGACTGCAGGAAGCCCGCGTGGAGCTGGCCAAGGCCACCGAGGAACTGAGCTCCCGCCTCGGACGCGCGCCGAGCGTGGCCGAGCTGGCGACGCTGATGAACCTCTCCGAGGACGAGGTGATCGAAGCCCGCATCGCCTCCAACGGCTACAACTCCACGTCGCTCGACGCCGCCGTCGGCCCGGACGGCGAGGACGGTGACGCGGCCCTCGCCGACTTCATCGGTGTGGAGGACCCGGCGCTCGAGCTCTTCGAGAACTTCCACACGCTCGCGCCGCTGCTGGTCGAGCTCGACGACCGCAGCCGCCGCATCCTGCACCTGCGCTTCGTGGAGGAGCTGACGCAGTCGGAGATCGGCAAGGAGCTGGGTATCTCCCAGATGCACGTCTCGCGCCTGCTCTCCCGCAACCTGGAGCGTCTGCGCAAGGGCATGCTCGACCAGTCCTGATCAGGGACCGTCGAGGAACGTCCCGGCGGAACGGCCTCACCAACCCCCTTCTGGTGAGGCCGTTCCGTGCTGCGACGAAGCCGACGGAATGCGGATACCAGAGGAGAGCCGGCACGGTGAGGAAGGCGAACGGGGAACGGCGTGACGCAGGCGAGCGTGACCGGCCGGCACGTGGGTGAGGCTTTGCGGGCCGGCGTGGAACTGGGCGGAGCGCGGGGCGCCATCGCGGAGGCCCGGGACTTCACCACGTCGTTCCTCGGCCGGTGCGCGCCGCCCTCGGGGCCCTGGCCGGAGCGCGGTGTCGACGCCGCCCGGCTGGTCGTCAGCGAACTCGTCACGAACGTCGTCAAGTACGCCCCCGGCCCCTGCCGGCTCGAACTCGCTCTGCGGGAGGGGGTGCTGGAGATATCCGTCCACGACACCCACCCCGTCGTCCCGGTCGCCCGCCCGCGCGACCCCGACCGGCTCGGGCAGCACGGCATGGAGATCGTGCTCGCGCTCTGCGCCACGGTCGAGACCGAGGCGGTGGCGCCCCACGGCAAGTGGGTCAGGGCGCGCCTTCCGCTCGGCTGACCTGCCGTGGCGGCGCGCCACCGCGCGTCGATCCGGAACTCAGTGCTTGTTCGCCTGTCGACGGGACCGCCGCTTCAGCGACCGCCGCTCGTCCTCGGTCATGCCGCCCCACACGCCGGTCACCTGGCGGGAGTCGTCCATGGCCCACTCCAGGCACTCGCGACGCACCGGGCAACGGCGGCAGACCTCCTTGGCCTCCGAGGCCTGGATCAGCGCCGGGGCGCCGGTCCCCACCGGGAAGAAGAGGTCGGGGTCGACATTGCTGCAGGCGGCGGATGCGCGCCAGCTCTCCATCAGGTCCTCCTGTAGTCCGTCATGAGCGTTCGTCCGTCCGTCGGCGCGGGAGCCCGGCTCTACCGTCGCGCGAACAGATGACCGGTCTCGGCCGCCCAGTCGATCCTGGCGGCCTCGCTCCCGGCCGGCACGGCGTCGTACGTCTCGTTCAGCCAGCTCCGCAGGCCCGCGCGGTCGATGTCGACCACGGCGAACGCCCCGGCCGATCCCAGCCGCATGCGGACGCGTCCTTCCCTGCCCCCGCAGCGCAGCGGCCAGAGGCGCACATCGCCCTCGCCGCTGAGGACGCGGGTTCCCGAGCGCAGCAGCTCGCGGGAGAAGGTCCAGTCCACGACCCGGCCCAGCGAAAGCCGGAAGGCGACGCGTATCGCCCAGGGGTCGTCGGGGTCGTAGTGGAACGTGGCCTCGACAGCCAGGCCGATCTCTCCCTGGATCTGACGGGCCGTCGTGCTCCACGACCGCACCGGGGGCGCCGGGGGCCGCTGCGTGGTCTCGTGTCGGTTCGATTTGGACATCGTCACCACTTCCCTCGGGGAGATCGCGCTGCCTGCGCGGCGCCGTGCCTTTTCCTCGTAACCCCGCAGAGGGAATGCACACCCGGTCTCGGTGAAAGGGGCGTGAAAAGCTCATCGGCGGCCGAAGACCGCTCCTCCGTGCCATGGCTCCGGGCCGGCGCGGGGAACACGAAAGGGCCGCCCCGATGCGAGGCGGCCCTGGTGTGCGCGCGCTCGGCGGCGCCCCTCGGTCATACGTAATGGACCGTCACCTGCTCGAAGCCGAGGGCGCGGAGCATCCCCTCCAGCATGGCGGTGGTGTTCTTCTCGGCCCGTGGGCCCAGATCGCTCTCCCGCGCGGCCTCGCCGATGCGCTGCGCGGCCAGCGCGTGCACCGCCCGCTCGTCGGCGGGGTTGTCGGAGAAGAGATCGCCCAGGCGGTCGAGGAGCCCTCGCTGCTTGGAGACGGCGTACGACTTCTCCGGGTCGAGGGCCGGGGCGGCGAGCCGCGCGTGCGGCAGACGCAGGGTCGCCGACGTCCGCTTCTCGTCGACCGTGATGCTGCCCTCGCCGATCTTGCCGAGATCGACGTACGCCCCGACCGTGCCGCTGGCGACGTAGAGCGTACGGGTGCCGCGGATCGCGTCCGGCAGGAGGCGGGCGTCCTTCTCGAGGTCGACCACGATCTGGAAGTTCCCGGCGGCGCCTTCGTACCGATGCATGTCCTGCACGGACTTCAGCAGTGCGGGGCCGGAACGGTCCCGGGTCTCCTCGCCGAAGAGCCCGTCGAGCCCCGGCGTGAAGCTGAACCGCCCGAGGAGGACCAGCACCAGGGCCGTCGCCAGGAGCGCGGCGGCCAGGACCGGCCGGCGGCGGGTCGTCCGCCCCCGGGCCGGTGGCTCGCCCGATGGGGTCGCAGCACCTTCTCTCATGCTCACCGCATGCCCGCCGTCCGGGCGTTCATGCCGCAACGGCCAGCCAGGTCAAGGGAGTTGGACGCCTCTCCGTCGCGGCGCGCGGGTCGTCGGGTCAGGGCTTCCGGTACACGCGGAGGTCCGAGACCTCGTACGACATCTCCGACGTCCCGGGGTCGGGAGGCGGGTGGTAGCGTCCGGCGCAGACGGAGAGGTTCACGATGAGGTACGCCTTCCAGCGCCGGCCCACTCCTCGCCCGTCGGCGAAGACCCGCTCGCCGTTGACGTGCCACACCACCGAGCGGGTACCCAGCTCGACCCTCAGCTCCACCCACTCGCCGGGGCGGATCGAGGGATCGCGGTAGTAGAGCCCTCCGCCCCTCACGCGGTTCGACAGCTCCAGCAGATCCGGATTGTCGGGGTGGTACTCGAAGAAGTCGATCTCCTGGCCTCCGTCGAGCCAGGTCCAGATCGCCGGCCAGGCCCCGATCTCCTCGGGCAGCCGGACCCGCGCCTCCAGGACGTCGCCGGCGCGGACCATGAAGCCCTCGGTGCTGCCCTCCGTCGTGAGAAGGCCCGCGCTCCAGTTCCCGTCGGGCCGCCGGGTCGCCTTGAAGCGCCCGGAGCGGCTGTACTCGGGGTCCTCGACCAGGTGATCCAGCTTGTTGTCCCCCGGGTTGGTCGGCCCGCCGTTCGGATAGGCCCAGGACCGCCCCGCGACCCACTGCTCCGTGGAGGCGAAGTCGGCGGTGAAGACCGGCTCCGCCGCCCGCGCCTCGCGGCGCCGTCTCAGCCGGTCGATGATCTGCGGCAGCATCGGTGACTCCTCCCCGTCCGGGACGAACTGTCCGATTCGGTTCTGCCCGGACCGCGGGGCCGTCATACGGCGACACTCACCGCATGGCGTCAACTCGTCACGGAAGGGAAGGCGCCGCTTCGGACAGGTGAAGTCGTTCCCACCGTGGGACGGTGGGGTCAGTGTCGGAAGAGGGCGAACGATGAGCGGCGACGTGCGCAGCGTGGGCGTGGAAGAGGAACTCCTGATCGTGGACGCCGAGAGCGGCGCTCCACGCGCTCTGGCGGGCGCGGTGCTGGCCGCGGCCGAGCGGGCCGCCGCGCGTGAGGGCGGGGACGAGGAGCACGAGTTCGAGAAGGAACTCCAGAAGGAGCAGGTGGAGTTCGCCACCCGCCCGGTAACGAGGATGGACGACCTCCAGGAGGAGATCGTCCGGTGGCGCGGCGAGTCGGCCCGCCACGCGGCCACCGTCGGCGCGGTGGTCGCCGCCATGGGGACCTCCCCGCTGCCGGTGAACCCCTCGCTGAGCGTGGGCGAGCGGTACCAGTGGATGGGCGAGGAGTTCGGCCTGACCGCGCAGGAACAGCTGACCTGCGGCTGCCACGTGCACGTGTCGGTCGAGTCCGACGAGGAGGGCGTCGCGGTCCTGGACCGGATACGCCCCTGGCTGCCCGTCCTCATGGCCCTGAGCGCCAACTCGCCCTTCTGGCAGGGGGAGGACAGCGGCTACGCCAGCTACCGCAGCCGGGTGTGGAACCGATGGCCCTCGGCCGGCCCGGTGGACGTCTTCGGCTCCCCGGAGCGCTACCACGAGCTGGTCCGGGCCATGGTCGGCACCGGGGTGCTGCGCGACCGGGGGATGATCTACTTCGACGCCAGACTCTCCGCGTCCTACCCCACGGTCGAGGTACGGGTGGCCGACGTCTGCCTGGAGGCGACCACTCCCGTCCTGCTGGCCGCCCTGGTGCGCGGTCTGGTCGAGACGGCCTCACGGGCCTGGCGCAAGGGCGAGCCGCCACAGCGGATCGACACCAGCCTGCTCCGGCTCGCCACGTGGCGGGCGGCCCGATCCGGCCTGGACGGTCCCCTGGTCCACCCCCTGACGATGGAGGAGGTCCCGGCCGAGAGCGCCGCCCGGGCGCTCTACCGGCACGTGGAGCCGGCCCTGGACGACCTCGGCGACGCCGACCGGGTGCGGCAGGGGATGGCGGAGCTGCTCGCGCGGGGCAACGGCGCCCGCGTCCAGCGCGAACTGCTGCGCGCCGAGGGCGACCTGGCGACGGTCGTCGCCCGCTGCGCGCGCATCACGACCGCCGCCGACGGCCGCGCGTCGGGCTGAGCCCGCACCCGCCGACGGCTGTCCGTGCCGTCCGGAGCGTTTGAATCCGGCCGTGGCGCGTATCCGATGGAGGAGAGACGACCACGGGACGTCAAGCCGAGAGGGAGGACCACCATGGGCATCATCGCCTGGATCGTCATCGGACTGCTGGCCGGCCTCATCGCCAAGGCGCTCATGCCGGGGCGGGACCCGGGCGGGCTCATCATCACCATGCTGATCGGTATCGCGGGCGGCCTGCTCGGCGGCTGGCTGGGCAAGGTGATCTTCGGGGTCGATTCCATCGACGGCTTCTTCGAGCTGTCCACCTGGATCGCGGCCATCGTCGGATCGATGATCCTGCTCGCGCTGTACCGGCTGTTCACCGGCGGTCGTACGCGTCACGCGTGACCGCCTCGCCTCGGCCGTACGGGGCACACCTGAGGTCCTCATGGACCGGCCTGCGGAGGGCCGGTCCATGACTCATTTCGTCAGCAGCCGGTGGAAGAAGGAGCGGTACTGACGCAGGGCCATGCGCAGGCTCTCCGTGTCGACCTCCTCACCCTGGTTCCACTGGCCCTCCAGGCCGCGCTTGTGCTCGGCGAAGGTCTCGGCCAGGGTCCGCATGACGTCCGCCACCAGGCCGTCGGCCGCGTGGACGGCCTCCCGTGGGTCGTCCACGAAGTCGTTCTGGATCTGCTGCCAGCGGGAGCGGTAGGCGTCCACGTCCCGCGCCGACAGCAGCTCCGGCGCCTCTTCGCCGGCGGGCGCGGCCGACGTCCCGCCCGCGGTCGCCTCGGTGCCCGCGTCGACGGGCGCCTCGTCCGGCGCCGGGGCGGGGGAGCGGCCGCGGGCCGCGCCCGGGATCTCCTCCGGTTCCTCCGTCTCCTCCCGCGTGGTGCTCCTGTCGTCGACGGAGCGGGTCGCCTCGCCGGGGTACACGGGGGCCTCACCGGCGTCCGGGGGCGCCGCGCCCGCCGGGTCCGCCTCGACGCCGGGCTCCCGGTCCCGGAAGCCCGCGAGGTCTTCGGTCGTCAGGCCGCTGCCGTCGGCGCGGTCCGGTGTCTCGTTGTGCCGCATGACGTCTCCTCGTGCGTCCGCCGTCCGCGGACGGTCGTCCGTCCCCGCCGTCGGGTCAGGACCCGCGTGCCGGTCAGTTCCCCGCCTGGCCGGGCCGGTGCCCGTCGGCGAGCAGTTCGTCGAACAGCGCCCGGTAGTGCACCATCGCCCCCCGCAGCTGCTCGGTGGTGGCCTGTCGGCCCTCGCCCAGCGTGTTGATCTCGTGCGCGGCCCGGTAGTGCTCCAGCGTGCGGCCGTGCTCGACCGAGAGGTCGCGAAGCCGCTGGTCGAAGTCGTCGGTGGGATAGCCCCGCGCCTTCAACAGGGCCGTCACGAGCCGGTCGGCGTCGTGCACGGCCTCCTTCGGGCGGTCCACGAACTCCTCCTGCACGCCGTTCCACTCCCGCGCGTACCTGTCGCGTTCGCTGTTCTCCAGGGGTCGGAGATCGAGCGAGTCGTGGCGCTTCTCGCGCTCGGCGAGGTCGCGCTCGGCGGCCCTGCGGCTGCCGGTGTCCTCGACCGTCCGTTCGTACTCCGGACCGAAGCGGTCCTTAAGACGGTTCCGTCGCCGCCCGGCGATCACCGCCAAGGCGATCAAGGCGAGCACCACCACCGCCGGAATGATGATGGCCAAAAGCGTCCCGGTTGACATGGGGGCAGCCCCCTCGGTCGGGTGCGGGTACGTCTGTCGCCGCGCTGCTGCCCGATCGGGGCCCGCCGAAACGGACGAATCCGGCGGCGGCGCCGTGACCAAAACAGGCCGCCCCCTCACGGTCTGTGCTCTTGTAGGAGGGGAGAACGGCGAAACCCCAGGGAGCGGCGATGCGAGCAGCGGTGGTGGGGCAGGGCTACGTGGGCGTGACGGGCGCCGTCGCGCTGGCCCAGCAAGGACACCGGATCGTCGGCGTGGAACAGGACTGGGAGAAGCTCGCCTCCCTGCGCGCCGGGGAGCCACCCGTCTTCGAACCCGGCCTCGTGGAGCAGATGACGGCCGTGCTGCGCACCGGACGGCTCGACTTCGTCGAGGAGCTGCCCGACGCCGTCGTCTCCGACCCGCTCGACGCCGTGCTGATCTGTGTGGGAACCCCGCCGGCGGCCGACGGATCGGCGAACCTCGCCCAGGTCCTCGCCGCGATCGACGAGGCCGCCGAACTCGCCGGGGACCCGCTGGTGGTGCTCAAGTCGTCGGTGCCGCCCGGCACCAGCGACATGCTGCTGGCCGAGTACCCGGAGCTGCGTCCGCGCTTCGTCTGCAACCCCGAGTTCCTCAACCAGGGCAGTGCCCTCGACGACTGGCACGCACCGGCCCGGATCGTGGCCGGCGCCCTCCACCCCGAGGCCGTCGACCGGCTCCGCGACCTCTACCGGTCCGTGTCGTGCCCCTGGGTGACCTCCACACCGGCCGGCGCCGAGATGATCAAGTACGCGAGCAACGCCTTCCTCGCCACCAAGATCAGCTTCGCCAACGAGCTGGCACGCCTCTGCACCGGCCCCGACCTCAACATCGACCACGTCATCCAGGGCGTCGGTCTCGATCCGCGCATCGGGCACGCCCTGCTCCAGCCTGGCACCGGATACGGCGACTCCTGCCTGCCCACGGACACCACCGCCCTCGCCCGCTGGGCCGCGGACCGGGGCATCGCGACGCCGATCCTCGACGCCACCGTCCGGACCAACGAGCAGCAGCCGGGCGCCATCCTCCGTCTGCTCAAGGAGAGCGTCGGCGCGGATCTGCGCGGGCGGGAGGTCGCGGTCCTCGGTGTGCGCTACGAACCCTGGAACGACGACCTGAGGGCCGCCCCCAGCCGCACGCTGCTGCCCCTCCTCCACGGGCTCGGCGCCGGCGTGAGGGTGTGGGACCCGGGCCTGACGCCCGAGGAGCTGCTGCACCTCTCGCCCCGCGCCGTACCCCACACCGCCCTCCCCGCGGCCCTCTCCGGCGCGGACGCCGCGCTCGTCCTCACCGAATGGCCCCAGGTCGTCGAGGCCGACTGGGCGGACCTCGCCACCCGGATGCGCGGGCCACGCGTGGTGATCGACGCCAAGAACTGTCTGCCGCCCGCGGTGATGTACCGGGCTCCGGTGGTCTACCGGGGGATCGGAAACCGCCGTCCGGTCAGCCTTCCCGTGAGCCCGCCCGCAGCGGAGCCGACGCTCACGGATCCCGCTGTCACGGAGCCGGCTTTCACGGAGCCGACCGCGAGGGACGCGCCCCTCAGGCACTCGGCCGTTGAGGACTCGGCGGCCCGGGGCTCCGCCCCCTCGGAGCCGGCCGCCATGGACGCGGCCCCGACCGCGCCGGGCCCCACCGAGGTTCTCTGAGCGGCACGGTGCGCCCGTCCCACGTCACGCGCGCCCCACGTCACCCGCGCCGGGTCACTCGGCGATCTCGGTGCGCTCCCACCATTCGTAGACCGGGAGCTGCCCTTCGGGACCGTCCTGCCGCCGTGACGTGGCCCTGAAATGCTCGTAGCCGCCGCGGTGCGGGATCTTGAGGTCTTGTTCCTGGGCGGTGACGGGCACGATCCGCTGGGTCAGATCGTCCGGGCCACCCTCGAGTGCTGCCTTGTTCGCCATGCCTTCAGTCTTGCCACCGCGCGCACCCCTCGCACGTCGGGAGCGTGCGGCCGGGCCGGCTCGGGCCGTGAGGCCGCGATGCCTCAGACCGGCGCCGGTACGGCCGAGGTCGCGAGCCCGAAGAGGGCGCCGTCCGGGTCGCGGAGGGTGACGCCGCGCGTGCCGGGGTCCGGCGGGGTGTCGCCGACGGTCTCGCCGCCGAGGGCGGTGGCCGCCTTGACGGCGCCCTCCAGGTCCGGAACACGGAAGTGGACCTGCCAGCGGGGGCGGACACGCGGGTCGGATGCCTCCGCGCGGGCCCCGCTGTGCAGCCGGGCCACCGTCTGCCGCCCGTGGCGCAGCAGGATGTGGTTGGCCTCCTCGACGTAGGAGACCTCGCAGCAGCCGGGCTGGTCGCACGCCCACTGGAGGACCTCGCCGTAGAAGATGGCGGCGTCGAAGGCGTTCCTCGTCCGCAGTTCGAGCCAGGCCGGGGCCGTTTCGCCGCCCACACCCCAGTCGGGGATCGCCGCGCCCTGCCAGATGCCGAAGGTGGCCCCGTCCAGGTCGGAGGCGAGCGCGGCCCGTCCCGTACCGAAGGAGAGCGGGCCGACGGCGACGGTTCCGCTGCGCTCCAGGATGCGGGCGGCGGTGGCGTCGGCGTCCTCGACCGCGAAGTAGGGCGTCCAGGCCACGGGTACCGACAGCGTCGGGGACAGCGCCCCGATGCCGGCGACCGGAACGCCGTCGCTGAATCCGATGGAGAACCCGTCACTGACGTGCGCGGGGCGGAACCTCCAGCCCAGAACGGCCCGGTAGAAGTCCTGGGCCGCGCGCAGGTCGGGGGCCATCAGGCTGACCCAACAGGGTGCACCGAACGTTTCGTGACTCGATGTCGACACGACCGTCACCCCATCCGCCTCACACGACCCGGGAACCCCTCCCACGGTACTCGCGGCCCCCGCTCGCACGCCGCCCAGGACGCGTGCGGGGCGGGGCCGGGTGGGCGGCTCGCCGGACCCGTCAGGTGCGGACGAGGCTGTTGGGACCTTCGAGGGCGTCGGCTCCCTCGTCGTTGAACCAGTAGTCACCGGCGGCCAGGTACCGGAAGGCGTGGACGCTCTCACCGGGCAGGGCGACGGTGACCGCCCTGGTGCCGTCCTCGCGCGGCCGCAGCAGGTGCGCGCCCGGCCGCCAGTCGTTGAAGTCGCCGACGACGCTGACCGGCCCCGGCGGCGCGTCCGCGGGCAGGACGAAGGTGATCTCGGTGTGCTGCTTGCCGCCCTTGCGGCGCTTGCGTTCGAGCATGGGATGGGCTCCTGCCAGTCGGAAGGCGTGGGGCACATCCTGGTACCAGGACAGGCCGCCCGCGCGCCGACGCGGCCGACAGGGCACTCGGGCGGGGGAGCGCACGGCATGGGGCGGCCGCCCGGCCGCGTCAGGGGCGGCCGGACGGCCGGTCTTCGGGCCGGGACGGCCTCAGGTCACGTCGTCGGTCCCGGGCGGGTTCGCTTCGGGCGTCTCCGCCCCGCTCTCGTCCGCCTCGGTGGCGAAGCCGATGCACTCGACGTCGACCTGGTCGGCCAGCTCGGTCAGCACGGCGGCGAGCTCGCGGATGGTCCGCTCGTCGCCGCGCATCTCTCCGGAGCCGCCCGACTCCACCCAGTCGACTGCGAGGCCGCGCAGCAGGGCGGTGACATGCCCGGCGGGGATCAGCAGACCACCGTCGGCGGTGGGAACCAGCGGTATGGACATCTGGATCATGTGACCGCCCTCCCTTCGTGCGCTCGTCGTCTCACTGCATCGTTGCCGACCTGGCGCGGATCAAACCCCGTGGGACGGAAGGGCCTGATGAGGCGTGGTGGACGCGCGGACGCGACGGTGGTCGCGGACGCGGGACGCCGGGCCCAACGTCCGCGCGGAGGGCGCGCCGGCCTCCGGCGTAGGTGGCCTCCCCGCGCGCGGCGAGGACCACGTGTGATGATCGCGGGATGATCCCGATATCCGTGCGGCACGCGTTCGTCGTGACGGCCCTCGCCGCCCTCTGCGCGGGCTGCGGTCTCGCGGCCGAGATCGACCGTGAGGTCGACCCCGCCCGCACGGGAGCCCAGGCGCCCCCGCGGCCTTCCTCCCCCGACGCACCGGACGACGCCGGCCCCCCGCCCGGACCCCGTGCCACCATGCCGGAAGCCGCCACCACCGCCGGGGCGTGCCCGGCGACCGGCTGGCGTGTCACGACCGGGGCCGTGAACGCCGCCATGGGCCTGCGCGCCATGCCGGTGACCGTCACCCACTGCGGTACGGGCCTGCTGCGGCTGAACGGGTATCCCGACGTGCGGGTCCGCGACGTCGCCCGCGAGCCGATGGACGTGACCGTCCTGAAGGGTCCGGAACCGATCACGCGGCTCGACGACCCCGGGCCGCACCCCGTCGCCCTCGCGCCGGGGGAGTCGGCGCGCAGCGTCTTCGTGTGGCGCTACTCCGCCGTGGACGCCGCCACGCGGCGGGGCAGCGGTGTCTACGTCGAGATCGCCCCGGCAGCCGGGGCGCCCCGCCAGACCGTGGAGCCGGAAGGCGGCCTCGACGTCGGCGAGACGGGCCTGCTGGGCACCACCGCCTGGAGCAAGGTCCTCGACGACTGAGGGCTGTCCCGTCATCCCCGGGTGGATCAGCGCACGGCGTTGGATGCCGCGCCTCGCAAGGCGCAGGGTCGTCCTCATGCTGGGCGTGTGCGGGCGATCCGAACAACGCGGCGAGGCGCCGTAGCCGGCGTCGTGCGCCCGCCGGGGATGACGGTGGCGGCCCTTGGGCGAGCCGGGCCGTGACCGAATGCGGCTGTGTCCGGCACGCGTTCCGCTCAGTGCTGTCCGGAGCGGGAAACCGAGCGGCCGCCGCCGAGCCGCGGGTCCCGGCCTCCCGGCTCCGCCCGGCGCCGGAGAGCCCCGGCCGCCCGGGCGATCCGGGGGAAAACGTTCCGGGCCACCACCCGTGCGACTCCCGGCGGCCGGATTTTAATGATCGTTGCTCTCTGGCAACAGACGGTTCCGCGGTGTAGCGTCGTCCTCAGATGTCGTGGTTCGCAACCCGGCGCCCGCGCCTCGGTGCGGGCGCTTTGCTCTGTGCAGTGCCTGAGGACCAGGGCGATCACCTCCGGGTCCGCGCGGTGCGGTCCCGACATCGATGGGAAAGGCAGTACACATGGCCAGCGGAACCGTGAAGTGGTTCAACTCGGAAAAGGGCTTCGGCTTCATCGCCCAGGACGGCGGCGGTCCGGACGTGTTCGCGCACTACTCGAACATCAACTCCACCGGCTTCCGTGAGCTCCAGGAAGGCCAGGCCGTGACCTTCGACGTCACCCAGGGCCAGAAGGGCCCCCAGGCCGAGAACATCACCCTCGCCTGACAACCCGGCGTGGACACGCACAGGTCCCCGGAGCACGAGCTCCGGGGACCTGTCGCGTGAGCGGCGCGAACCTCAGATCGACGCGGGGAAACGCTCCCAGACTCGGTGACCCGCCATGAGGCCCGTCAGCTGCTCCCAGACCTCGTCCCCGCTGTCCCCGAGGACGACGCCCGGGGTGTCGGCGGGCAGCCGGGCGGCCTCCAGGGCGGCTCCGGCCCCGGCCACCCCGCCGATGGCCTTCCCGTGCCGGTACGCCTCGGTGATCAGCAGCAGGACCCGGGGATCGACCGGTGCGACGTCCGTCGGAAGAAGGCCGGCCTTGGCGTCCCGCGCGCCCGTCGCGTCGAGGCCCGGCGCCGGAGAGCCGACCACGACCAAGGCGTCGAACTCCGTGGAGCGCGCGGTGGCGTACGTACGCTGGACGCCGATCGACGCGCCGTCCGCGTCGAGCGTGCCGCCGGTCGGCGCGATGACCATGGGGACCATCCCGGCCTCCTTCGCGGCGTCACGGACCGCGCGCACGTCCGCCGCGCTGCCGTTCTCGTCGGCGACGATGCCGACGACCCGCCCCGCCGTCGGCCAGGTCCGGCCCAGCTGGGAGAGCGCGGGGCTCGGTTCCACCTCGGGCAGCGGCACCGTCGCCGGCGGGACGGGCAGGCCGAGGCCGGTGGCCACCCCTTCGCACAGCACCGGGTCGATGTTCGCCAGCACCGTCAGGGCCCGTTCCTTGATGGCCTGTTCGTAGCACTTGTTCAGCTCGAAGGTGTACGCGGCGATGATGTGCTCGCGCTCCGTCGGGGTCATGCTCAGCCAGAACAGCCGGGGCTGGCTGAAGTGGTCCGCGAACGACTCCGGGGCCTCGCGCTGCTTGACCGATTCCCGTACCGGGACCGGCGCCTCGATGTACGCGCCGGTGTCGGCACCGGCCAGGAACGGGCAACCCCCGTCGAGGGAGTTGGGCCGGTAGGGCGCCGTGCCCGTGTGCACCGCCGTCTGGTGCATCCCGTCGCGCAGCATGTCGTTGACCGGCGCGTGCGGGCGGTTGATGGGGATCTGGGCGAAGTTCGGGCCGCCCAGACGGCTGATCTGGGTGTCCAGATACGAGAAGAGCCGGCCGGCGAGCAGCGGATCGTCGGTGACGTCGATGCCGGGTACCAGATGACCGGGATGGAAGGCGACCTGCTCGGTCTCCGCGAAGAAGTTCTTGGTGTTGGCGTTGAGCGTCAGCAGGCCCACCGCCTGCACCGGAGCGAGCTCCTCCGGCACGATCTTCGTCGGGTCGAGGAGATCGATCCCCTCGAAGGTCTGCTCCGGGGTGTCGGGGAACACCTGGATGCCGAGCTCCCACTGCGGATACGCCCCGGCCTCGATCGCGTCGAAGAGGTCCCGCCGGTGGAAGTCGGGGTCGAGCCCGCCCACGAGCTGCGCCTCCTCCCACACCAGGGAATGGACACCGAGCTTGGGCTTCCAGTGGAACTTCACCAGCGTCGTGCCGCCCTCGGCGTCGACCAGGCGGAAGGTGTGGACGCCGAACCCCTCCATCATGCGGAACGACCGGGGGATGCCGCGGTCGGACATGTTCCACAGCGTGTGGTGGGTCGCCTCGGTGTGCAGCGTGACGAAGTCCCAGAAGGTGTCGTGCGCGCTCTGCGCCTGGGGGATCTCCCGGTCGGGATGCGGCTTGCCCGCGTGGATGACGTCCGGGAACTTGACCGCGTCCTGGATGAAGAACACCGGGATGTTGTTGCCGACGAGGTCGAACGTCCCCTCCTCGGTGTAGAACTTCGTCGCGAAGCCCCGGGTGTCCCGCACCGTGTCCGCCGAGCCGCGCGAGCCGAGCACCGTGGAGAACCGTACGAACACCGGCGTCTCGACGTCCTTCGCGAGGAAGGCCGCCCTGCACATCCGGCTCGCCGTCCCGTAGCTCTGGAAGACGCCGTGGGCGCCCGCGCCCCGCGCGTGCACCACTCGTTCGGGGATGCGTTCATGGTCGAAATGGGTGATCTTCTCCCGCAGGTGATGGTCCTGGAGGAGCACCGGGCCACGCGGGCCGGCCTTGAGGGAGTGGTCCGACTCGTACAGCCGAGCTCCCTGGGCCGTCGTCAGGTAGGCGCCGCTCTGCGCCGAACGGGCGGGGTCCTCGCCAGTGGCCTGGCCGGTCGGGCCGACCGTCTCCGGGCCGCGCTGGTCCGGCTTGGGCGGCAGCGGCCCGTGGGGCTCGGTGGGCTCCTGGACCGAGGGCGGCTTCACGGCGGGGCGGCCCGGGACGACCGCCTCGGACGAACGGTCCTCGGGTGCGGGGTTCTGGGGCATGGGGTCTCCTGCGCGGTCTGAGGTTCTTGTCGATGCGGGCGGGCGGCCGGGGGCGGACGGCCGCCCGGGGACGGTGCCGAACGGAGGGAGGAGGGCGTGCGGACGGGGACGGCGCGGACGGGCCGAGACGGCGACCGGACCCGCACGCCTCGCACGCCTCCGTCATACCGTCCTCGTTCGTAAGGGGTCGATCAGGTTCTGCTGTCGCGCGTTCCCGGTCGTTCGCGACCTGAACGTGACCGATGCGCCCAATTTTCAGACGATTCCCCGACGGCCGCATGTCGTCGGACGCCCCGGCAGGCGCAGGTGGCGCGCCGGGCCCGGCGCGCCACCCGTCCGGCGCCGGGCCGGACCACGAGGGCCGGAACGGCGCGCACCGGCGCCCGAAGGTGTTGGACTACAGGGCCGTTCGAGGCGAGGGTGGGGGCGACACACGACGACCCGTACAGATGATGACCGTCTACGGGAGAGAGCCACGTCTCTCCTCCCCGACGTGTCCCGGAGGTTCGGACATGCACCACCGCCGAGTCCGCCGCGCCCTCGTCGGCGCGCTCGCCTTACTCGCGCTCGCCCCGCTCGCCGCCTGCGGCCCCAGCGGCACGCCCGCCTCGTCGTCCGGGCCGCCGGCCTCCTCCACGTCCCCGAAAGCCACCGGGCCGGGGACGCCGACGCCCTTCGCCGGCCGGCTGAGCGCGCTGGAGCGCCGGTTCGACGCGCGGCTCGGCGTCTACGCCGTCGACACCGGCACCGGACGCGAGGTGACCCACAACGCCGACCAGCGGTTCGCGTACGCCTCCACCTTCAAGGCGCTGGCCGCCGGCGCCGTCCTGCGGAAGTACACCCTCGCCGGGACGGGCCGCGTCATCACCTACTCCCGGGACGATCTCGTCGCGCACTCACCCGTCACCGAGAAGCACGTCGCCACCGGCATGAGCCTGAGCGCGCTGTGCGACGCCGCCGTCCGCCACAGCGACAACACCGCGGCCAACCTCCTCTTCGACGCGCTCGGCGGACCGCACGGCCTGGACGCCGTACTCGGCGAACTCGGCGACGACGTCACCCGGATGGAGCGCCGCGAGCCCGAGCTGAGCCGGTGGGCCCCGGGGGAGACCCGCGACACGACCACACCGCGGGCGCTCGCCCGCGACCTGCGGGCCTTCGTCCTGGGTGACGCGCTGCGGCCCCCGGAGCGGGAGCGGCTCACGACGTGGCTGCGGATCAACACCACCGGCGACGCACTGATCAGGGCGGGCGTGCCCGACGGGTGGGTCGTCGGGGACAAGACCGGGACCGGCAGCGGATACGGCGCTCGCAACGACATCGCCGTGGTGTGGCGCCCGGACGCGGCCCCCCTCGTGATGGCGATCATGTCGAACCGCCGCACGGCGGACGCCGCGCACGACGACCGTCTGATCGCGGAAGCGGCCTCCGTCGTCGCCGACTCGCTGTCCTGAGCCGTGTCCGTGAGCCCTCGCCCGGATCGCCGCTTCAGGCGGGCGCCGATCTGTCCGGACACGACCTGGGTCGTCCCCGTCCGGGGGGTCGCCGCCCGCGTGAGATCTTCCGGACACGACCGGGGGAGCGTCCGCCGCGTCGCCCGGAGTAGCGGTCTTCGCCGAGGCGCCCGATGCTTTCCGGACGATCACGGACATGTCCCATGCGGGCATCACCCTGGAGGGCAAGGCGCGGCTGAGAGCGGACCGCTGCACGATCGAGCGGCCGGGCCTCGGTCTCGACTGCCCTGACGACACCCATCTGTCCGCGCGGGACTGCGACGTGACCGCACCCGACGAGGCGGGCGTGTTCTCCGTGGCGAGCGCCGACGTGACGATCGACCGGCTCACGGTCACGGACTCCCGCGGCTGCGGGATCATCCTCGGCGACAGCAGCCGGGCCGCCGTGACGCACGCCGTGCTGCGCGGCGGCGAGGCGGACGGCATCCGCCTGGCCGCCTCGGTGGTCGGCCGGGTCGAGGACTGCGAGGTGACCGGCTTGCGGGGCGAGGCCGTCGCCGGGGGCAACGACCGCGTGCGCTTCCTTCGCCTCCGTACGGCCGTGGCGGGCTCCACCGGCGACGGGTCCGGCAGGACCGAGAAGGCCGTGCTCGCCGCCCTGCACCGGCTGATCGTGCCTCGACACCGCCAAGCGGCAGGTCGGCGTCCAGGTCGACCTGATCCGGCTCGGCAAGTGGCGTGAGGAGGCGGGTCTTTCCGTCCCGCCCGTCGCCCACCACCTCGTCTTCTCAGGGCCGCCGGGAACCGGCAAGACGACCGTGGCCCGGCTGTACGGAGAGATCCCCGGCGGCCTCGGCACGCTGCGGACGGGGCACCTGGTCGAGGCCGCCCGGGGGATCTCGTCGGCGAGTACCTCGGCCACACCGCCCAGAAGACCCCACGCGTCTTCGAACGGGCCCGCGGCGGCGTCCTGTTCATCGACGAGGCGTACAGCCTGTCGCGGACGTTCGGAACCGGCGCCGACTCCGGCCAGGAGGCCATCGACGTGCTCACCAAGCTGATGGAAGACCACCGCGACGACGTCGTGGTGATCGCGGCGGCAAGGCACCCCCTGCGACGTGTCCGGAAAGTGCCGACGTCCGCCCCGAGGGTGTCGCGGGCCGGGCGAGACTCTCCCGACACGACCTGCCCCCGGAAGGGCTCGACCTCCGGTGCCGCGGCACGGCCCGGGCAGGCCGAGCGGGGGAACCCCTACGGCGTGAGGAACGGTGTGAACGGCGAGAGGCACGGGCCCGGGGCGGCCGAGGAGACGGCCAGGGCGGCCGAGGCCATGTCCAGGAAGGCCGAGGAGAAGGCGGGCGTCATCCTGGACCGCGTCATGCGGGCGGAGGAGGACCCCGAAGCGCTGCGGTGGTTCCTGACCGACGAGGCCGAGGCCGCCGCCGACGACGTGCGGCGCGCCGCCACGCTGCCGGACGGGAACGTCCTGCTGGTCGGCCTCTACGCCCTCGGGTTCCACGACTGGGGCCGCTTCCTCGCGGGGGAGGCGACGGACGCCGCGGCGCTCGGCTCGGCCCTGCTCGGCTTCCTCGACGTCCACCGCGCCTACCCCGACCGCATCCCGGCCCTCCTGCGCCCGCACCTGGCGGTCCTGACCGGTGAGCCCGCCGGGGCGGACGCCGATCCCGGGGAGGCCTACCAGGCGGGCGCCGGAATCGTGTTGCTGTACCAGCGGCACCGCAACCCGGTGATGCTGCCCGCCGCCGCCGCGTTGCTGCGCCACTCCGTCCAGGGGTTCCCGGCCGGCAGCGCCGAACAGGGCACCTGCCTGTCCGACCTCGGCCTGACGATGGTGTACGCCTTCCGGGACGGCGCCGGCCCCGAACTGCTCGCCGACGCCGTGGAGATCAGCCGCGCCGCGGTCGCCGCCGCGCCCGGCGAGCGGATGGAACAGGCGCGCAGGCACGGCAACCTCGGGTTCGCCCTGCGTTACCGGGCCGAGGCGACGTCGGACCAGGCCATGGTGCGGGAGAGCCTGAGCGAGATGCGGCACGCGATCCGGCTCAGTGAACGGCAGGACGCGTTCTACGGCCTGTTCTTCGCCCAGTTGGGCTCCGCGCTGGTCTCGGCGGCGGTGCAACTCGACGACACCTCGCTGCTGCCCGAGGCGGTCGACACCCTCCGCGAGGCCGTGGCCGTCGCGACGACCGACCAGCCGCCACCGGCCGCCTACCTCTCGGACCTGGGGATCGCGCTGATCACCCTCTCCATCGCGCCCGAGACGACCGCCGGCACGGCGAGCGCGGGCACCCGGACGGTGACGGGACGGGCGTCGGTACCGCCCCGGGGCGACAGGGCCGCCAGGGCCGCCCTCTACGACGAAGGGGTCGACGCCTGCCGACGCGCGGCCGACACGGCGCCCAACATCGTCGAACGGGCCATCTACCTCACCCACCTCGCCTTCGTCCTCGACGGCCGCGTCGTCCGCGGCGGAAACCCCGACGCCCTCGACGCCGCGTACGACGCGGCGCGGGACGCCGTGGCGACCGCACCGGCCGGCCACCCCACGCGCGCCCAGGCGCGGAACGTCCTCAGCGGCGTCCTGCGCTCCCGCTACCTCGCACGAGGCGACCTCGCCGACCTGGAGGCCGCGATCGACAGCGCCCGCGACGCGCTGGACGAGACCCCGGCCGACGACCCGCGCGGTACCGCCCGGGGTGTGGACCTCGCCGACCTGCTCAGGCTGCACGCCCGCGCCGTCGAGGCGCCCGAGGCGCTCGCCGAACCGGTCGCCCTCCTGCGCCGGCTCGCCGCCGCCGCCGCACCGCACTCGGCGGAGCGGGGCCGCGCCCTGTTCCACCTGGCCATGGCCCTCGGCGCCGTCGGCGACGGCACGGGGGAGGAGGCCACGGCGGCCGCGGACGAAGCCGTACGGACGCTCCGGGAGTGCCTGGACCTGCCGGGTGCCGGCGGAGACAGGGAAGCCGCCGTCCGGTTCCACCTCGGCACGGCGCTCGTCCGGCGGTCGGCTCCGGTGGGGGAGGCGGGCGAGCGGCGGCTCCGGCACGACGCGCCGGACCACCGGGAGGCGCGGGACCGCGCGGAGCGTGACCGGGCGGAGGGCGTCGCCCTCATCCGGCAGGGCATCGCACTCCTGGACCCCGACGACCCGCGGCGCTCGGAGTACCTCGCAGGGCTCGGCTCGGTCCACGTCGAGCGGGCCGCCCGGACGAGCGATCCGGCGCAGTACGCCGAAGCCGTGCGCGTGCTGCGGGAAGCCGTGGCGTGCACGCCGTCCGGCAGCCCCGCCGAGGAGGCGGCGCGCCGCTCGAACCTGGGCGCCGCCCTGGTCGGGCTGGCCACCCTGACCGCCGACCAGAGCCTGCTCGCCGAGGGGGTGCGGATGCACCGGGACGCCGTCGACGCCTCCCCGCCGGACGACCACTACCGCCGTCACCGCCTGGGCAACCTGGGAGACGCCCTGCAGCAGCTCGCGCAGTTCCGCTCGGACGCCCGCCTGATCGATGAGGCCGTCGAGGTGCTGCGCGAGGCGGTGGTCGCCGCCGGCCCCACCGTGCCCGGCCGGGGCGGCAGTTTCAGCCGTCTGGGGAACGCCCTGCGCTCGCTCTCCCGCTTCACCGGAGACGGCGCGCCCCTGGAGGAGGCCGTCACGTGGCACCGGCGGGCGGTGGCCGCCGAGCGGGAGACCACGCCCATCGGAACCCGAGAGCTGGGCGCGGCCGTCCCCCGTGCCCTCGTCGGCCTCGCCAACGTCCTCGTGGACCGCTACCACCGCACCCACGACGAGTCCCTGCGCGACGAGGCGTTCCGGCACTACCGGGCGGCGCTCGCCGCCGCCCACGCCCCCGGAGACCGCGCCGTCGTCCTCACCAGCTACGGCTGGGCGCTGTGGGGCCGGGCGACCGACACCGCCGACGACGCCCTCATGGACACCGCGATCAGCACCCTGCGGGAGTCGGTCGCCACCGTCCCCGCCCGGCACGCCGGAATCGGCGGCGTGCTCACCAACCTGGGCTCCGCGCTGATGGACCGCGCCCGGATCACCGGTGACCGGGCGTGGCTCGCGGAGGCCGTCACCGTGCTGCGCCGCGCCGTCGAGGAGAGCCCGCCCACCACCTTCGAACGCGCCGGGCTGCTCTCCAACCTCGCCGAGGCCCTGCGCGCCTGGCACGAGATCACCCAGGAGCGGGACGCCGCCGACGAGGCCGTCAGGCTGCTGCGCGAGGCCGTCGCGCTCGAACACGGCGAGCGGCACGGCAGGGACATCGCCCGCGTCAATCTCGGCCTCCTCCTGAACAGCCTCGCCCTGCCCGGCCAGGCCCTCGGCGAGGAGGCGGACACCGGCCTTCTCGCCGAGTCCCGGCTCGTCCTGGAGGAGGCCGTCGCCGGCCTCGACGACGACCACCCGCAGCGGGCCCTCGCCCTCATGAACCTGGCCGCCGTCTGCGTCCTCACCGCGGAACTCGCCGACGACCCGGCCGGACCCACCGCGCGCACCTCGTTCGAGCAGGCGGTGAACGCGGCGAGGGAGGCGCTCGCCCGCGTCCCCGACGGCTATCCCGAGCAGGCACGCATCCAGTGGCTGATCGCCCGGGCCCAGGTGGGGCGCGCCCTGATCGGTGAGCAGGCCGATCTGGGCGAGGCGGCCCTGCTGGCCCGGCGGTCCGCGCACAACGCGGTGGCACCGGTCACGGTCCGGCTGCCCGCCGCGCGCGTCTGGGGCGACGCGGCCGCCGCCTCCGGACGGCACGCCGAGGCACTGGCCGCGTACTCCTACGCCGTCGGCCTGCTGCCCCGGCTCGCCCCCCGCAACCTCGGACGCGCCGACCAGGAGTCCCGGCTCGGCGCCGGTGTGGGCCTCGCCTCCGACGCCGCCGCACTCGCCCTGCGGGCGGGCGATCCCGAGGCGGCCCTCACGCTCCTCGAACAGGGACGCGGAGTGCTCCTCGCCCAGGGACTGGAGAGCCGCGGCGACCTCTCCCGGCTGCGGGCGGCCGACCCCGCCCTGGCCGCCGAGTTCGAGGAGGTCCGCGAGGAGCTCAGCGCCGGATCGCCCTGGTCCGCGGTCCTGCGCGCCGACCTCGGGGCGCCCGGCCCCCACGCCTCCGAGCGCCGGTTCACGGAAGCCGAGGCGGGCCGCCTGGCCGAGGCGCGGCACGCCCTGTCGCGGCGGTGGGACGCGCTCCTCGACCGGATCCGCCGGCTGCCGGGCCTGGAGACCTTCCTGAGCCCCCCGCGCGTGGCGGACCTGCTCCCGGCGGCCGCCGCCGGCCCCGTCGTGGTGGTCAACGTCAGTCGGTACCGCTCCGACGCGCTCGTCGTCACCCCCGAAGGACGCGTCGAGGTGGTCCCGTTGCCCGGCCTCGACCCGACCGACACCGTGAACCGCGCGGCGGAGTTCGTCCTCGCGGTCGAGGACGCGTACGGCGTCCAGGGCGCCGCCCGGGCGCGCGCGGCCATGCGGACGCTCACCGGGACGCTGGCGTGGTTGTGGGACGCCGTCGCCGAGCCGGTGCTCGACCGGCTCGGCCTGCGCGCCGTCCCGACCGACGACGAACCCTGGACACGGCTGTGGTGGTGCCCCACCGGCTGGCTCTCCTTCCTGCCGCTGCACGCCGCGGGCCACACGGGCTCCGGCCGCACCGTCATGGACCGGGCCGTCTCCTCGTACACGCCCACGCTGCGCGCCCTGGTCAGGGCCCGCCGCACCCCCGCCGGGACGTCGTCGCGGCGCCCCGCCCCGTTGGTCGTCACCCTCGCGGAGACACCGGGAGCACACCCGCTGCCCGGCGCGTCACAGGAGGCGCGCGTGCTGCGCGGCCTCTTCCCCGCCGGGGACCACCTCGCGGGCCCCGAGGCCACGGTCGACGCCGTACGGCGCCGGCTGCCGTCGCACCCGTGGGTCCATTTCAGCTGTCATGGGGTCAGCGACCCGCTGGAGCCGTCCGAGAGCGGTCTGATCCTCCACGACGGGCGGCTCACCGTGCTCGACGCCGCCGCTCAGCGACCGCGCGAGGCGGTCCTGGCGGTCCTCTCGGCGTGCTCCACGTCCCAGGGAGGGCTGATGCTGCCCGACGAGTCGGTCCACCTGGTGTCGGCGTTCCAACTCGCCGGATATCCCCACGTCATCGGGACGCTGTGGCCGGTCTCCGACAAGGTGGCCACCCGGCTGACCGAGGACTTCTACGCGGCCCTGGCGGACGACCTCGCCCACGGCCGCCCCATCGACCCCGCGGCGGCCCTGCACGCGCCGGTGCGGGCGCTGCGCGAGCGCCTCGTCCACGCGCCGCACCTGTGGGCCGCGCACCTCCACAACGGCCCCTGACGCCTCGACCTCAGCCGGCGGCGGCCGCGGGGTTCCCGGGATCGCCCATCGCGGTACCGGAGGGGGCCCGCGGCACGTCGTCCGGCTCGGGGACGTCGTCGGTGGGCCGGTAGGTGCGGCGCTCGGAGAACTCCTCGATCAGCGCGTCCAACTCCTCGTCAGAGGGCTGTCCTTCGTGCTGCGTCACCTTCTGCTCCTTCCTCTCGGGTGCTCACCGCTTCCGCGGACGGCGCCGGGACGGGCGCCGGGGCCGGGTCCGGCGGGTGCAGCAGTTCCAGTACGTCGATGTCGGCGGCCCGCACGTACACCCCGGCCGTGCCGGGCACCCGCCCGAGGAACGTGCCGTCGGGACCCATGCGGTACTGCGCCTGCAGATAGACGTCCCCCTGCTGCGGATATGCCGACACCGCCGACCGCGTCCCCAGCCAACCGCCCACCCACAGACCGTTCTTCAGCCGGACCCGGACGAAGCAGGACCCCCGTTCGCGGAACAGCGCGTCCCACGCCGTCGGCGTCGGCTCGTACCGCGCACGCCTGCGCCTTCTGCCCCACGCCACCTCCGCCCAGGCGACCCCGGCCGGCACCAGGACCACCAGCACGAGCGCGGCGAGACCCGCCTCGCGGGGCTGCCGCAGCACCCCGGCGACCGGCCCGGACCCCTCGCCCGCGAGCACCCGCACCAGCCACGGACCCGCGACGACCACGTACACGGCGTCGAGGAGCGCGCCCGCCGCGATCGCCCGTACGAGGCGGTTCTGCGGCTCCTGCTCGGAGGCGACGGCGCCCCGCAGGTGCTCACGGACAGCCTGGTAGAAGACCCCGGGCAGCACGAGGATCAGCAGGATGGTCAACTGCTGCACTGTCCCCGGAACCATCGGCTCTCTTTCCCCCACGCACCACGCCTCACCGACCCTGGTGGATCACACGGTACGTCGCCTGGCCCCGGCGTGCCGCGGGAAGGGCCGGGTCGACGCGGATCAGGGACCGAGGCGGTCGAGCGCGGCACGCACCCGCTCCGTGCCGTCCTCCCGCCGCAGCCGCGCGGCGACGGCGGTGGCGTGCCGGCGATAGGCCGGATCGGTCGTGGCGGCGGTCAGGGCGGCGGCGAGGTCGTCCGGCGTGGTGAACCGCCGCAGGGGTACGGGGCCTGGCGACACGCCGAGCGTCGCCAGGCGGGCGGCCCAGAACGCCCCGTCGAACCACACCGGCATGGGCACCGCCGGGACACCCGCCCGCAGTCCCGCGGCCGTCGTCCCCGCGCCCGCGTGGTGCACGACGGCCGCCATCCGCGGGAAGAGCAGGGAGTGGGGCACCTCGCCGACCGTCAGCACGTCGTCCCCCTCGACCCGCAGACTGCTCCACCCCGACTGCACCACGCCCCGCAGCCCGGCCGTCCGCAACGCCCGCACGATCAGCCCGCTCACCCGCTCGGGGTCCGGCACGGTCGGGCTCCCCAGCCCGACGAAGACGGGGGCGGGCCCCGCGTCCAGGAAGTCCCGCACCTCGCGGGGGAGTTCGGCGGCCGGCGGATCGTACGGCCACCAGTACCCGTCGACCGTCAGCCCCGGGCGCCAGTCGGCGGGGCGCGGCTGCACCGAGGGACTGAAACCGTGGTGCACCGGCCAGTCCTGCCGCTCCCGGTTCCTGCGCCGGGCCCGGGAGCGGCGGTGCCCCACGCCGAGCTCCCTCTCCAGGGCGCGGACGGCCTCGGCGAACACCAGGTCCAGGGCCGCGTTGACCGCCCGCCCGGCCCACCGGTTGCCGGCGCGGCCGCAGGACCGCGTGCCGACGACCGGCGGCGGGAAGTCCCGGGTCGGCGCGAGTGGTTGCAGGCACATGCCCCGGCTCGGCAGCCCCAGGCCCTCGGCGATGACGTGGCCCATCGGTGCGACCGACCCGGAGAGCAGCAGCACGTCGCTCGCGCGGGCCGCCTCCAGCATCCCCTGCGCCATGTCGCCCACAAGACGCCGCGCCATGGCGAGGACCCAGGCCAGCTTCCCGGGACCGCTTCTGCTGGAGAGCAGTCTCCGGCCGTGCTCGGAACGCAGCTCGGCCCGGGGGTCGACGGGCAGGCCGTGGAAGCCGAGGCCGGCCCTGGCCACCAGCCCGGCGAACGATTCATGGGTCACCACGGTGACGTCGTGCCCCGCTTCCACCAGGCCGTGGCCGAGCCCGGTGAACGGCGCCACGTCACCGTGCGATCCCGCTGTGATCAGTGCGACACGCATCGTCACCATGATGGCAGCCGGAGGCGGCCGATCGGATCACCGACCGCGGCGTGCCGCCTGGCGGCCACCCCTGACGAGGCGTGATGATGGAGGTGCCCGCGTGCCCCTGCGGACGCGGGGAAGGAGTACACAGCATGTGCCGATGGCTCGCCTACTCAGGGACCCCGGTTCTCCTGGACTCCCTGTTGTACCGCCCGGCGCATTCGCTGATCGATCAGAGCCTGCACTCCCGCATGGGCGTCGAGACGACGAACGGCGACGGTTTCGGGATCGGCTGGTACAGCAGGGGCCTGCCCACGCCGGCGGTGGTGCGCGACACCGGCCCCGCCTGGAACAACCGGAACCTCCGCGAGATCTCGTCCCACATCCGCTCCCACCTCTTCTTCGCCCACATCCGGGCCTCGACGGGATCGGCGATCCAGCAGACCAACTGCCACCCCTTCCGGCACGGGCGCTGGCTGTGGATGCACAACGGAGCGATCAGCGAGTTCCAGCGGCTGCGCCGGGACCTGTGCCTGCGCATCGACCCGTCCCTGTTCGCCGACATCGAGGGTTCGACGGACTCCGAGGTCATGTTCTACCTCGCCCTCACCTACGGCCTGGACCAGGACCCGCCCGCCGCGGTCGCCCGGATGGCGGGTCATGTGGAGACACTGGGCCGGGATCACGGCGTGGAGAACCCGCTCCAGATGACGGTCGCGGTGACCGACGGCGACGGGCTGTGGGTCTTCCGCTATTCGAGTGAGCGACGGTCGCGCTCCCTGTACTACAGCGCCGAGGTGGAGACGCTGCGCGGACTCCACCCCGACCTGACGTTTCTGGACGGCCTGAGCGACGACAGCCGCCTCGTGGTGTCCGAACCGCTCAGCGGGCTGCCCGGCGCCTGGTTCGAGGTTCCCGAGGCCACCTACGGCCTCGTGCGGGGGAGCGGGGACTTCCTCCAGCCGTTCGTCCCGCTGACCGAGGACTCCGTGGCGGTGCCGTAGGAGTCCCGCCCGGGCCGGCCCGGGCGGGACTCCTTGGGCGCTGCCCGGTGTCTCACCCCGCCGTACGGTGTCCCGGGCCGCCCGCCGGGCCCGTGCCCGCGTCCGCGCCCGGCCGGGCCACCGACAGCGGCTCGGCGATGTCCTCCAGCGAGCGCCGTTCGGCCTTCACGGCCAGGAAGACCGCCACCAGGCCGGCCGCGCACATCAGTCCGGCACCGATCTGGAAGGCCAGCACCGTGTCCCCGACGACGCCGGACTCGGTGAGTTCCGCGAAGATCAGCGGGCCGCTGATGCCGCCGGCCGCGGTGCCGATGGCGTAGAAGAAGGCGATGGCCATGGCGCGCGTCTCCATGGGGAAGACCTCGGAGACGGTCAGGTACGCGCTCGACGCGCCCGCCGAGGCGAAGAACAGCACCACGCACCAGCAGGCCGTCATCGTCGTGGCCGTCAGCGAACCCCGGTCGAAGAGCCAGGCCGTACCGAAGAGCAGGACGCCCGAGAGCAGGTACGTCGAGGAGATCATGATCCGGCGGCCGAGGGTGTCGAAGAGCTTGCCGAGCAGCAGCGGACCGAGGAAGTTGCCCGCGGCGATCACGGCGAAGTAATAGCCGGTGTGGCCGGTGGGAACGTCGAAGAACGTGGTGAGGATCGCGCCGAAGCCGAAGGTGATGGCGTTGTAGAGGAACGCCTGGCCGATGAAGAGCGAGAGGCCGAGGACCGCGCGGCGCGGATAGCGGCCGAAGACCGTCCTGGCGATGAGGCCGAAGCCGATGCTCTTGCGCTGCTGGATGGTGATCTCGCGGTCCGGCGGCGGCAGCGGCGAGCCCTTCTCCTCCTCGATCTCCCGTTCCACGGCCGTGACCAGCTCGTCGGCGTCCTCGCCCCGGCCGTGGATGAACTGCCAGCGGGGGCTCTCCGGCACGTGCCGCCGCACCAGCAGGATGACCAGACCGAGGACGACACCGAGGGCGAAGCTGAGCCGCCAGCCGACATCGGCGGGGAAGATGTCGGTGTCCAGCATGACGATGGAGAGCAGGGCTCCGCCGATCGCGCCCAGCCAGTAGCTGCCGTTGATGATGAGGTCGACCCGGCCGCGGTACCGGGACGGGATCAGCTCGTCGATCGCGGAGTTGATGGCCGCGTACTCGCCGCCGATCCCGAAGCCGGTGAAGAACCGGAAGAGGAAGAACCACCAGGTCTCGAACGACAGGGCGGTCAGGGCGGTCGCGGCGAGGTAGACGGCCAGCGTCACCATGAACAGCTTCTTGCGGCCGTAACGGTCGGTCAGCCACCCGAAGAACAGGGCGCCCGAGCACGCGCCTGCCACGTACAGCGCGGCGGCGACGCCGGTGACCTGCGCGGAGGTGATGTCGAGGCCGCTGCCCTCCTCGGCGAGACGGCCGGCAACGTTGCCGACGATCGTGACTTCCAGTCCGTCCAGGATCCAGACGGTGCCGAGGCCGATCACGATCATCCAGTGCCAGCGTGACCACGGCAGGCGGTCCAGGCGGGCCGGGACGGCCGTGGTGACGGTGTTCTCCGCGGGGGCGGGCACAGAGGCCGCTGACTGCGTTGTCATGGTTCCCTCTCCGTCGAGCGACCCCCTCCCGATGCCCGGAACCGGGCGGAGCATGCCCACCCGACGCCGGGTCAAGCATGAGGGGAGCGGCGGGGTCTCACCACACGGCACCGCCCCGGCCCGGGCCGGGGCGTACGGCGTCTTCCGTGCGCGACGCGCTAGCGGACGCCTTCGCCGGGCGCCACCGGGGCCAGGGTGAAGGAGTGGCCCGCGGGGTCGGCGAAGGTGCGCTCCTCGTGCCGGCGGCCCTCCCGCGCGCCGGGCACGAACGGCTGGGCCACCGCCGCCACCGGCCTCGCGCCGAGGGCGACGGCTTCGCGCTCCGCCTCGTCCAGGTCCTCCGGGGCGACGAGCACGCGCACGTGCGCCTGCTGGGCGTCGTCCGGACGGGGCCAGCTGGGTGGCGCGTAGCCGTGGTCGCGGCGGATCGCGAGGACGGTCCCGCTGCCGCCGGTGAGGACCACGAAGTCGGGATCCCCGCCGGACTCCACGTCGGCGCCGAGCAGGGAGGCGTAGAACTCCGCGAGCCGCTCGGGCTCCGCGCAGTCGAGGACGAGCACACAGGTCTTGGCTACGGTCATACACCGCGTGTGCCCCGAGCCCGCTCCTCCACGCCGGACGCCGCCCGGCCCGCCACGCGTGAACGCGCGGCGAGCGGGCGGGAGTCGGGGGCCGGTACCGCGCCCGCTCGCGGAACCGGGCGGGCGCGGTGTCCGGCCGGGGCCGGGGATGGGAGGTTAGCGCCCCCGCCTGCGGGGGTCTTCCTCGCCCTCGACGTCGATGTGCTCCTTGCGGATCTCGCCGACGACCGTCTCCTCCTCCGTGACCTCCTCCGGGGTGAGGCTGACGCGCTCGACCGGGACGGCCCGGGTCTCGACGACGGGCCGCTCCTCGTGGAGGGTGACCTCGTGCTCCGCCTCGGAGATCTCCGGGCCGGACATCGCCCGGTCGCGGTTGGCGTCGGTGATGGGCTCGCGCTCCACGCGGACCTCTTCGTGGCGCAGCGGGATGGTCTGCTGGACCTCCTCGGTGACCACGTACTTGCGCAGTCGCGCCCGGCCGACCTCACGGCGTTCGGTGCCGACGTGCATCTCCTCCTCGGAGCGGGTCATCGCGTCGTCGCGCACGCGTCCCGCGTCCATCTCCCCGCCGCCCGCCGCGCGGGTCTCGCCGTGGGCCCAGCCGCCCTCGCCGGGCTGGTTGGCCCGCTGCCAGGCCTCATCCCAGTTGATGCCGTAGTACTCGTAGAGCCGCCGCTCCTCGCCCTCGGACAGATGGCCTTCGGCGTCGACGTCGACGTGCGGCGCGTCCTTGATCCTGTCCTTGGGATACGGAACCTCCAGGTGGTCCTGGACCACGGCGGCGTCCTTGATCGGGACGAAGGACTCGCTCGATCCGAGCATGCCGGTCTTGACGGTGACCCACTCTGGAAGGCCGGTGGCGTCGTCCAGGAAGACGTTCTTGGCGTCGCCGACCTTGTTGCCCTCGGCGTCGTACACCGGGTGGTCGAGCACGGTGGGGATCTGCTCTCGGGTGATCATGTTCCCTCCTGCTTCCTGTCGGGGTCACCGATGCGCATAACCGACGAAATCGGATGAAAACACCCCAAGCAGCACCATTTATGGCTCGGATTTCAACTACCGCGGCCGGAGGGTCCGCGCCCCGGGTGAGCGGCCGTCCCCGGTGTCCCCCACCTGGCGGCCATGGATGAACGCGGCTTGGGTACCCGCTGCGCATGACACGGCTCAGCGACTTCAGGCACCGGCGCGCTTCTCAGGCCCGTCGGCACGCTTCGGGTGCCGACGGGGAAGGGAAGCGCCCCGACGACGGCGAGAACGAGAGCTTCGGCCCGGACGCGCGGGTGGAGCGGGAAGCCCCGGACACACCGACCGAGATGCCGAAGAAATCCTGGTCGGCGATCCTGCGCCGGACCGTCGCCGAGTTCAAGGACGACGAACTCGCGGACCGGGCGGCGGCGCTGACCTACTACGGAGTGCTGTCCCTCTTCCCCGCGCTGCTGGTGCTGATCTCCCTGCTGGGAGTCGTCGGCAAATCGGCGACGGACAGCGTGCTGGACAACCTCACCCGGCTCACCCCGGGCGCCGCACGGGACGTGATCACCAACGCGGTGCAGCAGCTCCAGGGCAACGCGGGCGTCGGCTCGGTGATGGCGGTCGTCGGTCTCGTCCTGGCCGTGTGGTCGGCGTCGGGATACGTGGCCGCCTTCATCCGGACCTCCAACGCGGTCTACGACATCCCCGAGGGCCGCCCGGTGTGGAAGGTGCTCCCGGTCCGCCTGGTGGTGACCATCGTGCTGATGGTCCTCGCGGTCGTCAGCGCCCTCATCGTCGTCTTCACCGGCGAGCTGGCCCGTCAGGTCGGCACCGCGCTCGGTATCGGGGACACCGCGCTGACCGTCTGGTCCATCGCCAAGTGGCCGGTGCTGCTGCTCCTGGTCACGATGATGATCGCCCTCCTGTACTGGGCGACGCCGAACGCGCGGGGCCGGGGCTTCCGATGGGTCACCCCGGGCAGCTTCCTCGCGTTGCTGATCTGGATGGTCGCCTCCGCCGGGTTCGCGTTCTACGTCGCGAACTTCGGCTCGTACAACAAGACCTACGGAACCGTCGCAGGAATGATCATCTTCCTGCTGTGGCTGTGGATCACCAACCTCGCGATCCTCCTCGGCCTGGAGTTCGATGCCGAGATGGCCCGCGAGCGCGCCATCGCGGGGGGACACCCGGAGGACGAGGAGCCGTACGTCGAGCCGCGCGACACCCGCGCGTGGGACGAGCGGGACAAGCGGCGCATGCGAGGGCCCGAGTGAGGCCGCCGCCTCGGTCGGGTGTGAGACCGGGCGGGAGGGGAAACCGCAGCCACGTGACATGACGACGGCGAAGACACCCACGGGCGAACCCAGCCCCCGAAGGACAGGTGAACGAGCATGGCCACCGTCGAACGCCAACGCCACACCAGCGGCTCGGACGAGCCGGTGGGCGAACTGGTCCAGCGTGCCTCCCAGCAGCTGTCGCAACTCGTCCGCGACGAGATGCGGCTCGCCCAGGCGGAGATGAGACAGAAGGGCAAGCGGTTCGGTGTCGGCGGCGGGCTCTTCGGTGGCGCCGGGCTCGTCGGCATCCTCGCGCTCCAGGCGCTGACCGCGGCCGTCATCGCCGCACTGGCCCTGGTCCTGCCGGTGTGGGCGTCGGCCCTCATCGTCGCGGGTCTCCTGGCCGTGATCGCCGGAGTGCTCGCGGCCACCGGCAAGCAGCAGATCGGCAAGGCGACCCCGCCGACGCCCGAGCAGGCCGTCGCATCGGTCAAGGAGGACGTCGCGGAGATCAAGAAGAAGGCGCACCGATGACTACCGACAAGCGTCATGACGCATCCGGAGACACCCCGCCCGAGCGGTCCGGGAACGACGGCTCCGCTTCCACGCCGGAGGAACTCCGGGCCCAGGTCGAACGGACCCGCGAGGAGCTGGGGGAGACCGTCGAGGCGCTGGCCGCCAAGGCCGACGTCAAGTCCCGCGCCAAGGACAAGGCGGCGGACGTGAAGGCGGAGGCGAGCCATCAGGTCGCACGGGCACGGGAGAAGGTCGTCGGCGTCCGTACCGACGCGGGGCACAAGGCCGCGCAGGCGCGGGAGAAGGCGGTCCACGCCGCCCACCGGGTGAAGGACGGGACGGCGGAGCCGGTACGCGACAAGGCGGGCCGGGCCGCGGAACTGCTCGGGGACAAGGCGGGCCGGGCCGGACAGCTCGTCCACGACAGGACCCCCGAACCGGTGCGGGAGCAGGCCGGCCGCACGGCGCGGAAGGCCCGGGAGAACCGCACCACGCTGCTCGCCGTCGCGGGCGGCGCCCTGGGCGTCCTGCTCGTCGCGCGCCGCGTCCGGTCGTCGCGCCGCCCACGGAAGGGAGGATGCAGGTGAAGGGCTCCAAGCTCGTCTACCGGCCGGTCGGCCTGACGCTCGGCATGCTCGGCGGCATGCTGGCCGGCGCGGTGTTCAAGCAGACCTGGAAGATGATCGCCCACGAGGACGACGCCCCCGACGCCATGGACGAGGAGCGCACCTGGCGGGAGATCCTGCTCGCCGCGGCTCTGCAGGGTGCGGTCTTCGCGGTGGTCAAGGCGGCCGTCGACCGCTCGGGCGCGAAGGCCACCCGCCGGCTGACCGGTACCTGGCCCGCCTGACGCGGGTCACGCGAAAACATCCGGCCGTCGCTCAGCGGCGGATCGGCCGGGCCCCTATCAGGCCCGGCCGATCCGCCGCTGACGTCGTGGGGGACCCGTCCGGCGAAGACCCCCTCCGTCGGCGCCTCCGCGGGTGCATGGCAGGCTCATGCCACCATTCACCCGAGGAGGAACCATTCGTCAGCGCTTCTGGGTGACCGTGTCGGTCGCCCTCACCCTGATGCTCCCGGCCGTCGCACCCGCGGCCGCCGAGGACGCCCCTCCGGTCGTCACCGGAGCCGTGTTCAACAACCCGAAGGGGACGGCGGCCGAGCAGAACGCCGTCAAGAACCACATCATCGGGGCGATCGGCAGGACCCAGAGCGGCCGGACGCTGCGGGCGGCTCTGTATGTGATGCAGGACCAGGACTACGCGGACGCCCTTGTGGCGGCGCACAACCGCGGCGTCAACGTCCGTGTCGTGCTCGATCACAAGTCCGTGGAGGCGCCCGACCCGGCGCCCGCCCAGAAGCTGATCAGCGCCCTGGGGACCGACCGCACCCAGCGCTCGTGGGTCCGTGTGTGCACCGAGGGCGGCGCCTGCATCGCGCAGGGCGGGACCAACCCGATCAACCACAACAAGTTCTTCACCTTCTCCCGCGTCGGTGACGCCGGAGTCGCCGAGGACGTGGTGATCCAGAGCTCGGCCAACCAGACGGCCTCGGCCGTCACCCGCCAGTGGAACAACGCGTACACCGTCGTCGGCAACACCGCCCTGTACACGGCCTACACCGGCTACTTCAACGACCTCGCGGCCATGACCAAGTCGGACGACTACTACCGGCAGGGCGAGGCCGGGGACCTGAAGTACTACTTCTTCCCGCAGAAGTCCGGCGACATCGTGCTCGGCTTCCTCGACAACGTCACCTGTACGGGGAACACCACCGTCGGCAGCGCCTCCCACAAGACCGTCGTGCGGATCGCCGCCTGGGCCCTGCACCGGAACGAGATCGCGGCCAAGCTCCGCTCCCTCGCGGACCAGGACTGCTGGATCGAAGTGGTCTACAAGGACTCCAACGACCTGGCGACGCTCCAGGGCCACCCGCGGATCAAGCCCTACCACCTCGACGCGGGCGGCTACTTCGTGCACTCGAAGTACCTGCTGATCGAGGGCAACTACGCGGGCCACCCCGACACGAAGTGGACCTTCACCGGCTCCCACAACCTGGACACCTCCTCGCTGCGCGAGAACGACGAGGCGATCATCCGCGTGCCCGGCGCCGCGGCGCACGACGCGTACAAGGCGAACTTCCTCGCCATGCGCGCCGAGTCGGTCCTGCAGTAGCCGACGCGGACCGCCTGCCGACGGCGCCGTCCGGTGGCGCCGTCCGCGGTCGTCGGCGCCACCGACGACCGCGAACGGCGCGTTCACCGGGCCGTCAGCGCGTCACGGCGCCATCTCGTACGCGCCCGCCAGCGCCTCGACCCTGTCCCACACGCGGCCCGAGCGGGCCTCGTCGACGACGGGGCGCCGGACGGCGTCCAGGGCCCAGCTCTGCTGCGCCGGGGTGGCGGAGTCCTTGCCGTGCAGCTCGACGGCGTGCGCGGAGAAGTCCCGTACGAGGACGGCGAACAGCTCGTCCAGCACGTCCGTGTCCAGACCGGTCAGGCGCGCCTGCTCCAGGATCAGCTGACCGTGGACGACGAGCGCGAAGAGCTGTCCCACGGCGAGCAGCAGGTCCAGGTCGCGGCTCTGCTCCTCGTCGGGAGCGGCGGTGGTGACGAACGCGCACAGCGCGTCGGCCTGCTCGCGGAAGCGGGCGACGTTGGGGACCTCGGCGTACGCGTCGTAGGCCGTCCGCCAGTCGTGGAAGCGTACGGAGCCCAGGCCGCGGGCCGGGCCCTGCCGGAAGAGGAAGGCGTCGTCGGCCGCGTCCAGGCGGGTCGGCACCGGAGCGTAGTCGGCGGGGTCCAGCAGGTGGTTGCGCATGAACTTGAGGATCAGCGCGAGGTTGACGTGGACCGTGCCCTCCAGCTTGGGCAGCCCCCGGATCTCGATGGCGGCCTGGGCGAAGTAGTTGTCCTTCTCGAACCCCTTGGCGGCGATGACGTCCCACATCAGGTCGATGACCTTCTCGCCCTCCGTGGTCACCTTCATCTTCGTCATGGGGTTGAAGAGGAGGTAACGGCGGTCGTCGGGTCCCGCGGAGCGGAAGTAGTCGACGGCGCGGTCGCTGAACAGCTTCATGCCGACCAGACGGACGTACGCGTCGGTCAGCTCGCGGCGCACGTGCGGGAACGCGGTGACCGGGCGGCCGTAGAGGATGCGCTGGTGGGCGTGGGTGACGGCCTCGTACATCGCGTGCTCGCAGATGCCGATCGAGGCGGTGCAGAGGTTGAACTTGCCGACGTTGACGGTGTTGAGCGCGGCGTCGAAGGCGGCCCGGCCGGTGTGCAGGACGTCCTCGGCACCCACGGGGTAGTCCTCGAGCCGGAACTCGCTGACGTACTTGGAGGAGTCGACGACGTTCTTCACCAGGTGGTAGGCCGGGTGGCGGCTGTCGGCGGCGAAGAAGACGTAGCCGTCGGGTCCTTCGACGTCGGTGCGGCGGCCGAAGACGGAGACCAGTCCGGCGGCGTTGCCGTTGCCGATGTAGTACTTGGAGCCGGTGGCACGGAAGCCGCCCCGGCCGTCCGGCTCCAGGAGCATGTCCGTGGAGTAGATGTCGGCGCCGTGGGTCTTCTCGGACAGGCCGAAGGCGAACACCTCGCCCTGCGCGAGGAGTTCGGCCGCCCGGGCGCGGGCGGCGGCGTTGTCGCTCTGCCACACCGGGCCGAGACCGAGGATGGTCACCTGCCAGGCGTACCAGTAGTCGAGCCCGTAGAAGCCGAAGATCTCGTTGAGGGCGGCGATCCGGGCGGTGTCCCAGCGCTTGTCACCCTCCTGCCCGGCGCCGGCGGCGGACGCGGGGGTGAGGAAGGTCGCGAAGAGTCCCTCCTTGGCCGCGAACGCGAGGAAGTCTCCGAGCCAGGCACGGGAGCGGTAGTCCTCGATCAGCCTGCGCTTGCCGCGCTCCTCGAACCAGTCGACGGTGGCGCGGAGCAGCCGGCGCGTCTCGGGGTCGAAGTGGGCCGGGTCGTACGTACGCGGGTTGAACAGCAGCGGGTCGGCCATGGGTGTCCGCCTTTCCGGCGTCGGTCGAGTCGGGTGGGATCGGGAACGAGGGAGGAGGGGACGGCGAGGCGCCGCGGCCCCCGGCCGTCTCAGCGCTCGGCCGGGCCGAGTCCGCGGAGGGTGGCGAGTACGTCGTCGAGCCAGGCGAGCGTCATCCGCTCGTACGCGATGCCGCCGCGCAGCACCACGTGCTGGAGCTCGCGGCCCGCGTCGGGCGGCTCGGTGGGAGCGGGGGCCTGCGCCCCGGTGAAGTCCCGTCGCTCGCCCGCGAGGTACCGCGCGAGCCGGTCGGTGTGCGCCCGGTGGTGGCGCTCGACCTCGCGGATCAGCGCGGCCGGGTCGTCGAAGGCGGCACCGCGGATCTTCACGGCGAGGTCGTGCCGGACGCTCTCCGGCTCGATCGGCTCGTGCAGCCACCCGGACAGGGCGTCCCGCCCCAGCGGGGCGACGGAGTACTCCTTCTTGTCCGGCCGGCCCTGCTGGGGGACCTCGCGGACATCCACCCAGCCGTCCGCCTCCATGCGCTTGAGCACGCGGTAGATCTGCTGGTGCGTGGCGGTCCAGAAGTAGCCGATGGACCGCTCGAACCGCCGGGCCAGCTCGTAGCCGGAGCCCGGCTGCTCCAGCAGCGACACGAGGATCGCGTGTTCGAGTGCCATGCCCCGATCTTCGTATGCAACGAGTTGCATAAACAAGTGCCGCCGCCCCGATGAGACGCGCCTCACCCCCGCTCGTCCGCGACCTCAGGGCGAGGACGCGCTCCGGCGCGCGATCACGCAGAAGGGATGCCCGGCCGGGTCGGTGAAGACCAGCCATCTGTCCTCCCGCGGCTGGTGCTCCGCCTTCACGGCGCCGGCCTCCCGCAGCAGGGCCTCGGTCGCGCCGAGGTCGTCGGCGTCGACCTCGAAGTCGAAGTGGAACTGCTGCGGCGCGTCCTGCCCGGGCCAGCGGGGCGGCCGGTAGCCGTCGACCCGCTGGAAGCCGAGGAAGAAGCCGTTCTCGCCGGTGAGGCCGGCGAAGTCGCCGTCGGACTCCGGGTGCGGCACGAAGCCGGTGAGCCGCTGGTAGAAGGCGGCCAGCGCCTCCGGATCCGCGCAGTCGAGCGTGATCGCCGAGAGCTTCATCGGGAGGGGCATCGCGACTCCTGTACGTGCGGGGGCCCAGGGGGCCCGGGGGAGGTGGCTGACCACCGTAGCGGGGCGCCGCGGGGAGGTTTGGCGGGCGTCGCGCGAGGCGAGGACTCCCATGCGCCGCGGCCGGGCGGGGCCGGGACGGCGCACCGGGGGTGGGGCAGGCCGAATGGGGGGCGGATGGTCGGGAGTGTCAGGACCTGTGTCGGGTTCGCGGTCGACGAGGCGTACGCCCTTCCGCTCGCGGTCGCGGGCCGCTCGCTCATCGATCACCTCGCGGGAGACGATCCCCTGGAGTTCGTGGTGCTCGACCTCGGCATATCCGAGCGCTCACGGAACCGTCTCGTCGCCGCCTGGGCCCCCCGTGCGAGCGTCAGCTTCCTGCGGCTTCCGTCCCTGCGCGACCTGGACGGACTGCCCCTCTCGGACCACGAGTTCGTGCCGCACCTCAACCGCAACGTCTACGGGCGGTGGTTCCTGCCGGAGCTGCTTCCATCGGTCTACCACCGGATGATCTATCTCGACGCCGATGTGCTGGTGCTGGGGGACGCCTCCCCGCTGTGGCACGTCGCCCTTGGCGACCATCCCTTCGCGGCGGCGCAGGACAAGGGCATTCCCTACGTCTCCTCCCCGTACGGCGTCCCGGACTACCGTGAGTTACGCCTCTCCGCCCGCGCCAAGTACTTCAACGCCGGCGTCATGGTCATCGACCTCGACCGCTGGCGGAAGCTGCGCATCCGCGAGCGCGCCCTCTCCTACGCCCGCACGCATCCCGCGATGCGCTTCGCGGACCAGGAGGCGCTCAACGCCGTCGCGGCCGGACGGTGGGCGGAGTTCCCCCGGGCGTGGAACTGCCCCGCGGAGGACGAGATCTTCGAGCAGGGCCAGGGTGCCCGGCCGAGGATCATCCACTTCCTCGGTCCCGGGAAGCCCTGGCTCGGCGCCTCCCACGCGACCCGCTGTCAGGCCGTGTACGGGACGTATCTGCGGCGCACCGGCTGGCCCACGGAGGGCCCCGCCTGAACCCGGCCGACACCGGCGACCACCCTCGCGCTTGCCCTTGTCTATCGATTTTCGATAGATTTCAATCGTAGCTCGATCGAGGGAGAGATCATGGGAAAACTGACCGTGCTCGCGTTGCGCGCCGTGCTCGTGGCGCTGCTCGCCGGATCGGTGTTCGTCCAGGCGGTGATGGTGCCGCTGCTGGCGGCCGACATGGAGGGGCTGAAGCCGGAGTACGCGTATCTGCGCACCCCGCTCCTCGTGATCATCGTCCTGGGCTTCGTGACGGCGGAGGTGGTCCTGCTCTGCGTGTGGCGGCTGGTGACGATGGTGCGTCGCGGCACGGTGTTCTCCCCCGCGGCCTTCCGCTACGTGCACATCGTGATCGGCGCGTTCGTGGCCGCGGCCGTCCTGGTCTTCGCGCTCGCCGTGGTCCTGGCCCCGGGCGAAGCCGTCGCGCCGGGCATCGTCCTCCTCGTCTGCGGGGCCAGTCTCGCCATCCTGGGCCTCGCGCTCATCGTGCTCGTCCTGCGCATGCTGCTCGCCCAGGCCGTCGAGCGCGACGTCGAGGCGTCGAAGATGCGGGCCGAGCTGGACGAGGTGATCTGATGCCGATCGTCGTCGACATCGACGTGATGCTGGCCAAACGGAAGATGTCCGTGGGGGAACTCGCCGAGCGCGTCGGGATCACGCCGGCCAACCTGGCGGTGCTGAAGAACGGCCGTGCCAAGGCCGTCCGCTTCGCGACGCTCGCCGCGCTCTGCGACGTGCTCGCCTGCCAGCCCGGGGACCTGCTGCGCTGGGAGGCCGAGCCCGCGACCGACGGCTGACGCCACGTCAGCCGTTCCCTCGGGCGCCCTTGACCGGCGGCGACGTCGAGGCGCGGCGGGGCTGTCAATAGGGTGGCCCCCATGTCTGCCACGTTGAGTTCTGGAAAAGTCGCCGGCGCGCTCCGCATGGCGGCGCGCGTCTCGGCCGAATCGCTGCTCGTCCTGGTGATGGTCGCGGTGGCCGTGTGGGTGCTGGGCCGGATGTGGTCGGTCGTATGGCCGCTCATAGTCGGCCTGTTCCTCACCACGCTGACCTGGCCCCTGACGCGCTTCCTGCGCGGCCGCGGATGGCCTCCCGCCCTGGCCGCGTCGGTGGTGACCGTGCTGTTCCTGCTCGTCGCCGCGGGCATCGTGGCACTCATCGCCGTACCGGTGGCGTCCCAGTCGGGTGAGTTGGCGGACGGCGTCGTCCAAGGCATCCAGCGGCTGCGGGAGTGGGCCGCGGGACCGCCGCTGAACATCGGCGACGACCAGATCACGGGCGCCTTCGACTCCGCGGTCACCCGCGTCCAGGACAGTGTCGGCAGCATGGTCACCGCCGTCGTCTCCGGGGTGGGCACGGTGATCGACGGAGTCGTCACCGCCGTCCTGGCGCTGTTCCTGATGTTCTTCTTCCTGAAGGACGGCCCGCGCTTCCTGCCCTGGCTCACCCGCCAGCTCCCCGGCCGGTTCGCCACCGACGTCCCGATCGTGGCCGAGCGCGGCTGGGACACCCTGGGGGCGTTCGTCCGGTCCCAGGCGCTCGTGGGTCTGCTCGACGCCGTCTTCATCGGCCTCGGCCTGTGGATCCTGGGCGTTCCGCTGGTGCTTCCGCTGGCCGTGCTGACCTTCGTGTCGGCGTTCGTCCCCATCGTGGGCGCACTCTTCGCCGGATTCGTCGCGGTGCTCATCGCGCTCGTGTCGAACGGTCCGACGGACGCGCTGCTCGTGCTCGCGATCATCGTCGTGGTGCAGCAGCTCGAAGGCAATGTCTTCCAGCCCATGATCCAGAGCCGGGGGCTCGGCCTCCACGCGGCCGTGGTCCTGCTGGCCGTGACCCTGGGAGGCAGCCTGGCGGGCATCGTCGGCAGCCTGCTCGCCGTACCGCTCGCGGCCGTGCTGGCCGTGGTCTGGAACTACTTGCGCGAGCAGCTCAGCGACCCGCCCCGCGACCCGGCGGCCGACGTGCCGCGCACCGACGCCCCCGTCCCGTCGTGACCCCCGGGGCGTCCTGACGCCCGCCCGGCCCGTGCCCGGCGCGGCTCACCCGCCGGAGGGCGAGTGGCCCGCCGGCACGGCCTCCCCGGCGGCGACCGGGCCGGGCGGGGTACCGTCGCCGAAGGGCCGACCGCCGAGCTCCTCACGGTCGTGCGGCGCGAGCCACCCGGAGAGATCGGGGCCGGCCGGCACGACACCGGTCGGGTTGATATCGCTCTGGACCAGGAAGTAGTGCCGCTTGATGTGGTCGAAGTCGACCGTGTCACCGAATCCCGGCGTCTGGAAGAGGTCCCGCGCGTAGGCCCACAGCACCGGCATCTCGGACAGCTTCTGCCGGTTGCACTTGAAGTGCCCGTGGTAGACGGCGTCGAAGCGGACGAGCGTGGTGAACAGACGCACGTCCGCCTCGGTGATCGTCTCGCCGACCAGGTACCGACGTCGTTCGAGTCGCTCCGACAACCGGTCGAGACAGGCGAACAAGCGGTCGTACGCGGCGGCGTACGCCTCCTGGGACCCGGCGAACCCGGCGCGGTAGACGCCGTTGTTCACCTCGCGGTAGACCACCTCGTTCACCGCGTCGATCTCGGCCCGCAGCGCCTCCGGATAGAGCGCCGGGGCACCCTCGCGGTGGTACGGCGCCCACTCCAGCGCCATGTCGAGCGTGATCCGGGGGACGTCGTTCGTCACCACCGCGCCGGTCGGCACGTCGACGATCGCCGGCACCGTGATGCCCCGGTCGTAACCGGGGTCGCGGGCGAGGTACGCCTCCCGCAGCCGCTCGATGCCCAGCACGGGGTCGCGACCCCCGGGGTCCAGGTCGAACGTCCAGCTCCGCTCGTCGTGCGTCGGCCCGGCGACGGCCATCGGCAGCGCGTCCTCCAGGCCGAGGAGCCGCCGCACGACGACCGCCCGGCTCGCCCACGGACAGGCCCGGCTGACCACCAGCCGGTAGCGGCCCGGCTCCACGGGGAAACCGTCCCGCCCGTCGGCGGTGATCCGGGTCGTGAGGTAGCGGCTGTCGCGGGAGTACTCCCCGCCGGGATTCACGTAACTCACACCGTCCGCCTACCCCGGAAGCGCCCCGGCGACGCGGGGACCACTCGAACGCCGCCGCCGCGACCGGCGGCGCCGCGGCGAGGCGCGTCACCGGCCGACGCGGGCGCGGCAGGACCGGCGGGGAATCCCGGAGTGACGAGCGTCACCACGCGTCTTCGCTCCCCATGTCGACCGAACGCCGTGCGCCGGGCGTATGCGGGGTGAAGCGAGAGATCCAGGAGTGGCTTTTGACCGTCGAGGAGTTCGAAGAGTTCTACGCCCAGACGGTCGCACGTCTGACCGGGCAGCTGTACGTGATGCTCGGCGACCTGCACGAGGCGCAGGACGTGGTGCAGGAGGCCTTCGTCAGGGCCTGGGCCCGGCGACGGCAGCTGGACCGGGGCGGACAGCCGGAGGCGTGGATCAGAACCGTCGCCTGGCGGCTCGCGGTGAGCAGATGGCGCTTCGGGCGGCGCTCGGCGGAGGCGTGGAGACGGACCGGAGCGCCGGCGGACGTCGCGGGGCCCGGCCCCGGGGAGATCGTCCTCGTGGAGGCCCTGCGAGGGCTGCCGGACCGTCAGCGCCGCGCCGTGGCCCTGCACTACCTGTGCGACCTCACGGTGGAGCAGATCGCCGCGGAGACCGGCATGTCCGCGAGCACCGTCAAGACGCACCTGAGCCGCGCCCGTACCGCACTCGCCGACCGTCTGCAGGACCCACGCATGGAGGAGGCCTCCGGTGCCTGATTCCCACGACCCGTTGCGGCGACTGTTCCAGCAGGCGGCGAACTCCGGGCAGGCCCGCGCCGAGGCCCCGCCGTTCGCCCGCATCGCGGAGCGGGGCAGGCGGGCGAGGCGGCGCCGCCTCGCCGGTCTCACCGCGGCGGCCTGCCTGGTCCTCGGCGGCGGCGCGGCCACGGCCGCCCTGGTGACCGGCCGCCCGGCGCCGACGCCCCCCGCCACCACCCCCTCGCCCGCACCGAGCAGCCGTCCGTCGCCCGTGCCCACCACCCCGCCGTCGGCCACCTCACCGCCTTCGTCGACTCCGACGGCCTCCCTGGGACCCGGCGGCGCCTCCGCGACCGTCACCCGGCCGCCGACCGGCGGAGCCACGACCACCCAGCCCTGACCGGGCCGGCCTTCCCGCGTCCCCCGTCCCGCTCACCCCCGCGCCCGCGCAGTGGCCACGGGGCGGTCGAGCGTGCCCGCGTCCACCCCGAGAGAGTGCCGAATGCCGGTTTCACCGCCCGAGATACGCCAGCCCGCACCCGCGGCTTCGCCCGCCGCTCCCCGCCGCGCCCGCCCACCGGAGTCAGGGGAACCGGGCCCCGCCGCCCCCGCCCGGTGCGGCCCGGCCGGGATCGCGGCGCGCGTCCGACGGGAGCTGCGGCTCCGGCACGGCGACGGGGAGGTGCTCTGCCTCTACCTGGCCACCCGGGCGGGCCTGTGGATCATCGCGTACTGCTCGCGGTGGCTCTTCCCCGCCGACGGCGAGAGGCACGAACCGGCCGGCGTCCTCACCCCCTTCGAGCGCTGGGACTGGGGCCACTTCCTCCACATCGCCCGGGACGGCTACTTCCCCGCCCCCGCCCCAGGCGCCGCCTCCGACGAGGCCCTGGGGGACGACCGCGAGGCGTTCTTCCCCGGATTCCCCCTCCTGCTGCGCGCCGTGCACCTCCTCGTGCCCCACTGGACGGCCGCCGGACTGCTGATCTCGCTCGCCGCCGGCGCTGTCGCCGTCCTGGCCCTGGCGCGCATCGCCCGGCACCACCTGCCCGACACCGACGGCAGCCGCCGCGCCGTGCTCTTCCTGCTCGTCTCGCCCTGCGGGATCTTCCTGGCCGCCGGCTACACGGAGGCGTTGTTCCTGGCCCTGGCGCTGCCCGCCTGGCTCGCCGCGCAGCGCCACGCCTGGGCGGCGGCCGCCACGCTGACCGCGCTGGCCACGACGGTCCGCGTGAGCGGTCTGTTCCTCGCCGCCGGCATCGCCCTCCACTTCCTCCTGGCCGCGCGCGCCGACCGGAGTCACTGGCGCCGACTGCCGTGGACGGCCCTTCCCGCCGTCCCGCCCGCCCTCTACACCCTGTACCTGCACGCCCACACCGGCGACTGGATGGCCTGGAAGCACGCTCAGGAACGCGGCTGGTACCGCGACTTCCACGCCCCGTGGACGGCCTGGTACCACACGTGGGAGTCGGCCTTCTCCCACGGCCAGACGGCGCCCTACGCCTTCATGTTCCAGGCGGAACTCGTGGCGATGACCGTCGGCCTGGTCCTCCTCGGCGTGCTGGTCCGCCGGCGCCGTTGGCCCGAGGCGCTGTACGTCGCTCTCAGCCTGTGGGCCCTGGGCACCTCGTACTGGTACACCTCGATCCCGCGCGCCACCCTCCTGTGGTGGCCCCTGTGGATCGGCCTCGCCCGGTGGGCCCGCCGTACGCCGCGGTTCGCCGGCGTCTATCTGAGCCTGACCGTGCCGTTGACCGTGGTCTTCGCCGTCGCCTTCATGACGGGGCGCTGGGCGGGATGACCCGTCGACACCCGGTCGGCAGGGCCCTGCCGACCGGGGCCGGGGCGGAACCCGCGGCCCCGGCCCGTGAGGCCGGTCGTCAGAATCTGCGGACGACCCGCAGCGAGTCCGTGTACAGATCGCCCTTCTTGCCGTCCTCCGTCTTCCTGCCGTTGAGGATCGACTTCCCTCCGAGGTCGCCCATGGTCGGCCCGTCGGGCGTCTTGCGGCTGGAGACGAAACGCAGACCGCCGTGCTGGTCCTGCCCGAGGTAGATCCCGGTGTGATCGATGACGCCTTCGGCGGTCTCCGGGTCCGCCGGGTCGGAGAGCGTCGCGTCGAAGAAGACCACGTCGCCGATCCGCAGCGCGGCGAGCGAGGGCGCGGCGTTCGTGCCCTTGGCCACCACGACGCCGGGCCCGTGGGCGGACTGGTCCTTGGAGGTCCGGGGTAGATTGCGCCCGTCGAAGTTCTTGAAGGCGACCATCGGGATGCCGAGGTGGTGGCCGTACACCATCCGGACGAAGCCGGAGCAGTCGAGGCAGCCCGCGAACTCGGAGTTCGCCACCGCGCTCTCGCCGCTCGCGGGGAAGGTCCAGTCGCGCCCCATGTACTCGTGGAAGTCGGCCCCGACGGGGCGCACTCCGGCGCCGTCGGGCTTGCTGTACCGGGACTGTCCGAGCACCCGGGCGCCCTGGAGCGCGGGGTCGGTGACCACGGGGGCGTAGGGCCGGTACATCGACGCGTACGCGAGGGCGTCGGGGGAGGTGTCGCCGGCCCAGGCACGGATCCGCTGCTCCAGGGCGGGCGTCCAGGTGCCGTCGAAGGGCGCTGGCAGGAGCCGTACCCACATGTCGTGGCAGACCACCGGCGGGTCGGCCCAGTCGGCCGCGCCGACGACGAAGTCGTAGACCCGGGCCTCCAGGGTCGTCGTGCTGCCGGCCGAGGCGTGCGCCCGGACTCCGCACGTGCCCGTGGCGAAGACCTTGGCCGGATCCTTCTCGGGGTCGCGCACGCTGTGGTGCCACATGTCCTTGGGTTCGTCCGTGCCGTTCCGCCACGCGCGGGCGCACAGGAGGGGCCCCGTCTTCTCGACCCGTACCCACCAGTGGTCGTAGGCCGCGAAGCCGGTGCCGACCGTGACGGCCGGGCCCAGGGTCGTGACGTCGTTGTTCAGCGCCTTCTCCAGGGCCAGCTGGACCTCCCCGGCCGGGGTGACGATCAGACGGGCCCGGTAGTGGTTGCTGACGTCCGTGACGGCGAAGGTGAGGGCGAGGGAGACGGGCGCGCCGGCGGGGACCTTGTCGAAGGAGAAGCGGGCGGCCGCGTCGAGGTCCCCGACGGCCTTGTCGGGGAGCAGGGCGTGGCGGCTGGAACCAGCCTCGGTGCGGTCGAGGAGGATGGCGGCCCGGCCGCTCTCCAGGAAGTAGTTCGTGTCGGGCCCGTTGTACGTCGACCAGGTGCCGCCGCCGGGGGAGGGGCCCCACCCGGTCCTGCCCGCCGGCAGGAGCCGCTGGAAGTCGTCGGCGAAGGGCTTCCTCTGCTCGGTGAACCAGCGCCTCGGTCCGCGCAGCGTGACGGTCGCGGCGCCGGTGGTCAGAGTGGCGAGCACCCCCCGGTCGTCCGACACCTCCAGCAGCGCGGGAGTGCCGGCGATCGTACGGGTCGTCAGCGCACCGGCCGGGTGGGTGCCGAAGTGCCAGGGATCGCACGGGTCGGCCACCATCGGCAGCCGGCCACCAGGGGCTCCCGGCACATCCGCCGCCGTCACGGCCGTCGTCTCACCCGTGACGGTGGCCGTCGGCGTCATCGCCGAGGTCACCGCCGGGGAGGCGAGGGCGGACGGCGCGAGCGGCAGCGAAGCGCCCACAGCGGCACCCGTCAGCGCGGCGAGCGCCGATCTGCGGCTCGGTGTCGCATATGACTGGGACATGGGCCAACCCCCCTGGGTGACATAAGCGTCTGACGTGCGGTGACCTTATCCCCGGCCCCGCCGTGGACGTCCGCCCGCCCCTGCCCACCGGGAGCCCGCACGGGCCGTCACGCCGTCAGGTCCGCACACGGGAGGGGGCTGCCGCCCGGATACGGGGGTACACGAAACCTCTCACCCATCACAGGACAAGGGAGTCGGGCCATGCTGGGCATAGCCGCCGCGGTGCTGTTCGTCATCGCGTTCCTGATCAACGCCGCCGAGATCGCGACCAACGAGGTCTTCACCTCGGCGAACGTCATGCTGCTCGGGCTCACGCTGCTCGCCCTGCACATCGCGGGCATCGGCAACGGGCGGCGCTACGGCCGCGGCCACCGGAGCTGACGTGACCGCGCCCGCCCTCGGGCGGGCGACTTCGACCACTCGACCCACCAGGAGGCAACGATGACCTCGCTCACCCACCTGTACGCCGACACCTCGACCGTGACGGCGGCCGCCGACGCGTCCGCCGCCCCCGCCTGGCTCCACATCGCCGTGATGGCGGTCGCCGCGTTCGTCCTCGTGTACAGCCTGGCCAGGCACAACAGCTGAGACCCGTCTGTCCGGTGCTCCTGGCGTGGCACGGCCGGCGGGACGGCCGCCACGGCTAGGTTGCGGACCATGACGACGTCGGAGCCAGGAGACCAGCACCAGCCCGCCGAGTCGGCCGACGCCCGCGAGGCGCGCAAGGCCGTCGAGGCCTACCTGCACCGCGCCCGGACGTCCGGCCTGCCCGGACGGACGGGACAGCCCGGGCAGGGCGACGCGGAACACTCCGCCGACCGCCCGGAACGCGGCCCGCTCCGTGCGGGTGCCCCCCTCGACGATCGCGTCGCCGACGCCGTCGCCCGCGAAGCATGGGACGCGGTGAACGCGGCGACGCCGCCTCCGCCGTCACCGGTGGACGCCCAGGGCCGCGGCGGCGCACACGAGGGAGCGGCCGACGAGCCCGCCGAAGTCGCCGAGCTCCGGCGGCGCGCGGCCGCCATCGCCCGTGGACTGAGGGAGTTGGGCTGCCACGTGGACGAGACGCTCCTGCCCGGCCCCGACATGGCGGCCGGGTAGAGGGGGCCGCCCGACGAGCCGGAACGCCGGCGAACGGGCGCGCCCCGGCCGTTGAAAACCGGCGACGCGGGGCAGACGGCTTCCATGATCACATGTGACCGGGCCGTCGACGGCCGTGAGAGCCGACCATGAGCTCCCCCACGAAGCGGGTCGGGCGGACTCCGCGCAGGACCGCCATGAGCTCCCGCACGAAGCGCGTCGGGCGGGCTCCGCGCAGGACCGCCTTCAGCATGCGGCAGTTGATCCTCTTCTTCGGGCTCCTCGCCATCGTCCTGAGCGCCACCGGGCTCGCCCTGCGGCTGATCGCCCGAGCGGCCCAGCAACACCCCGCCACCGCCGTGGCCGCCGCGTCCGGACTCGTCCTGACGGCGGTCCTGCTCCGGCGGGCCCGCCGCGGCCGGACCCGTCGCGGGCAGGCCCAGGGTGTCCCGGCCCCTCGCGGGGGGATCCGCCGGGGCCCGGGCCGTCGCGTCATCAGGCGGCCCGACTCCGTGCCCGTCGCCGCCGACCCCGTTCTCCCGGCGGACGGGCCGTACCCAGGGGAACCCGCGCTGGAGGAGCCGTACCCGGGGGAACTCCCGGCGGACGAGCCGTACACGGAGGAAGTGGCAGCCGTCGAGCCGGGCGCGCCGGAGCTCTTGGTGGAGGAGCCGGACGCGGCCGAGGTTCCCCATGTCGACGGGGCGATACCCGTGGTGGAGGAGACTCCGCCCGCCCTCGCGGCGGACGACTACGCCGCGATGGACCCCGACACCTTCGAGCAGGCCGTCGCCGCGCTCTGCGCCCGTGACGGCTGCCGGGACGTCGAGGTCGTCGGCGGCGCCGGAGACCTCGGCGCCGACGTGATCGCCACGACACCCGACGGACGGCGCGTCGTCATCCAGTGCAAACGCTACGGGCCGATCAACAAGGTCGGCTCCCAGGACGTCCAGCGGTTCGGCGGCACCTGCTTCGCCGTGCACGGCGCGTCCGTCGCCGCCGTCGTCACCACGGGCGGGTTCACCCAGCCGGCAGCCGAGTACGCCGAACAGTGCGGCATCCTCTGCTTCGACCACGAGGCCCTGGCCGCCTGGAGCGAGGGAAGCGGCCCCGCGCCGTGGGAGACGGCCGTGCAGCCGGAGGCGCCGTGCTGACCCGCGCGGACACGCGCTCCACCGCTCGGACCCGCCGGCCCGCGATGATCGGGACGGTGGGGCAGACTGGACGCGACGACGACGAAGGCTCCCCGCGACGAGGAGCACAGGCCGGACGCACCGACGTGCCGGCACCGGTGGCCACGAACGCGAGCACGACGAGGTGGGCGACGTGACGGGGACGAGCGGCGAGGACGACCAGGACCGTGGCCGGGAGGACCTGCTGCGCGGCCTCAGCGTGGACGAGACCCGGCCCGAGCAGCCCGTGCTGCTCAGCGCCGCCGGCGACCCGATCCGCACCTGGCAGGAGAACTACCCCTACGACCGCAAGGTGCGGCGGGGCGAGTACGAGCGGGCCAAGCGGATCCTGCAGATCGAGATGCTCAAACTGCAGCGCTGGGCCAAGGACACCGGCGCGCGGCTGGTCGTCGTGTGCGAGGGCCGGGACGCCGCGGGGAAGGGCGGCACCATCCAGCGGTTCACCGAGCGGCTCAACCCCCGCGGCGCCCGGATCGTCGCCCTGGACAAGCCCACCGAGCGCGAGGCCGGGCAGTGGTACTTCCAGCGCTACATCGCCCACCTTCCCGGCCCCGGTGAGATCGTGTTCTTCGACCGCTCCTGGTACAACCGGGCAGGCGTCGAGCGGGTCATGGGCTTCTGTACGGACGAGGAGTACGAGCTGTTCCTCCGCCAGTGCCCCCAGTTCGAGCGCATGCTGGTCGAGGACGGCATCCTCCTGCTGAAGTTCTGGTTCTCGGTCTCGCGCTCCGAGCAGCGGACCCGGTTCGCGATCCGCCAGGTGGACCCGGTGCGGCAGTGGAAGCTCTCGCCGACCGACCTGGACTCGCTCGACCGCTGGGACGACTACACCGCCGCCAAGGTCGCCATGTTCAGGGCGACGGACACCGTTCACGCGCCCTGGACGGTGGTCAAGAGCAACGACAAGCGGCGGGGCCGCCTGGAGGCGATGCGCAGCCTGCTGCGGCGCATCGACTACGCGAGCAAGGACCACGAGGCCGTGGGTGAGCCCGACCCGCTCATCGTCGGCGCGGCGGACACCCTCCTGGAAGCCGGCGAGGAGACCTCCGCCCTCTCGCCCACACCCCTCGCCCCCGGGCGCAAGGGCCCGGGAGAGCACCCCGGGACCGGTGACGACCGGCGCTGACCGGCCCCGATCGCGCCGGTGCCCCCGACCGTGCGGGAACCCGGCACCGCGCGGGACGGGTACGCGCCGTGAACTGCCGCAGCCGACTGCCGCCTTGGCCGGGTCCGGAGTCCTACCGTCGGTCCCGGCGGACAGCTCCGGAACGGCCGTGGCTGCGCCTTTCGCACCGGGAGTGCCCATGAAGAAGAACCGGCTGGCAGCGGGCGGCGCGGCGGTGGTGATCGCCGCCGGCATCGCCGTCGGCGCGGCGGCGCCGGCGAGCGCCGCCTCGGCCGAGCGGATCGGCTCCGTGCAGGAGCTGCACACCCACCTGGCGAAGGCGGTGGAGCTGGAGGCTGCCCAGGCGGGCACGCTCGGCGACCCGGTCGGCCAGAAGGTCACCGAGTCGGTCGAGAGCTGACGGCGGTGGGCACCGTGGGAACCGCGCCGCGCGACGGCCGGCCCGTCGGAGCGGAGCCCGGCCGGGAGGACGGGCCCGAGCAGGCCCCCCTCACCTGGTGTCCGAGCGGGGCCGCGGACCGGCCCGAGTCCCAGGTGCTCGGGGTGCGTTCCGGCGAGGACGGGCAGGTCGTGTACCTGGAGCGGCCGATCCCGGCCGCCGAGGCGCTGGGCGCCGTTCCGGCGGGCATCGAACCGACCCGGGTGCTGAGGTTCGCCTCGCACTGCGTGTCCGCCTGTGCGCACCGCCGGGGCAACGACTGCACGCTCGTGGAGCGCGTGCGGACGCTGCCGGCGGCCCGCGAGGAGCGGTCGGTCCCACGGTGCCACCTGCGCAGCCGGTGCCAGTGGTGGCAGCAGACGGGGGTGTCGGCCTGTCACCGCTGTCCGGCCGTGACGACCGCGACCTTGCGCGAGGACGCTCTCGCGACGCTGGTCGCGGACCCCGCCACCACTCCGGAACAGCTCACCGCGTGGATCGCGGCCTCTCCGGACGGTCCCGCGTCCGACGGGCCGGACGGCGACGGACGGGCGGCGGACCGGGACCGGTGAACCGCGCCGCGTCCGCCGCGATCCGGGGACACGGGTGACCGCGCCACCACGCACCCACGCGACGGCCGGTGCGTCCGGGAAGAACCTCTTCCTGGACGCGCCGGCCGTTTTCGCGTACGTGCCCGTACTGGCCGTTCCGTGCCGTACTGGCCGTACTGGCCGTGCTGTCCCGTGCCGTGCTGTGCCGGCGCGACGGGAGGCGGCGGGCCCCGCCGGGCGACAGCCGCCGGGCGGCGGGCGGGGGCGCCTCGGCGTCGGCGCCGTCGGCCGCCGTCCCCTTCCGCGCCGCGGACTCCCGGGCCGCCGCCTCTTCGGACCACGCGTCACGAACCACGCGTCACGAACCACGCGTCACGAACCACGGATCAGGGCCCCGGGGTCACCGGCGGCCCGCCGAGCAACAGCGAGGGGCCCCGCGCCACGGCGCGGGGCCCCCTTCTCGGCTCGTGCGGCCGCGTCACCCCGGGGGGCCCGGGTCGGCATCGGCCAGCGCCAGGGCGGCGTGGTGCCCCGCCGGAGCGAGGACGTCGCTGAGGGTCCAGCCCGGTGGAGCGGTCGGGATCGCGCCGGCGCCCACGTAATCACCCGCCGGGTCCGCGGAGAGGCCGACGCCGGTCCCCTTGAGGTAGGCCTCCTTGCGGGTCCAGACGCGGGTGAAGGCCAGGGGCCGCTCGGAGGCCGGCAGGACGGCGAGTTCGGCCGCCTCCCGGGGGTGCAGCACGTCGGCGGTCTCGGCGATCGCCGCCGCGTCGGGGACCGGCTCCACGTCCACGCCCACGGGGGTCGACGCGAAGGCGAGCAGACTCAGGCCCGAGCAGTGCGACAGGGAGAAGTGCAGGGCGCCGCCGGGCAGCACGGGCCGCCCGTGCGGTTCGTCGCAGTGCGCGCACGGGGCGCGCTCCACGACCACCTCCCGGGCGGGCAGGCCAAGGTACGCGCCGAGCAGCCGGCGCAGCGCGACGTGCGCGCAGACGTATCCGTCCCGGTCGGCGGACCGTACGAACTCGGCGGCGCGGGCGAGCTCCACGGAGTCCAGCGTGCCGGGGGCGTGCCGGGCGGCGTGCGCCCGGTACTCGGTGGTGTCCACCAGCCACAGCCCCGGCCCCGCCGGGGTGAGGGCGGCGGTGGCGGGGCCCGCGCCGGACAGCCGGCGGGGTACCAGCAGCCGTCCGGTGGTGAGTGCGGCCATGTCGGATGCCTCCAGTTCGGATGGGCGGGTCACACGGGCGCGGGGGCCGGGCCCTCGGCGGTCGGGTCGGGCCGTTGCCGCAGCGCGAGGAACGCCGCGACCGGGGACACGGCGGCGATCGCCCCGCACAGCAACCACGTCTGCTGTACGCCGAGCAGCAGCGAGAGCGAGCTGAACACGGCGATCGACAGCGGGGCGGTGCCGATCCCGGCGAGGGCGAGCGTGGACATCGCCGCTCCCATACGGTCGGCGGGAGCCGCCTCCTGGTAGAGCGTCACGATCGCCGGGCCGTTGAGCCCGGACAGCAGGCCGACCGCCGCGGCCACCACCGTCAACGACAGCGGCGTGGCCATCAGCGCCATCACCGTGATCCCCACGGCCAGGCCGGCACCGGTCACCACCAGCCGGACGAAGACCGGGATGCGGTGCGCGAAGGCCGCCCCGAGCGCGCTGGAGCCGAGCGCCCCGACGCTGAAGGCCGCCAGCACCATGGCCACCGCCCCGACACCCCAGCCGCGCTGGTGCACCAGCAGCGGCAACGCGACCTCGGCGGGCCAGCTGAACGCCATGTCCAGGCAGAGGGAGGCGACGAACATCCAGCGCAGCCGCGGATGCCGGGCCAGCAGGCGGAAGCCGTCGCCGGACCGGCGCACCAGCGACGGGCCGCCGCGCCGGCGGTCGGGCCGGGTGAAGCCGTGGGTGACGTAAAGGAGGCAGCCGAGCCAGACGACGCCGGTGACGGCGGCCGCCACGAGGGCCACCCACAGCTCGCCGACGGTGATCAGCCAGGCGCCGGCCGGAGCGCCGAGGATGGGGGCGACCCGGAGCACCATCGCGTACGCGGAGTTGGCGCGCGCGAGCTGACCGCCGGCGGCGAAGCGCGGCAGCAGCATCCCGGACGCCGGCCCGGCCAGCCCGAGCAGCATCCCTTCCGCCAGGGCGATCGCGACCATGGGCCACAACTGGTGGGTGGTGGCGGTGACCACCGCGCCGAACGCGAGCAGGACCGCGCGTGCGCTGGTGGTACGGAGCAGGACGAACCGGGGCCCCAGGGTGTCGGCGACCGCCCCGCCGAAGACGAGCATCAGGGCGCGGGGCACGGTCGCCGCCAGCATCAGCAGCGTGACCGCCCGGGTGCCGCCGATCTGCACGGCCGTCCAGTTCATCGCGATCAGCAGGCCGAAGCTGCCCAGCTGCACCGCCGCCTGGCCGCCGACGAGCGCGCCCACCCTGCCCCAGGGCACGGCGGCCGTCGGCCCCGGAACCGGGGGGACGGTCGCGGCGGAGGCGGTGGGCGGTGGCGAGGTCGTGGTCATGAAGAGGTCCTTCGGGTGGCGGATGGCTGAGGGAAGGCGGCGGTGACGGCTCGTACGCCCGCCCGCTCGGCGGCGTGGGCCAGGGTGGACGGACCGGCCGGCGTGCCGACCACCCGGAGCTCCAGACGGCCGCCCAGGTGCGCCCTGCCCGTGCGGGCGAGCCGCCGGGCCACGGCTTCTCCGGCCGCCCGGGCCGCGACGGCCGGGGCGCCGGGGGCCACCGATATCCCGGGCAGGGAACGGTCCGGCAGGAACCGGGCCCGGACGGCGAAGCCGGGGCCCGTACGGCCGGGTGGCGGCCCCGCCCCGTCGCGGCGACCGAGCGGCCGGCCGCCGTGCCCCCGGCCGGCCCGTCGTGCGGGCCTCACGGGCTGCTCGGGGGGCCGGGGAGCGGGCCGCTCGCCGAGTCGGGAGCGGGCGAGGGGGCCCGGCGACGAACGCGGCCCGGGGAGGCGGTGGGCGCCTGGCCGGGTCATGGCCGGGGTCCGGCCGGGACCGCGGGCGGTGCGGCGAAGGCGGCGGTCGCGGGCGGCCAGAGGTCGGCGCGGCTCAGGGCCGACGGACTGTACTGCCCCAAGGCGCTGACCAGCAGCCGGAGTTCCAGCGCGAGGGCCTCGGCCAGCCGTTCCAGACCGTGTTCCTGGTCCTCGTCCACGGCGAGCAGCGCCGCCCGGCCGAGACCCACGGCGGTGGCGCCGAGGGCGAGCGCGCGGACCGCCCTCCCGCCCTCCCACATCCGGCCGGAGGCCAGCAGGCTCGCTCCCTCGGGGCGGTCGACGAGCCCCAGGCAGGTGGCCAGCGGCAGCCCGACCCCCTCCAGGAACACCCGGGGCGCCCAGCCGGTGCCGCCCTCCGCGCCGTCCACCGTGACCGCGTCGGCCCCGGCGGCCCACGCCGTGGCGGTGGCGGTGGCGATGTCGCGGCCCGGGTGGAACTTCACCCACGTACGGGCCAGGGGGAAGTTGTTCCGCATGAAGCGCAGTTGCTGGCGGACGATCTCCTCCGTGAAGGTGCCCGGGGTCGCGCAGCGCAGCCGCACGCCGTCCGGACCCAGCTCCTCTCCGAGGGCGAACTTCCCGGCGGCGGCCAGCCGTTCGGCCTCCGCCGGGCCGACCACGGTCATGCCGCCCAGGCCCGGCTTGGCGCCCTGGCCGATCTTCAGCTCGAAGCCGAGCCTGCCCGAGTCGCGCAGGGCCCGCGAGGCCGGGTCGCTGTAGAGGAGGTTCCACACCTCGGAGTCGGCGTCCTCGGTGGACTGCTGCACCACCACTCCGCCGCGGCCTTCGGCCGCGGCCTCCGTGTACGCCTCGACCCGGGCCAGCAGGACCGAGCGGTAGCCGTGCACCGGCACCATGTTCTCGCCGACGACCATCGGGATGCCGAGTCGGCCCGCCTGGCGGGCCGCCGCCACCGCCAGGTCGCCACTGCCGGCCCGGGTCGAGCCGAACGCGGAGAGGTAGAGGGGGAGTTCGGAGGCGAAGCCGCCGATGCGGGTACGCAGGTCCACGTCACCGTGGCCGGGCTCCCGGCCGAGTTCGATCAGCTTCTCGAGCCGCCGCGGCATGAACACCGGCGGCGCCAGCCGCAGCGCGTCCAGCTCGTCGGTCCCGGGGGCACCCGTGGCCCCGGCGGGGGCGGAGTCGTCGGGACGGGCGCCGAACAGCCCCGTCCCGTACTCCCCGGCCGGGGGGAAGACCTCCGCCGCGCCCCGCCGTGCCCGTGCCCGTACCGACTCCTCGGGGAAGCCGCCCGCCGTCAGAGAGGTGGTGCTCACGGCGCGATCACCCCCGGCAGCTTCGGGTAGGCGCTGACCTGCCAGAGAGCGTCCAGGCCGGTCAGGAAGCGGACCAGGCGCTGCAGACCCATGCCGAAGCCGGCGCTGGGGGAGAGGCCCTCGCGGGCCAGGTCCAGGTACCAGGCGTACTTCGCCGGGTTCTCTCCGCTCTCCCGCATCCGGGTCACGATCGTCGGGTAGTCGGCCTCCCGCTCGCTGCCGCTCACCAGCTCACCGAATCCGCCGTGCGCGATGAGATCGAAGTTGCGCAGCACGCCCGGGCGTTCGGGATCCTCACGGTCGTAGAACCCGCGTGAGCCCTTCGGGTAGTCGTTGACGAAGAAGGGGCAGCCTGCGTCCAGGGACAGGATCCGCTCGGCCTCCCAGTCGATCTCCCCGTCCGGGCTCTGGGCGTGGCCCAGCGCGGCCAGCCGCGCGACCGCCTCCTCGTGCGTGCACGCCTCGAACTTCCCGGCCCGTAGCTCGGCGAACTCCCCTTCCTCGCGGCCCAGTTCCCGTAGCACGTCGGGCACGGCCGTCCACACGTGCTCCACCACGCGGGTCAGCAGCCCGGCGGCGATCTCCTGGGCCTCCTCCCGGCTCGCGCCGGCCATCTCCACGTCGATCTGGTGGAACTCCACCAGGTGCCGGCCGGTGCTCGCGGTCTCGGGCGGCTCCACCCGGACGTTCGGGGCGATGTAGAACAGTCGTGGAAAGCCCCGCAACGACGCCTGCTTGTACAGGATCGCGCTGGTCATCAGCTTGTACGGGCGGCCGTAGTAGTCCACGTCGAGAGCCTTGGCGCCCCGGCCGCCGGGGTCGGTGACCGGGCCGATCAGCGGGGGAAGAAGCTCCGTGAACCCCTCGCCGCGCAGGAACTCCCGCGCCGCGTGGAGCGCTTCCTGCTGGACCAGCATCGCGGACCGCAGGCGCGGGGACGCCAGGTGCTCGCCGAGGGAGGGAGGGGCCGGAGCGGGGGTGGGGGCGCATTCCATGTCGTCTACTCCAGAAGGTCGGGACGGTGGGGCGACGTCGGGCACGGGAATCGGCAGGCAGGCTCGGGAGAGGGCGGTTCAGTCGGTGACGGGGGTGTCGTAGCGGGCCGCGACGCCGTGCAGCGCGGTCAGCAGCCCGTCGGAGGTCAGGGGGGTCCGGCCCCCGGGGGCCGCGTACGGCGCCACCGGCATCGCCCCGGTCTCCGCCCAGCGCAGCCGCCCTCCGGCGTCGACGAAGCTGCGGGAGCGGCCCGCGTTGTCGGGGTGCAGGCAGTACGGCACGTCCAGCACACCCCGCGCGAAGGCGGCGCGCAGGGCCCGCCCGATGTCGGTGCCGAGTTCGAGGACGGCGTCGACGAAGGCCCGGGCCTCGCGGTACACCTCGCTGTCCGCCCCGGCGGCCGCATCGGCCGTCTCGGCCGCGCCGAGGCGGGAGCGGGCGGCCGACTCCGCGCTCGCCGCGGCCGTCTCCAGCGCGCGGACGTTCTCCCGGACGGTCGGGATCCGGTGCGCCTCGGCAGCCGTCTTGACGATCAGCCGCTGCGCCCCGGCGTGGACCGCGAGCCGGGCGGAGTCCTCCAGGAGCCGGGTCGCGCCGGCCGCGGTGCGGGGGAACACCCCCATGTACGTGTAGAGCACGACGTGCCGGTCGGTGTCCGGGGGCAGGAGTTCGGCGGCCAGCCGATGGAGGGCGCGTACGGCCTCGGCGTCCTGTGCGGCGTCCGTCTGCTGGGCGTAGCCGAGCGAGACGCTGCGGATGCCGTGCCGGGTGAAGAACAGCCCCTCCAGCACGCTGAGCGCGACGAGCAGCCCCGGCGGGCAGAGCTGTCCGAGCATGCAGCCGCCGAAGCTCTCCACGTGCGGCATGCGGGGCGCGGGCACCAGGGCCGCGAGGAGTTCGCAGGCCCGTGCCCAGTTGTCCACCGACTCGGCGAGCGGGGTACGGCCGTAGGGCAGGCAGTAGGAGACGGGACCGCCCTCGGTGGCGTCCAGGCCGACGGCGGCGAGGGCGCGGACGATGGCCTCCGGCCGGGAGGAGCCGTGGCGCACCTGCACCGGGAAGCCGGGGCCGAGGATGCCGTCGAGCATGGCGCGGGTCCGCTCGGCGGGGTGGGCGGCGATCGGGTAGCCGTTGAGCTGGACACCCTCCACGAGGGCCGCACGGGCCGCCGCGTGGTCGCCGACGCGGGTGTAGCTGTCGATGGTGAGGGTGCCGACGGTGACCGCCGCCGCGGCCCGGGTGCCGGCCAGACCGGCCCGCATCCGGCCCGGGTCGGCGAACCCCATCCGGGGCTGGACCACGAGCCGGCCGGCGGCCGCGGCCCGGGCGACGAACCCGCCGAAGGAGAGCGGCCCGGGCCGGTCGGGGGAGGGGGACGCGTCGACGGGGCGGCGGCTGCCGTCCCTGCGACCCTCCGGCGCCGCGAGGAGCACTCCTGCCGTGCTCATGCCCGGCTCCGCGCTGCCGCCGGCACGCGCCCGGCCGACACGGAACCGGCGGACAGGAGACGGCTGGTCACGGGGCCGGCCGGGGCGCGCCCGGCGGACACGGGGCCGCCGGACACGGAACCGGCCGGCACGCGCCCCACGGGGACGAGCGCCGCCGCGAACGCGCGCAGGGCCTCGGCGTCCCCGTCGTCGAACACGGCGGTGCAGCCGGCCGCCAGGAGCGTGTCGCGCCGGGCCGGGTCGGCCTGGCCGGCGACGCCCAGCTTGCCTCCGACGACTACCGGGACCCGAACTCCGGCGGCGCGCAGGGCGCGGACGGCGGACAGGCCGTCGCGGTAGCCGTGGCCGTTGACGCTGCTGATGACGACCAGCTCGGGACCGGGCTCCGCACAGGCCGCCACGAGCAGGTCGTCGGGGACGCAGGGGCCCAGGCCGGTGACCCGATGGCCCTGCTCCTCCAAGAACAGCCGCAGGTAGACGAGATTCCAGGTATGGGAATCCGACGCCGTACCGGTCAGCAGTACCTTCAAACTCCGTCGTCGCATGCTCACAATATAGGAAGGGAAAAGGGCGGGAAGGGGAAGTTGTGGCGGCAGAAAGGGCGGAACGAAAAGGGGCGGAAAAACACCGAGCCGCGGTCCGGAATTCTCCGGACCGCGGCTCGTGGTCGTCATCGCTTTCGTCGTGTTCGTTCTCGCCTTCGCCTTCACGTTCGCGTTTGCGCTCGCGTTCGTCGGTGAAAGCCGTGCCCGGGTGGGCGCGGGAGGATCAGGCGTACTGGGCGAGCAGGCTCTTGGGCCGGATGTCGGTCCAGTTCGCCTCGACGTAGGCCAGCGCCTCGTCCCTCGGGCCGGCCCCCCACGCACTGTCCCAGCCTGCGGGGATCTCGATGAACGCCGGCCACAGCGCGTGCTGTCCCTCGGCGTTGACCACCACGTGGAAAATGCCCTCGGTGTCGTCGAACGGGTTCGTCATGACAGACTCCTCAATTTCTCGGAAAGGATACGGCCGATCACCGCAAGGGGCTCGGGTTCGCCCATCCTGGTGTGGATGACGTCGATGGTGTGTTTCTCCACGGCTCCCTCCACGAAAGGGAGCCAGGCTGTGCAGAGATTGTTCTCGGGGGCGCCTTCTCCCTGCGCCGCGAAGAAGAGCATGTCCGCCTTCACCGGTCGCGGCGCGTAGAGGTTCATGATTTCGGCGTGGTCGATGGAAGCGCCGATCACCGAGCGGATCTCGCCGTCGGAGAATCCGCCCAGGACCGGATCGGTCTCCCGGACGAGTCCGATCAGCCCCTCCACGTCGAACGGGGCGTCCTCGGGCTCGTCGGTGGCGTCGCCGACCAGCATCTCCCGCTTCTGCGCGGGGGTCATCCGGCGGCGCTCCGGCTCCGTGGGCAGCAGGTGGACGTCCATCATCGCCAGCAGTTCGGTCCGCTCGCCCTGTTCGGCCAGCCGCACCGCGAGGGCGTGCGCGACGGTTCCGCCGAACGACCAGCCGAGGAAGCGGTACGGGCCGTGCGGCTGGACGCGCCGGATGCGCTCCAGATAGTCCTCGACCATCTCCTCCACGGACCCCGGGCTGTGCCCGAGTTCGGAGAGGGCACGCGCCTGGATGGCGTACAGCGGCTGGTCCGGGCCCAGGTGCCGGGCCAGGCCCACGTACGACCACCCCACGCCCGTGCCCGGGTGGAGGGCGAACAGCGGCCTGCGTGTACCGCCCGGCTGGAGGGGCAGCAGCACTCCCATCGGATCGAAGCCCGACGGCTCGTCGGCGAGCAGCCCGGCCGGCGTCGGTGTGCGGAAGAGGTCCCGTACGCCCAGCTCCAGGCCCAGTGCCGTGCGCATCCGGCTCACCAGCCGGACGCCGAGCAGTGAATGCCCGCCCAGCGTGAAGAAGTTGTCGTCGATCCCTACGCCCCGGACGCCGAGCACGTCCTCGAAGAGGCCGCACAGCACCTCCTCGCGAGGAGTCCGCGGCGGGCGCCCGGACGGGGCCGCGGCCGGCGCGGGCGCCGGCAGCGCCTTGCGGTCCGGCTTGCCGTTCACGGTCAGCGGGATCTCGTCGAGCAGGACCGCCGCGGCGGGCACCATGTGCTCCGGAAGCTCACCGGCCGCCCAGCGCAGCAGCTCCTCGCCGCTCAGCCGGTGTCCGGCGCGCGGCACCGCGTACGCCACCAGCCGCTTCCCGCCCGGCCCGTCGTCGAAGACGACCACCGCGACCCGCCCGACGCCCGGATGCCGGGTCAGGGTCTCCTCGATCTCCCCGGGCTCGATCCGGAAGCCGCGCAGCTTGATCTGGCCGTCCGCCCGGCCCACGAAGCGCAGTTCGCCGTCGGCCGTCCAGTGGACCAGGTCGCCGGTGCGGTACATCCGGCTGCCGTCCGCGGCGAACGGGTCGGCGACGAACCGCTCCGCGGTCAGCCCCGGCCGCCCGAGGTATCCCCGCGCCACCTGCGTGCCCGCGAGGTACATCTCGCCGGCGACCCCCACCGGCACGGGCCGCAGACGCTCGTCCAGGACGTGCACCCGCGTGTTGTCCAGCGCGGCGCCCAGGAACACCCCCGGCAGGGTGCGGCAGCCGGTGTCCAGGCGCTGGTGGTGCGAGGCGAACGTCGTCTCGGTCGGCCCGTAGCTGTGCACCAGCACCGTGTCCGGGCAGTGGTCCAGGACCCTCTGGAGGGCGGCCGGGGAAGCCACGTCCCCGCCGGTCCACACCTCGTCCAGCAGCTTGAGCGTGTCGAGGCCCTCGTCCGCCATGATGTGGAACAGACCCATCGTGAAATAGGCCGCGGTCACCCCGTGGGCGCGGATCGCGTGGTCGAGTTCGGCCAGATCCGTTCCGGAACCGGGCGCGAAGACCAACTCGCCCCCGTTCAGCAGCGGTACCCACAGCTCGTACGTGGAGGCGTCGAAGCCGATCGCCGAATGCACCAGCATGCGACGGTGGTGGGAGTGGTTCCAGCACCGGTCGGTGACCAGCTCCACCACGTTGCGGTGGGTGACGCCGACGCCCTTGGGCCGGCCGGTCGAGCCCGAGGTGAACATCACGTACATCAGGGCGTCCTCGCCGACCACCACCCGCGGGTCGGTGCGCCGGCAGCCCGGCACCGGCGTGTCCGCGGACAGCACCCGTACCCCCGCGGCCAGTTGCCGCGCCACCGGAGCGGCGTCCGCGTACTCCTCCTGGGTGACGAGCACCCGTGCCCCCGTGTCCTCCATGATCATGGCGATCCGGGACTCCGGCAGCCGGGGATCCAGCGGGACGTACGCCGCCCCGCACTTCAGGGCCGCCAGCGCCGCCACCAGCAGGTGCGGCGTTCGGTCGAGCAGCAGCCCGACCGCGCCGTGCGGCCGTGCCCCCGCCTCGATCAGCCGGTGCGCGAGGGCGTTCGCCCGGGCGTTCAGCTCGGCGAAGGTCAGCGTCTCGTCCTCGTACCGGACCGCCACCGCGCGTGGGGTGCGGCGTGCCTGCTCCTCGAACCGCTCGTGCACCAGACCGGGCAGCACGCGGGGCACCGCCGTGTCGTTGTACCGCACGAGCAGGCGGTCCGCCTCCTCCGCCGACAGCAGCGGCACGTCACCGATCCGTGCCTCCTGGTCGGCGGCCACCACCCGCAGCAGGCGCGTCACGTGCGCCGCCAACTGGGCCGCCGTCCCCTCGTCGAAGAGGTCCCGGGCGTACTCCAGCACCCCCGCCAGGCCGGCCGGGGCGCCGGAGGCTTCCCGGGTCTCCCGCAGCGCCAGTGTCAGGTCGAACTTCGTGAAGCCCGACTCGGCGCCCAGCGCCGTGCCGGCCAGCGGCGAGTCCCGCGGGGCCGACCGCTCGGCCGGGTGCACCTGCACCATCACCTGCACCAGCGGGTGGTGGGCGGTGGACCGCACCGGGTTCAGCCGCTCCACGACCAGGTCGAAGGGGATCTGCTGATGGGCGAAAGCCGCCAGATCGGCCTCCCTGACCCGCTCCAGCAGCTCGGCGAAGGACGGGTTCCCCGACGTGTCGGTGCGCAGGACCAGGGTGTTCACGAAGAACCCGACCAGCTCGTCCAGCGCCTGGTCGTCCCGGCCCGCGACCACCGTGCCCAACGGCAGGTCGGTGCCCGCCCCGTGCCGGGTCAGCACCGCCGCGAACGCCGCCTGCACCACCATCAGCAGGGTCGCGCCGTGCTCCAGGGCCAGCGCCTCCAGCCGGGCGTGGACGTCCGCGTCCACTCCCGGGACCGGCGTGGCGCCGCCGCGGTGCGTGGCCTCGGCCGGCCGCGTCCGGGCAGGCGTCAGCTCGAGGACGGGCGGGGCGCCGGCCAGCCGGTCCCGCCAGAAGGCGGTCTGTTCCGCCGCCTCCGGGCCCTCCAGCATGTGCCGCTCCCACAGCGTGTAGTCCGCGTACTGCACCGGCAGCGGATCCCAGGAGGGCGCGGCGCCGCCGAGGCGGGCCGTGTAGGCGGCGGCGAGATCGCCCATCAGCGGCCGCGCGGACCAGCCGTCGGCGGCGATGTGATGCACGAGGAGCACCAGCACCTGCCCCGCCGGTCCGGACACCGGTCCGCCGGCTCGCCCCGGCTCCGGGACGGTCTCGATCAGCCACGCGCGGAACGGGATCTCCCCGGCGAGGTCGAACACATGCCCCGCCGCCGCGTCCACGGCGGCCTCCACCCCGTCCGGCCCCGTCCGCACCACCTGAAGGACCGGCCGGGCGTTCTCCCTTACCTCCTGGTGAGGCCGGCCGTCGACCGCCGGGTACACCGTGCGCAGCACCTCGTGGCGTTCCGCCGTGTCGGCGAGCGCCGCGGCCAGGACGTCCGGGTCCAGCGGCTGGTCCGGCCGCAGCACGAACGGGATGTTGTACGACCGGCTCGGTCCCTCCAACTGGTCGACGAACCACAACCGTCGCTGCGCGTACGAGAGGGGGAGCCGCTCCGGCCTCTCCGCGCCCGGTACGGCCGTCAGCCGGGGCCGCCCCCCGGCTCCGTCGCCCGCCGCCGCGCCCCGCACGCCCGGCCCGCCGTGCGCCGTGGCGGGGAGCCGGGCGGCCAGCCGGGCCGGGGTCGGGGCGAGGAACAGGTCCCGCAGCCGCAGGTCCGCCCCCAGCACGGCCCGTACCCGGTTCATCAGCCGCACGCCCGCCATCGAATGACCGCCGACGGCGAAGAAGTTGTCGTCCGGGGCCACCTCCACACGGCCGGTGATCTCCGCGAAGATCCGGCACAGGGCGGCCACGGCCGCCGGATCGGCCGTCACCACCCCGGCAACGGCCTCGGACCCCTCGGGCGCCTCGGGTCCCGCCGTCCGCGCCGGGCGGGCGGCCAGCACCGCACGCTCGTCCTCGGACAGCAGGGGCAGGGAGCGCACCGGGGCGTCCTCACCGTCCGCGAACCGGGCCAGGGCCCGGACGTACACGTCGAGCAGCAACCGCGCCGTGGGCTCGTCGAACAGGTCCTCGGCGTAGGTCCACCACAGCTCCAGACCGCCGTGGCCGGGACGGGCCACGACGGTGACCGCGAGGTCGAACTTGGCGGCGTCGAGGCCGGTCTCCTCGTACCGGCCGCTGAGCGTGTCGCCGATGCGTACCGCCAGCGGGTCCGTCCCGGCCTCGTCCTCCCGCACCGCGAGGGTCACCTGGAACAGAGGGTTGGCGCCGGGCGCCCGGCGGGGGTTGAGCAGCTCCACCAGCCGGTCGAAGGGCAGCTCCTGGTGCGCGTACGCGCCCAGCGCGGCCTCCCTCGCCCGGGCGACCAGCTCGGCAGGGCCCGCCTCCCCCGACACGTCGGTGCGCAGTACGAGGCTGTTGACGAAGAAGCCGACCAGATCGTCGAGGGCCTCGTCGGCGCGGCCGGCCACCGGTGTGCCGATCGCCACGTCGGGGCCGGCGCCACAGGCGTCCAGGGCCGTGGCCAGGGCCGCTTGCGCCACCATCAGCAGACTGGCGTCCGCTCCCGCGGCCCGCGCCGCGAGGCGCGCGTGCGTCTCCCCGTCCAGCACGGCGGTCAGGGTGCCGGCCCGGCCGCTCGGGGAGGCCGGCCGGGGCCGGTCGGCGGGCAGGTCCAGCAACGGCGGCAGCCCGGCGAGCGCGTCCCGCCAGTAGGCGGCGAGCGCGGTGTCGTTCTCCAGCAGCTCCTGCTGCCACAGGGTGTAGTCGGCGTACTGCACCGGCAACGGCTCCCAGCCGGGCTCCCGCCCGGCGAGCCGCGCGTCGTAGGCGGCGCCGAGGTCGCGCAGCAGCGGGCCCACCGACCAGCCGTCGGTGGCGATGTGGTGGGTGAGCAGGACCAGCGCACCGCTCCCGTCGCCCGGCAGGAACAGCGCCGCGCGCAGCGGGAGTTCGGTCTCCAGGTCGAACGTGCCGGAGGTGAACCGGGCGATCTCGGCGGCCAGATCGCCGGGCGCGCAGGAGCGCACCGCGAACTCCGCACGCGGCCGGTCCAGCACGTGCTGGCGCGGCTCGCCCGCGTCGTCCGCCGGATAGAGGGTGCGCAGCACCTCATGGCGCTCCACCACGTCGTGGAGGGCGGTCTCCAGCGCCTCCCGGTCGGGGACGGAGTCCAGGCGGACCACCAGCGGAAGGTTGTAGGTCGGGGCCGGGCCCTCCAGACGGTGGAGGAACCAGAGCCGGCGCTGGGCGAACGACAGGGGCACCCGGTCCTCGGGCGCCGCCGCCCCGAGGGCGGTGACATCCACGGTCGCCCCCGAGGACAGGGCCGGCAGCAGCTCGCGGACCTCCGGCCCTTCGGCGGCCCCGGTCGCATCCGTGCGCAGGGCCGCCAGCAGGGCGACCGCCCGGCCGATCCCCGGCCCGCCCTCGCCGCCTTCCCCTCCGCCGGCATCCGCCGGCCCCTGTGCCCGGTCGGCGCGCAGGGCCACCGCAAGGGCCAGCTGCCCGTACGTCATCCGGCGCTCACCGTGCACCAGCGCGACCCGCTCCGGACCGGCGGCGACCTGCGCGTCGAACCGGTCCAGGGGGCCGGGCCCGGGGGCGGCAGAGGCGGGGGGAGCGGTCGAGGGCATCGCGTGGCCTCCAGGTGAGGGCTGAGGGGGACCGGGACCGGGTTCTCCTCCCGACTCCGCGCCACCACGCTACGAGCGCCGGCACCCCCCGGCGGGCAGTCCCCGCGGCAGCTCGCGGCGACGTCGCTGCCGCCCGGAACTGCCCCCCCGAGACCGGGGACCGCCGCGCCGGACGCGGACCGCGGGCGGGCCCGGAGCCCGTGCGAACGCACACGTGTGAGCCCGCCCGAGGACGGGCGGGCTCACACGGCAGAGCGGCGGGAGACGGCCGCAACGGCCGCGTGGCGGAGGCCGGTCGCCGCGACCTCGTCGGCGGGGACGGGTCCTGCGGCGGGCCTGCCCCGCGCCCTGCCGCCCCGCGACGGGCCGGGCCCGGAGCGGTGGTTCCCGAGGCCGGAGAGTCATGGCGGGCCTCGGCGGTCCCGCCCCCCACCCGGAATCAGTGCTGGGGCACCCGCGTGCCCGCGTGGGTGCGGCGGCGGAGGGTGGGGACCGGGGGAGGCGTGGGGGCCGCGGCCAGGAGGGCCGCCAGGGCGGCCGGCGTGGGGTGCCGGAAGACGTCCCGCAGGGTGAGCTCGCGGCCCAGCTCCGTGCGCACCCGGTTCAGCAGGCGCACCGCCAGCAGCGAATGCCCGCCCGCACGGAAGAAGTTCGCGTCGGCGGTCACCTCCTTGCCGTCGAGGACCTCACTGAACAGCTCCACCAGCCGGGGCAGCGGACCACCCGGCGCCGGCGGCATGGGCGGGCGCTCCCCGGTGGCGGCGACGACGGGCACCGCGTACTCGGGCAGCCGGTCCGACGCCCAGGACTGGGCCTCGGCCTCCGCGACCGTGCCCGTCACCCGGGCCACGAGTCTGCCGTCGGCGAGGGCCACCTCGACGTCCGTGACCTCGGGGTGATCCCGCAGGACCCGCCGTACGTGACCCAGGTCCACCCGGTACCCCGCGACGGTGGCGTAGGGTCCCTCGCCCGGCCGGGAAGGCCCTTCGGGCAGGGTGCCCACGCGGGCCCCGGGATCCGCCACGACGTGTGCCAGCGCGTCCCGGAGGAGACCGGCCAGACGTTCCGCCCCGGCCGCCCCGTACAGATCGGTGGCGTACTCCAGCACTCCGTCAAGACCACCGTGCTCCGCGCTGCCGGTCAGGGCGAACGTCAGGTCCGCCTTGGCGGTGTGCGCCCCGAAGGGCAGCGCCTCGCCGGCGAGCGGGTCGCCCGCCGCGGCCGTCCGGCCCGCGCCGTCCGGCTCCTGATCCACCCGCAGCATCACCTGGACCAGCGGGTGGTGCGCCGCCGACCGGTGCGGGTCGAGGTGCTCCACGACCAGGTCGAAGGGAACCTCCTGGTGCGCGTACGCCGCCAGGTCCGTTTCCCGGACCCTGACCAGCAGGTCCGCGAAGCACGGGTCCCCCGAGGTGTCGGTCCGCAGGACCAGGGTGTTGACGAAGAACCCGACCGACGCGTCCAGCGCCTGGTCGTCCCGGCCCGCGACCACCGTGCCCACCGCCACGTCCGGGCCGGCCCCGCAGCGGGTGAGCACGGCCGCGAGCGCCGCGTGGACCACCATGAACAGGGTGGTTCCGGTCTCCCGGGCCATCCGCTCGAGCCCCGCCCGTACGGACGCCGGGACGGTGAACCCGGTGACCGCGCCCCGCCCGGAGGGCACCGGGGGCCGGTGCCGGTCGGTGGGCAGGTCGATCAGCGGCGGAAGGCCGGCCAGGGCGCGCTCCCAGAAGCCGAGCCGCCTCTCCACGCCGGTGGAGAGAAGGTCCCGCTGCCAGAGGGTGAAGTCCGCGTACTGGACGGGCAGCGCGGCCCAGGAGGGAGCCGAGCCGGCGACGCGCGCCGCGTAGGCCGCGCCCAGATCGGCGAGGAGGCGGTCGGTCGACCAGCCGTCGGCGGCGATGTGGTGCAGCAGCAGCACCAGGGTCTGCCGTCCGGAGCCGTCGGAGGGCAGGAAGAGCCATGCGCGGAACGGCAGGTCCCGTGCGAGGTCGAAGACGTGTCCCGCGGCCGCGTCCACGGCCGCGGCCGGGTCGGCGGGGAAGCCCAGTTCCAGCCGCGGGCGGGCCCCTTCGAGGACCACCTGGTACGGCTCACCGCCCTCCGCCCGGTACACCGTGCGCAGCACCTCGTGCCGCTCGGCGACGTCGGCGAGCGCGGCGGCGAGGGCCGCCGGATCCAGCGGCCGTTCCAGCCGTCGTACCAGGGCGATGTTGTAGGCGGCGGAAGGCCCCTCCAGCTGATCGGTGAACCACAGGCGGCGCTGGGCGTACGACAGCGGGATCCGCTCGGGACGGGCGGCGGCCGGGCGGAGCACCGGCCGCCCCGCGCCGGACTCGGGACCGTCCGGCAGCCGCTCGTGCAACGCCCGCGGTGTCGGGGCGAGGAACAGGTCCCGGATTCCGAGCGGCACGCCCAGCGCCTCCCGGACCCGGTTGACGAGTCTGCTCGCCAGCATCGAATGTCCGCCGAGCCGGAAGAAGTTGTCGGCCGGGCGCATCTCGGTCCGGCCGAGGACCTCCGCGAACAGACCGCACAGCAGCTCCACCCGCGGGTGTTCCGGCCCCGCCCCACGCCCCCCGGTCCGCTCCTCCTCCCGGTCGCGTGCGGACGCGACCGCGCTCCGGGCGGCGGCCCGTGCCGCCTCGGCGAGCCGCTCCCGGCGGGCGGCGAACTCCGCCGCCTCCGTACCGCCGACCAGGCCCAGCGCGCTCAGCGGCCGGCCGGGGTCCTCGGCGAAGGCGGCGAGGGCACGGGCGTACACGTCCAGGAGCAGCCTGGCGGTGTCCTCCTGGAAGACGTCCTCGGCGTAGCCGAGCAGCAGCCGCACCCCGCCGTCGGACTCCGGCGCGCAGTGGAAGCTCAGGTCGAACTTGGCCGCCCCCAGGTCCACGGTGCCGGTCTCGGCGGTCAGCGGCCCGAGCCGGGCCGCGGCCCCGCCGTCGGTGGAACCGGGGGACCGGACCGTCAGCATCACCTGGAAGAAGGGGTGCTCGCCGAGGGCCCGGCCGGCCTCCCCGGCCAACTGCTCCACGAGCACGTCGAACGGCAGGTCCTGGTGGTCGAAGGCGGCCAGGTCGGTGTCCCGTGTCCGGTCCACCAGGACCGCCGCCGTCGGATCCCCGGAGGTGTCGGCCCGCAGGACGAGGGAGTTCACGAAGCAGCCGACGAGATCGTGCAGGGCCTCGTCGGAGCGGCCCGCGACCGGGGTGCCGACGGCCAGGTCCTGTCCCGCGCCGGTCGCCGAGAGGGCGGCGGCGAGGGCGGCCCGCGCCACCATGAACAGGCTCGCCCCGCGGTCCCGGGCGAGCGCGGCCAGTCCGCTCCACGTGCCGGGTTCGAGTCGGGTGCCGAGCATCCTGCCGCGTCCGGTGGGCTCGGCGGGCCGGGGCCGGTCGTAGGGCAACGCCGTCCGCTCGGGCAGCCCGGCCAGCGCGGTCCGCCAGTGGTCCAGGAGGCCCTCAGGGCCGCGGAGGAGATCGCGCTGCCACAGCGCGTAGTCCGTGTAGGCGAGGGGCAGCGGCTCCCAGTCGGGGGCACGGCCGGCAAGACGGGCGGTGTAGGCCGCGTCCAGGTCGCGCAGGAGCGGCTCCAGGGACCATCCGTCGACGGCGATGTGGTGGACGAGCAGCACCAGGGCGCAGCCGCCGTCCTCCGGGCGCCCGGACCCGGCCGTGAACAGCCGGGCCCGCAGCGGCACCCCCTCCGTCACGTCGAGCGGGGTACGTCCGAACTCCCCCACGCGGTCGTCCAGATCCGCGGCGTCCGCGCACCGGACCGTCTCCAGCGCGGGGATGAAGCCCTCCGTCACCCGCTGGTACGGCTCGCCGTCCACATGCGGGTAGGCGGTGCGCAGCACCGCGTGCCGGGCGGCCAGATCGGCCAGCGCCGCGCCCAGCGCCCCGATGTCCGGCATCCCGTCCAGGCGCAGCACCACGGGCGCGTTGTACGTCGCCGAGGGGCCCTCGATCCTGGCGAGGAGCCACAGCGCCCGCTGCGCAGCCGACAGGGGCGCCCGCTCCGGGCGTTCGGCCTCCGGCACCGGCCGTGGCGCGGGCCGGGGGGCGGCTCCGGCGCCGGCGCGGGCGGCCTCGGCGAGCCGCCGGTGCAGGGCGGCCGGGCTGGGGGCCAGGAAGAGGTCCCGGATGCCCAGCTCCACCCCGAGGGCGCTTCGGACCCGGTTGACGAGGCGGCCCGCGAGCATCGAATGCCCGCCGCTGCGGAAGAAGTTGTCGTCCGGCCCCACGTGCGGACGCCCGAGCACGTCGGCGAACAGGCCGCACAGGATCTCCTCCCGCGGACCGCTCACCTCACGGCGGCCGGGGTGGCCCGCGGGCGCCGCCGACGCCGCCGCCCGGGCCGCGGCCAGCGCCTCGTGCCGGGCGGCCAGCCCGGCCCGCTCCTCGGCCGTGGTCAGCGACAGCGCGCCGACCGGCCGGCCGGCGTCGCGGGCGAAGCCCTCCAGCGCCCGGGTGAACAGGTCCAGGAGCAGTCGTGCCGTGGACGCGTCGAACAGGTCGACGGCGTAGCCCAGCGCGAGGTCGAGCCCGTCGGGGGAGCCGTCCGGGGTGACGCGCTGCCCGCAGGAGTAGGTGAGGTCGAATTTGGCGGCCCCCAGGTCGGCGGTGCCGGGCCGGCCGGTGAGGTGCGGCCCGAGCGGGACCGGGCCGGTGCCCTCCGCCCCGTCGACGTTCAGCATCACCTGGAACAGCGGGTGGTGGCCCAGCGACCGCTCAGGGGCGAGCCGTTCCACCAGCAGCTCGAAGGGCAGGTCCTGGTGTTCGTACGCCGCCAGGTCCGCGTCCCGGACCCGCTCCAGCAAGGCGGCCGCGCTCGGATCGCCCGAGAGGTCCGTGCGCAGCGCCAGGGTGTTGACGAAGAACCCGACGAGCTCGTACAGATCCTCCTCGGGCCGGCCGGCGACCGGTGTGCCGATCACCAGGTCGGGGCCGGAGCCGGCCGCCGCCAGGGCCGCCGCCAGCGCCGCCCGTACCACCATCGGCAGGCTGGCCCGGTGCTCCTTGGCCAGGGCGAGCAGGGCCCGGTGGGTGCCCGCCGGGACGCGGGCGGTGAGCGTGCCACCGCGCCCGGTGGGCTCGGCCGGTCGCGGCCGGTCCGCGGGCAGGGCCGTGACCGCGGGGGCTCCTTCGAGCCTCCGCCGCCAGTGGTCGAGCTGCTCGGCGGCCAGGCTCTCGGGATCCTCCGGATCGCCGAGCAGGTCCCGCTGCCACACGGCGTAGTCGGCGTACTGGACCGGCAACGGCTCCCACGCGGGGGCCCGGCCCGCGAGCCGGGCGCGGTAGGCGGTGTCCAGGTCGCGGAGCAGGGGGCGCACGGACCAGCCGTCCGTGGCGATGTGGTGGAGCAGCAGCACCAGGACGGAGTCCCGGCCGCCGTCCGGTCCGGCGGGCGCGGTGAACAGCCGCACCCGCAGCGGGGGTCCGGCGGTGACGTCGATCGGCTCCCGGACGAACGCGGCCACCCGGTCCTCCCGGTCGGCGGGCGAGCACCGGACCACCTCGGGCGGGGGCACCGCCCCGGCCTCCCGGACCTCCTGCCGGGGCTCGGCGTCCGGGCCGGCCGGCAGCACGGTGCGCAGCACCTCGTGCCGCTCGACCAGATCGGCGAGGGCCGCCCCGAGCACCGCAGGGTCGGGCGTCCCGTCCAGGTGCAGCACCACCGGGGCGTTGTAGGTGGCGGACGGGCCTTCCAGCCGCCCGAGGAACCACAGGCGGCGCTGGGCGAACGACAACGGGGTCACGGTCATGTCCTCAGGCGTCGTGGGCTGCGACGAGCCCGTCGATGTGCGCGGCAAGGTCCCGCAGCCGCGGGTTGGCGTAGACGGCCTTCACCGGCAGGGCCACGCCGAGATCGGCGCGTACCCGCGAGACGAGCTTGATCGCGAGCAGGGAATGGCCGCCCAGTTTGAAGAAGTTGTCGTCGGGGCCGATGGAGTCCGCCCCGAGGACGGTGGTCCACACCCCGGCGATCAGCGCCTCGGAGGCGGACAGCCCGCCCTCCGCCGAGGCGGCCTCGGCTCCGGCGGCCTGCGCCCCGGCCCACGGGTCCGACTGCGGCGCGGTCGGCGCCGGTGCGGGCAGCGCGGCCCGGTCCAGCTTGCCGTTGACGGTCGTCGGGAAGCGGTCCATGGCGACGAGGACGGCGGGCACCATGTACGCGGGCAGGGAGCCGGCCAGCAGCTCCTTCAGGACCGACTCGGTCACCGGCCCCGTGGCCCGGTAGTAGGCGACCAGACCGGGCGCCCCGTGCACGTCGTCCCGCAGCACGACGGCGGCCTCGGCGACGGCCGCGTGCGCGGTCAGCGCCGCCTCGATCTCGGGGAGCTCGATGCGGAAGCCGCGCAGTTTCACCTGACCGTCCGCGCGGCCCAGGTAGGCGAGCCGGCCACCGGGGAGGACCCGGACCAGGTCCCCCGTGCGGTACATGCGCCCGCCCGGCTCGGCGTCGTCTCCCAGGTCGGCGGTGAACCGCTCGGCGGTGAGACCGGGACGGCGGCGGTAGCCGCGGCCCACGCGCGGCCCGGCGAGGTACAGCTCGCCGACCCCGTGCGGGCCGACCGGCCGAAGCCTCTCGTCGAGCACGCGCGGCCGCAGCCCCGGCAGGACGGCGCCGATGTGCGGAGCGGCGGCCTCCCCGGCCGGCGTCTCGATCCAGCCGGCGGTGGCGTCCACGGTGCACTCGGTGGGCCCGTACAGGTTGACCGCGCGGAGGGCGCCCGTCGTGGCCGTCGCCTCCGCGATCCGGGACCACAGCGCGGGGCTGATCGCCTCGCCGCCGATCAGCAGGGTGAGCGGGCGGTCGCCCGCGGCGCGCTCCCGGTCGCCCCTGCCGTCGCCGAGCAGCTCCAGCAGCGGGTCCGCGTGCGAGGGCGTGAGGTCCAGGTCGGTGAGGCGTTCGTCGGCCACGAGCGCGGCGAGCAGGGCCGGGTCGGCGCGCGTCTCGTCGTCGATCATCACCAGGGTGTCGCCGCGGCAGACCCGGGTCCACTGCTGCACGGAGGCGTCGAACGAGGGCGAGGCGTTCCAGCCGACCCTGCCGGCCTCGGTCACGGCGATGTGGGCGTCCTCCAGCTCGGCCAGCAGCCGGGCGGCGGCCGCCCGGCCGATCTCGACGCCCTTGGGACGGCCGGTCGAGCCGGAGGTGTAGATGACGTACGCCAGCGTGTCCCCGGTCACCGGCACCGGTCGGTACGCCGGCGCGGGCGCCTCGTCGGCGAGCAGCTCCCGCAGGTCGAGGTGGGGGACGCCGGGCAGCGGGGGCGTGTCGTCGGGGCCGCCGCCGAGGGTGACGACGGCGTCGGCGCCGGAGTCCTCGACCAGGTAGCGGCGCCGCTCGGCGGGCAGCTTCGGGTCGACCGGCAGATAGGCGGCGCCCGCGGTGAGGGTGCCGATCAGCGCGGACACCAGGCCCGAGCCGCGCGGCAGGCAGAGCGCGACCACGCTCTCGGGGCCGACGCCGTGGGCGGCCAGCCGGGCGGCGATCCGCATGGCGTCGGCGCGCAGCGCGTCGAAGGTGAGCGCGCGGTCGGCGGCGACGACGGCGGCACGGTCGCCCGGGACGGCGGCCAGCCGGTCCAGCAGGTCGGCGGGCGCCGGCTTCGCGGCGACGGCGGGAGCGAGGGTGCGGGTGCGCTCGGGCAGGACGGCGGTCATGGCGGTGGTCACTTCCCGAAGACGGTGGTGGAGGGCTGGGTGGCGGGGGAGCAGTCGGCGAGCGCGACCGGCTCGCCCATGGCGACGAGGATCTTGCGGTCGCCCTTGAACGCCTCGCGGCCGTGGGCGCAGAGGATGTTGTCCACGAGCATCAGGTCGCCGCGCTGCCAGGTCTCCCGGCGCGTCACCCGGTCGTAGACCTCGTTGACGGCGTCCACCTCGGCGTCCGTGAGCCGCGTTCCGTCGCCCAGATAGGTGTTGAAGGGCAGACCCTCCTCGCCGTACGTCTCGACGAGCACGTCACGGACGTCCGGGTCGAGGGTGCGGCTGTTCCAGAAGGCGAAGTGGTTGAACCACACCCGCTCCCCGGTCACCGGGTGCGTGACGATCGCCGAGCGGCGCTGACGGGTGACCAGGGAGTCGTCGTCCAGCCACTCGTACCCGATGGTGTTCTCTTCGCAGTACGCCTCGGCGACCGCCTTGTCCTCGGTGGCGAAGGTCTTGTACCAGGGCAGCCCCGCCAGTTCGGAGTAGTTGCGTACGAGCAGCCATCCGGCCCTCTCGAAGCGGTCCCGCAGGTCCGCCGGCAGCAGCCGCAGGGCCTCGCGCATGTCGCCGACGGTGGTGGCCCCGCCCTCCTCGGGGGCGGTCACGCAGCCGAACAGGAGCACTCCGGGGAAGTCCAGGGTGTAGCTGTTCTCGTTGTGCAGCCGGATCGGCTGGGCGGCCGGCAGGTCGGTGGACGAGAACACGCCCTCGCCGAAGTCGGTGCGCGGGGTGGCCTTCTCCTTGTACCCGGCGCGCCGCGCGATCAGCGCGTCGCGTGCGGTGGCGAAGTCGGCCGCGTCGGTGACCGGCAGACCCCGCAGCAGCACCGCGCCGGAGCGGTGCAGCTCCGCCTGGATGCCGGCCCGGTGGGTGCGCAGCCACGCGGCGGCGGCGGCGATGTCGGCGTGGCCGGGGGTGACCACGACGGCGGGCTTGCCCGGCTCGCGGAGCACGGTGAGGTCGGTGGAGGCGGGGGCATCGGCGAAGGTCGTCATCGGAACAGTCCTCTGCTGCGGGAAGAGCACGGAATCGGGAAGGGGTATGCGCACGGAAGCGGGGACGGATACGGGCACGTGGCCGGGTGGTACGCGTACGGGGACGGATACGGGCACGGGCACGGGTGGTACGCGTACGGGAGCCCTGCCGGGGGGAGGCGGTGCGTCGGGGGTCACACCGTGGCGGCCGCGAGCGCCGCGGGAACGGGCGCGGCGCCGCCGCCGGGCCGCGCGTCACCGGCGAGGACGGTGCCGACCAGGGCGAGGAACGCCGGGAGTCGGTGCTGGAAGTAGAAGTGACCGCCGGGCAGGACGTGCGCCGCGAAGCCGGCCTCGGTGATCTCGGCCCACCGGTCGAGCGCCGCCACCGGCACCACCGGGTCCGCGTCCCCTCCGATGACGGTGACCGGGCAGGAGACGTGTGCCTCCTCGACGGGGCAGCGGTACACGTCGTCGATGGCGAAGTCGGCGCGGATGGACGGGATGATGATCTCCCGCAGCTCGGGCTCGTCGAGGATCCCGTCGTCCGTGCCGCCCCGCTCCTTGATCGCGGCGACCAGCTGGTCGTCGTCCAGCCGCTCGGGGTGCACGGCGCTGGGGTTCTCCAGGAACGGCGCCCGGCAGGCCGAGGCCACCAGGGCGCGTGGGGCGCGGCCCGCCGCGGTGAGGAGCCGGGCCACCTCGAAGGCGACCAGCGAGCCCATGCTGTGCCCGAGGACCACCAGGTCCTCGCCCACGTCGGCGGGGAGTGCCGCCGCCACGGGGCCCGCCAGGTCGGCGATGGTCCGGGGCAGGTCCTCGGCGAAGCGGGCGCCGCGGCCCGGGTACTGGCCGATCAACAGCCTGACGTCCCCCGGCAGATGGGCCCGCCAGTCGGCGTAGGCGTGGGCGTTCCCGCCCGCGTGCGGCAGCACCAGGAGCGCGGTCCGGCGGGGGCCGTCACCGGGCAGGTCCCAGACGATGTCGGCGGCGTCGGGCAGAGGGGTCCGGTCGGTCATGAGGTGATCCGTTCCTGGTCGGCGCGGCGGCGCAGGGCGGGCCTGGCGCGGCGCGGTTTCGGGGTGGTCGTGGCCTGCGCGGTCCGGTCGTCCACGGCGGCCGCGAGCCGGGCCGGGGTGGGGTTCTGGAACACGTCGCGCAGGGTGAGGCGCACGTCCAGGGCGGTGCCCAGACGGTTGGTGAGCCGGGCGGCGAGCAGGGAGTGCCCGCCGAGGTCGAAGAAGTCGTCGTCGAGGGAGACCGGCGCGGACGTGCCGAGCGCCTCGGTGAACGCCGCGCACACCGTCCGTTCCAGCTCGGTCCGCGGCTCCCTGCCGCCGGTGCCGGGGCCCGCGTGCGGCGCGGGCAGGGCCCGTTTGTCGATCTTGCCGTTGGGGGTGAGGGGGAGCCGGTCGAGGGGGACGACGAAGGCGGGAACCATGTGGTCCGGCAGCCGTTCGCGCAGCCACAGGCGGATCTCCGCCGGCGAGGGCCGCCCGGCCCCGGCGTCGGTAGCGACCACGTGGGCGATCAGCTGCGCCGTGCCGTGGCGGTCCGGCCGGGTGGTGACGGTGGCTTGGGTGAGGTGGGGGTGGGTGGTGAGGAGGGTTTCGATTTCGGTGGGTTCGACGCGGAAGCCGCGGATTTTGATTTGTGTGTCGGT